>NZ_JBITHR010000001.1:0-801514 GCF_044458185.1 Streptomyces sp. NPDC050485 | reverse complement strand
TAAGGCTGAGACCTGATGCCGAGCCGATTGTGGTGAAGTGGATGATCCTATGCTGTCGAGAAAAGCCTCTAGCGAGTTTCATGGCGGCCCGTACCCTAAACCGACTCAGGTGGTCAGGTAGAGAATACCGAGGCGTTCGGGTGAACTATGGTTAAGGAACTCGGCAAAATGCCCCCGTAACTTCGGGAGAAGGGGGGCCATCACTGGTGATAGCACTTGCTGCTTGAGCTGGGGGTGGCCGCAGAGACCAGCGAGAAGCGACTGTTTACTAAAAACACAGGTCCGTGCGAAGCCGTAAGGCGATGTATACGGACTGACGCCTGCCCGGTGCTGGAACGTTAAGGGGACCGGTTAGTGACCTTTCGGGGTTGCGAAGCTGAGAACTTAAGCGCCAGTAAACGGCGGTGGTAACTATAACCATCCTAAGGTAGCGAAATTCCTTGTCGGGTAAGTTCCGACCTGCACGAATGGCGTAACGACTTCTCGACTGTCTCAACCATAGGCCCGGTGAAATTGCACTACGAGTAAAGATGCTCGTTTCGCGCAGCAGGACGGAAAGACCCCGGGACCTTTACTACAGTTTGATATTGGTGTTCGGTTCGGCTTGTGTAGGATAGGTGGGAGACTGTGAAGCGGCCACGCCAGTGGTTGTGGAGTCGTCGTTGAAATACCACTCTGGTCGTGCTGGATGTCTAACCTCGGTCCGTGATCCGGATCAGGGACAGTGTCTGATGGGTAGTTTAACTGGGGCGGTTGCCTCCTAAAGAGTAACGGAGGCGCCCAAAGGTTCCCTCAGCCTGGTTGGCAATCAGGTGTTGAGTGTAAGTGCACAAGGGAGCTTGACTGTGAGACCGACGGGTCGAGCAGGGACGAAAGTCGGGACTAGTGATCCGGCGGTGGCTTGTGGAAGCGCCGTCGCTCAACGGATAAAAGGTACCCCGGGGATAACAGGCTGATCTTCCCCAAGAGTCCATATCGACGGGATGGTTTGGCACCTCGATGTCGGCTCGTCGCATCCTGGGGCTGGAGTCGGTCCCAAGGGTTGGGCTGTTCGCCCATTAAAGCGGTACGCGAGCTGGGTTTAGAACGTCGTGAGACAGTTCGGTCCCTATCCGCTGCGCGCGCAGGAACATTGAGAAGGGCTGTCCCTAGTACGAGAGGACCGGGACGGACGAACCTCTGGTGTGCCAGTTGTCCTGCCAAGGGCATGGCTGGTTGGCTACGTTCGGAAAGGATAACCGCTGAAAGCATCTAAGCGGGAAGCCTGCTTCGAGATGAGTGTTCCCACCTCCTTGAGAGGGTAAGGCTCCCAGTAGACGACTGGGTTGATAGGCCAGATGTGGAAGCCTCGTAAGGGGTGGAGCTGACTGGTACTAATAGGCCGAGGGCTTGTCCTCAGTTGCTCGCGTCCACTGTGTTTGTTCTGAAGCAATGAACAGCCGTCAGAGCCCCATGGCCGGGGTTCCGGTGTTCAACTTCATAGTGTTTCGGTGGTCATAGCGTTAGGGAAACGCCCGGTTACATTCCGAACCCGGAAGCTAAGCCTTTCAGCGCCGATGGTACTGCAGGGGGGACCCTGTGGGAGAGTAGGACGCCGCCGAACAAATTTTGGGGAAAGCCCCGCACCAAGGTCCTTCGGGACCACGGTGCGGGGCTTTTCTGCGTTTACGGAGCGCTCGAAAGAAGGAGCCCTCGGAAGTTATGGAAGAAGGAGGAGTGGCCTTCCTTCTTCCAACCACGCTTTCTTACAGTCGGCCTCCGGCCTTCAGTTCAAGATATGCATCGGCCAGTGCCGGGGCCAGGTTGTCCGGGGTGGCGTCGACGACTGTGACGCCGTGGCGCGTCAGTTTCTCGGCGGTGCGTCGGCGCTGTTCCTGGGTCTTGCTGGCCGCGGCGGCTTCGTAGACCGCTTCGACGGTGCTGCGTCTGGCTGACATCTGCTCGATGTGGGGGTCGGCCACGGAGGCGACCAGCACTGTGTGGCGCTTGGTGAGCTGGGGAAGCACCGGGAGCAGGCCTTCTTCGACCGGTGCTGCGTCAAGGCTGGTCAGCAGGACGAGCAGAGAGCGGCGCGGCGCGTGGTTCAGGGCAGTTGCGCTGAGGCCGCGGGCGTCGGTCTCCACCAGAGCGGGTTCGAGCGGGGCCATGGCGTTGACCAGCGCGGGGAGGAGTTCACCAGCGGCGCGACCCTGGACTTGGGCACGTACCCGGCGGTCGTATGCGAGGAGGTCGACCCGGTCGCCGGCTCGCGAGGCGAGGGCGGCGAGCAGCAGGGCGGCGTCCATGGACGCGTCGAGCCGGGGCACGTCTCCCACGCGGCCGGCCGAAGTGCGCCCCGTGTCGAGGACGATGAGGATGTGGCGGTCCCGCTCCGGGCGCCAGGTTCGTACGGCGACGTTTCCCTGGCGTGCGGTTGCCCGCCAGTCGATGGAGCGGGTGTCGTCGCCGGGGACGTACGCACGGAGGCTGTCGAACTCGGTGCCTTCGCCGCGGGTCAACACGCTGGTGCGGCCGTCGAGTTCGCGGAGTCGGGCCAGGCGGGACGGCAGGTGCTTGCGGCTCGCGAACGGCGGCAGGGCGCGGACCGTCCAGGGGACCTGGTGGCTGCCCTGTCGGGCGGCCAGGCCGAGGGGGCCGTACGAGCGGATCGTGATCCGGTCCGCCCGGCGGTCGCCGCGCCGGGTCGGCTGCAGCACCGTGGACAGGCGGCGCCGTTCGCCGGCCGGGATCGTCAACGGGTGCCGCGATGCTGTCTGTTCGGTTCCGGAAGGCCAGCTGCTGGGCGGCCAGGCGTCCCTGAGCTGGGCGCGGAGGCGGCGGTTCGACGGGTTGGTGACAGTGAGGACGACCTCGGCAGCGTCGCCGAGTCGAACTGACGTATCACCACTTCGAGTGAACCGGAGCCTTTGCACTGGCGCGGCGCATGCGTAGTCGCACAGAATTGCGAGTGCAAGGGGAGCGTTGACCGCCAGCATGCCGGTCCAGCCCGGGGCGAAGACACCGACCGGGATGGAGCCGAGGGCGGCCAGGAGTGCGGAGCGTCCGGTGAGGGCCATGGGGTCGCCTCAGCGGGGCACGGGGACGTGGGCGAGGACCGACGTGATGACGGAGTCGGCGGTGACGCCCTCCATCTCGGCTTCGGGACGCAGTTGGATGCGGTGGCGAAGTGTGGGGAGTGCCAGGGCTTTCACATCGTCCGGGATGACGTAGTCCCGGCCGGTGAGCCAGGCCCAGGCCCGGGCCGTGGCGAGCAGGGCGGTGGCGCCTCGCGGGGAGACCCCGAGGCTGAGCGAGGGGGATTCGCGCGTGGCACGACATATATCGACGACATAGCCGGTGATCTCGGCCGAGACCGAGGTCTTGGCGACGGCGGCACGGGCGGCTTCGAGGTCGGCGGGGCCGGCCACGGGGCGCACGCCTGCTGCTTTCAGATCGCGGGGGTTGAAGCCGTCCGCGTGGCGGGCCAGCACGTCTATTTCGTCCTGGCGTGAGGGCAGCGGGACTGTCAACTTCAGGAGGAATCGGTCAAGTTGGGCCTCCGGCAAGGGGTAGGTGCCCTCGTACTCGACCGGATTCTGGGTGGCTGCCACCAGGAACGGGTCGGGCAGGAGGCGTGGGATGCCGTCGACCGTGACCTGTCGTTCCTCCATGGCTTCGAGGAGGGAGGACTGGGTCTTGGGCGGGGTGCGGTTGATCTCGTCCGCGAGCAGCAGGTTGGTGAAGACGGGACCGGGCTGGAAGGAGAACTCGGCGGTGCGGGCGTCGTAGATGAGAGAGCCCGTGACGTCGCTCGGCATCAGATCGGGGGTGAACTGGACGCGCTTGGTGTCGAGTTCGAGGGAGGCTGCCAACGCGCGCACCAGGAGGGTCTTGGCGACGCCCGGCACCCCTTCGAGCAGCACATGGCCGCGGCAGAGCAGGGCGACGACGAGGCCGGTGACGGCGGAGTCCTGGCCGACCACGGCCTTGGCGATTTCGGCGCGCAGGGCTTCCAGCGAAGCGCGGGCGCTGTCCGGGTTCGCTGCGGTCTCCGGGGTGCGGTCGCTCATGAAGTGCGTACCTCTCTTTCGAGGGCGTCCAGTTCGTCCGCGAGGCGGACAAGTGCGGCGTCGTCGGCCGGTGCTGGGCCGAAGAGCAGGGAATGGGGGTCGCGGCCGGCGGCGGGGAGCCGGGCGGAGACGGCGGGGAGGAGGAGTTCGGGGGAGTGCGCCGCCGAGGCGGGCACGCCGAGGAGGGGGGCCAGCCGGGCGCGAACGGCCGATCGAAGAGTGTCGGCTGCGCGGTCGCGCGCCTTGGCCTTGTGGTAGAGGCGGGCACGGCCCTCGGTGGCCTCGGATGCGCGGACGACGACCGGGAGTTGCTCGGTGACGAGGGGGCCGAGCCGACGGGCCCGCCAGAGGGCGGCGAGTGCGGCGGCGAGGGTGAGTTGGAGGGTGGCCCAGCGCCATCCGGACGGGATCAGGTCGAAGAAGGAGCGTTTGCCGCCGTCGGTGGCGGACGCATCGCCCAGCGAGGGGAGGTACCAGACCAGATGGGGACGAGTGCCGAGCAGTTGGAGGGCGAGGGAGGCGTTGCCCTCCTTGTCGAGCCGGTGGTTGAGGAGGATGTCGGGGGCGCCGAGGAGAACGGTGTCGCCCGGGCCCCGGTCCGTGGTGCGCAGCACAGTGGGCAGGCCGTCGGCGGGGTAACAGCCCTCGTCGTTCTGGCCGTTGGTCGAGTAGCGGACGCCGCCGGTGTCCGCGCGTCCGGCGCGGGTCGCTGTGGGCTGGGCGCAGGCGGGGTCGCGTGGCTTGACGGCGACGGGGTCCTCGGCGCGTATGCCGGGGGCGAGGATGCCCAGGGACGGCGGTCCGGGCGCGATGAGGACCGTGCGGCCGCCCGAGTCGGCGGTGGCGGTGTGCAGTTGGCGCTGCTGATCCTCCGTCAGGAGATCGGGGACGGTGACCAGGAGCGTGGTGTCGGGGCCGGTGGCCGCCGTCGCCTCGTCGAGAGTGGCGACGACACGCGTGGAGACGCCCTCGCTCTTGAGGAGTTGGGCGACGGCGCGGCTGCCGTACTGGTCGGCGGAGCGCGGATCGAGGCTGCCGTGCTGGGAGTCGGAGTGCAGCGCCGCGAGTGCGACGCCGGCCGAGACCAGGATCGCGAAGGCCAGGAGCAGACCCCGGGTACGGGTCCACAGGTGGCGCGGTGTGACCGAGACGGAGGTGGTGGCGGCCGGGGTGGCGGTCATTCGGCGGCCGCCTGGACCGCGTCGCTCAACGCCGGCTTGGTGCGTTCGAGGTCCCGGTCGAGGTCGCGCAACCCTAGATATGCCGCTTCGTCCGCTGTGCGCCCGCCGTATGTGACGTCGTCGAATGTGCGGGCCGCGGCGCGGAGCCGGTCCGCTTGGCCGGGTAGGGGGCGGCCCGCTTCGGCGGCGGCCTCGTCGGCGGTGCGGCCGGGGCGGGGGTCGAGGAGCGCGCGTTCCTCCAGTGAGCGGACGATGGCGCGCATCCGTTCCTGGACGGCCTCGTTCCAGCGGCGGGCTCCGGCGTGGGCCTCGGCCGCGGTGCGGTGTTCGGCGGCGCTGCGCGGACGGTCGTCGAAGAGGGTTCCGCCCGAGATGGCGGTTGGCTGCGGGGTGCCGAGGCGCCACCAGAGGGCGGCGATCAGAGCGATCACGGCGATGACGATCACGGCCAGGCCGAGCGGGCCGCCGGGGGCCGCACCGGATGCCGAGTCGAAGAGCGAACTGACCCAGTCCCAGAACTTGTTGAGGGCGCGCTGGAGCAGGCTCGGATCGTTCTGGTGGTACACCGGGTCGGACAGTTCGCGCCGGGCCGCCTCGCGGGCCGGGTCGCGCGAAATGTCCACCGGAGGTGCGCCGGACGCGCCGTTCAGCAGTCGTGCCGTGATGAAGCCCCCCGCTTCTGACACTGCATCAGCTCCCGGGTGTCTCGTAGCCGGGGACGCCTGCGGCGCGGGCGAGTTCCAGGTCGAGGGCCTCGCGGCGGATGCGCTGGTCGATATAGAGCAGGACGGTCACACCGGCGGCGATGGGGTAGGTGATGGCCGAGGCGATCACGGCTCCGATGCCGGAGATGATCAGGTAGGCCCAGCCGAACTCCGGGGTGGCTCCGTTGAGGATGCCGCTGAAGGAGTTGCTGTCCACCGCCATCGCGATCGCGGAGAACGGGAACACGATGATCATCGAGAAGATGGTCACCAGGATCGACGTCAGCAGCATGATGCCGAAGATGCGCCACCACGAGCCGCTGACCAGCTTGGTGGAGCGGCGCAGAGACTGCACGATGCTCTGCCGTTCCAGCATGAGGGCCGGCGACGCGAGGCTGAACCGGATGTACAGCCAGAGGGCGACCACGGACGCGGCGAGACCGCCGAGTACGGCGAGTGCCGCACCGCTGGCTCCGCCGAGGAGCACCCCGGGAAGGATGCCGACGGCCATGATCGCGGCAAGCATGACGAACAGGAGGCTGAGCAGACCGAGAAGGCTCAGCAGGCGCGGGCGGGCCTCGGTCCAGGCGTCGCCCAGGCTCACCGGGCGGCCGAGGACGGAACGGCTGACCACGATGGTGAGCACGGCCGTGGTGAAGAGGGTCGCGAGCTGACCGATGATCAGGGGCGGCGTCAGGTCGACCAGACTGGAACGCAGCGCGTCGAAGGCCTGGTTCATGGCTTCGGTGCCGGTGGCGTTCGGGTCGACCGTGGCGGGGGTCGGCAGGATGAAGCGCACGGCGAGGATCTGGGCAAGCTGCGAGATCACCGCGACGGTCAGCGTCAGACCGAGCACCGTGCGCCAATGGGCGCGCGCTGTGGAGACGGCGCCGTCCAGGATCTCGCCGACACCCAGTGGCCGCAGCGGGATGACACCCGGCTTGGCGGCGGGCGGACGGCCGTAGTTCTGGTTCCAGTTGCCGCCCGGGGGCTGCCCCGGCACCTGGCCCCAGCCGCCGCGGCCCTGCTGCGGGCCGCCCCAGCCGGGGCCCGGCTGGGGCGGCGTCCGACCGGCGCCGGGCGAGGACCACTGGGCGGCCGGGGGCTGGTCCTGCGACCACTTCGAGGAGGCGCGGGCCCGGTCCGAGGGCTCGGGCTGGGTGGGCGCGCCGGGGTTGCCGTCGTCGGAGGGGGCCGATCCGGGCGAGGCCCAGCCCGGAGAGTCGTTCACGGTGGTCCACCTCGTGGATTGGTCGCGGGACCGGCTGCGCGCGCCGGTTCCTTCGGGTTGGCTGCCATCGTGCCACGTGGACCGGGACCGCGGACCGGCCGCGGTATCTCGTTGGCACCTTCAATTGTCGGCGGCTCACCGGGCAGACTGGGCGGATGGCTGATCAGGACGTGCGAACCACGATGGAGTCCGGTCCCACGGAGCTGCCCTCGCTGCGCTGGGACGAGCCGCCGGAGGGCCCCGTGCTGGTCCTCCTCGACCAGACCCGGCTGCCCGCCGAGGAGGTGGAGCTCGTCTGCACGGATGTGCCGGGGCTGGTACAGGCCATCCAGACGCTGGCCGTACGGGGCGCCCCGCTGCTCGGCATCGCCGGGGCGTACGGGGTGGCGCTCGCCGCGGCACGCGGCTACGACGTGGACGAGGCGGCGGCGCTGCTCGCGGGGGCGCGGCCCACCGCGGCCAACCTCGGCTACGGGGTGCGGCTGGCGGCCGGGGCGTACCGTGCAGCGGTCGAGAAGGGTGCGGGGACGGTGGAGGCCGGGGCGGTGGCGCTGGCCGCCGCCCAGGAGCTGCACCGGGCCGACGCCGAGGGCAGCGCGCGGATGGCCCGGCATGGGCTCGCGCTCCTTGACGAGCTGCTGCCGGGTGGCAGCCACCGCATCCTCACGCACTGCAACACCGGCCGACTGGTGTCCGGCGGCGAGGGCACCGCTTTCGCGGTCGCGCTGGCCGCGCACCGGGCGGGCAGCCTGCGGCGGCTGTGGGTGGATGAGACGCGGCCGCTGTTGCAGGGGGCCAGGCTGACGGCGTACGAAGCGGCGGGCAGCGGGATGCCGTACAGCCTGCTGAGCGACAACGCGGCCGGGTCGCTGTTCGCGGCCGGTGAGGTGGATGCTGTGCTCATCGGCGCCGACCGGATCGCGGCCGACGGCTCGGTGGCGAACAAGGTGGGCAGTTATCCGCTCGCGGTGCTCGCCAAGTACCACCACGTGCCGTTCATCGTGGTCGCGCCGGTCACCACGGTGGATCTGGACACGCCCGACGGTGCGTCGATCGAGGTCGAGCAGCGGCCCGGTCACGAGGTGACGGAGTTCACTGCCCCGCAGCTTCCCGGGGGCGGCTGGGGGGCCGGTTCCGGCCTTGCGGTGGCGCCGCTGGGGACCCAGGCGTACAACCCCGCCTTCGATGTGACGCCGCCCGAACTGGTCACGGCGATCGTCACGGAGGAAGGTGTGCTGTCCCCAGTGACAGGCAGCGGGCTGAGGGAGCTGTGTGCCAGGTCACGCCAGGTAACGATTAGCTAATGGGATGATGACGTTTATGAAGGGACGCGTCCTTGTCGTCGACGACGACACCGCACTGGCCGAGATGCTCGGCATTGTGTTGCGTGGAGAAGGTTTTGAGCCGTCGTTCGTAGCGGATGGCGACAAGGCACTGGCGGCATTCCGTGACGCCAAGCCCGACCTGGTGCTGCTCGATCTCATGCTGCCCGGACGGGACGGCATCGAGGTCTGCAGGCTGATCAGGGCCGAGTCGGGTGTGCCGATCGTCATGCTCACCGCCAAGAGCGACACCGTTGACGTGGTCGTCGGTCTGGAGTCCGGAGCCGATGACTACATCGTGAAGCCGTTCAAGCCGAAGGAGCTGGTCGCCCGGATCCGGGCCCGGCTGCGGAGGTCGGAGGAGCCGGCGCCCGAGCAGCTCGCGATAGGCGATCTGGTGATCGACGTCGCCGGGCACTCGGTGAAGCGGGACGGGCAGTCGATCGCCCTGACCCCGCTCGAGTTCGACCTGCTGGTCGCGCTGGCCCGCAAGCCGTGGCAGGTGTTCACTCGTGAGGTACTCCTCGAACAGGTCTGGGGCTACCGGCACGCGGCGGACACCCGGCTGGTGAACGTACATGTCCAGCGGCTTCGTTCGAAGGTCGAGAAGGACCCCGAGCGGCCGGAGATCGTGGTGACCGTCCGCGGGGTCGGTTACAAGGCAGGACCGAGCTGAGATGACCCAAGAAGCTGGGCGCAAGACGTCCTGGGGCGGCCGGTTGCTCCAGGACGGAGCGCCCGGCGGTCCGGTGCTGCGCCTCGTCGTGCGCTGGGTGCGGCGGCCGCTGCTGCCCGCCGCGCGACTGTGGCGGCGCAACATCCAGCTGCGGGTGGTCGCGGCCACCCTGCTGATGTCGCTGGGTGTGGTCGTGCTGCTCGGCTTCGTGGTCATCGGGGCGGTGCGCAACGGCCTGCTCGAAACCAAGGAGAAGGCCGCCGTGAGCCAGTCCGCGGGCGGTTTCTCGGTGGCGAAGGACAAGGCCGGCACGCCCGTCTCGTCCGGCGACGACGCCACCGCGGGTGGTCGCGGCTCCGGCTCCTCGGTGAGCTGGCGCAACGACCTGGTGACCCAGCTCGCGAGCAGCGGCCAGGGCGCCTTCTACGTCGTCGCCCTGGGGTCGGCCTCGGCGGACTCGGACTCCGCGTCCAGCAACCGGGGGCCGCGTGCCTCCGGCTATGTGGACCCCCTCGCGAGTGTTCCGCAGAACCTGCGCGACAGCGTCGACGAGGGGACCGGCGCGTTCAAGACGTACACCTCAATCAAGTTCACCGACGGCCAGGACGCCGAGCCCGGTCTGGTGGTGGGCACCCGCCTCAAAGACGTCGACGGGCAGTCCTACCAGCTCTACTACCTCTTCCCGCTGGTGCAGGAGGAGAAGTCGCTCACCCTCGTCAAGACGACGCTGGCGACCGCCGGGCTCTTCGTCGTGGTGCTGCTCGGGGCGATCGCCTGGCTCGTGGTGCGGCAGGTGGTGACGCCGGTCCGGATGGCGGCCGGGGTCGCCGAGCGGCTCTCCACGGGCGTGCTCAGAGAGCGCATGAAGGTCACCGGCGAGGACGACATCGCCCGGCTCGGTGAGGCCTTCAACAAGATGGCGCAGAACCTCCAGGGCAAGATCAACCAGCTGGAGGAGCTGTCGCGGATGCAGCGGCGGTTCGTCTCCGACGTCTCGCACGAGCTGCGCACACCGTTGACGACCGTACGGATGGCAGCCGATGTCATCCATGAGGCGCGGGTCGACTTCGACCCGGTGACGGCGCGCTCGGCCGAGCTCCTGGCCGGACAGCTGGACCGTTTCGAGTCGCTGCTCGCCGACCTTCTGGAAATCAGCCGCTTCGACGCGGGTGCGGCGGCCCTCGAGGCCGAGCCGATAGACCTGCGGGAGGTCGTGCGCCGGGTGATCGAGGGCGCCGAGCCGCTGGCCGAGCGCAAGGGAACCCGGATACGGGTCGTCGGCGACGAACAGCCGGTGGTCGCCGAGGCCGACGCCCGCCGCGTGGAGCGGGTGCTGCGCAACCTGGTCGTCAACGCCGTCGAGCACGGCGAGGGCCGAGACGTGGTGGTGCGGCTCGCGGCGGCCGGCGGGGCCGTGGCGGTCGCGGTGCGCGACTACGGCGTGGGGCTCAAGCCCGGCGAGGCGACCCGGGTGTTCAACCGGTTCTGGCGGGCCGATCCGGCGCGCGCCCGTACCACCGGTGGTACGGGGCTCGGCCTCTCCATCGCCGTCGAGGACGCGCGGCTGCACGCGGGCTGGCTGCAGGCCTGGGGCGAGCCGGGCGGCGGTTCGCAGTTCCGGCTGACCCTGCCGCGTACCGCCGACGAACCGTTGCGCGGATCGCCGATACCGCTGGAGCCGGAGGACTCGCGGGCGGCCCGCGAGCGCGCCAGGGCGGAGGCCGCGTCCGGGCAGGCGCAGGGCAACCGGCTCTCGACTGTGCCGATACCGCGGCTGGACCGTTCGGCGCTGCCCGTGCCGCCCACCGCCCCGGCGCGTCCGCGGACTTCGGGCCCCGCGGCGAGCCCGGCCGGGCTGCCCGGAGGCGGCGGGGGCCGGGTGGTGGCCCGGCTCGGCGACGGGGAGCCGTCCGCACGGCCCGCCGAGGAGCGTCCGGAGCAGCTCAGTGAAGCGACTGACCAGGAAGGATCGGCCCGTGGGCGCTGAGCGGGGGAGGGGCCCGGGCAAGCCGCTGCGGGTGGCGGTCGTGCTGGGCAGCGGGGCGGTGCTCGTCTCGGGCTGTGCGTCCATGCCGAGCAGCGGCGATGTGCACGGCGTCTCGGCGTCCCAGCGGGCCGATTCGCAGGTGCAGGTGTACGCCGTGCCGCCGCGGCCCGGGGCCGGTCCCAATGAGATCGTCTCGGGCTTCCTGGAGGCGATGACCAGCGACGATCCGCAGTTCGCGATGGCCCGCCAGTATCTGACCGCGAAGGCGGCGCGGGACTGGCAGCCGAGCCAGGTCACGGTCCTCGCCGACGGCCCGGACCCGCAGCCCAACCGGTCCGGCGACCGGGGCGCGGACTCGAACGGCTTCACCTTCACGGTGTCCGGCAAGCCCGTCGCCGTCGTCGACCAGCAGCACGCCTACCAGCCGGCCAAGCAGCAGGACACCTACAGCCAGACGATCCACCTGGTGCGGCAGAGCGGCCAGGACGGGACGGGCAAGGAGTGGCGCATCGACGCGCTGCCGGAGGGGCTGCTGCTCGGCCAGTCCGACTTCCAGCGCGTCTACCGCTCCGTCAACACCTACTACTTCGCCGCGGGGCAGGACCGGCTGGTCGCCGACCCGGTGTACGTACGCCAGCGCAACGACCCCGAGACGCAGATGAACCTGATCACGCAGACGGTGCGGTCGGTCCTGAACGGTCCGACCAACTGGCTGAAACCGGTGGTCACTTCGAAGTTTCCGTCCGGCACGCAACTGAAGAGCGACACCAAGTCGCTCGCCCTGGACGACCGCAACGCGCTGAAGGTGCCGCTGAACGAGCGGGCCTCGAACGCCGGTGAGGCGCAGTGCAAGCGGATGGCGGCCCAACTCCTGTTCACCCTGCGGGATCTGACGACCACTCGGATCGGCCAGGTGGAGCTCGACCGGGCCAACGGCTCCCAGTTGTGTGTGCTCAGCGGCGACCAGGCCGAGACGTACGCGCCGGACCGCATGTCGACCAGTCCCGGCCAGTACTTCGTGGACGCGAGCGGTCATATGGAGCGCATGCGGGCCGACGCCGCGAGCTCGGACAGCTCCGGCGGCAGCAGCGACGGGTCGGGCAGTGCGGACAGCTCGGACGCGGCGGTGGTGACGGAACCGGTGCAGGGCCCGTTCGGCAAGGGCGAGCAGCAGGTGCGTACGGTCGCGGTCTCGCGGGACGAGAAGCGGGCGGCCGGGGTGTCGGCGGACGGCAAGTCCCTGTTCGTGGCCCCGCTCGCGGCCGGCGCCGAGCTCGTGAGGACGCCGGTGACCAGCGACGACAGGGACGCGAAGAACGGCGGCCTCTCGGCGCCGAGCTGGGACGGGCGCGGCGACCTGTGGGCGGCCGACCGCAATCCGGCCAAGCCGAGGCTGCTGCGCCTCGCACAGGGCACGGGGGAGCCCGAGACGGTCGATGTCGCCGGTCTCAACGGTGCGCGCATCGAGCAGGTGCGGATGTCGGCGGACGGCGTACGGGTCGCGCTGCTGGTGTCCGAGGGCGGCCGTACGACGCTGCGGATCGGCCGGGTCGAGCGGACCGGCGACGGCGACAAGAGCGTGGTCTCGGTGGTCGAAATGCGCGCCGGGGCCCCGCAGATGGAGGACGTGACCGCCGTGTCCTGGGCCGGGCGCAGCCGCCTGGTGGTGGTCGGCAAGGAGTTCGGCGGTGTCTCCCAGCAGCTGCGCTATGTGCAGACGGACGGCTCGACCTCGGCGTCCGGCACGCTGCCGAGCGTCAACAAGGTGACGGACGTCGCTGCCACGGACGACGAGCGGATGCCGCTGGTGGCGCATTCGCAGGAGGATGGCATCGTCCGGCTGCCGCCGGGCGCGAACTGGAAGACGGCCGTCAAGAAGGGCTCGGCGCCCGCCTATCCGGGGTAGCCGGGCCGGTTTTCCACAGGGGTGGCCGGGGCCCGCGCGTACGGGCACAGTGGATGCCATGCGGGGGTGGTGGCGGGAGTTCTCCGGCCTTGTGCTGCCGACCGCGTGCGGCGGCTGCGGCAGGCCGCGCACGGCGCTGTGCGAGCGGTGCCGGGCGGCGCTGCTCGGTGCGCCCGCGTGCCGGGTGCGGCCGGCGCCGGAGCCTGCCGGGCTGCCCACGGTGTACGCGGCGGCGCCGTACGAGGACGCCGTGCGGGCGATGCTGCTCGACCACAAGGAGCGGGGCGCCCTCGGCCTGGCCGGGGTGCTCGGGCGGGCGCTGGCGGGCGCGGTGCGGGCCGCCGCCGGTCCCTGCCGGCAGGGACCGTTGCTGCTGGTCCCGGTGCCTTCGTCGCGGCGCGCGGTGCGGGCCCGCGGACACGACGCGGCCCGCCGGATGGCGCTGGCAGCGGCCGGGGAACTGCGTCGGACGGGTAGGGATGCCCGGGTGGCCGCGGTCCTGCGGCAGCGGCGTGCGGTGGTGGACCAGGCGGGGCTGAGCGCCCCGCAGCGGCTCGCGAATCTGTCCGGGGCGCTGGTGGTCGCAGGCGGTGGCGCGCGGCTGCTGACGGGCGGCCGGGTGGTGCTGGTGGACGATCTGATGACGACGGGTGCGTCGCTGGTGGAAGCGGCACGGGCGATCCGCGCCGCGGAGGCGCACGGGCACGGAGATGGATGCCCTGGGCAGGGAATTCCGGGATTTCCCCACACGGGGGCATCGCCGTACCGGCCGGGGGTAGGCGCGGTCCCGCGGGATGCCGGTGTTCTGCGCACGGTGGCCGCGGTTGTCGCGGCCACTCCGGAATCCTTCCCAATAAACCGGAACTGACGGTGAACTTGCATCGTTGCAGGTAGCGAGAGGGCAGAAACACCTGAGTGGAGGTACGTGCGAGTAGCGGGTGCCGAGACCGGGCCGGGCGAGCTATGTTCGGTTGTGAGGAATGGCGAAAGACCGTTCACTTAATGCACGGCTGAGCTTCGGCGCGTTTTCACTTACCCCCGACTTGTTGGGGTGGGGATCTTCTCGACGGGGGAGGAGGAGGTGATACGTCACCGAGTCCGAGGCCCCGGCACTCACCGGGGTCTGGTGCAAAAGGGAGCAGCTCCGCACTGAGGCGGAGCGATCCGGGAACGGAGTTCTGCGTGGACATCGTCGTCAAGGGCCGCAAGACCGAGGTGCCCGAGCGGTTCCGCAAGCACGTGGCCGAGAAGCTGAAGCTGGAGAAGATCCAGAAGCTCGACGGCAAGGTAATCAGCCTCGACGTCGAGGTGTCCAAGGAACACAACCCGCGGCAGGCGGACCGCTCGGACCGGGTGGAGATCACCCTCCACTCGCGCGGCCCCGTGATCCGCGCGGAAGCGGCGGCAGCAGACCCGTACGCGGCGCTCGACCTGGCGACCGGCAAGCTGGAGGCGCGGCTGCGCAAGCAGCACGACAAGCGCTTCACGCGCCGGGGCAACGGCCGGCTCTCGGCCGCCGAGGTCGCCGATGTCGTACCGGGTGTGGCGCAGTTGAACGGAAGCGGCGAGCCTGTGGACGGTCCGAAGGAAGAGCGCATTCCCACCACCAGGATCGGCTCGCTCGAGGTACAGGGCGAAGGACCACTGGTGGTTCGCGAGAAGACGCATGTCGCAGCCCCGATGACGCTCGACCAGGCGCTCTACGAGATGGAGCTGGTCGGGCACGACTTCTACCTGTTCGTCGACTCGGAGACGAAGCACCCCAGTGTCGTCTACCGGCGGCACGCCTACGACTACGGCGTCATCCACCTGGAGACCGACCCGCTCGCCGGTGAGGACGCGAGCGGTGCGGGCGGTGCCCTGGGCGGCTGACCCCGGCCGGGAAGGGACCACGGGCAACCGTCGGCCGGCGCGCTGAACGCATGCGGACCACGCGCCGTACCACCGGGTGAAAGTGCCCCTGGAGCGCTTGTGCGCCCCCAGGGGCATCACCGTGCGACCACTGGATCACCGTTCTGCAGGCCGGGCATGAAATCATGGCGTCGCACGCCAACCGCTGCTCCCTGGAGCGTGGTTGGTGCCGCGACACCAACTCGGGCCACGGCCTTCAGGGGGAGGAACGATGGCGGACAGCTTCGGGCCGGTGCACGACGGTTCATATACCGAAAGCCCGAACGGTGGGGACAGAGAGACCGGGACGGACGCGGGGGCGTCCCGCAAGGAGCCGATCCGGGTCCTGGTGGTGGACGACCACGCCCTCTTCCGCCGGGGGCTGGAGATCGTGCTGGCGGCCGAGGAGGACATCCAGGTCGTCGGCGAGGCCGGGGACGGGGCGGAGGCCGTGGACAAGGCGGCTGACCTGCTGCCGGACATCGTGCTGATGGACGTGCGGATGCCCCGGCGCGGCGGCATCGAGGCCTGCACCTCCATCAAGGAGGTGGCCCCCAGCGCAAAGATCATCATGCTGACGATCAGCGACGAGGAGGCCGACCTCTACGACGCGATCAAGGCGGGGGCGACGGGCTATCTCCTCAAGGAGATCTCCACCGACGAGGTGGCCACCGCCATCCGGGCGGTGGCCGACGGGCAGTCGCAGATCAGCCCCTCGATGGCCTCCAAGCTGCTCACCGAGTTCAAGTCGATGATCCAGCGCACCGACGAGCGGCGCCTGGTGCCCGCGCCCCGGCTCACCGACCGCGAGCTGGAGGTTCTCAAACTGGTCGCCACGGGGATGAACAACCGCGACATCGCGAAGGAGTTGTTCATCTCCGAGAACACCGTCAAGAACCATGTGCGCAACATCCTGGAGAAGCTGCAGCTGCACTCCAGGATGGAGGCGGTGGTCTACGCGATGCGCGAGAAGATCCTCGAGATCAGATAGCCAGCGCCGAGGTCAGCGCCGCCGCCTGCTGTGGGGTCCCGGCCCGTTCGATCCGTACGGAGTCGCAGCCCACCCACTCGGCGGCTTCCAACAGGGCCTGGGCCATGGGCCGGACGGCCTTGTCCGATGCCAGGGAGACCTGCTTGGCGACCAGGGTGCGCCCCTCGCGCGCGGGGTCGACCCGGCCGATCAGCCGGCCGCCCGAGAGCAGCGGCATCGCGAAGTAGCCATGGATGCGCTTGGGCTTGGGGACGTACGCCTCCAGTCGGTGGGTGAAGCCGAAGATGCGCTCGGTGCGGGCGCGCTCCCAGATCAGCGAGTCGAAGGGTGAGAGCAGCGTGGTGCGGTGGCGGCCGCGCGGCTCGGTGGCCAGCGCCTGCGGATCCGCCCAGGCGGGCTTGGACCAGCCCTGCACGGTGACCGGCACCAGACCCGAATCGGCGACCACCGCGTCGAACTGCTCGCCCTTGAGGCGGTGGTAGTCGGCGATGTCCGCGCGGGTGCCGACCCCCAGCGACTGCCCGGCCAGCCGCACCAGGCGGCGCAGGCACTCCGTATCGTCCAGGTCGTCGTGCAGCAGCGCGTCCGGAACGGCCCGCTCGGCCAGGTCGTACACGCGCTTCCAGCCGCGCCGCTCGGTGCACACCACCTCTCCGTACATCAGCGCCCGCTCGACGGCCACCTTCGACTCCGACCAGTCCCACCACTCGCCCTTGTTCTTGGCGCCGCCCAAGTCCGTCGCGGTGAGGGGGCCTTCGGCGCGCAGCTGCTTGATCACCTGCTCGTAGGCGCCGTCGGGTAGGTGGTGGTTCCAGTGCGGCCGGGAGCGGTAGGCGCGGCGGCGGAAGGCGAAGTGCGGCCACTCCTCGACGGGCAGCAGGCAGGCCGCGTGCGACCAATACTCGAAGGAGTGGCTGTCGCTCCAGTAGGCGTTCTCGACCGCCTTGCGGCCGACGGCGCCGAGGCGGGCGTACGGGATCAGCTCGTGCGAGCGGGCGAGCACGGAGATGGTGTCGAGCTGGACCGTGCCCAGGTGGCGCAGGACTCCGCGCACGCCGCCCCGGCGGTCGGGCGCGCCGAGGAAGCCCTGGGCCCGTAGGGCTATCCGGCGGGCCTCGTCGGCGGACAGTTCGGCGGCGGGAGGCGGCAGGCTCGTCATCCTCCGCACGATAGTGGTCGCCACTGACAACGCACCGGGGCGGAGATCAACTCTGTGCGGGCAGGTGCGGAAGCACGCCCGGCAGGCCCAGGTCGGACGGGAGCAGGGCGCCGATCCAGCTGTCCGTGCGGGTGCCCCGGTGCACGGCCGCCGAGCGCAGCGTGCCCTCCATGACGAAGCCGGCCCTGAGGGCGACCGCGCGGGAGGCCTCGTTGCCGACTTCCGCGCGCCATTCCAGGCGGTCGACGGCGGCCCGCTCGAAGGCCCAGCGGGCGACGGCGGAGGCCGCCTCCGTCATATAGCCGCGGCCGCGGTGCTCCTTCACCGCCCAGAAGCCGAGCTCCGCGAGGCCCGGTCCGCGCCGCGTCACGCCGATCATGGCGACCAGGGTCGTGCCGTCCGCAGTAAGTACTGCGAAGGTGTAGTCGGTGTCGTTGCGCCAGCCGTCCGGGCCGAAGTTCGTGGTGAAGCTCTCCGCGTGCTCGCGCAGGTACGGGGAGGGGACGGTGGTCCACCGCTGGATGTCGGGGTCCTGACAGGCCGCGTAGGCGGCCTCCGCGTTCTCGGGGCCGACGGGGCGCAGCAGCAGGCGTGCGGTGGTGAGGGTGACAGGCTCCATCGGTCGATTCTCCGTGCGGGCGGCCCGGGGAGCCAACACATTTCGCCACCCGACCGGCACCTTCGGCGGGTCCTGTCCGTTGTCGTAACGGCAGACCTCCCGGCGCGGCCGGGTCCTCGCATACGATGACCGTTGCTGTACCCACACCCATAGCCACTCGACCGCGCCAGGCCCGATCGGCAAGGAGACCAACCCCCGTGTCCGTCCTCTCAAAGCTCATGCGTGCAGGCGAAGGCAAGATCCTGCGCAAGCTGCACCGCATCGCGGACCAGGTCAACTCCATCGAAGAGGACTTCGTCAACCTCTCCGACGCCGAGCTGCGTGCCCTCACCGACGAGTACAAGGAGCGGTACGCGGACGGCGAGAGCCTGGACGACCTGCTTCCCGAAGCCTTCGCGACCGTGCGCGAGGCGGCCAAGCGCGTCCTCGGCCAGCGTCATTACGACGTCCAGATGATGGGCGGCGCCGCCCTGCACCTCGGCTACGTCGCCGAGATGAAGACCGGTGAGGGCAAGACCCTCGTCGGCACGCTGCCGGCGTACCTGAACGCGCTGTCCGGCAAGGGCGTGCACCTGATCACGGTCAACGACTACCTGGCCGAGCGCGACTCCGAAATGATGGGCCGGGTGCACAAGTTCCTCGGTCTGGAGGTCGGCTGCATCCTGGCCAACATGTCGCCCGCCGAGCGTCGCGCACAGTACAACTGCGACATCACGTACGGCACGAACAACGAGTTCGGCTTCGATTACCTCCGCGACAACATGGCGTGGTCCCAGGACGAGCTCGTCCAGCGCGGCCACAACTTCGCCATCGTGGACGAGGTCGACTCGATCCTGGTGGACGAGGCCCGTACGCCGCTGATCATCTCCGGCCCGGCCGACCAGGCCACCAAGTGGTACGGCGACTTCGCCAAGCTGGTGACGCGCCTCACCAAGGGTGAGGCGGGCAACCCGCTGAAGGGCATCGAGGAGACCGGCGACTACGAGGTCGACGAGAAGAAGCGCACCGTCGCCATCCACGAGCCCGGCGTCGCCAAGGTCGAGGACTGGCTGGGCATCGACAACCTCTACGAGTCGGTGAACACCCCGCTCGTCGGTTACCTGAACAACGCCATCAAGGCGAAGGAACTGTTCAAGAACGACAAGGACTATGTCGTCATCGACGGCGAAGTCATGATCGTCGACGAGCACACTGGCCGTATCCTCGCCGGCCGCCGCTACAACGAGGGCATGCACCAGGCGATCGAGGCGAAGGAAGGGGTGGACATCAAGGACGAGAACCAGACGCTCGCCACGATCACCCTGCAGAACTTCTTCCGCCTCTACGGCAAGCTCTCCGGCATGACCGGTACGGCGATGACCGAGGCCGCCGAGTTCCACCAGATCTACAAGCTGGGCGTCGTGCCGATCCCGACGAACAAGCCCATGGTCCGCAAGGACCAGTCGGACCTGATCTACCGCACCGAGGTCGCCAAGTTCGACGCGGTCGTGGACGACATCGCCGAGAAGCACGAGAAGGGCCAGCCGATCCTGGTCGGCACCACCTCGGTCGAGAAGTCCGAGTACCTCTCGCAGCAGCTCTCCAAGCGCGGCATCCAGCACGAGGTGCTCAACGCCAAGCAGCACGACCGTGAGGCGATCATCGTCGCCCAGGCCGGCCGCAAGGGCGCCGTCACCGTCGCCACCAACATGGCCGGACGAGGCACCGACATCAAGCTCGGCGGCAACCCGGACGACCTCGCCGAGGCGGAGCTCCGCCAGGCGGGCCTCGACCCGGTGGAGCACGTCGAGGAGTGGGCCGCGGCGCTGCCCGCCGCCCTGGAGAAGGCCGAAGAGGCCGTCAAGGCCGAGTTCGAAGAGGTCAAGGACCTCGGCGGCCTCTACGTCCTCGGCACCGAGCGGCACGAGTCGCGGCGTATCGACAACCAGCTGCGCGGCCGCTCGGGCCGTCAGGGCGACCCGGGCGAGTCCCGGTTCTACCTGTCGCTCGGCGACGACCTGATGCGCCTGTTCAAGGCCCAGATGGTCGAGCGCGTCATGTCGATGGCCAACGTTCCGGACGATGTGCCGATCGAGAACAAGATGGTGACGCGCGCGATCGCCTCGGCCCAGTCGCAGGTCGAGCAGCAGAACTTCGAGACCCGCAAGAACGTCCTGAAGTACGACGAGGTGCTCAACCGCCAGCGCGAGGTCATCTACGGCGAGCGCCGCCGCGTCCTGGAGGGCGAGGACCTGCACGAGCAGGTGAAGCACTTCATGGACGACACCATCGACGCCTACATCCAGGCCGAGACCGTCGAGGGCTTCGCCGAGGAGTGGGACCTGGACCGGCTGTGGGGCGCGTTCAAGCAGCTCTACCCGTTGAAGGTCACCGTGGAGGAGCTGGAGGACGCGGCGGGTGACCGGGCGGGCATCACCGCCGAGTTCATCGCCGAGTCCGTCAAGGACGACATCTACGAGCAGTACGCCTCCCGCGAGGAGCAGCTCGGCTCGGACATCATGCGCGAGCTGGAGCGCCGTGTGGTGCTCTCGGTCCTGGACCGCAAGTGGCGCGAGCACCTCTACGAGATGGACTACCTCCAGGAGGGCATCGGCCTGCGGGCCATGGCGCAGAAGGACCCGCTGGTCGAGTACCAGCGGGAGGGCTTCGACATGTTCAACGCCATGATGGACGGCATCAAGGAGGAGTCGGTCGGCTACCTGTTCAACCTGGAGGTCCAGGTCGAGCAGCAGGTCGAGGAGGTCCCGGTCGAGGACTCCGCGCCCGCCGAGGTGACCTCGCTCAGCAAGGAAGACGCCATTCCGGCCGCACGTCCCGAGATCCGGGCGAAGGGTCTGGACGCCCCGCAGCGCCCGGACCGGCTGCACTTCTCGGCGCCGACGGTGGACGGCGAGGGCGGCGTGGTCGAGGGCGACTTCGACAACGGTGACGAGCCGGCCCGCTCGGAGGCGGACGGCATGACGCGTGCCGAGCGCCGCAAGGCCCAGAAGAGCACGGGCGGGCGCCGCCGCAAGAAGTAAGCCGCCGCAGGAAGTAACAGCGGCTGTACGTCGTCGTGGGGCCCGGCACGGGAAGGTGCCGGGCCCCTCGGCTATGCCGGGACGCGCTCGCCGCCGAGCTCGACGGCCGCACAGCGCCAGCGCAGATCGGCGCCCTGCTCCAGGCGGAAGGCCATGGCGCGCACCTGCTCGCCCGCCGCGATGCAGGCGGCCGCTTCCACGATCCCGCGGTCCAGCGGTGCCGCCCGGCAGGACCGTACGACGGGACGGGTGCCGCGGGTGCGGAATGGGGTGCGCGGGGCGAGGCGTACCAGTTGCTCGTACGCGTCTCCCACGGTCAGGCCCAGCATCCAGTGCACCGGGCGTTCGCCGCTGAGTACCGCGAGCAGTTTCTGCGCGAACAGGTCGTGCGGGGTCAGGCGCTGCGGCCGCCGGATTCCGGTGCTGCCGGGCCTGCGCTGGTCGCCGCGTCCCGCCGGCCCGGTCGTGGTCCTGCTCATGGCTGCCGCCCCCTTTGATACCGATGAGTAACTTCCGTTGGGGATCTTGTATGGGGACAGCGGGAGCGGCCGCAAGGACCGTGCCCGGTGCGGAGCAGGGGCGTACGGATTCACCTATCCGGATGAGTGGGCGCTCCGTCTTCCCAGGTGGGGGCCGATCCGGCCGGGTCCGGCGAGGGCGGGCGACCAGCGCGCACCGGCAGCTCGAAGGGGGACTCCCGCGCGTATCCTGAACCCGTCTCCCGACCGGATGAGACGACGACAAGAGAGCGGTCTGCCATGCGCGTGTACGTACCCCTGACCATCTCCGGTCTTGCGACGGCACACGGAGCGGGAGAGCTCGGCCCCGCGCCGCTCACCGCGTACGCCGTCACCCCCGGACTGCGCGAGTGGTACGTCTCCGACGACATCGAGGAGCTGGAGTACGCGGCGCTCAGCCGGGCCGCGGCAGCCTCGCTGCGGCTGCTCGCCGGCGAGCCCGGCACGGCCAGGCGCCGTGTCGTGATCGCCGCGGACGTCCCGGACGGGACCGTGAGCGCCGACCCGGACCTGGGTCTGGACGCGAGCTCGCTGGGCGAAGTGCGGATCGCATCCCCGGTGGCGCTGGCCAAGGCCGCCGCCGTGCACGTGGACGCCGAAGACGCGGTGGCCGATGTGACGGCCGCCGCAGAGGCGCTCGGCGCGGCCGACCACGGCGACGACGACGCCCAGTTCACCGTGGACGGCGCGGAAGACCACGAACTGCTGTGGTTCGGGGTGCAGGAAATCCCCAACCTGATCGCCTGACCTGCGGGTATATCGGCCTGCGGTCGGTTGTCAGTGGTGGTGGGTACCGTTTTGGCATGGGGAACGGCAGGCAGTACACGGGGAAGCGCCCGGCGCACCTGGTCTGGGACTGGAACGGCACGCTGCTCGATGACAACGCGGCGGTCATCGAGGCGACCAACGCCGCCTTCGCGGAGCTCGGCCTGGAGCCGATCACGCTGGAGCGGTACCGCGAGCTGTACTGCGTGCCGATACCCCGGTTCTACCAGCGGCTGATCGGGCGGCTGCCCACCGATGCCGAGTGGCTGGTCATGGACGCCGCCTTCCACCGGCAGTACTGGGCGCGGGCCGATGCCTGCGGGCTCACCGAGGGTGCGGCCGAGCTCCTCGCCGCGCGGCGGGCGGCCGGGCTGAGCCAGTCGCTGCTGTCCATGGCACCCCACGAGCACCTGGTGCCGATCGTGCGGCGGCACGGCATCACCGAGCACTTCATACGGGTCGACGGACGCACCGGGCCCTCGCACGGCAGCAAGGCGGAGCACATGGTGCGCCATCTGACCGCGCTGCGGGCCGCGGACGCGGACATATCCGGGGAGCGGGTCGTGATCATCGGGGACGCGGTGGACGACGCGGTGGCCGCGGCTGCGGTAGGGGCGGCGGCGGTGCTGTTCACCGGGGGTTCGCACAGCCGGGCCAGCCTCGCCGTGGCGAGGGTGCCGGTGGTCGACTCGCTCGCGGAGGCGGTGGCTGTCGCGGAGGAGCTGGTGGGCTGAGGGGGGTGGGTGCCTGCGGCGGGCTTCTTCCCCACCCCGCCCCTTCCCGCTGTGACATGGTGCGGCTCCGCCGCGTGGGGGGCTCAGCCCCCAGACCCCCGTCAGCGGGGCGTCACGTCACCGGCGCCTTCGCCCGCAGCACCGTGAGGAACTCCCTCATCCAGCCGGAGTGGTCCGGCCAGGCCCTGGATGAGACCAGCGTGCCGTCCACCACCGCCTCCGCGTCCTGGAAGGTGGCGCCGGCCGCCTGCATGTCCAGCTCAAGGGCCGGATACGCGGTGACCCGGCGCCCGGTCAGACCCCCGATCGCGGCCGTGAGCAGCGGGCCGTGGCAGATCTGGGCGACCGGCTTGTCGGTGTCGAAGAAGGCCTTGAGGATCTTCCTCAGCTCCGGGTCGTTGCGGAGGTACTCGGGGGCCCGGCCGCCCGGGATCACCAGTGCGGCGTACTGGCCGGGATCGACTTCCGTGAAGGCCAGGTCGGCGGGCCAGGTG
Organism: Streptomyces sp. NPDC050485; assembly: GCF_044458185.1. Lineage (NCBI taxonomy): Bacteria > Bacillati > Actinomycetota > Actinomycetes > Kitasatosporales > Streptomycetaceae > Streptomyces > Streptomyces sp. NPDC050485. The sequence goes on along the minus strand of NZ_JBITHR010000001.1, from coordinate 778,268 downwards.
TAGCCGGGCTTCTCCGTGTACGTGTCGAAGCCGGGCTCGAAGTCGTGGATCACGAAGCGGAGCTTCTTGCGGGCGGGGGCCGCGATGTGGACGTCGTACCCCTCCTCGCGCAGGCGCTGGTACGGGTAGAGGACCTCAAGGGACTCGGCGGCGTCGCCGGTCACGATCAGGATCTTGGCTGCCATGGCTGCACTCCCTCACCGGGGGCTGGAGGCTCGAAGGAAGTCGAGGCTCAAAGGAACTCGAGGCTCAACGTAACTGGAGGTCGATCGCACATGCGGATTCCGTACCGGTCAACGTGCCCGCGCGCCGCCGGTTTGCCAAGAGGGCTCGTTCCGGACCTCGCGTCCTGTCCAGACTGTCCAACTTCTGGCCCGAGCTTTGTACACATGAGGCTCGTGACGGTTCGGGGGTCGAGGGCGATAGCCTTGTCCCGTGATCAGCGCGATATGCCGCGGAGGCACTGATGCCTCTGCCCTGCGCCCGGCGCACTACCGTGCCCGGGCAGTCGCTGATTCCCTCCACCCGGAAGCACGGCGCGGCGCCACAAAATTGGCCGGTAAGCGCCCGGGTATCTCTCATCGCGGCATAACGTCGACACCGACCGGACACCCCGCGTCGTGGCGTTGCGCCGCTTCTTTCCCCTACGTCACGCAACGGCGCGCGACAGGAGCCAGAGGACATGCAGACCAAGCTGGACGAAGCCAAGGCCGAGCTGCTCGCACGGGCGGCCCGGGTAGCTGAGAACAGCCCGGTCGGGGGGCCCGGCGGCCTGGGGGCAGAGCCCCTTGCCGATCGGGCGGCCGCGACCGGGTCCACGAGCGGTGAGGGCCCCGACCAGGGCAGCCTGCTCGGGTACCTCCAGCGCTACTACCTGCACACCGCACCAGAGGACCTGGCCGACCGCGACCCGGTCGACGTCTTCGGTGCGGCGCTCTCCCACTACCGGCTCGCGGAGAACCGGCCGCAGGGCACCGCCAACGTCCGGGTGCACACCCCGACCGTCGAGGAGAACGGCTGGACCTGCAGCCACTCCGTGGTCGAGGTCGTCACCGACGACATGCCCTTCCTGGTCGACTCGGTCACCAACGAGCTGTCCCGGCAGAACCGCGGCATCCACGTCGTGATCCACCCGCAGGTCGTCGCCCGGCGCGACCTCACCGGCAAGCTCATCGAGGTGCTGGACACCGGCGCCGAAACCGCCGACCTGCCGCACGATGCGCTCACCGAGTCCTGGATCCACGTCGAGATCGACCGCGAGACCGACCGCGCCGACCTGAAGCAGATCACCGCCGATCTGCTCCGCATCCTGTCCGACGTACGGGAAGCCGTCGAGGACTGGGAGAAGATGCGCGACGCCGCGCTGCGCATCGCCGACGAGCTGCCCAAGGAGCCGAAGGCCGGTGACCTGCGCGAGCAGGAAGTGGACGAGGCCCGGGAGCTCCTGCGCTGGCTCTCCGCCGACCATTTCACCTTCCTCGGCTACCGCGAGTACCAGCTCACCGACGACGACTCCCTGTCCGCCGTCCCCGGCACCGGTCTCGGCATCCTGCGCTCCGACCCGCACCACGGCCAGGACGACGGGCACCCTGTCTCCCCTTCCTTCAGCCGGCTGCCCGCCGACGCCCGCGCCAAGGCCCGCGAGCACAAGCTCCTGGTGCTGACCAAGGCCAACAGCCGGGCCACCGTGCACCGGCCCTCCTACCTCGACTACGTCGGCGTGAAGAAGTTCGACGAGCAGGGCAACGTGGTCGGCGAGCGCCGCTTCCTCGGCCTGTTCTCCTCGGCCGCGTACACCGAGTCCGTCCGCCGCGTGCCGGTGGTGCGCCGCAAGGTGGACGAGGTGCTGCGGGGCGCCGGATTCTCGCCCAACAGCCACGACGGCCGCGACCTGCTCCAGATCCTGGAGACCTACCCGCGCGACGAGATCTTCCAGACCCCGGCCGACCAGCTGCGCTCCATCGTGACCTCCGTCCTGTACCTCCAGGAGCGGCGCCGGCTGCGCCTGTACCTGCGCCAGGACGAGTACGGCCGCTACTACTCGGCGCTGATCTACCTCCCGCGCGACCGCTACACCACGGGCGTACGCCTTCGCCTCATCGACATCCTCAAGGAGGAACTCGGCGGCACCAGCGTCGACTTCACCGCCTGGAACACCGAGTCGATCCTGTCCCGCCTGCACTTCGTGGTCCGCGTCCCGGCCGGTACCGAGCTCGCCGAGCTCACCGACGCCGACTCCGAGCGCATCGAGGCCCGCCTCGTCGAAGCCGCCCGCTCCTGGGCCGACGGCTTCTCCGACGCGCTGACCGCCGAGTGCGGCGAGGAGCGCGCCGCCGAGCTGCTGCGCCGCTACGGCCACGCCTTCCCCGAGGGCTACAAGGCCGACCACTCGCCGCGCGCCGCCGTCGCCGACCTCGTCCACCTGGAACAACTCACCCACGGACGCAACGACTTCGCGCTCTCCCTGTACGAGCCGGTCGGCGCGGCGCCCGGCGAGCGCCGCTTCAAGATCTACCGGATCGGCGAGCAGGTCTCGCTGTCCGCGGTGCTTCCGGTGCTCCAGCGCCTCGGCGTCGAGGTCACCGACGAGCGGCCGTACGAGCTGCGCTGCGCGGACCGCACGCACGCCTGGATCTACGACTTCGGCCTGCGCATGCCGAAGAAGTCCAACGGCAACGGCGACTACCTCGCCGACGACGCCCGCGAGCGCTTCCAGGAGGCCTTCGCCGCCACCTGGACCGGCGCCGCCGAGAACGACGGCTTCAACTCCCTGGTGCTGCGGGCCGGGCTCAACTGGCGCCAGGCGATGGTGTTGCGCGCGTACGCCAAGTACCTGCGCCAGGCCGGTTCGACCTTCAGCCAGGACTACATGGAGGACACCCTCCGCGACAACGTCCACACCACCCGGCTGCTCGTCTCGCTCTTCGAGGCGAGGCTCTCGCCGGACCGCCAGCGGGCCGGCACCGAGCTCATCGACGGGCTCCTCGAAGAGCTCGACGGGGCCCTGGACCAGGTGGCGAGCCTCGACGAGGACCGCATCCTGCGCTCCTTCCTCACCGTCATCAAGGCGACGCTGCGGACCAATTTCTTCCAGAAGACGGCCGACGGCGCTCCGCACGCGTACGTCTCGATGAAGTTCGACCCGCAGGCGATCCCCGATCTGCCCGCGCCCCGCCCGCAGTTCGAGATCTGGGTGTACTCGCCGCGCGTCGAGGGCGTCCACCTGCGCTTCGGCAAGGTCGCCCGCGGCGGTCTGCGCTGGTCCGACCGGCGCGAGGACTTCCGCACCGAGATCCTCGGCCTGGTCAAGGCGCAGATGGTGAAGAACACCGTCATCGTGCCGGTCGGCGCCAAGGGCGGCTTCGTCGCCAAGCAGCTCCCGGACCCGTCGGTGGACCGCGACGCGTGGCTCGCCGAGGGCATCGCGAGCTACAAGACGTTCATCTCGGCGCTGCTCGACATCACCGACAACCTGGTCGCGGGCGAGGTCGTCCCGCCGGCCGACGTGGTGCGCCACGACGAGGACGACACCTACCTGGTGGTCGCCGCCGACAAGGGCACCGCGACGTTCTCGGACATCGCCAACGACGTGGCGATCAGCTACAACTTCTGGCTCGGCGACGCCTTCGCCTCCGGCGGCTCCGCCGGATACGACCACAAGGGCATGGGCATCACCGCGCGCGGCGCCTGGGTGTCCGTCGAGCGGCACTTCCGCGAGCTGGGCCACGACACGCAGAGCGAGGACTTCACGGTCGTCGGCGTCGGCGACATGTCGGGCGACGTGTTCGGCAACGGCATGCTGCTCTCCGAGCACATCCGCCTCGTCGCGGCCTTCGACCACCGGCACATCTTCATCGACCCGAAGCCGGACGCGGCCGCCTCCTACGCCGAGCGCCGCCGGCTGTTCGACCTGCCGCGCTCCAGCTGGGCCGACTACAACAAGGAACTGCTCTCGGCGGGCGGCGGCATCCACCCGCGCACCGCCAAGTCGATTCCGCTGAACGCGCACGTCCGCGAGGCCCTCGGCATCGAGCCCGGCACCACCAAGCTGACCCCGGCCGACCTGATGCGGGCGATCCTGAAGGCGCCGGTCGACCTGCTGTGGAACGGCGGCATCGGTACGTATGTGAAGTCGTCCGCGGAGTCCAACGCGGACGTCGGCGACAAGGCCAACGACCCGATCCGCGTCAACGGCGAGGACCTGCGGGTAAAGGTCGTCGGCGAGGGCGGCAACCTGGGCCTGACCCAGCTCGGCCGGATCGAGTTCGACCGCAAGGGCGGCCCCGAGGGCCAGGGCGGCAGGGTCAACACCGACGCCATCGACAACAGCGCGGGCGTGGACACCTCCGACCACGAGGTGAACATCAAGATCCTGCTCAACGGCCTGGTCGCGGAGGGCGACATGACCGTCAAGCAGCGCAACAAGATCCTCGCCGCGATGACCGACGAGGTCGGGCAACTGGTGCTGCGCAACAACTACGCGCAGAACACCGCGCTCGCCAACGCGGTCGCCCAGTCGCCCTCGCTGCTCCACGCGCACCAGCGGTTCATGCGCCGCCTGGGCCGCGACGGACACCTGGACCGGGCGCTCGAGTTCCTGCCCAACGACCGCCAGATCCGTGAACTCCTCAACAGCGGGCGGGGGTTGAGCCAGCCCGAGCTCGCGGTGCTGCTCGCGTACACCAAGATCACGGTGGCCGACGAGCTGGTCCATACGGTGCTGCCGGACGACCCGTACCTCGCCAAGCTGCTGCACGCCTACTTCCCGCAGCAGCTCCGCGAGAAGTTCACCGAGGCCGTCGACGGCCACCCGCTGCGCCGCGAGATCATCACGACCGTGCTGGTCAACGACACCGTCAACATCGGCGGTTCGACCTTCCTGCACCGGCTGCGCGAGGAGACCGGGGCATCGCTCGAAGAGATCGTGCGGGCGCATGCCGCGGCCCGCGAGATCTTCGGTGTGAGCGCGGTGTGGGACGCCGTGGAGGCGCTCGACAACAAGGTCGACGCCGCGGTCCAGACCCGCATCCGGCTGCACTCGCGCCGCCTGGTCGAGCGGGGCACCCGCTGGCTGCTCAACAACCGGCCGCAGCCGCTCCAGATCGCCGAGACCATCGAAGACTTCTCGGCCGGCGTGGCGCAGGTCTGGGACGCGCTCGGGGACCGGCTCAAGGGCGCCGACCTGGAGTGGTACCAGGGCATCCTGGACGAGCTGACCGGCGTGGGTGTGCCCGAGGAGCTCGCGCGGCGGGTCGCCGGGTTCTCCTCGGCCTTCCCGGCGCTCGACATCGTGGCCATCGCGGCCCGTACCGGCAAGGAGCCGTCGCAGGTCGCCGAGGTCTACTACGACCTGGCCGACCGGCTGCGGATCACCCAGCTCCTCGACCGGATCATCGAGCTGCCACGGGCCGACCGCTGGCAGTCGATGGCCCGCGCCGCCATCCGCGAGGACCTGTTCGCGGCGCACGCCGGGCTGACCCAGGACGTGCTGTCGGTGGGCAACGGCACCACGTCGCCGGAGCAGCGCTTCAAGGCGTGGGAGGAGAAGAACGCGGCGATCCTGGGGCGGGCGCGCACCACCCTGGAGGAGATCCAGTCCTCCGACGCGTTCGATCTGGCGAACCTGTCCGTCGCGATGCGGACGATGCGGACGTTGCTGCGCACGCACAGCTAGGGGCGGGGTGCGGCGGGGTCGGGTTGGCACCCGGGGCCTTTGCTGAGGTACCGGGGGCTCTGCCCCCCGGCCCCCGCTCCTCAAGCGCCGGAGGGGCTTGATTTTGCCGCCGTACGCTCCTCAAACGCCCCCAAGGCCTTAAGAGCCGGGGAGGGGCCCCCATGAGGGGCTTGATTTTGGCGCCGTGTTGGAATCGCAAACAGACCCCGTCCACAGGCGTCGGCAGGACAGCAGGGTGGCCGTGAGCAGCAGGGTGTTGCGGGCGGTCATGATGGCGGTGCCCAGGGGTGTCCCCGCCATGACCTCGGCGTACAGGCAGGGGAAGGCGAGGGCGCTCAACGCGGCGGCGGGGAGCAGGAGTTGGGCGACCGGGCGCTGGGTGGTCCGGCGTGAGGTGAGGCAGACGGCGGCCAGGCCGAGCAGCCAGACCAGGTACTGGGGGCTGATCACCCGGCTGGTCACGGTGAACAGCAGCACCGCGCACAGCGCCGCGTCCAGCGGCACCGCCACTGTCCAGCGGCGGGCGCGCAGCCGCCAGAACAGCAGCCAGCAGCAGGCGAGCCCGGTCAGCGCCAGGCTGAGCGCGGCCAGGGCGGACACGTACCGGCCGGTGAACTCCATGGCCCCGTACTGGTGGACGACCCGGCCGGGACGGCCCGCGATCAGGTGGGCGAGCTGGAGCGCGGTCCCGGCGAGGGATTCGATCTGGATGCCCCGGCCGCCCTGCTGACGGGCGAAGTCCAGGGTGTGGCTGAACGCGAGCGCGAGCACCGCGAGCAGCGCGGCCGCCGCACCGAGCGCGCCGAGCAGGGCGCGGCGGGTGGTGCGGCCGGGCGGGGCGCCGATGAGGGCGAGCATCGGCCACACCTTGACCAGGGCGCCGAGCCCCGCGAGCGCGCCGCCGAGGCCGGGGCGGCGCCGCAGCGAGAGCAGGGCACCCACCGCGAGGGCGGTGACCTCCACGTCGTAGCGGCCGTACGGGACGTGCAGGAGCAGCGGGAGGCCGCCCACCCACAGCCAGCCGCCGGCCCCGCTGCCGCCGGGCCGGGACCCGGCCCGCGCAAGGAGCAGGGCGATCAGCGCGTCGCAGGCGAGGGTGAGGGCAGTGAAGGCCTGGAAGAAGGTGAGGAAGGGGAAGAGCGCGGGGGTCAGGATCACCGCTCCCGCGCCGGGCGGGTACTGCCAGGTGGGGTCCCCGAAGGGGAAGGTGCCCGCGCTGAGCTCCTCGTACCAGCGCCGGTAGAGGACGGAGACCTCCCCGGCCACCCCGCCGACGCCGAGCCGGTCGCCGGCCAGGAGGTGGAGCATGAGCGCGCGGGTGGCGAGCCAGCCGCAGCCGAGCGCGGCGTGCCGGGTGCGGCGGCCGAGGGCGCCCGGGTCGGGCGCGGGCGCCGGGGCGGGGATGCGGACCCGCTGGGGCGGCGGAGGCAGCTGGGAGGGCGTCATCCCGGGGAAGTGTATGCACCCTTTGTTCCGATTGTGCGGGATGCTGCGACGGCGCCCCGCGCGACGCCGCGCCCGCTACTTCTTCTTCGTGAACCGCTCGTACGCCGCGATGACCTCGTCCGTCGGGCCGTCCATCCGCAGTGTGCCCGACTCCAGCCAGAGCGTCCGCTCGCAGGTCTCCTTGATCGAGGCGTTGCTGTGGCTGACCAGGAAGACCGTGCCCGCCTCCTTGCGCAGCTCGTTGATGCGCTCCTGGCTGCGCCGCTGGAACTTGGCGTCACCGGTGGCCAGGGCCTCGTCGATGAGCAGGACGTCGTGGTCCTTGGCGGCCGCGATGGAGAAGCGGAGCCGGGCGCCCATGCCGGAGGAGTACGTGCGCATCGGGAGCGAGATGAAGTCGCCCTTCTCGTTGATCCCGGAGAACTCGACAATGCCGTCGTAGCGGTCCCGGACCTGCTCGCGGGTCATGCCCATGGCGAGCCCGCCGAGGGTGACGTTGCGCTCGCCGGTCAGATCGGCCATCAGGGCCGCGTTCACGCCGAGCAGCGAGGGCTGGCCCTGGGTGTAGATCTTGCCCCGGGCGGTCGGCAGCAGGCCCGCGACCGCCTTGAGCAGAGTCGACTTGCCCGAGCCGTTGGAGCCGATCAGGCCGATGGCCTCGCCCCTACGGGCCACGAAGCTGACGCCCTTGACGGCGTGCACCTCGCGCATGCCGGGGGTCTGCTTGCGCGAGACGATCCGGTTGAGCGCGGCGGTGGCTCCGCCCTTGCCCTTGGCGCCGGTCCCGTTGACCTTGTAGATGATGTGCACGTCGTCGGCGATCACGGTCGGGGTGCCGATGGAGTCCGCCATGGCGCCCGCGTCCAGGGTGCTGGTCTCAGCCACGTCCGTACTGCTCCTCTGCCTTCCAGAAGTAGATGAAGCCCGCCGCCAGCGCGACGACCGCCCAGCCGCCGGCCACCGCCCACACGTGCGGGGGCAGCTGCTTGGCATGGAAGCTCTTGATCATCGAGAACCGGACCAGGTCGATGTAGACGGCGGCCGGGTTGAGCCCGAGCAGCTGGCCCACCAGGTGCGGCATCTTCTTGAGCTGCGGGCCCAGGTTCCACATCACGCCGGACATGTACATCCAGGTGCGCAGGACGAACGGCATCACCTGGGCGACGTCCGGGGTCTTGGCGGTGATCCGGGCCATCACGAGGGACAGGCCGGTGCAGAACATCGACTGGAGGAGCAGCGAGGGGATCAGCAGCAGCCACGAGACGCCGGGCAGCTGGCCGAAGCCCATGATGATGATCGCCAGCGCGGCCAGCGAGAACAGCAGCTGCTGGAGCTGCTGGAGGGCGAGCGAGACGGGCAGCGAGGCGCGCGGGAAGTGCAGCGCCCGCACCAGGCCGATGTTGCCGGTGATCGCCCGGGTGCCGGCCATGATCGAGTTGGCCGTGAAGGTCCAGATGAAGACGCCGGTGACCAGCCACGGGATGTAGTCCGGCGTGCTCTTCTTGTTGCCCATCAGGATGCCGAAGATGAAGTAGTAGACCGCCGCGTTCAGGAGCGGCGTCATCAGCTGCCAGATCTGGCCCAGCTTCGCCTCGCTGTACTGCGCGGTCAGCTTGGCGGTGGCGAACGCGGTGATGAAGTGGCGCCGGTCCCACAGCTGCCGAACGTACTCCGGCAGCGACGGGCGGGCGCCGCTGACCTTCAGGCCGTACTTCGCGGCCAGCTCGGCCGGGGTGAGGGCCTGGTCACCGGTGTACCGGGCGGACTCCGCCCTCGGCGCCGGAATGGAGTCCGATGGTGCTGCGGTCTCGCGCGCAGCTGCGGTCTGGCTCACAACGGTCGCTTTCGGCTGGGGTGCTCCGGGAGGCTTCCGGGAGCAAGGTCGTCGCTGGCGATGGGACGGACCCGTATCGTCGCTACGGCGAGAGTAGGACGCCCTTACGTCGCAACGCAACCGTCTCGTCGCAACGCTATGCTCAAGCCATGACCAAGACGGACCCGGAGACCCCCGCGAACCGCCCGCGGACCCGGCGTGCCCCGGCCGGCGCCGCGGTGCTGCGCGAGGACGTGACGGACGCCATCCGGGCGGCCGTCTTCGAGGAACTCGCCGCGGTCGGTTTCGCCCGGATGTCCATCGAGGGCATCGCGCGCCGCGCCGGGGTCGGCAAGACGGCGGTCTACCGGCGCTGGAAGTCCAAGCTCAGCCTGGTCCTCGACCTGGTGTCGGCCTTCGCGGAACAGGGCCTTCCGCTGCCGCACACCGGCTCCCTGTACGGGGACATCCGCGCCCTGCTCGCGGTCGCCTCGCTCGCCCTGCGCCACCCGATCGCCTCGCAGGTCATCCCCGACCTCCTGGTCGAGTCCGTACGCCACCCGGAGATCGCGGACGCGATCAAGGCGGCGCTGCTCGACGGCCAGCAGGGGGTCGCCGCGGTCGTCGTGCGCGAGGCGGTGGAGCGGGGCGAGCTGCCGGCGGGCGCGGACCCCGACCGGGCGCTCGACCTGATCGTGGGTCCGCTCTACTGGCGCCTCGTGGTGGTGAAGGGCCCGCTGCCCAAGGGCTACCTGGACGATCTGGCCAAGTCGGCGGTGGCCGCGCTCAAGGCGGTGGCCTGAGAGCGGGGGGTGGGTGGCTGTTCGGCTGCCGGCCGTGCGGAGTTGATTGCGGCTCGGGTCGGTGATCGTCCGGCCGACGGCCGTGCGTGGCTAGTGGCGCAGTTCCCAGCGCCCCTGTCAGGGTTCCATCAGCCCCCTCGGGGCGCTGGTCAGTGGGATGCCCGGGTTGCCGAGGGGGCGAACTCCGTGCCGCGGGTGCGCTGTTCGGGGAGGTTGCGGGGGGTGGGGGTCGTCTCGCGGAGGAAGACGCGGCGGACTACGCGCTCGGCCGCGTGCCCGTCGTCGTACGGGCAGAAGCGGGACCGGAACGCGGCGCGCAGCTGGGCCGAGCGGGAGCCGCGCCAGTGGCCGGAGGCGAAGATGTCGATCAGTTCGTCCTCGGTCCGCGCGACCGCGCCCGGCGGGCAGGCCCGCAGGTCGAAGTAGGTGCCGCGGGCCGCCTCGTACGCCTCGCGGTCGTCGTCGAGGATGACGATCGGCCGGTCCAGATTGGCGTAGTCGAACATCAGCGACGAGTAGTCCGTGACGAGCGCGTCCGAGACCAGGCAGAGCTCCTCGACCGACGGATGCCCCGTGACGTCCAGGACGCGCGGCAGCGGGGTCCTGCTCAGCGGCGCGCCATAGGCGAAGTGGGCGCGGCTCAGCAGGAAGAACTCCGGGCCGAGCGCCGGGCCGAGCCGCTCCAGGTCGAGCGGCAGGTGCTGGCTGCGGCTGTAGTCGCGGTACGTTGGCGCGTACAGCACGACGGTCGACTGCCCCGGGATGCCGAGCTGTTGGCGCAGCCGGGCCGAGTCGGCGGGGGTGGAGCGCCGCAGCACGTCGTTGCGCGGGCTGCCGTATTCGAGCGTGGTGTACGCGGCCGGGAAGGCGCGCTCCCCGGTGAGGGTGGAGTGCCGGTTGGCCGAGAGGGCGAAGTCCCACTTGTCGGCGTCCGCGAGCAGCCGGGCGAAATCAGTGGAGCGCGAGGCCGCCGGACGGTCCGTCAGATCCAGGCCCACCGACTTGAGCGGGGTCCCGTGATGGGTCTGGAGCAGGATCTGCCCGGGCCGCTTGACCAGGCCGTGGTCGAACTCGACGTTGTTCACCAGGTACTTGGCGCGGGCCAGCGCCGACCAGTACCCGAAGCTACCCGGCCGCACTCGGCGGGTGGCCCGCGGCACGGTGGCGTACTGCTCGGGCGTGGTGATCCAGGAGGTCCGCACCCAGGGGGCGAGTTCGCGGACCTTCGCCTCGATGGCGGCCGGGCTGCACGCGTAGCCGCGGTTCCAGTACGCCGTGAACACGGCCATGTTGGCGCGGAGCGGCAGGCGCAGCTGGACGCGGTAGTGCAGCCGCAGCGCGGCCGAGCGCACCGGGCGCAGCAGCGCGGCGCCGAACGCCCTGGTGCGGGCGCGCAGCGCGCGGATCCCCCGCAGTGTGCGGTACGTGCGGTAGGTGCCGAAGCGGACCCCGGCGTACCGCAGCCCCGCCGCGCCCGGCACCCGGTGGCGGCCGTAGTGAGCGCGGGCCAGCCGGAAGAACTCGGCGCGGGTGCGCGGGGAGAGCCCGGGCGCGGTCAGGACGGCGGCGGACGCGGCGGCGAAGTGGTCCGCCATCCTGCGTGCGAGCACCGGCCGCCAACCGGCGAGTTCCGGGCGGGAGTCGATGAAGGCGAAGACACGGTCGTAGTGGGGGAAGAGGTCGAAGTGGCGGCTCGGAGCGATGGCCGGGGCGCGGCGCCGGCGGTGGTGCACGCAGACCCGCTCCAGGGTGCTGAGCGACCCGGCCGCGAGCAGCGCCGCGTACGTCCAGGAGGTGTCCGTACGCGGGCCGGGCGCGAAGGCGAGCCCCTCGCGTTCGATGAACTCGCGCTTGTACGCCTTGTTCCAGGCCGGGGTCGGCTGCTTCAACAGGGCGGGCCGGTCGGTCAGTTGGAAGGAGGCGGGGCCGGACTCGGTCAGATGCGGCGGCACCGGGAGGTGCTCGGTCTCGCCCGACCAGTGGGTACGGGCCTGGCCGAAGACCAGGACGTCGGGATCGCCGGAGGCCTTGAGCCGGTCGGCGATGTCGCGCAGGGCGTGCCGGGCGAGGGTGTCGTCGCCGTCGAGGAACAGCACGTAGTCGCCCGTGGCGCGGGCGAGTCCGGCATTGCGGGCGGGGCCGGGGCCCTGGCCCGGGTCGGCCGGGTCGGCGGGGAGGTGCACGGCGGTGACCCGGGGATCGCGGGCGGCGAACTCGTCGATGATCTCGCCGCAGGAGTCGGGGGAGCCCGCGTCGACCGCGATCAGTTCCAGATCGGACGCGGGGCTCCCGTCACTCTCGTACGTCTGACTCAGGACCGATTCCAGACAGGCGTGGAGATACGCCTGGAGCTTGTACGCGGGCACGACAACGCTGAACCGGGGCAACGGACATCCTGGGGGCGTGAGAGGGCACGGGTAGATGGCCCGTGAACGTCCGATGGAGTGACCGGGTTACGCCGCCGGTGCCGTCCGGGGTATTCGAAGTCACGCGCGCTTGACGTGGCGTCATTCGAGCGGGGTGCTTGATCGAACGATCGGGTGAGCGGTCGGCTCGGTCGATCGCGCGATCAAGCGGTCGGATTCGTTCGTGGGGCGGTGGTTCGAGGGGTGGTGAGGTGGTTACTTGACCGCCCCCGCCATCACCCCGGTGACGAACTGCCGTTGGAAGGCGAAGAAGACGGCGAGCGGGATGACCATCGAGACGAAGGCGCCCGGCGCCAGGACGTCGATGTTGTTGCCGAACTGGCGGACCTGCTGCTGCAGCGCCACCGTGATCGGCGGGTGCTTGGAGTCGGCGAAGATCAGGGCGACCAGCATGTCGTTCCAGACCCACAGGAACTGGAAGATGCCGAGCGAGGCGATCGCCGGGCCGCCGAGCGGCATCACGACCCGGGTGAAGAGCCGGATCTCGCCCGCCCCGTCGAGCCGGGCCGCTTCGAGCAGCTCCCTCGGGATCTCCGCGAAGAAGTTGCGCAGCAGGAAGATCGCGAAGGGCAGCCCGAAGGCGACATGGAAGACGATCACGCCGAACGTCGTCTCGAAGATCCCGATCTGCCCGAAGAGCTTGGCGACCGGCACGAGGGCGACCTGCACGGGCACGACGAGCAGGCTCACCACGACCATGAACCACCAGTCGCGGCCCGGGAAGTCCATCCAGGCGAAGGCGTACCCGGCGAACGAGCCGATGACGACGACCAGGACGGTGGCCGGGACGGTGATCAGGACAGTGGACACGAGGGAGTTGGTGATCGTGCTGTTGTCGAGCAGGTTCGCGTAGTTGTGGAAGGTGAGCCGGGACGGGTCGGTGAAGGTCTTCCACCAGCCGGTCGAGGCGATGTCGGCGGGGCTGCGCAGCGAGGAGAGCAGCAGCCCGACGGTGGGCATCAGCCAGAAGAGCCCGACCAGGATCAGAAACACGCGCAGCGCGCCGCCGCCCGCCCGCGCCGCGATCCGCGCGGGCAGCGACTGCCTGGCCTTGACGATCCCGTCGACAGCGGTCATCGCTTGGCCTCCCGTCGCATGCGCCGGATATTGCTGTGCTGTCCCGGGGGACGACCCCCGGACCCCCGGCAGGAGGCGGTCGCGGTGCCCAGCGTGCTCATCGCTTCGCCTCCCGTCGCATGCGCCGGATATTGAAGAGCATCACCGGGATCACAAGGAGCAGCAGCAGTACGGCGATTGCGCTGCCGATGCCGAGGTCCGCCTCGGTGCCGAAGGAGGAGCGGTAGAGCTGGAGGGCGAGGACGTTCGCGTCGGCCTGGCTCGATCCCGGCGCGATGATGAAGACCAGGTCGAAGATCTTCAGGACGTTGATCATCAGCGTGACGAGGACCACCGCGAGCACCGGCGCGAGGAGCGGGACGGTCACCCGGCGGAACACCTGCCATTCGTTCGCGCCGTCCACCCGCGCCGCTTCGAGCAGCTCGCGCGGCAGCCCCGCGAGCCCGGCCGCGATGAGCACCATCGCGAACCCCGCCCACATCCAGATGTACGAGCCGATGATGGCCGGGGTGACCAGCGTCGGCCCGAGCCATTCGACGCCGTTGTACGGCTCGTGGAAGTTGCTTTCGGGGAGCCGGAGTTGAGCCCCGTCGGCCTTCGCCGGGAGGGAGAAGGTGCCGTCCGCGGCGGCGGTCGCGGAGGCGACGACCTTGTTGTCCTTGACGGCCTCGATCTTCATGCCCTTGAGGCCGAGCTCCTCGGGGTCGATGACGCCCGGACGGCCGCCACCGCCCTTGGTGAAGTCGAGCCAGACCGTGCCGGTGACCTTCCCCGGGTCGCTCTTGGCGGCCTTGGCGGGCCCGGCCGACGTCGGCATCTTGTCGGCGGCGACCCCGACCAGGGGCAGCAGGGCGGGCTGCCCCGCGTGCACGACGTCCTTGGTGACGAACGTCCCGCCGCCCCCGGCCTTCAGCGGCGCGGCGGGCAGCGGATGCGCGTGGGGATATCCGGCCGAGTCGGTGAACGTGTCGTGCACGCCCACCCATACGGCGTTGGCGACCCCGCGCGCCGGGTCCTGCTCGTACACCAGGCGGAAGATGATGCCCGCGGCGAGCATGGAGATCGCCATCGGCATGAAGACGATGAGCTTGAACGCCGTTCCCCAGCGCACCCGTTCGGTCAGTACGGCGAAGATCAGGCCGAGGGCGGTGGCGACGGTCGGGGCGCAGATCACCCAGATCGCGTTGTTCTTCACCGCGGTCCGGATGGTGTGGTCGGTGAACAGCGTCTTGTAGTTGTCGAGTCCGGCGAACGAATGCCCGGACTGATCGAAGAACGATCGATAGATCGAGAATCCGATCGGATAGACGACGAGCGCACCGAGCAGTACGAGCGCGGGCAGCAGGAACACTGCCGCGATCCACTTGCGGGTACCGGTCACGCTCTTGACGTTCTTGGGCGCGGGAGGCGTGGCGGGAGGCGGGGCTCCTCCCGCCGTGGCGGTCGTCATCGCCGGGTCAGTTCTTGAACGCCGCGGCCGCGTCGGCCTCCAGCCTGGACTGGACGCCCGCGATGTCGGCCGGGTTCTTCAGGAAGTCCTGGAGGTCCTTCCACTCGCCCTTGCCGGGGGTGCCGCCGAAGGACTGCGGAGCCTGGTCCGACATGTCGAAGCGCACATTGTCACCGGCCGCGATCAGCGACTTGGCGATGTCGCGCTGCACGTCATTGGGGTACGCGCCGAAGTCCAGGGCCTTGTTGGGCGAGACGAAGCCGCCCGCGGAGGCCCAGATCTTGGCGGCGTCGGCGGAGGCCAGCCAGGTGAGCAGCGCCTGGGCCCCCTTGGTGTCCTTCAGCGCCACGGCCGCGTCGCCGCCGATCACCGTGGGCGACTTGGCGCCGACCGCGGGGAACGGGAACACCTTGGCGTCGGTGCCGATCTTCGCCGAGGTCTGGGCGATGTTGACGGCGGCGAAGTCGCCCTCGAAGACCATGCCCGCCTTGGGCTGGTCGCCGCCGGTGAAGGTCTGCGTGACCGAGGCGGGGAACTCGGTCTGGAGCGCGCCGTTGGTGCCGCCCGCGATCAGGCTCGGCTTGCCGAAGAGCTGGGCGAGCGCGGTGAGCGCGTCCTTGACGGACGGATCGGTCCACTTGATCGTGTGCTTGGCCAGCTGGTCGTACTTCTCCGGACCGGCCTGGGACAGATAGACGTTCTCGAACCAGTCCGTCAGGGTCCAGCCGTCCGCGCCGCCGATGGAAACCGGGGTCACGCCGGACGCCGAGATGGTGTCGGCGGTGGCGAGGAAGGCCTTCCACGTCTGCGGCTCACTGACGCCCGCGTTCTGGAAGACCTTGGTGTTGTACCAGATCAGGGACTTGTTGGCGGCCTTGAAGTAGACGCCGTACTGGGTGCCGTTGACCGCACCCAGGTCCTTCCACGCCTTGGAGTAGTTCGCGTCGAGCTGAGCCTGCACCTCGGCGCCGGCCGGCTTGGCCCACTTCTTCTCCACGGCCTGCTGGATCGCGCCGACCTGGGGGAGCATCGCCACATCGGGCGGACTGCCACCGGCGATCTTCGTACCGAGGAAGTTGACGATGGGGTCCTGGGCGGGCACGAAGGTGACGGTGGCCCCGGTCCGCGCCTCGAACTCCTTGAGCACCTTGACGAAGTTGGCCTGCTCGGGCCCGGTCCACACGGCGGCGACCTCGATCTTCTCCCCGTTGAGCTTGGGAAGCTGCACGCCGGCGCCGGAGGAGGCGGAGGTGGAAGCACTGGCGGAAGGAGTGCTCTTCTTCCCGCCGTCCCCGCACCCGGCCGCGCCGAGCGCGAGACCGCCGATGGCCAGGGCGGACATGAGGGTGCGGCCTGTTGTGGTGGTGCGCGTTGTACGAGTGCTGCGCATGCGTGCCCCGTCTCTCCCGTGCGCGTACGAACCGCCGCGCCCGGTGACGCAGGCGCCGCCGCTCTCGTCCCGTGCGACAGTCCTACGCCGGGTGCGGGGGCGCCGCAATACCGCGTTGGCGGTCAAGTTGGTGATCGTGATGGGCTTGTGACGTTGGGTCACGCGGGGATTGCCCCGCCTGTCCGCCCTTCCCCTTGCTCCTTAAGAGCTTGGGGGAGGGCGGGCGGGTGGGTGAATTCCCTGGCTCCGGGAGCCAACCCGCGCGCCTCGCAGGGCCCGAACCCCCTCACCCCAGCGGAGCCACCCGCACCGCGTTGACCAAGGATGCCGCCCGGTCGAGCGCGCTGGCCAGCAGGGCCAAGTCGGTGGGCCCGTTGCCCAGTTCGCGTACGGGCCGGCGGGCCGGCGGGTCGCCCATGCGCTCCCACTCCAGCACCACCACGGTCGGCCGCAGCGTGGCAGTGCGAGGTATGCGCCCCGTGACCCGCCCGCCCTGGAACGGCACGGACCCCCCGTCCGCCTGGTGCAGCCGCCCCCGCCCGGGGGACGGCTCGTCCGGCGAGGGTGACGCCGGCGGCGGGTCGAGCACGACCCGGTGCCGGGCACCCCGTGCCAGTTCGGTGTCGGCCGTGCGGTCGGGCCGGGCCGTGGCCGCCACCAGGTGCACCCCGAGCCGCTCGCCGTCGCGGGCCACCGCCTCCAGGGCCCGTACGACCGAACCCGCTGCGGGCCGACCGGGGCTGCCCAGCGCGGGCGCGACCAGCGCGTCCAGGTCGTCCACGAGGACGACCAGGCGGGGCAGCGAGGGCCCCGCGTCGGTCTGGCTGCGCGACACCGGACGCAGCCGCAAGGTGCTGCTGCCCGGCGCGTCGAGGTCGCCCCGGCTCTCCGCGGCGGGCGGCTGGCGCTGCCCGACCAGCCGCCCGGCGATCTCCCGCTGCGTCTGCCATTCCGCGAACCCCACCCCGCCGAGGAATTCGGCCCGGCGCTTCAGCTCCGCCCCGAGGGCCTGCGCGAACTCCCGCATCCGTACGGGATCGGAAGCGATCAAGTGGGTTGATACATGCGGCAGTTCGGTGCAGGGGCGCAGTCCCTCCCCGCGTTCGCCGCCCGCGCCGTCGACCAGGATCAGGCCGAGCCGGTCCGGTCGCGCGCCCGCCGCGAGGGATGCGGCGACGGCACGCAGCAACTCCGTACGACCGCTACCGGCCGGTCCCTCCACGAGGAGGTGGGGGCCGTCGGACGCGAGGTCCACGCCGACCGGGCCGCGCGGCCCGGTGCCCAGCACCACCGCCCCGTCCGGCGCGGATTCCCAACGGGCCATCAGAGATGCGGGCGTGGCCCGCGCAAGCCCCAACTCGTCCAGGAGCCGTGACGATTGGGGCAGCGAGGAGGCCAACCGCCCCGTGGCGGCGCCCACTTCACCGGTGCGCAGGGGAGCCAGCGCGCGGGCGAACCGTTCGGCCCAGGGCCGCGACACCGCGTCCACC
The DNA here is from genome assembly GCF_044458185.1 of Streptomyces sp. NPDC050485. Lineage (NCBI taxonomy): Bacteria > Bacillati > Actinomycetota > Actinomycetes > Kitasatosporales > Streptomycetaceae > Streptomyces > Streptomyces sp. NPDC050485. Next base: position 760,699 of record NZ_JBITHR010000001.1, on the reverse strand, counting down.
GCGGCCACCGTGCCGTACCCCGCGGGCCGCCCGCCCGCGATGCGCAGCAGCCGCAGCGCCGTCGCCACATCGCCGCTGAGCAGCGCCACCGCCCCGCACTCCCGGAACGCCAGCGACGCCGCGCACGCCGTCTCGTACGTCTCCGCGAGGGGTGAGGCGGCCGAGGCGGGCGGCGCCTCGGCCAGGCACAGCAGATGGATTCCGGCCGCCGCGCCCGCCGCCGCCAGCCGGGCGGTGGTCTCGCGCAGCGGCGCCGAGCCGGGGTCGCCGTCCACGACGACCACCGTGTACGGACCAGTGTGCCGGGCGGCCGCCTCGGCCACCGCGGTCCGGTCCGCCGAGGCCCAGCCGGGACCCAGCGGTCCCGCGTCGAGCCGCCTGACCAGCTCGGCGGTGCGTGCCGCCGCCTGGTCGCGGTCGTACGCCAGGAGCAGCCGGCAGTCCTGGCCGTGCGCGGGGCGGACCTGGGGCAGCCAGCCCAGCCAGTCCCACTCGGCGGTGCGCGCCTGGAGGCCGCGCGCCCGGTCCGTACTGATGAGGACGATCTCCAGCGTGGTCGGCGCGTGCAGTGCGGCGAGCTGGGCGATGGCCGAGCGGGCGAGCCCGGCCAGCCGCTCGCGCGGCCCAGCGAGCCCGAGCGAGCCGACCTCGCGCAGCCCCACCGTGACCGGCACGGCCGCCAGCTCGCCCCGGTCCGCGGTGCCGACCCGGACGGCGAGCGCCTCCGGGTGGCCCGGTTCCCGCTCCCACAGCCGGGGTCCTGGGCCGAGCGCCGTGAGCAGCAGCGCGGCCGGATCGGGCCAGCTCTCCGGCAGCGGCTCGGCCGGGGGCCGCCGCCGCTCGGCGGGCGCCTGCTCGGGCGCCGTCTCGCCACGGCCGCCGGCCAGCCGCCGGGCCCACGCGCCTATCCCGCCGCGCCGACGGCCGCCGTCGGAGAGGTCCGCGCGGGCGTGCTCGGCCTCGTCCGGTCCCGGCAGCCGGCTCGCGGGCAGCCGGGTGCCGTGCGTCGGAGTGCCCTGGCGCCTGCTCTGCCGCGCCGGGTCCCGCTCGCCGTCCGGGCCGTCGTGTCCGTACGCCGAGGGCGCATCCGGCGCGTCGAACCCGGACCCGTACGACTCCTCGTGCGAGCGCGGCCCCGCCGGGCCCCGGGACGTACCCGAAGAGGCCGGTGGCGTACCGAAGGAAGGCGGCGGCGGTGCACCCAGCGGGGAGGGCGACGGCGACGTGCCGAAGGGCAACGGTGACGCGCCAGCGGAGGACGGTGACGTGCCGAAGGAGTAAGCCGTCTCGCCGGACGGAGGGCCCAACTGCGGTGCGGGGGCGCCCTGTTCGCCGTGTCCGGCAGGGGGCGTCGTCCCGGCCGGTGCCGGGTTCGGGGTCACCCGGAGGTGGCCCTCGCCGTCCGGTGTCGTCGGCAGGGACGGCTCCGCCTCGGGGCCGCCGGGGGAGAGCCGCAGGGCCGACTCGCCGATCCGCAGCAGCGCGCCCGGGGCGAGCCGGACCGGGCGGGGGCCGATCTCCGTGCCGTTGACCCGGGTGCCGTTGGTGGAGCCGAGGTCGGCGACGCTGACGCGGCCGTCCTCGCCGACCGTCACCGCGCAGTGCTGGCGGGACACGTCCGGATCGTCCAGCGGGACATCGGAGTCGGTGGAGCGGCCGATCCCGACCCTGCCGCCGTGCAGCAGATGGACGCCGCCCGCGTCCGGACCCGCGACCACGTGCAGCCGGGCCGGGGCCGGGCCGTCGTGGGCCGGTTCGTCCGCGGCCGGGGTCGCGAGGGAGAGCACCGCGCCGTCCAGGAGCGGTGGCTCGCCGAGGATGCGGCGCTGTGCGTCGAGCCGTTCGCGGCCCGCGAACAGCACCACGGACGCGCCCGAGACCTCCGCGCCGCAAGCGGCCGAGGCCAGGCCGGACGCGACGGCCGCGAGTGCCGTCCCCGCCGGGGCGGTGACGAGCACGTCGCAGGCGCGCGCCGCAGCGTGGCCGCTGCGCGGCGCGAGGACGGTCAGCCGGATCTGCATCGCCTCGGCGGTCCCTTCTGCGCGGGGGTGCCGAGAAGGGGGAGCAGCCCTGTGATTCCCCCCACCCGGCACACAATTCGTGCTGAGGGCATCCTCGCACCTGCCACTGACAACACGCCCGTCGCCCACCTCGAATTGATCTTGATTGGTCGGCTCCGGGTGCAAATGTGGACGGAAAAGTGGCTGGTTGCGACCGGGTGCGGCATGCGCACGTGATGCCGGGCACGGCCGTTCGGCAACCTTCCGTGCGAAGACCGCGTCTTCCCTGTGCAACATGAGAAGACCGTGCAGCATGGGAAGCCGTGCAGCATGAGAAGACCGTGAACAACCTGGTGGCGCCGACCGTACGACCCGTCTGCGGCGTCGGGGGCGGCACTAGAGTGGGCCGGAAACCCCCACAGCAAGTGAAGCGAGCAGCAGGGAGCGCATGACGTGCGGCCGGTAGGCAGCAAGTACCTGCTCGAGGAGCCGCTCGGACGCGGCGCCACGGGCACCGTCTGGCGAGCCCGCCAGCGCGAGACCGCGGGTTCCGAGGCATCTGTCGCGGGCCAGCCGGGCGAGACCGTCGCGATCAAGGTCCTGAAGGAAGAGCTCGCCAACGACGCGGACGTGGTGATGCGCTTCCTGCGGGAGCGCTCCGTACTGCTGCGGCTGCGCCACGACAACATCGTGCGCACCCGCGACCTGGTCGTCGAGGGCGATCTGCTCGCCCTGGTCATGGACCTGGTCGACGGTCCCGACCTGCACCGCTACATCCGCGAGAACGGCCCGCTCACCCCGGTCGCCGCTTCCCTGCTCACCGCGCAGATCGCGGACGCGCTCGCCGCCAGCCACGCCGACGGCGTCGTCCACCGCGACCTGAAGCCCGCCAACGTCCTCCTGGACGAGCGCGACGGCGCGATGCACCCGATGCTCACCGACTTCGGCATCGCGCGCCTCGCCGACTCCCCGGGCCTGACCCGTACGCACGAGTTCGTGGGCACGCCTGCCTATGTCGCGCCGGAGTCCGCCGAGGGCCGCCCGCAGACCTCCGCCGTCGACATCTACGGCGCCGGAATCCTGCTGTACGAGCTGGTCAGCGGCCGTCCGCCGTTCGCGGGCGGCACCGCGCTCGAAGTCCTCCACCGCCATCTGAGCGAGGAGCCGCGCCGCCCCACCACCGTGCCGGGACCGCTGTGGACGGTCATAGAGCGCTGCCTCAGCAAGGACCCGGACCGGCGGCCGAGCGCGGAGAACCTGGCGCGCGGGCTGCGTGTGGTGGCCGCCGGCATCGGCGTGCACTCCACTGTGGCCCAGGTCGAGGCGGCCGACGGCGTGGGCGCCCTGCTCGCGCCCGACCCGGCGCCGGCCCCCGTGCCGGACGCCCCGGGCGCGGCCGACCCCACTCAGGTGCTGCCGAGCAACGCGGCCTCGTACGACCCGGCCGCGCGGACCTCGGTCCTGCCGCACACGGGCCAGGGACCGCAGGGCCCCGCCGACCCGACGGCCCTCATGCCCCCCGTGCCGCCGGGGCAGCCCCCGCGCCCGGAGGAACCGCACCCCTGGCAGTCCCAGCTCCAGGCGGCCCGCGACCGCAGCGAGCAGACCCAGGTCGGTTTTCTGTCCCCCGAGCAGGATCCGCTGCGCCGCCGCCCGCACCGCCAGCAGCAGCCCCCGCAGGGCTACGGCCAGCAGGGCCAGCAGCAGCCGTACGCCCAGCAGGGCCAGCCGTACGGCCAGCAGGCGCCGCAGGGCTACCAGCAGGGCCAGCCGCCCCGGCCGCCGCAGCGCCAGCAGTACGCCCCGCCGCCGCAGCCCTACCAGCAGCAGCCCCAGCAGTACGCGCCGCAGCCCCAGCAGTACGCGCCCCCGCAGCCCCCGCCGCAGGCCCCGGCGCGGGAGCCCCGGGAGCCCCGCGAGCCGCGTCGGCGCAGCCCGAACCGGATGCGGATCCCGGGTCTGGGCTGTCTGAAGGGCTGCCTCTTCACCGTCGTGCTGCTCTTCGTCGCGGGCTGGCTGATCTGGGACCTGACGCCGCTCCAGGACTGGGTCGCCCAGGGCAAGGGCTACTGGCAGGCGATCGGTGACGGGATTTCGACGGTATCCGGCTGGATCAAGAGCATCGGCGGCTCCGGAAAGTAGTGCGTACCGGCCCGGGAACGGCCTGAAAACCGCCGGGCCGGGACGCGACTTCGGGGATTTGTCGACTTCCAGAGGGTGATTTCGGCGCCAGAAGTGAAGGTTGGCGTCCCGGCCGCGTAGCCTCAGCGTGCACAGCCAGCCGCTGAGGGAGCAGTCTTGGCACGGAATATCGGCAGCCGGTACACCGCCCACCAGATCCTGGGCCGCGGCAGCGCCGGCACGGTGTGGCTCGGCGACGGCCCCGAGGGCCCCGTCGCCATCAAGCTGCTGCGCGAGGACCTGGCCGCTGATCAGGAGCTGGTCGGCCGCTTCGTCCAGGAGCGCACCGCCCTGCTCGGCCTCGACCACCCCAACGTGGTCGGCGTGCGCGACCTGGTGGTGGACGGCAACGACCTCGCCCTGGTCATGGACCTGATCCGCGGCACCGACGTCCGCACCCGCCTGGACCGCGAGCGCCGGCTCGCCCCCGAGGCGGCCGTCGCCATCGCGGCGGACGTCGCCGACGGCCTCGCCGCGGCCCACGCGGCGGGCGTCGTCCACCGGGACGTCAAGCCGGAGAACATCCTCCTGGACATGCAGGGCCCGCTCGGCCCCGGCGGCGCCCACCCCGCCCTGCTCACCGACTTCGGCGTCGCGAAGCTCATCGACACCCCGCGCCGCACCAAGGCGACGCGGATCATCGGCACCCCGGACTATCTGGCGCCGGAGATCGTCGAGGGCCTCCCGCCGCGCGCCGCGGTCGACATCTACGCCCTCGCGACGGTGCTGTACGAGCTGCTCGCCGGCTTCACGCCGTTCGGCGGCGGCCACCCCGGCGCCGTCCTGCGCCGCCATGTGACCGAGACCGTGGTCCCGCTCCCCGGCATCCCGGACGAGCTGTGGCAGCTGATCGTCCAGTGCCTGGCCAAGGCCCCGGCCTCCCGCCTGCGCGCCTCCGAACTCTCGGTCCGGCTGCGCGAACTGCTCCCCCTGGTCGCCGGCATGCCCCCGCTCGACGTGGACGAGCCGGACGCGGACGAGGCCGAGGACGAGGAGGCGTACGAGGATCCGTACCCGACCGCCCCCACCGCCCCGCGCCGCGGCGCGGTCCCCCTGGTGCCCGGGGCGCCGCACGACTCCGCCAACCGCGACACCCACACCAGCATGCGGGTGCCCGCCCCCGACGAGCTGGCCGGCGGCCCGCTGGGCACCGCCCGCGCCCCCCGCTCCTCGGGTGCCCCGCGTCCCGGCTCGGCCCGCCACCGCGCCGACCAGGTCCGCAAGCGCCGTCTCGTCCTGACGTCGGCGGCGGTCGTCCTCGTGGCGGCCGTCGGCGTGGGCGGCTGGCTCGCCCTGAGCGACGACTCCGGCAAGCAGCACCCGCCGCAGGACACCAAGAACTCCGCGCCCGTCGTCCCCTAGGGCGGCGGTGCGGAGACGGCCCGGGGAACGCCGGAGCGCGCAGCCGTTACGCTGGACCCGTGGCAGTCGTCGATGTATCCGAAGAGCTGAAGTCCCTCTCCTCGACCATGGGGTCGATCGAGGCCGTCCTGGACCTCGACAAGATGCGGGCGGACATCGCCGTGCTTGAGGAGCAGGCGGCCGCCCCGTCCCTGTGGGACGACCCGGAGGCGGCGCAGAAGATCACCAGCAAGCTGTCGCACCTCCAGGCGGAGCTGCGCAAGACCGAGGCCCTGCGCGGCCGGATCGACGACCTCGGGGTGCTCTTCGAGCTCGCCGAGGAGATGGACGACCCGGACACCCGGACCGAGGCCGAGGCCGAGCTGGAGTCGGTGCGCAAGGCGCTGGACGAGATGGAGGTCCGTACCCTCCTGTCCGGCGAGTACGACGCCCGTGAGGCGCTGGTCAACATCCGCGCCGAGGCCGGCGGCGTCGACGCCTCCGACTTCGCCGAGCGCCTCCAGCGCATGTACCTGCGCTGGGCCGAGCGGCACGGCTACAAGACCGAGGTTTACGAGACCTCGTACGCAGAAGAGGCCGGCATCAAGTCGACCACCTTCGTCGTCAACGCGCCCTACGCCTACGGCACGCTCTCCGTGGAGCAGGGCACGCACCGCCTGGTCCGCATCTCGCCCTTCGACAACCAGGGCCGCCGCCAGACGTCCTTCGCGGGCGTCGAGGTGCTGCCGGTGGTCGAGCAGTCCGACCACGTCGAGATCGACGAGTCCGAGCTGCGCATCGACGTGTACCGCGCGTCGGGCCCGGGCGGCCAGGGCGTCAACACCACGGACTCCGCGGTCCGCATCACCCACCTCCCCACCGGCATCGTCGTCTCCTGCCAGAACGAGCGCTCGCAGATCCAGAACAAGGCGAGCGCGATGAACGTCCTCCAGGCCAAGCTCCTTGAGCGCCGCCGCCAGGAGGAGCAGGCGCTGATGGACTCCCTCAAGGGCGACGGCGGCAACTCCTGGGGCAACCAGATGCGTTCGTACGTCCTGCACCCGTACCAGATGGTCAAGGACCTCCGCACCGAGTTCGAGGTCGGCAACCCGCAGGCGGTCCTCGACGGCGAGATCGACGGCTTCCTGGAAGCGGGCATCCGCTGGCGCAAGCAGCAGGAGAAGTAACCCCCGTACGACCTCCGTACGCAGACGGCGTCGCCGGGTCCCTGGTTCGGGACCCGGCGTCGCCGCGTCTCGCCCTCATGTGAATTCGCGGGCGCAAGCGGGGATATGGGCGACTCGGCGCTTTGTCGACATCGGAACTCGCCTGCGGGAGGGGCCAGTTCCGGTCTTCTGTCACAGTCGTATTCCCGTACGCCAGGCAAGTTGGGTTATTTCGGGCATCGCGTACGCAACGGCCTTGACGCCATCTTTAAAACTGGCAAAGCTAACGCGCGGCATGCGTAATTCTGGGGCGCGTGTGACAGGGGAGGGGCCCCATTGCTCCCCCGGCGTTGCCGCCCCGGGCGCTGCTCCATGACGAGACAGCTACTGGGGGTAGCAAGCAGATGACCAAGAACACGCGGATCCGCGTCGCGCGGATAGCAGCCGGTGCGGTGATTGCCGCCGGCGCGTCGCTGACCGCGGCGGGGGCGGCCCAGGCCGTCGGTGGCGACTCCGTGAGCGGTGGGACCAGCACCAAGGCGACCCTCGGCTCGCCCTGCGACAACCCCACCTCGCCGATCTGCACCACGGGCGGTTCGGACTCGTCCGGTTCCACGTCCACCGGCACCACGGGTGACACCACCTCTGGTTCGACTGGTTCCACGAGCTCGACCGGTTCCACGACCTCTGGTTCGACTGGTTCCACGAGCTCGACCGGTTCCACCACTTCCGGTTCGACTGGTTCGACCAGCTCGACCGGTTCCACCACTTCCGGTTCGACTGGTTCGACCAGCTCGACCGGCTCGACCACTTCCGGTTCGACTGGTTCGACCAGCTCGACCGGCTCGACCACTTCCGGTTCGACTGGTTCGACCAGCTCGACCGGTTCCACGACCTCCGGTTCGACTGGTTCCACGAGCTCGACCGGTTCCACCACTTCCGGTTCGACCGGTTCGACTGGTTCGACCGGTTCCACGACCTCCGGTTCCACGGGCTCGACCGGCAGCACCGGGTCCACCGGCTCGACGGGCAGCACGGGCTCGACCGGTTCCACGGGCTCCACCGGCTCGACCGGCAGCACCGGCTCCACGGGCTCGACGGGCTCCACCGGCTCGACCGGCAGCACCGGCTCGACGGGTTCCACCGGCACCACGGGTTCCACGGGCACGACCGGCACCACCGGCAACACCGGCACCAACCCCGACACCCTCGGGTCGCAGCCGGTCGAGCAGGGCAAGCCCAAGGAGCAGCTGGCCGCCACCGGTGCGGGCGGGACCACGTTCCTGCTCATCGGCGCCGCGACCATGATCGCGGGTGGCGTCGGCTTCCGCCTCATGCCGCGTTTCGTCAGCGGTCGTAACGTCGCGTAAGCAGTGAGCGGTAAGTAGCAGGCAGTAAGCAGCAAGCGGTACGCAAGAGGGCCCCGGGTGCCATCCAGCACCCGGGGCCCGCTACGCGTACGGACCGCGGTTCAGGCGGTCTAGTGGGCCAGCAGGGCCAGTGCTCCCACCAGCACTATCAGCAGGGTCAGCAGCGCCGCTGGGCTCAGGGACGCCCACGGGTTGGTCTCCTGCTGCAGGCGCTCCCGGTTCGCCCGGCATACGCGGCAGCGGCCCTCACTCACAGGCGCCGCGCAGTTGGCGCACACCAATCGGTCATAGGTCATGCGCTCTCCTCCTCCCGCGCGGCGGAGCCGGCGCATACAGCCATCAACCCGCTATCTCTCCGCTCAACGCTCAGGGAAACGCAACCGTTCCCCCTACCACTGTGCCAGCTCCCGCGCGTTTCGGCGCGCGCCGCCTGATTCATCCCGGTCCCGGACCCGCAACCCATGGGACATAAGGGGCATCCCCGGACGTGGCCTGCGCGCCCTCGTCCGGTTCGCGTAAGGTCACGCACACCTATACTCCCGGCCGACCCGTGGTGCACCCGTGATCCGATTCGACAATGTCTCCAAGACCTATCCCAAGCAGAACCGACCAGCCCTGCGGGAAGTCTCCCTCGACATCGAGAAGGGGGAGTTCGTCTTCCTTGTCGGCTCGTCCGGTTCCGGGAAGTCGACCTTTCTGAGGCTCGTCCTGCGTGAAGAGCGCGCCAGCCACGGGCAGGTGCATGTGCTCGGCAAGGACCTGGCCCGGCTGTCCAACTGGAAGGTGCCGCACATGCGGCGCCAACTGGGCACGGTATTCCAGGACTTCCGGCTGCTCCCCAACAAGACCGTCGCGGAGAACGTCGCGTTCGCCCAGGAGGTCATCGGCAAGCCGCGCGGCGAGATCCGCAAGGCCGTTCCGCAGGTGCTCGACCTCGTCGGGCTCGGCGGCAAGGAGGACCGCAGGCCCGGTGAGCTCTCCGGTGGTGAGCAGCAGCGCGTGGCGATCGCGCGCGCCTTCGTCAACCGGCCCATGCTGCTCATCGCGGACGAACCGACCGGCAACCTCGACCCGCAGACCTCCGTCGGCATCATGAAGCTGCTCGACCGGATCAACCGGACCGGTACCACCGTCATCATGGCGACCCACGACCAGAACATCGTCGACCAGATGCGCAAGCGCGTCATCGAGCTGGAGTCCGGCCGCCTCGTACGCGACCAGGCGCGCGGCGTCTACGGCTACCAGCACTGAGCGCCGTAGAGCACTCGTCGAGCACTGAAAGGCTGAAATCGTCGCCATGCGCGCTCAGTTCGTTCTCTCGGAGATCGGGGTCGGTCTCCGCCGCAACCTGACCATGACGATCGCCGTCGTCGTCTCGGTCGCCCTGTCCCTCGCCCTGTTCGGCGGGACGCTGCTGATGCGGGACCAGGTCAACAGCATGAAGGACTACTGGTACGACAAGGTCAACGTCTCCCTCTTCCTCTGCAACAAGGCGGACGCCGAGAGCGTCACCCGGTGCGCCAAGGGCGCCGTGACGGCCCAGCAGAAGAAGGACATCGAGGCCGACCTCAAGAAGCTCGACATCGTCCAGAGCGTGGTGTACGAGTCGCAGGACGAGGCGTACAAGCACTACAAGGACCAGTACGGCAGCACCCCGATGGCCAGTTCCATCACCCCCGACCAGATGCCCGAGTCGTTCCGCGTGAAGCTGAAGGACCCGCAGAAGTACAAGGTGGTCGCGACCGCCTTCGCGGGCCGGGACGGCATCGAGTCGGTGCAGGACCAGCGCGGCACCCTGGACACCCTCTTCAAGATCCTCAATGGCATGAACGCGGCGGCCCTCGCGGTCATGACGATCATGCTGATCGTCGCCGTGATGCTGATCGTGAACACGGTCCGGGTCTCCGCGTTCAGCCGTCGCCGGGAGACCGGCATCATGCGGCTGGTGGGTGCGTCCAGCTTCTACATCCAGGCGCCGTTCATCATGGAGGCCGCGTTCGCCGGACTGCTCGGCGGCATCGGGGCGGCCGGACTCCTCGTCATGGCGCGCTACTTCATAATCGATCACGGCATGTCGCTGGCGCAGAACCTGAGTCTGATCAAGTTCATCGGCTGGAACGCGGTGCTGGCGAAGCTTCCGCTGGTGCTCGCCTCCAGCGTCCTGATGCCCGCCGTGGCGGCCTTCCTGGCGCTCCGCAAGTACCTCAAGGTCTGACCCCGCGTGTGACATACGCCCCGGGCGCCGTAGGAGCAACACCCCTACGGCGCCCGACGTTTGTCCTAGACTCGGCGCCATGTCGGGTCCGGACTTCTGTCCCAGGTCCCGCGGCGTGCGCCGCGGGGCGGCTCTGGCCTTGGTCTTCGCGGGCGTCCTCGCGACCGCTGCCGCGGCCGACTGCCTGCCGCGCGCAGAGCAGAGCCCGGCCGCGTTACCGGCCGCCGCGGCCCTCGACGCGCGCGCGGCGCACCCGGCGCGCGGCGCGGACCGCACCGCCGACGACGTGTCCCGGGCGGCCGCCCGCGCCGAGGCCGACGGCACGTCCCCCGACCGCGCCGCCGAGGAGGCCGTCGGCCGCAGCGGCGACCGCTGGGGCGCGGTGTACGACAAGGCGCAGTACGAGCAGTACGTCGCCGCCCTCGACGGCCGCTACACCGGCGTCGGGCTCTGGGTCGGGCGCACCGGCGACGGGCGGATCGCGGTGACGGGGGTCAAGACCGACGGGCCCGCCGCCCGCGCCGGCATCGAAGCGGGTGACGTCCTGCGCGCCGTCGACGGATGGGCGGCCGACGGGCAGCCCGTCACCGACGTGGTCGCCCGGCTGCGCGGCGACGCGGCCGGCAGCAAGGTCGTCGTCACCCTCCAGCGCGGCACCCGAAGCTGGAACCGGACGCTCGACCGGGCGGTCCTGGACACCGAGGCCGTCACCGTCCAGAACCTCTCCGCCCAGGCCGTGATGATCAAGGTGGCGGCCTTCACCAAGGGCTCCGGCGAGCGGGTACGGTCCGCGGTGCGCCAGGCCCCGAAGGACGCCGGGATCCTGCTCGACCTGCGCGGCAACAGCGGCGGCCTGGTCACCGAGGCCGTCACCGCCGCCTCCGCCTTCCTCGACGGCGGTCTCGTCGCCACGTACGACGTGCACGGCAAGCAGCGGGCGCTGTACGCGGCCGACGACGAGGGCACCGCGAGACCCCTGGTCGTGCTGATCGACGGCGGCACCATGAGCGCGGCCGAACTGCTCACCGGCGCGCTGCAGGACCGCGGCAGAGCGGTCACCGTCGGCTCGCGCACCTTCGGCAAGGGGTCGGTCCAGATGCCCACCGGCCTCCCGGGCGGCTCGGTCGCCGAGCTGACCGTCGGCCACTACCGCACCCCCGCGGGCCACGGGCTCGACGGCAAGGGCATCACCCCCGACCTGCCGGTCACCGACCAGCCCCTCCAGCACGCCGAGACCGTGCTGAGCGGCCTGGGCGGCACGTCTTAAACCTGTTGCGCCAAGGTGCGAAAATGGCCGCACTATGGTTAAGAACACGGGCAAGGACAAAGAGAAGGACAGCAAGCGCAAGCTGGTCGCGCAGAACAAGAAGGCACGGCACGACTACCTCATCATCGACACCTACGAGTGCGGTCTGGTGCTGACCGGCACCGAGGTGAAGTCGCTGCGCCAGGGCCGGGCCTCGCTGGTCGACGGGTTCGTGCAGATCGACGGGGGCGAGGCCTGGCTGCACAACGTGCACGTGCCGGAGTACGCCCAGGGCACCTGGACCAACCACAGCGCGCGGCGCAAGCGGAAGCTGCTGCTGCACCGGGTCGAGATCGACAAGCTGGAGTCGAAGTCGGGGGAGTCGGGTCACACGATCGTGCCCCTCGCGCTCTACTTCAAGGACGGCCGAGCCAAGATCGAGATCGCGCTGGCGAAGGGCAAGAAGGAGTACGACAAGCGCCAGACGCTGCGCGAGAAGCAGGACCGGCGCGAGACGGACCGGGCCATCTCGGCGGTCAAGCGGAAGGAGCGGGCCAGCCTCCGTCAGCACCGCGCGGAATAGGCTGGCCCCCTCGGGCGTCGGTCACGTACGATGGGCCGTGCACCTCACAGAAGGTGTACGTTTTGAAAACACAACATGGGGATGATCGGTTTCGACAGCGGATGTCGAAGCAGGGGAAGCGTGTCGAGGAAGCGGCAATGATCTCGTAAACCATATGTCGCAAACAATAATCGCCAACACCAAGCGCGATTCCTTCGCCCTCGCTGCCTAAGTAGCGACTTGCGAAGTGTCAGCCCGGGGCTGTTCCCGACCCGGATCCTGGCATCAGCTAGGGAACTAAACTTCTAGACCCGGTCACGGGGCCTAGGAGGAAATCAAACAGTGACTGGGCCCGTCGGCGACTTGTTCGCGTGATTGCCGGGGCCGAGAAAATCGCAGCGAACTGCACACGGAGAAGCCCTGTTTTTGCACCGTTGGACGCGGGTTCGATTCCCGCCATCTCCACAATTCCCATGTGAGGCAGAGGCCCGGTTGCTTTCGAGCGACCGGGCCTTTGTCGTGCTCGGGGTCGTACTCAGGCGACAGGGCGGCCGGTCAGCATGCCGAGGAGCTGGTCCATCTCGTTGCGCCAGAGGCGGTGCACGTTCATGCGGGTCGGCTTGGCCCGACCGGGCAGCTGGCAGCGGAACGAGCTCCAGAGGGCGCCCCGCTTGACCTCGCCGATCATCTGCATCGCCTCGGCCGGCGGGATCGCGAAGACGATCTCCTGCGGGCGGTTGCTCATCCGGCTGGCCCGGTGCAGCAGCACGGCCTGCTGGGTCACGGTGACGAAGTAATACGTCAGAAAAGCCTGGCCTATGACGCCGAAAAGGCTCATCAGCCAGACGCTGGGGCCCGCTATCGCCTGGATCGTGACGATCGGGCGGTCCTGCGGATTGGCCTGCATGATCGCTTCGGCGACCTGCTGCTGGATGGTCGACTTCTTCATGGCCATGGGGACGGGCCTTTCCTGATACGCCGGACATTCACAGGCCGGACACTCAAGCGGAGGGGGACGCCCCGCTTCTCATCGGGGCGGTGCAGAGTACCGCCCGTGTCCCCAGGCACACACCACCAGGGCGAGCGCCGCCGCGCAGACCGGGACCAAGTAGCCCATCGCGGCGCCCGCTTGCTCGACGACCTGGCCGCCGGTCGCGGAACCGGCCGCGATGCCGCCCAGGATCGCGGTGACGGCGAGGGTCATGCCCTCGTTCAACTGCCCCTCGGGGGTGCGGCGCTGGACCAGCGTCATGCCGGTGACCATCGTCGGCGCGGTGGCCGCGCCCGCGCACAGCAGAGCGGCCGCGAGCACCGCGAGCGAGCCGGTGGTCCGCGCCGCGAGCAGCGGCAGGCACATCAGCGCCGCCATGGCCGCGACGCAGGCGATGAGCCGCCGGGGCACGCTCCGTGCCGGGCGCGCCGATCCGTACAGGAGCCCGGCGACGCAGGACCCGGCTGCCTGGAGGGCGAGCACCGGGCCCGCCGCCGAGGCGTGGCCGAGCCCGGCGGCGTACGCGAGGGTCACCACTTCCAGGGAGCCGAACACCGCGCCGGTGGCGAGGAAGACCGCGAGCAGCGGGGCGAACCCCCGTGCGCGGACCGGGGACTTGGTGGACGTCGTACGGGGTGCGGTGGGCGGCTCGGTGGTGCGCTGGGCGGCGAAGAGCAGCATGCCCGTCATCAGCAGGACCGCCCCGGCCAGCGTGCCGGCCTCGGGGAAGAGGGCCGAGCAGAGGAACGCGGCGGCGACCGGGCCCAGCATGAAGCAGAGTTCGTCGGCGGCCTGCTCGAAGGAGTTGGCGGTGTGCAGGGCCGCCGGGTCCTCGCGGTGCAGATGGGCCCAGCGGGCGCGGGACAGGCCGCCGGTGTTGGGGGTGGTGGCGGTCGCGGCGTACCCGGCGAACAGGGTCCAGTCGGGGGCGCCGAAGTGCACGCACAGGAGCAGCGCGAGCGAGCCGAGCACCGCGACCACCGTGGCCGGTACGGCGATTCGGGCCTGGCCGTGCCGGTCCACGAGCCGGGCCGTCCACGGGGCGACCAGGGCGGTCGCGGCGAGTCCGGTCGCGGTGACCGCACCGGCAAGGGCGTACGAGCCGCGCGAACCCGCGATCATGATCACGGCGCTGACGCTGAACATGCCCATGGGGAGCCGGGCGATGAGGTTGCCGAGGGTGAAGGCGCGGGCGCCGGGGGTGCGGAACAGGCGTATGTACGGATTCGGGCGGCGGGTGAGCGGGGTCGGTTGCGGCATGTCCACGATCCTTCCGGGAGCCGGGCGAAGCGGTCCAACACCTGATCAGCGGTCATTCACCCACTCTTGTTGTCAACGCCCGTGATGCTGTTGACTGCCGCGAGTGCCCCACGACATCGACCCCCGGCTGCTGCGCGCCTTCGCCGCGACCGCCGAGGAGCTGCACTTCACCCGGGCCGCCGCCCGGCTGTTCGTCGCCCAGCAGGCGCTGAGCCGCGACATCCGGCGCCTGGAACGGGAGTTGGGCGCCGACCTCTTCGTTCGCACCACCCGCACCGTGTCCCTGACGGCGGACGGGGCGCGGCTGCTGCCGTACGCCCGCAGGGTGCTCGCCGCCCACGACGAACTGCGCACCGCCTGGGCCGCCGAAGGCGCCGCGCGGCCGCTGCTCGTGGACATCTCGGCGCCCGTCGGCACCGGTGCGCGGGTGCTCGCCGCGGCCCGCCAACAAGCCCCCGGGGTCGAATTCGTGGCCCGCTTCATCAGCGGGCTCACGGGCGCCGCAGCCGAGATCACCGCCGGGCGGCTCGACGTCTCCTTCGGCCGGGTGGCCGGGCTCGACCCGGCGCTGCTCGCCGGGCTCGGCCACCAGCCGGTGCGGTACGAGCGGATGGCGGTGCTGCTGCCCGAGGAGCACCGGCTCGCGGGTCTGGCCGAGGTGCCGCTGGACGCGCTGGCAGGCGAGACGCTGTACGTGGCGGCGGGCAATCCGGCCACCGCCGAGTGGACCGACCTCGCCGAGCGGCTCTTCGCGGGACGCGGCATCCGGGCGGCCGCGCCGTTCCCGGAGATCGCGGGGGAGGAGGAGTTCGTCCGGGTGGTGCGCAAACAGGGCTGGTCGGTGCTCGCCAGCACCGAGTTCATGGCCGTGCCGGGCATGGTCGTACGCCCGCTGACCGGGCCCGTACCGCTCGCGCCGGTCTCCCTGGTGTGGCGCCGGGGGCTGACCCATCCCGGCGTGACGGCGCTGCGGCGGGTCGCGGCCGGGGCCGCCGCGGAGCACGGCTGGCTGGAGCGGCCCGCCGGGAGTTGGCTGCCGGAGGCCGACATGTCCCTGATGGTGGGCAATGCCCCGCATGTGGGGGGCTCGATGTGAACTTCACGCGATACGTGGCCACATGTCTCAGGCTCGTGCGCTACATTCATCGCCCGGGTGCGGCGGGATAGTGGGGGCGCCCGGAACGGGTGGGGTTTCCCCGTTCCGGAGGCGGTGCCCCGAGAGTCGTGCGCGCTACCCGCGAAACACATTCAGGGAGTGCGTACGGAAATGGACAGTCGGATATCGGGCGGGCCGGGCGGACAGCTTGGCGACGCCCGGCCAGCGGACGAGCGCGCATCGCGCGACGCGACGATGCAACTCGGCGTCTTCGCAGAGCAGTTGACCAAGCCGGTACCGGTCCAGCGGACCGCGGCCCCGGACATCACCCGGACGGCCACGGTCCCGAACATCCTGGCCGCCCAGCCCGCCGCGCCGCTGCCGGTCGTCCCGGCCCAGCAGGGCGGCGACGGGCCGGTGTTCGTCGACGCCAGCGGGCGGCGCGGCAAGAAGGTGCGCTGGCTCGGCTGGATCTTCGGGCTCGCCTGCACCGGTTTCGCCGTGGCCCTCGTCGGCTCCCTGCTCGGCGTCAGCGCCCGCGCCCCCGGTCTGACGCTGCCCGAGGGCAGCAAGCCCAGTGCCGCGACGGCCTCGCCCAAGGCCCCCGCCTCGCAGGCGCCGGCGTCGAAGGCCCCCGAGTCCAAGGCGCCGCCGAAGGAAAGCGTCCCCGCGCACAGCGCGTCGAAGGCGCCCGCGCACAAGGCGTCCAAGCCGGCGCACTCCCCGAGCGGCAGCCCCAGCCCGCACCACAGCCCGACGGGGAAGAGCTCCCCGAGCGCCGGCGCCTCCCACAAGCCGTCGGCGCTGACGGCCCTCCCCTCCCCGGACAAGATCCGCATCTGACCACCGCGGGTCCGGGCCCCGCCAGGACGCGGCCCGGACACCGGCCCTGAGCACCAACCCCGTACGGCATCCACGGCGTACCGGCCCCGAAGGCGTAACGACACCTCCCATGCGAACCACCCAGGCCAAGCCGCGGGCCCCGCGGCGCAAGCGGCTGCCCATGCGGTACCTGCTGCCGCTGCTGCTCCTCGTCGCACTCGTCGCCATGCTCATGCTGCGCGGCTATGTGCACAGCGAGATATCCGCCGACCACCGCGTCCGCGACCCCGCACCCACCGACAAGGTGCCCGACAAGATCATCGACGGCGGGCCGGTGATCGACGCGCGCAACCCCGGCAAGCCGGTCAGCCTGCAGATACCGGACCACAAGGTGGTCCTCACCTTCGACGACGGCCCGGACCCCACCTGGACGCCGAAGGTCCTGGACGAGCTGAAGAAGTACCACGCGCACGCCGTCTTCTTCGTCACCGGAACCAACGCCTCGCGCTACCCGGACCTCATCAAGCGCATGGTCGCCGAGGGCCACGAGGTCGGTCTGCACACCTTCAACCACCCCGACCTGTCCTACCAGTCGACGTCGCGGATCGACCGTGAGCTCGCGGAGAACCAGCTCGCCCTCGCGGGCGCCGCCGGTGTCCACAGCTCGCTGTTCCGGCCGCCGTACTCCTCCTTCGCCGACGCCATCGACAACGACACCTGGCCGGTCGTCCAGTACGTCGGCAGCCGCGGCTACATCGTGGCGCTCGACTCCACCGACAGCGAGGACTGGCAGCGGCCGGGGGTGAAGAAGATCATCCACAACGCCACCCCGCAGGACAACAAGGGCGCCATCGTCCTGATGCACGACTTCGGCGGCGACCGCTCGCAGACCGTGGCCGCGCTCGACAAGTTCCTGCCGGACATGCAGGAGTCGGGCTACACCTTCGTCAACCTCACCGACGCGCTCGGCGCGCCGAGCGCGCTGACCCCGGTCAGCGGCATGGACCTGTGGAAGGGCGAGGCGTTCGTCGGCGCCGTCCAGGTCGCCGAGCACATCACCGACATCCTGGTCGTCGGCCTCGCCATCGTCGGCGTGCTGGTCTTCACCCGCTTCGGCCTGATGCTGGTGCTCTCCTTCGTGCACGCCCGCAGGGTCCGCAAGCGCGACTTCCAGTGGGGCCCGCCGGTCACCGAACCGGTCTCGGTCCTCGTGCCCGCGTACAACGAACGCGAATGCATCGCCAACACCGTTCGTTCGCTCATGGCGAGCGATCATCCGATCGAAGTGATCGTCATCGACGACGGTTCGACCGACGGCACCGCCGACATCGTGGAGGCGCTCCGCCTGCCCAATGTGCGCGTGGTACGCCAGGAGAACTCGGGCAAGCCCGCCGCCCTCAACAACGGGATCGCGCACGCCCGTTACGAGATCGTCGTGATGATGGACGGCGACACCGTCTTCGAACCGACCACCGTGCGCGAACTCGTGCAGCCCTTCGGCAACCTGCGTGTCGGCGCCGTCGCCGGCAACGCCAAGGTCGGCAACCGGGACTCGCTCATCGGCGCCTGGCAGCACATCGAGTACGTGATGGGCTTCAACCTCGACCGCCGCATGTACGACCTGATGGGCATCATGCCCACCATCCCCGGCGCGATCGGCGCCTTCCGCAGGCAAGCCCTGGAGCGGGTCGGCGGCATGAGCGAGGACACCCTCGCCGAGGACACCGACATCACCATGGCGATCCACCGCGACGGCTGGCGGGTGGTCTACGCCGAGAACGCCCGCGCCTGGACCGAGGCCCCCGAATCCGTCCAGCAGCTCTGGTCGCAGCGCTACCGCTGGTCGTACGGCACGATGCAGGCGATCTGGAAGCACCGCGGCGCCTTCAGGGACCGCGGCGCCTCCGGCCGCTTCGGCCGCGTCGGCCTGCCGCTGGTGGCGCTGTTCATGGTGGTCGCCCCGCTGCTCGCCCCGCTCATCGACATCTTCCTGCTGTACGGGATCGTCTTCGGCAAGACCGAGCAGACGATCCTGGCCTGGCTCGGTGTGCTCCTGATCCAGGCGGTCTGCGCCGCCTACGCCTTCCGGCTCGACAAGGAGCGCCTGACCCATCTGCTGTCGCTGCCGCTCCAGCAGGTCCTGTACCGGCAGTTGATGTACGTCGTGCTGCTCCAGTCCTGGATCACCGCGGTGACCGGCGGCCGGCTGCGCTGGCAGAAGCTGCGCCGCACCGGAGCGGTCGAGGCGCCCGGCGGCCCGACGGGCCGCGGCACCGAGCGGAAGCCCGCGGTATGACCTCGTACGTGCACGTCCCCGGTGCGGCGGCGCCCGCCGCACCGGCGCCCCGGCCGCCCGCCCGCGACCGGTACTTCGACTTCCTGCGCGCCCTCGCCCTGTTCCGGGTGGTGCTCTACCACCTGATGGGCTGGGCCTGGCTGCCGCTCGCCTTCCCCTCGATGGGCGTGATGTTCGCGCTCGCCGGAAACCTGATGGCGCGCTCCCTCAAGCGGCCCGCCGTGCAGGTCGTCCGCGGCCGGCTGCGCCGCCTGCTGCCGCCGATGTGGCTGCTCGGCGCGGTCGGCATCACCGGCATGCTGGCCCAGGGCTGGGGCCCCGACACCGACGGGCACCCCGCCTGGTGGTGGGGGCGCCTGCTGTTCTGGATCCTCCCGCTCAGCGATCCGCCGTACGCGGCCGGGCTGCCCGGCATCCACGGCGTACTCGGCGAGAACTGGGGCGCCAACCTCGCCGAACCGCTCTGGTACCTGCGCGCCTACCTGTGGTTCGTGCTGCTCTCGCCGCTCTTCCGCACCCTGCTGCGGCGCATCGCCTGGCCGACGATCCTGGCTCCCGTCGCACTCGCCGCGCTCCTGGAGTCCGTGAACCTCGGGCTGCCCCGGCGCGTCGACTCCACGCTCACCGACTTCGCCACCTTCGGCGCCTGCTGGGTCCTCGGCATGGCACACCAGGAGGGCGTCCTGCGGCGGCTGCCGAAGTACGTGGTGCCCTCGCTCGCCCCGTTCGTGATGGCCGCGGGCTACTGGTGGGCCGTGCACGGCGGGTTCTCGGTCACCGGGAACACCGAGCTCGACTCGATCCCGCTCGCGCAGACCCTGTGGTCGCTCGGCGCGGTGCTCCTGCTGCTGCACATCAGCCCCTCGTGGGCCCAGTGGCCGGCCCCGCTGCGCCGCTGGGACCGGCTGATCACCCTGCTCAACTCCCGTGCCGTGACGGTCTACCTGTGGCACAACCTGTGCATCCTGGTCGCCGCCACCCTCTGGGACGACCTGTGGCGCATCCCCGCGCTGGCGGGCGCCGGGAAGTTCCTCAACAGCTCGTGGCCGGTACTCGTCGTGACCTGGCTCCTGATCGGCCTGTGCGTGCTGTGCTTCGGCTGGGTCGAGGACGTGGCGGCCAAGCGCCGCCCGAGGCTCTGGCCCGCCTGAGAGCCTGTTTCTGACGCAGCGGGGCGGCGGTCTCACCGCCGCCGCCCGGCACCCGTGAAGACAAGGTTGCACCCCGGTCACCCGGCGGCACGCGGCCGAAACCCCCCGTCCCTACGGTCGCTTCCACGAGACGCAACCGACCGTGGAGGCATGATGGCTGGCCGTTGGATCGAGCGGTGGGAGCCGGAGGACGACACCTTCTGGCGGGAGACCGGTGAGCGCGTCGCCCGCCGCAACCTGTATCTGTCCGTGTTCTCCGAACACATCGGGTTCTCCATCTGGAGCCTGTGGTCGGTCATGGTGCTCTTCATGGGACCCGGGTACGGCGTGGACCCGGCGGGCAAGTTCTTCCTGATCTCCGTGGCGACCCTCGTCGGCGCGCTGGCCCGTATCCCGTACACCTTCGCCGTGGCCCGCTTCGGCGGCCGCAACTGGACCGTCATCAGCGCCCTGCTGCTGCTCGTGCCGGCCGTCGCCGCCTACCTCGCCATGCAGCCGGGCACCTCGTACACCACCTTCCTGCTCGTCGCCGCGCTCGCCGGGATCGGCGGCGGCAACTTCGCCTCCTCGATGACCAACATCAACGCCTTCTTCCCGCTCCGCAAGAAGGGCTGGGCGCTGGGGCTCAACGCGGGCGGCGGCAACATCGGCGTACCGGTGGTGCAGCTCGTCGGGCTCCTCGTCATCTCCACCGCGGGCGCCACCCACCCGCGCATCGTGCTCGCCGTCTACCTGCCGCTGATCGTGCTCGCCGCCCTTGGCGCCGCCCTGCGGATGGACAACCTGGCGCCGGTACGCAACGACGCCGGCGCCGCCAAGGAGGCGCTGCGGGACGGGCACACCTGGATCATGGCGCTGCTCTACGTCGGGACCTTCGGCTCCTTCATCGGCTACAGCTTCGCCTTCGGCCTGGTCCTGCAGACTCAGTTCGGGCGCACCCCCCTGCAGGCCGCCTCGCTCACCTTCATCGGTCCGCTGCTCGGCTCCGTGATCCGCCCCGTCGGCGGCCGGCTCGCCGACCGGTACGGGGGCGCCCGCATCACCCTGTGGAACTTCGCCGCGATGGCCGCCGCCACCGGAGTCGTCCTGTACGCCTCCGTCCAGAAATCGCTGCCCGTCTTCCTCACCGGCTTCATCGCCCTGTTCGTGCTCAGCGGGCTCGGCAACGGCTCCACCTACAAGATGATCCCCGGCATCTTCCAGGCCAAGGCCCTCGCGCGGGGGCTTGTGGGGGAGGCCGCCGCGGCCCACGGGCGGCGGCTCTCGGGGGCGGCCATGGGGCTCATCGGGGCGGTCGGCGCGCTCGGCGGGCTCGCCATCAACCTCGCCTTCCGGCAGTCCTTCCAGACCGCGGGCACCGGCACCACCGCCTTCGCGGCGTTCCTCGCCTGCTACGCGGTGTGCTTCACGGTCACCTGGGCGGTATACGTGCGCCGACCCGCCGAGGCCGCTGCCGCCGCCGTGCCCGCGCCCGCCTACGCCGAGGTGTGATCCTGATCGCGGGGGTGTGACGTAACAGCAGGGAAACCGAGGTGAACCGCGAGCGTCACGCCCCCTTGGCAGGCTCGGTCGTCACCGCACCACCCCCTGGAGAGTCATGTCCGCAGCACCAGAAGTGGCCGGGCCGCACGGACCGCTTGCCGGGTTCACCGTCGGCGTCACCGCCGCCCGCCGCGCCGAGGAACTCACCGCGCTGCTCACCCGCCGCGGGGCCGCCGTGCTGCACGCGCCCGCCCTGCGCATCGTGCCGCTCGCCGACGACAGCGAACTCCTGGGCGCCACCCGGGAGTTGATCGCCAGGGTGCCCGACACGGTGGTCGCCACCACCGCCATCGGGTTCCGCGGCTGGATCGAGGCGGCCGACGGCTGGGGGATCGGCGACGAGCTGCTCAAGACGCTCCAGGGCGTCGAACTGCTCGCCCGCGGGCCCAAGGTCAAGGGGGCGGTCCGGGCCGCGGGTCTCACCGAGCAGTGGTCGCCGTCCTCGGAGTCGATGGCCGAGGTGCTCGACCGGCTGCTCGCCGAGGGCGTCGCGGGCCGGCGGATCGCGATCCAGCTGCACGGCGAACCCCTGCCGGGCTTCGTGGAGTCGCTGCGCGCGGGCGGCGCCGAGGTGGTGGGGGTGCCGGTGTACCGGTGGATGCCGCCGGAGGACATCGCGCCGCTCGACCGGCTCCTGGACGCCGCCGTCTCGCGCGGCCTGGACGCGCTCACCTTCACCAGCGCCCCGGCCGCGGCCTCCCTGCTGTCCCGGGCCGAGGAGCGCGGCATGCTCGCCGAGCTGCTGCACGCGCTGCACCACGAGGTGCTTCCGGTCTGCGTCGGCCCGGTCACCGCGCTGCCGCTGCAGGCCCGCGGGGTGCCCACGCTCGCCCCCGAACGCTTCCGCCTCGGCCCGCTCGTCCAGCTCCTGTGCACCGAACTGCCCGCCCGCTCAACGGTGTTGCCGCTGGCCGGCCACCGCGTCGAGATCCGCGGCCACGCCGTCCTCGTGGACGGCGCCCTGCACCCCGTGCCGCCGGCCGGAATGGCCCTGCTGCGGGCGCTGTCCCGGCGCCCCGGCTGGGTGGTCCCGCGCGCCGAACTCCTCCGCGCACTCCCCGGCTCGGGCACCGACGAACACGCCGTGGAAACGGCAATGGCCCGGCTCCGTACGGCACTTGGCGCCCCCCGGATCATCCAGACCGTGGTCAAACGCGGCTACCGCCTCGCCCTCGACCCGGCGGCCGACGCCAAGTACGCGGACGGCTGAGGCGGGCCAGCGCGTCCTGCGCAAGGCCGGTTTCGAGGAGTACGGGCTCGCGCCGCGCTATCTGCACATCGACGGCGAGTGGCGCGACCACCGGCTCTTCCAGCGGATCCTGCACGACGGGCCGCCCGAGCGGTAACCGCCTCGGTAACCGCCCGGTAGGAGGGCTTCCGGGGGCGGCCCGCGGCAGGCACTCTGGGGGGTGGCACTCAGACACAGGCTCTCACCGGTAACCCCCTAGGCGGTGACAGGCGCATGGTGCGGTTCGACTCCGGGCGGATCTGTCTGGATCTGCTGGCGACCGGAGCGTACGAGAGGGAACAGCTCGACAGCACCGCACAGCTGGGCCAGTGGCTGCTCCGCGTCGGCCTGGTCCCGCGCGGCACCCCGCTCACCGGACTCGGCGGCGACTGGCCGACCAGATTCATCGAACTCCGGTGCTGTATCGGTCAGTTGGTCCACGCCGAGCTGGGCGGACCGGCCGATGGCGGGCCCGCCGCGCTGGAGCGGGTCAACGCGCTCGCCGCCGCCGCACCCCCGGGCGTACGTGCGATCCGGGGTGCGGACGGCGGACTCGTCCGCACCCTGAGCCGCGCCCCCGAATGCGGCGCGCTGCTCGCCGCCGTCGCCCGGGACGCCGTCGACCTGCTCACAGACCCCGAGGCGCGGGCCCGGCTGCGCCAGTGCGAGGGCGACAACTGCCGACTGCTGTATCTGGACACCTCGCGCGGACGCCGGCGCCGCTGGTGCTCCAGCGAGGTGTGCGGAAACCGGGAGCGGGTGGCCCGGCACCGGCGCCGCGTCGCCGCGCTCTGAAAGGCCCGGTGAGGAAGAAAACCGGCCCGGCGCTGAGTGGATCGCGGCAGCCGTCCGTATGGAGAGATGTACCGGCTCGCAGCCGCGCGCCGGGATGGTCTCGACCTGGAGGTGCCTGTTGCGCAAGGATGCCGCCGTGGCCGATGACCGCCCGCTCGGGGCCCGGCACCGCTCCGTGCCCGACGAGGAGCTGATGCGGGCGCTGTACCGCGAACACGCGGGACCGCTGCTCGCGTACGTCATGCGCCTCGTCGCCGGTGACCGCCAGCGCGCCGAGGACGTCGTGCAGGAGACGCTCATCCGTGCCTGGAAGAACGCCGGTCAGCTCAACCGGGCCACCGGTTCGGTCCGCCCCTGGCTGGTGACGGTCGCGCGCCGCATCGTCATCGACGCCCACCGCAGCCGGCAGGCCCGGCCGCAGGAGGTCGATCCGTCGCCGCTGGAGGTCATGCCCGCGGAGGACGAGATCGACAAGGCGTTGTGGCTGATGACCCTCTCCGACGCGCTCGACGACCTGACCCCGGCCCACCGGGAGGCGCTGGTCGAGACGTACTTCAAGGGACGTACGGTCAATGAGGCGGCCGAGGCGCTGGGCGTACCCAGCGGGACCGTGCGGTCCCGGGTGTTCTACGCGCTGCGCTCCATGAAACTCGCACTGGAGGAACGGGGGGTGACGGCATGACGACCGGGGAGTTCGCCGAGGGCTCGCTGCACGAGGCGGTCGGCGCCTACGCGCTCGGCATCCTGGACGACGCCGAGTCCACCGCCTTCGAGGCCCACCTCGCCGGCTGCGAGCTGTGCGCCCAGGAACTCGACGCCCTCGCGGGCATGGAACCGATGCTGGCCACGCTGAAGGAGTTCCCGGGCCCCGCCACCCAGCCCCTGCGGCCGGTGCCGCCGGGCCTGACCGAGAGCCTGATCGGTGAGGTCGCGGCCCAGCGCGCCAAGCGCAGGCGGCGCGGCGCGTACCTGCTCGCGGCCGCGGCCGCGCTGATCATCGGCGGTCCGGCGGTCGCGGTCGTGGTGACCTCCGCGAACACCGGCACCCACCAGAGCGCCGAGGCGCACCCGATCAGCCCCGCCGAGGACGCCTTCTTCAACCACATGACCCAGAAGGTCTCGGCGACCGACCCGGCGACCCAGGTCACCGCGACCGTCGGCACCGAGTCCAAGGCCTGGGGCACCCACACCGTCCTGGAGCTGAAGAACGTCAAGGGCCCGCTGAAGTGCAGCCTGATCGCGGTCGGCAAGAGCGGCGAGCAGGAGACCGTGACCTCCTGGGCGGTGCCCAACTGGGGCTACGGGATCAAGGACAGCCCGCACGTGTCGGCGCAGTACCCGCTGTACGTGCACGGCGGCACCGCGCTGAACCGCGACCAGATCGACCACTTCGAGGTCCGTACGTTCGACGGGAAGGCCCTCGTGGACGTCCCGGCGTGAGCCGCGTCCCGCCCCGCGCGTCCCGACATGCGGTCAGCTGCCGAATTGTGGCCTGACATCGGGTCCCCCGTCGCGTACGGTTGACGGCTGCCCAATGCACGTCAGAAGGGGGCCTCGGTGGCCGCGCAGGATGCCGCTGTCGATTCCGCTGCCGGAACCTCCGAATCCGCTGTGGATTCGGTCCGGGAACGCGAAATCGCTGGGGAACAGGTACATCTCGACCAGGTGTACCGCCGCCTGGAGGAGAAGATCCACGAGGCGGAGTTCCTGATGAACGACGCCGCCAAACGCGGTCAGGTCGGCACGCCGGGCGCGCTCGCCGAACGCGACGCCCAGGTCTTCCGGGCGGGGGTCCACCTCAACCGGCTCAACAACGAGTTCGAGGACTTCCTCTTCGGCCGGATCGACCTGCTGCTCGGCAAGGACGGCCAGAAGGGCCCGGACGGCGCGTACACCTCGGTCGACCCGGCCGAGGACGCCGTGCGCCCGGACGGCACGGCCGACATCGCGGAGACGCTTCACATCGGCCGGATCGGCGTCCTGGACGCCGACTACACGCCGCTGGTGATCGACTGGCGGGCGCCGGCCGCGGCGCCCTTCTACCGCTCGACGCCGGTCGACCCCGGCCGGGTCGTGCGCCGCCGGGTCATCCGCTCCAAGGGCCGCAAGGTGCTCGGCGTCGAGGACGACCTGATGCGCCCGGAGCTCAAGGCGACCCTGAACGGCGCCGAGCTGCCCGTCATCGGCGACGGCGCCCTGATGGCCGCGCTCGGCCAGGCCCGCAGCCACACCATGCGGGACATCGTCGCCTCCATCCAGGCCGAGCAGGACATGGTGATCCGCGCCCCGGCCGCCTCCGTGACGTACGTGGAGGGCGGCCCCGGCACCGGCAAGACCGCCGTCGCGCTGCACCGCGCGGCCTACCTGCTCTACCAGGACCGGCGCCGCTACGCGGGCGGCATCCTGATCGTCTCGCCGACCCCGCTGCTCGTCGCGTACACCGAGGGCGTGCTGCCCTCGCTCGGCGAGGAGGGCCAGGTCGCGATCCGGGCGGTCGGCAACCTCGTGGACGGCGCGGCGGCCACCGAGTACGACGATCCCGCGGTCGCCCGCGTCAAGGGCTCGTCCCGGATGCTCCACGTGCTGCGCAGGGCCGCCAGGGGCGCCCTCGAAGGGCCGGGGGAGCAGGGCGGGCGCTCCAGGCGGCGCGGCGGCCGGCAGCTCGCCCTCGGCGAGGAGGCGCCCGCGCCGCAGCCCGGCCAGCGGCTGCGCGTCGTCGCGTTCGGCGCCCGGGTCGAGCTGGAGGCCGACGAGCTGCGCCGGATCCGCCAGACCGTGCTCGGCGGCACCGCCCCCGTCAACCTGCTGCGCCCGCGCGCCCGCAGGCTGCTGCTCGACGCGCTGTGGTCGAAGTCGGGCGCGGCCGGCCGGCACACCGATCCGGAACTCGCCGCCGAACTGCGCTCCTCCTTCGACGACGACATCGCCTCCGAGGACAGCTTCATCGCCTTCCTCGACGCGTGGTGGCCGGAGCTCACGCCGCGCGGGGTGCTCGCCGCGATGGCCGACGAGCGGCGGCTGGCCCGCTGGGCCCGCCGGATCCTCAACCAGGGCGAGGTGCGCCGCCTCGCCCGCTCTCTGGCGCGCGCCGCCGACGGCGCCTTCTCGGTGCACGACGTGGCGCTCCTGGACGAGCTGGAGACGCTGCTCGGCGCCCCGGCCCGGCCGCGCAAGAGGCGCGAGTACGACCCGCTGGACGCGCTCACCGGCCTGGAGGAGCTGATGCCGCAGCGCGAGGAGACCCAGCGCGAGCGCGCGGAGCGGCTCGCCCAGGAGCGCACCGAGTACGCGCACGTCATCGTCGACGAGGCGCAGGACCTCACGCCCATGCAGTGGCGGATGGTCGGCCGGCGCGGCCGCACCGCCACCTGGACGGTGGTCGGCGACCCCGCGCAGTCCTCCTGGTCCGACCCGGACGAGGCGGCCGAGGCGCGCGACGAGGCCCTTGGCACCCGCCCGCGCCGCCGCTTCGAACTCACCGTGAACTACCGCAACCCGGCCGAGATCGCCGAACTGGCCGCCAGGGTACTGGCGTTGGCGATGCCGGGCATGAAGTCCCCGGCGGCGGTCCGCTCGACCGGGGTCGAGCCGCGCTTCTCGGTGCTGCGCGACGGTGACCTCGCCCGGTCCGTACGGGAGGAGGCGGCGCGGCTGCTCGACCGGGTGGACGGGACGGTCGGCGTGGTCGTCGCGATGCGGCGCCGCGAACAGGCGGCGCGCTGGCTCGCGGACCTCGGCGACCGGGTGGTGGCGCTGGGCAGCCTGGAGGCGAAGGGCCTGGAGTACGACGCCACCGTGGTGGTGTCCCCGGCGGAGATCGCGGACGAGTCCCCGGCCGGACTGCGCGTCCTGTACGTGGCGTTGACCCGCGCGACCCAGCAGCTCACGGTCGTCTCCGGCGAGCGCGACGAGCCCGACGCGGACGGGGTGCCGGACCTGCTCCGCGATTGAATGCGAGTCAACTCGCGATGCGGGGATCACTTGCCTGAGTGGTTTGTTAGCCTGGGTACGGCACCGGCTCGATCCAAGCCCCCGGGCCCAACCTTAGTCGCTTAGAGCGACCACTTGCCGCGAGGCGAGCATGGCGGGTCGGTGTCATTAACGTGTGCGACAGGCCCACGTCATCTGCGGATGGCGTGGGCCTGTTGTCGTTGGCGGATCGTCGGGAGGAGCTTCGGCGGATCGCCGGTAGGGGCTTCCGCCCGACCATCGCTCTCTCGTATGGTGGAAACTACTTTCCGAAAAAGGTCGTCCATTATCGGCTACCAGCCAGTAGGTGCGACCATCGGAGGGCGCCGCCACGCCACAGCCGGGGCGGCGTCAGCAACGAAGCCAGGGAAAGCAGAGGAACACGGTCATGGCAACGGCGCCCAGCGTCTCGTACTCGATGACGGTCCGTCTTGAGGTGCCCGCCAGCGGCACGGCGGTCTCCCAGCTCACCACGGCCGTGGAGTCCTCCGGCGGGTCGGTGACCGGCCTCGACGTGACCGCCTCCGGCCACGAGAAGCTGCGGATCGACGTCACCATCGCGGCCACCTCCACCGCGCACGCCGACGAGATCGTCGAGGAACTGCGCGGCATCGAGGGCGTCACCCTCGGCAAGGTCTCCGACCGTACGTTCCTGATGCACCTCGGCGGCAAGATCGAGATGCAGTCGAAGCACCCCATCCGCAACCGTGACGACCTCTCGATGATCTACACGCCGGGCGTCGCCCGCGTGTGCATGGCGATCGCCGAGAACCCCGAGGACGCGCGCCGCCTCACCATCAAGCGCAACTCCGTCGCAGTCGTGACGGACGGCTCCGCGGTGCTCGGCCTCGGCAACATCGGCCCGATGGCCGCGCTGCCCGTCATGGAGGGCAAGGCGGCCCTCTTCAAGCGCTTCGCCGGCATCGACGCCTGGCCGATCTGCCTGGACACCCAGGACACCGACGCCATCGTCGAGATCGTCAAGGCGATCGCCCCCGGCTTCGCGGGCATCAACCTGGAGGACATCTCCGCGCCCCGCTGCTTCGAGATCGAGGCCCGCCTGCGCGAGGCCCTCGACATCCCCGTCTTCCACGACGACCAGCACGGCACCGCCATCGTGGTGCTCGCCTCGCTGACCAACGCACTGCGCGTGGTGGGCAAGGGAATTGGCGACGTACGCGTCGTCATGTCCGGCGCCGGCGCGGCCGGTACGGCCATCCTCAAGCTGCTGCTCGCCGCCGGTGTCAAGAACGCCGTCGTCGCCGACATCCACGGCGTCGTGCACTCGGGCCGCGCCGACCTGGTCGACGCGAGCCCCGAGTCGGCGCTGCGCTGGATCGCCGACAACACCAACCCCGAGGGCCTGACCGGCACGCTCAAGGAGGCCGTCGTCGGCGCCGACGTCTTCATCGGCGTCTCCGCCCCGAACGTCCTCAACGGCGACGACGTGGCCGCGATGGCGGACGGCGCGATCGTGTTCGCGCTCGCGAACCCGGACCCGGAGGTCGACCCCGCAATCGCCCGCCGGAGCGCGGCAGTTGTGGCCACCGGCCGCTCGGACTTCCCCAACCAGATCAACAACGTGCTGGTCTTCCCCGGCGTCTTCCGCGGCCTCCTGGACGCCCAGTCCCGCACCGTCAACACCGAGATGATGCTGGCCGCCGCCGGCGCGCTCGCCGACGTCGTCGCCGAGGACGAGCTCAACGCGAACTACATCATCCCGTCGGTCTTCAACGACAAGGTCGCCGGAGCCGTCGCGGGAGCCGTCCGCACCGCCGCCAAGGCGGCCGGCGCCACTGTGACGGCGCCCACGTCGGCCTGAGCTCCGGCGCGTCGCGGGATGCGGGCCAAGTAACGCCCCCTTAGGGTGGCGGACCATGACCCGCATCCGCGTCGGCAGCCCCCCGGGATCTCCCGAGGGGTCTCTCCACGCAGTGCATACGGAGTCGACGGAGCGTCACCACATCGAGGAAGTGGCGCTTTTCGTGTGACTCGGTGTGACTCGGGAGGGTGCCGGATTGGCTTTCCCGCCACAGGTGGGGGCAGGATGCTCCCCCAAGGACTTCGTCCAGGGGGAACCCCCAGGACACGAGGATCGTGAGAACGGACCCGGGTCCGGGGGCTGTCCGAGGGCCCTGGCAGCATCGGCTTCGATCTCACGCCTCACAGGCAAGAAGAACACGGGAGTAACAACATGAACCGCAGTGAGCTGGTGGCCGCGCTGGCCGACCGCGCCGAGGTGACCCGCAAGGACGCCGACGCCGTGCTGGCCGCTCTCGCCGAGACCGTCGGCGAGATCGTCGCCAAGGGCGACGAGAAGGTCACCATCCCCGGCTTCCTGACCTTCGAGCGCACCCACCGTGCCGCTCGTACCGCTCGTAACCCGCAGACCGGCGACCCGATCAACATCCCGGCCGGCTACAGCGTGAAGGTCTCCGCGGGCTCGAAGCTCAAGGAAGCCGCCAAGGGCAAGTAAGCGCCCCTAGCTCTGCTGGGCCGCTTAGCAGCAACACTGAGGGCGGCCACCCTGTGAAGGGTGGCCGCCCTTTTGCGTACCGTCCGGGGCTCTGCCAGACCCCCAGGGGGTCAGACCAGCGCGCCGTTCGGGAGCTCGACCTTCGCGCCGAGGCTCTCCAGCTTCTCCATGAAGTTCTCGTAGCCGCGGTTGATCAGGTCGATGCCGTGGACGCGGGAGGTGCCCTGGGCCGCCAGAGCCGCGATGAGGTACGAGAAGCCGCCCCGGAGGTCCGGGATGACCAGATCGGCGCCCTGGAGCTTGGTGGGGCCGCTCACGACCGCGGAGTGCAGGAAGTTGCGCTGGCCGAAGCGGCAGTCGGAGCCGCCCAGGCACTCGCGGTACAGCTGGATGTGCGCGCCCATCTGGTTCAGCGCCGAGGTGAAGCCGAGCCGGGACTCGTACACCGTCTCGTGGACGATGGACAGGCCGGTGGCCTGCGTGAGAGCGACGACCAGCGGCTGCTGCCAGTCGGTCTGGAAGCCCGGGTGCACGTCCGTTTCGAGGGCGATGGACTTGAGCGAGCCGCCGGGGTGCCAGAAGCGGATGCCCTCGTCGTCGATCTCGAAGGCGCCGCCGACCTTCCGGTAGGTGTTCAGGAACGTCATCATCGAGCGCTGCTGGGCGCCGCGGACGTAGATGTTGCCCTCGGTGGCCAGCGCGGCGGACGCCCAGGAGGCGGCCTCCAGACGGTCCGAGAGGGCGCGGTGGGTGTAGCCGCCGAGGCTGTCGACACCGGTGACGCGGATCGTCCGGTCGGTGTCCATGGCGATGATCGCGCCCATCTTCTGCAGTACGCAGATGAGGTCCTCGATCTCCGGCTCGACCGCGGCGTTGGAGAGCTCGGTCACACCCTCCGCCAGCACGGCGGTCAGGAGCACCTGCTCGGTGGCGCCGACCGACGGGTACGGCAGCGTGATCTTGCAGCCGCGAAGCCTCTGCGGGGCCTCCAGGTACTGGCCGTCCGCGCGCTTCTCGATGGTCGCGCCGAACTGGCGGAGCACCTCGAAGTGGAAGTCGATGGGCCGGCCGCCGATGTCGCAGCCGCCGAGGCCCGGGATGAAGGCGTGGCCCAGACGGTGCAGCAGCGGGCCGCACAGCAGGATCGGGATCCGCGAGGAACCCGCGTGCGCGTCGATGTCGGCGACGTTGGCGGACTCGACATGGGAGGGGTCCAGGATCAGCTCGCCCGGCTCCTCGCCGGGCCGCACCGTCACGCCGTGCAGCTGCAACAGGCCCCGTACGACGCGGACGTCACGGATGTCGGGCACGTTGCGCAGTCTGCTCGGGCCGCTGCCGAGCAGGGCGGCGACCATCGCCTTCGGCACGAGGTTCTTCGCGCCGCGGACGCGGATCTCGCCCTCAAGCGGGGTTCCGCCGTGGACAAGCAGTACATCGTCTGTGCCGGTCATGAATCTCGCGTTCCGGAGTGGTCGGGCAAGGGGCAGGGGTAAAGGGTAAGGGGCTTTCACCCCTGCCCCATAAGGCCAAGGACGGTTCACGTGTGTAATGAATTCGCTACAGCACGCTCCGCGCAGGGACTTCTGCGGAGGGTCACGGAGCGCGTCCCGGCTCCCGGGCGCGGATCGGGTGGCGCGAAATCGGCGTGCGCCCCACTGCTGCCGTGCGCCCGCCCTTCCCCAAGCTCTGAAGGAGCAGGGGAGACCCCAATCCCGACCGCCCCCTCAACGACGCGCTTCGCGCGGCACCTTGTCTCCCGCACGGGCCGGTTATGCGGGATCATGTCGGCATGACCGAGGTGTCCTCGCTCACAGGGCGGCTGCTCGTCGCCACCCCCGCCCTCGCGGACCCGAACTTCGACCGGGCGGTGGTGCTGCTCCTCGACCACGACGAGGAGGGCACGCTCGGCGTGGTCCTGAACCGGCCGACGCCGGTCGGCGTCGGCGACATCCTGGAATCCTGGGCGGGCCTCGCGGGCGAACCCGGCGTGGTGTTCCAGGGCGGCCCGGTCTCGCTCGACTCCGCCCTCGGCGTGGCGGTGATCCCCGGCGACGAGGGGCCGCTGGGCTGGCGGCGGGTGTACGGGGCGATCGGCCTGGTCGACCTGGAGGCCCCGCCGGAACTGCTCGCGGCGGCGCTCGGCTCGCTGCGCATCTTCGCGGGGTACGCGGGCTGGGGCCCGGGCCAGCTGGAGGACGAGCTGACGGACGGCGCCTGGTACGTGGTCGAGTCGGAGCCCGGTGACGTCTCGTCCCCGGAGCCGGAGAGCCTGTGGCGGGCGGTGCTGCGCCGCCAGCGCAGCGAGCTCGCGATGGTCGCCACGTATCCGGACGATCCCTCGCTCAATTGACGCCCTGGCGACACCCTGCCGCTGCATCGGGTTGCCTTCAGTACCCTTGGTGGTCATGAGCACTCTTGAGCCCGAGCGCGGGGCAGGTACGGGGACCCTCGTAGAGCCGATGCCGCAGGTGTCGAACGGCGACGGCGACCACGAGCGCTTCGCCCACTACGTCCAGAAGGACAAGATCATGGCGAGCGCGCTCGACGGTACGCCCGTCGTCGCGCTCTGCGGCAAGGTCTGGGTACCGGGGCGCGACCCGAAGAAGTACCCGGTCTGCCCGATGTGCAAGGAGATCTACGAGTCCATGGGCGCCGGCGGCGACAAGGACAAGGGCGGCAAGGACAAGAAGTAAAACCCCGCCCCGAAATGAACCGGCCCCCGAGGCGTGCCACAGGCACACCTGGGGGCCGTTTTGCATACCGCGGGCCAAATCAAGCCGCTCCGGCAATTGAGGAGCGGGGTCTGGGGCGGAGCCCCAGGACCACCGGCCCGCACCTGCCCCACCCACTCACCCCCGGAGGGTCTCGGGAAGGGGCGGGGCGGGGAGAAAAAAGACCCACACCATCCGGAGGACACCCCATGGACATGGACGGCCTGATCCCCGCACCCCGCACCGCGGAGCGGCGGGCCGCACCACCCCGCACCCTCGACGCCCACACCACCCTGCACGCGGCAACCGGCACCGAACCCCTAGCCACCCTCCTGCGCACGACCATCGGCCCCGCCACCGGCCTCCCCCTCCCCACGGGAACCACCCGCACCCCTGCCCCCAACAGCGTCCTCCTGCGCATCAACCCTGCCCTCGCGGCCGAACACGGCCCGGAGGGCTACCGCCTCTCCACCGACGGCACCGTCGAGAACGTCGCCGTACTCATCGAGGGCGCCACCCCGGCCGGCGTCCATCACGGCACGCAGACGCTCCGCCAGCTGCTCGGCCCCGACGCGTTCCGCCGCGCACCCCTGGCCCCCGGCCGCGACTGGCACCTCCCCGGCGTCACGATCGAGGACGGCCCCCGCTTCGGCTGGCGCGGCCTGATGCTCGACGTCTCACGGCACTTCATGCCGAAGGACGGCGTGCTGCGCTACCTCGACCTCATGGCCGCCCACAAACTCAACGTGTTCCACTTCCACCTGACCGACGATCAGGGGTGGCGGATCGAGATCAGGCGCTACCCCCGGCTCACCGAGGTCGGCGCCTGGCGGTCGCGTACCAAGTACGGGCATCGCGCGTCGCCCCTGTGGGACGAGAAGCCGCACGGGGGTTACTACACCCAGGACGACATCCGCGAGATCGTCGCGTACGCCGCCGAGCGGCATATCCGCGTCGTCCCCGAGATCGACATCCCGGGGCACTCGCAGGCCGCCATCGCCGCGTACCCCGAACTCGGCAACACCGATGTCATCGACACCGCCTCCCTCTCCGTCTGGGACACCTGGGGCGTCAATCCGAACGTACTCGCCCCCACTGACACCACCCTCCGCTTCTACGAAGGGGTGTTGGAGGAGGTGCTTGAGCTGTTCCCCGAGGCCACCTCGCCGTTCGTCCACATCGGCGGCGACGAGTGCCCCAAGGAGCAGTGGCAGAAGTCGGACGCGGCGCAGGAGCGCATCCGCGAGCTCGGGCTCGCCGGTGAGAACGGGCTCCAGTCCTGGATCATCCGGCACTTCGACAGCTGGCTCGGCGCCCGCGGCCGCCGGCTCATCGGCTGGGACGAGATCCTGGAGGGCGGGCTGGCCCCCGGCGCCGCCGTCTCCTCCTGGCGCGGCTACGGCGCCGGGATCGCCGCCGCCGAGGCCGGCCACGACGTCGTCATGTGCCCCGAGCAGCACGTGTACTTGGACCACCGCCAGGCCGCCGGCGAGGACGAGCCCATGCCCATCGGCTACGTACGGACGCTGGAGGACGTCTACCGGTTCGAGCCGGTGCCGCCGCAACTCGGCCCCGAGGCCGCCGCACATGTGCTCGGCACCCAGGCCAACGTGTGGACCGAGGTGATGGAGAACCAGGCCCGCGTCGACTACCAGGTGTTCCCCCGCCTCGCCGCCTTCGCCGAGGTGGCCTGGAGCCGGCTGCCCGCGCCCGCCGAGCGCGACTACGCCGGTTTCGAACGGCGAATGACCGCCCACTACAAGCGCCTTGACGCGCTCGGCGTCGACTACCGGCCGCCCACCGGCCCGTTGCCGTGGCAGCGGCGCCCCGGGGTGATCGGACGCCCGATCGAGGGGTCGCCCCCAAACGTGTGAGCCGGGCCCCAAGGACGGTGCCCGGCGGCCGTGGTCCTGGGAGCCTTGCCCCCGGTCACGGCCGCCCCGGCCGCGAGGAAGGCGCTGTGGCCGACACCCGGCGTGCGGAACAAGGCGTACCGCATAAGTCGTACAAGACTCGTGAAACCGGAACATTCCCCAGGTCGGGGACGGAAGTGCCCTTCGTGGACCCTCCCGTCGGCCGGTCCGGAAGATGTGCCAGAGTTGCCACGTCCGGGCTGTGAGCACGTACGGTACGGCCATCAGCAGGTGGCGACAGACGGCACAGTCGGTACGGCCGGGACACCGGGAAGGGGCAGCTGGGTTGACCACGCACGCACCGCAGGCGACGCAGTCGGTGACGCTGCCGGCCTCGCTCGACGAGGCCGTGGCGGCTCTCGCGGCCATGCCCGCCGCCGTGCCCGTCGCGGGCGGCACCGATCTCATGGCGGCCGTGAACCGGGGCCTGCTGCGTCCCGCGGGCCTCGTCGGACTCGGCCGGATCAACGAGATCCGCGGCTGGCAGTACCAGGACGGGCACGCCTTGCTCGGCGCCGGTCTCACCCACGCCCGAATGGGGCGTCCGGACTTCGCGGCGCTCATCCCGGCGCTCGCGGCCGCCGCGCGCGCCGCGGGCCCCCCGCAGATCCGCAACGCCGGCACCCTCGGCGGCAACATCGCCTCCGCCGCCCCGACCGGCGACGCGCTGCCCGTGCTCGCCGCGCTCGAAGCCACCCTCGTCATCGCGGGTCCCGAAGGTGCCCGGCGGGAAATTCCCGTGTCGCACCTCCTGGCGGGCCGGGACCTGCTCGCCCTGGCCGAGTTGATCGGTTATGTCCGGGTACCGCTGCTGCACGCCCCGCAGGTCTTCCTCAAGGCGACCGGCCGCACCGGCCCCGGCCGCGCCACGGCTTCGGTCGCCGTCGTCCTGGACCCGGCCCGGCGCGGGGTGCGCTGCGCGGTCGGCGCCATCGCGCCGATGCCGCTGCGGCCCCTTGAGGCCGAGGGCTGGATCGCCTCGCTGATCGACTGGGACGGCGAGCGCGCGGCGCTGGCCCCGGAGGCGCTCGGCGCGTTCGGCGAGTACGTGGCCGCCGCCTGCATCCCGGACCCGGCGCCCGGCGCCGACGGGACCGAGGCCCCGCCGCTCTCGCCCGCCGTACTGCACCTGCGGCGCACGGTCGCCGCGCTGGCCCGACGAGCACTGGGGAGGGCACTGTCGTGACCGACCGCAACAACGACCACGAGCGCGAACACGAGCACGGCTACGGCCAAGTGCCCCGGCACGGCGGCTGGGAGCCGGTTCCGCACGGCGGCGAGTACGAGCCCGACGCCACCGCCTTCGTCCAGCTGCCCCCCGACATGGACCTGATGGGCGCCCCGCTGGCGGCGCCCGGCCACGGCTACGTGCCGCCGATGATCGTGCCGCTCACCCCGATCGCGGCGACGGATCCGGCGGCGACCGGCGTCTGGCGCATCCCGACCGAACTGACCGGGCAGAGCGCGCCCGACACCACCCCGGCGCAGGGCGCGCAGACCGTGGTGTGGCCGGAGCCCGCCGCGCCCGCTCCCGTGCCCGGGACCTCTTCCGAGCCCGCGCACAACCCGGGCGACACGGCCCAGTGGAACTTCGCGGACGAGCCCTCGCTCGCGGGCACCGGCCAGTGGACGATTCCCGTCGCCGAGGGTGAACTCCCCGAGGAATCCGGCGAGTTCACCACATCCTCGCTGATCGAGCAGTGGGGTTCGACCCCGCCCGCCACCCTGCCCGGCGGCGCGCCCGCGCCCTGGGCCAACCAGCTTCCCGAGCCGGCGCCCGCGCCGCACGAACAGGCCCCCCAGGAGCCCGCCCACGAAGCGGCGCCCGAGCCCGCCCCGCCCGCCGCCGGGATTCCGGACGTGCGAGACGTAACCGCGGACGTACCGGCCGTACCGGAAGCATCGGCGCAAGTGCCGGGCGTACCCGAAGCGCCGCGGGAGGTCGCCGACGTACCGGCCGCCGCCCTCCCGCAGCCCGAGCCCGAAGCGGTGTCCGGGCCGGAGCCGGTGCGGCCGGAAGCGCCGGAGGCCGCCGAGGCCGCGCCCGAGCCGCCCGCAGCCGAAACCGCGCCCGAAGCGGCCCAGGCGCCCGACGCTCCCGAAGCCGCCGAGCCCGAGCCCGCCGCCGGGGCCCTGCCCGATCTCGAACACCCCCGCGCCTCCTACGTGTTGCGGGTGAACGGGGCCGACCGGCCCGTCACCGAGGCCTGGGTCGGCGAGTCGCTGCTCTACGTGCTGCGCGAGCGGCTCGGGCTCGCCGGGGCCAAGGACGGCTGCTCGCAGGGCGAGTGCGGGGCCTGCAACGTCCAGGTGGACGGGCGGCTCGTCGCCTCCTGCCTGGTGCCCGCGGCGACCGCCGCCGGCAGTGAGGTCCGTACCGTCGAGGGGCTCGCCACCGACGGCGAACCCTCCGACGTCCAGCGGGCGTTGGCCGGCAGCGGTGCGGTGCAGTGCGGCTTCTGCATCCCCGGCATGGCCATGACCGTGCACGATCTGCTCGAAGGCAACCACGCTCCGACCGAGCTGGAGACCCGCCAGGCGCTCTGCGGCAACCTGTGCCGCTGCTCCGGCTACCGCGGTGTGCTCGACGCCGTGAAGGACGTCGTGGCGGGCCGCGAGGCGGCCGGAGCCCTGGCCGAAGAGGCCCGCATTCCGCACCAGGCACCCCCAGGGGCCGGCAGCGCCAGGCCCCCGCACACGCACGACGGAGGCATGGCGTGAGCAACGACGCAGCCACCGCGACGGTCGAAGGCGCCACCCCGGTGGCGGACCCGGAGCAGCCACCCGAGCACGGCATCGGCGCGTCGCTCGCGCCCGCCGACGCGCGGGCCAAGACCGAGGGCACCTTCCCCTACGCGGCCGACCTGTGGGCCGAGGGCCTGCTGTGGGCGGCGGTCCTGCGCGCCCCGCACGCGTACGCCCGCATCGTCTCCATCGACACCTCGGCCGCCGCCGGGATGCCGGGCGTACGGGCCGTGGTGACCCACGCCGACGTGCCGGGCGACCCGGCGTTCGGCCGCAGGATCGCGGACCGGCCGGTCTTCGCGGCCGAGTTCGTCCGCCACCACGGCGAGCCCATCGCCGCCGTGGCCGCCGACCACCCGGACACCGCACGCCTCGCGGCCGCGGCCATCGCGGTCGAGTACGAGGTGCTCGAACCGGTCACCGACCCGGAGAAGGCGTTCGCCGCCGAACCGCTGCACCCCGACGGCAACTTGATCCGCCACATCCCGCTCCAGTACGGCGACCCGGAGGTCACCGGGGAGGTCGTGGTGGAGGGCCTGTACCGGATCGGCCGCCAGGACCCGGCGCCGATCGGCGCCGAGGCGGGTCTGGCGGTGCCGCGCCCCGACGGCGGCGTCGAGCTGTACACCGCCTCCACCGACCCGCACAGCGACCGCGATCTGGCCGCCGCCTGCTTCGGTCTTGAGCCGGACCGGGTGAAGGTCGTCGTCACCGGCGTGCCCGGCGCGACCGGCGACCGCGAGGACCTCGGCTTCCAACTCCCGCTGGGACTCCTGGCGTTGCGGACCGGCTGCCCGGTCAAGCTGACCGCGACCCGCGAGGAGTCCTTCCTCGGTCACGCCCACCGCCACCCGACCCTGCTGCGCTACCGCCACCACGCGGACGCCGAGGGCCGCCTGGTCAAGGTCGAGGCGCAGATCCTGCTCGACGCGGGCGCGTACGCCGAGGCCTCCGCCGAATCGCTGGCCGCCGCCGTCGCGTTCGCCTGCGGCCCGTACGTCGTGCCGCACGCCTTCGTGGAGGGCTGGGCGGTGCGCACCAACAACCCGCCGTCCGGGCACGTCCGGGGCGAGGGCGCGCTGCAGGTGTGCGCGGCGTACGAGGGCCAAATGGACAAGCTGGCCGCGAAGTTGGGCATCGACCCGGCCGAGCTGCGGATGCGCAACGTGCTCGCGACCGGTGACCTGCTGCCGACCGGCCAGACGGTGACCTGCCCGGCACCGGTGGCCGAACTCCTGGGCGCGGTACGGGACTTCCCGCTGCCCGTGCTGCCGAAGGACGCGCCCGAGGACGACTGGCTGCTGCCGGGCGGCCCCGAGGGCGCCGGCGAGCCGGACGCGGTCCGGCGCGGTGTCGGCTACGCGCTCGGCATGGTCCACATGCTCGGCGCCGAGGGCACCGACGAGGTCTCCACGGCCACCGTCAAGGTCCACGACGGCGTCGCGACGGTCATCTGCGCGGCCGTCGAGACCGGCCAGGGCTTCGCCACGCTGGCCCGCCAGATCGTCCAGGAGACCCTGGGCGTCGAAGAGGTCCACATGGCGCCCGTCGACACCGACCAGCCCCCGGCGGGCCCCGCCACCCACGGCCGCCACACCTGGGTGTCCGGCGGCGCGGTCGAGCGGGCCGCCAAAATGGTCCGCACCCAGCTCCTCCAGCCCCTGGCGCACAAGTTCGGCATGTCCACCGAGCTGCTCCAGATCGCCGACGGCAAGATCACGTCGTACGACGGTGTGCTGTCCACCACGGTGACCGAGGCGATGGACGGCAAGGAGCTGTGGGCCACCGCCCAGTGCCGCCCGCACCCCACCGAGCCGCTGGACGAGACGGGCCAGGGCGACGCGTTCGTGGGCCTCGCGTTCTGCGCGATCCGCGCGGTGGTCGACGTGGACATCGAGCTCGGCTCGGTGCGCGTGGTCGAACTCGCCGTCGCCCAGGACGTCGGCCGCGTCCTGAACCCCCGTCAGCTCACGGCCCGCATCGAAGCGGGCGTCACTCAGGGCGTGGGCGCCGCCCTGACCGAGAACCTCCGCACCGTACGCGGCCGGATCCGCCACCCCGACCTCACGGGCTACGCCCTGCCCACCGCCCTGGACGCTCCCGACATCCGGATCGTGAAACTGGTCGAGGAGCGGGACGTGGTGGCCCCCTTCGGCGCGAAGGCGGCGAGCGCGGTCCCGGTCGTCACCTGCCCGGCCGCGATCGCCTCCGCGGTCCGCGCCGCCACCGGCCGCCCGGTCAACCGCCTCCCGATCCGCCCGCAGGCGGCGGTGGCCCAACAGGGTTAGCCGACCGCGCGGCGGCCGAACGGCACGTAGGGCGGACTCCGTTGATGGAGTCCGCCCTACCTGTACCCCCCCGGCGGGGGCGGTGGAGGCCGTGGCGGGAATCGAACCCGCGTAACTCGCTTTGCAGGCGAGCCCCTGTAACCACTCGGGCACACGGCCGTGTGCTGGTGCGTTGAGACGACGGTAGGCGGCGGGCTCGGGGGAGGGGAAGAGGGCCCGGCGGGCTGCAATACGACTGCCATGCGGCGTTCATGGTCGTACGACCATTGGCGGAGCCGGAGACCGCCCCGGGACAGGCGCCATCTGCGGTTATGCCTCTTACGC
Source organism: Streptomyces sp. NPDC050485 (assembly GCF_044458185.1). Classification (NCBI taxonomy): domain Bacteria; kingdom Bacillati; phylum Actinomycetota; class Actinomycetes; order Kitasatosporales; family Streptomycetaceae; genus Streptomyces; species Streptomyces sp. NPDC050485. The sequence goes on along the minus strand of NZ_JBITHR010000001.1, from coordinate 721,011 downwards.
TGAGCGAATGACCGCTCTTGAACCGTCCGATGCCCGAATAACCGGCCTCCCTGCGGGAGGCGTCGCGGGCGGCATCCTCGGGCGGGAGCACCGCGCGCTGAGCTTCGGGATCATCACCGTCGTGCTGCTCATCGCGTTCGAGGCGACGGCGGTGGGCACCGCGATGCCCGTCGCGGCGCGGGAGCTCGACGGGGTGTCCCGGTACGCCTTCGCCTTCTCCGCGTACTTCACGACGAGCCTGTTCGGGATGGTCGTGGCGGGGCAGTGGGCCGACCGGCGCGGGCCGCTCGGGGCGCTCGCCGTCGGGATGTCGGCCTTCGCGGCCGGGCTGCTGCTGTCCGGTACGGCCCTGAACATGTGGACGTTCATCGCCGGCCGGGCCGTGCAGGGGCTCGGCGGCGGTCTGGTGATCGTCGCGTTGTACGTCGTCGTGGGGCGGGCCTATCCCGGCCGGCTCCAGCCGACGATCATGGCGGCGTTCGCGGCGGGCTGGGTGGTGCCCTCGGTGGTGGGGCCGCTGCTGGCGGGCACGGTCACCGAACAGCTGGGCTGGCGCTGGGTGTTCATCGGGATTCCGGTGCTCGTGGTGTTCCCGCTGGCGCTCGCGCTGCCCGCGACCCGGCGGATGGCGGCCGGTCCCGCCGATCCGTCGGCGCCCGTGGCGCCCTTCGACCGGCGGCGGATCCGGCTGGCGCTGGGGGTCTCGATCGGCGCCGGGCTGCTCCAGTACGCGGGGCAGGAACTGCGGTGGCTGTCCCTGATCCCGGGTGCGGTCGGCGCGGCCCTGCTCGTCCCGGCGGTCGCGGGACGGCGCGGGCTGCTGCCGCGCGGCACCTGGCGGGCGGCGCGCGGGCTGCCGTCGGTGGTGCTGCTGCGCGGGTTCGCGGCGGGGTCGTTCATCGCGGCGGAGTCGTTCGTGCCGCTGATGCTGGTCAGCCAGCGGGGGCTTACGCCGACGATGGCCGGGCTGTCGCTCGCCGTCGGCGGGGCGACGTGGGCGCTGGGTTCGTACGTGCAGTCCCGGCCGCGCCTGGAGGCGTACCGGGAGCGGCTGATGGTGGCCGGGATGGTGCTGGTGGCGCTGGCGATCGCGGCCGCGCCGAGCGTGCTGGTCGCGGCGGTGCCGGTGTGGGTGGTCGGGGTCGCCTGGGGCGTGGGCTGCTTCGGCATGGGTGTGGTGATCGCCTCGACGAGCGTGCTCCTGCTGAAGCTCTCCCCACCGCAGGAGGCCGGCGCGAACTCCGCCGCCCTCCAGATCTCGGACGGCCTGTCCAACGTGCTGCTGCTCGCGGCGGGCGGCGCGGCGTTCGCGGCGCTGGGCGGCGGAGAGCCGGGCGCGCACGCGGGTGCGTTCGCGGCGGTGTTCCTGCCGATGGGGGCGGTGGCGCTGGCGGGGGCGTGGGTGGCGGGGCGGGTGCGGGAATCCGGCTGACACCGCGCGGTACCGCGCGGTACCGTCGACCCATGGCTGGTCTCAACGTCAGGTTCACCGAAGAAGAGCTCACTGCCCTGCGCGAGCGCGCGGAGGCCGAGGGAAGCAGCATGCAGGCCTTCGTGCACGAAGCGGTCATCCGGGCCATCAACGAACACTCCCGCCTGTTCAACGAGGCGGCCGACCACGTGCTGAAGGCCAGCGCCGAGCTGAACCGGAGGCTCGCCTGATGCACTACATCACGCTGCCCGAGCTGCTCAATCTCGCGCAGCGGCTGGGGGCGGACGAAGTGCGCGACTACGGGCTCCTCGACTCGGCCCTCGCGCGCCCCCAGTCGAGCGTGTTCGGCCAGGACGCCTATCCGGACGTCTGGCAGAAGGCGGCGGCCCTCATGGAGTCGCTGGCGCGCAATCACGGTCTGGTCGACGGGAACAAGCGCATCGCCTGGTACGCGACCTGGGTGTTCCTGCACCTGAACGGCCATCGGCTCGACGCGGACTTCGACGTGGACGAAGCGGAGCGGTTCGTCCTCGACGTCTGCCAGGGCATGCTCGACGTCCCCAAGATCGCTGAGCAGCTGCCCCGCTTCAAGCGGTGAGCCGTCGGTCTTCTCCACGCTGTGAGGCGGGTCTCAACCCGCCCCCGCCCGGGGGCGTTCCGCCATGGTGTCCGGGCGCGCGCCGGTAAGGTGGCCCGGTTGTCATACCCAGAGCCCCCCCGGGCCCCGCCCGGATGCCCGTGACCCCGTACACCGAGAGCCCCGAACCGGAGACCGTGACTACTACCGCCTCCCACCACCTCTCACCCGCCTTCCCCGGCCGGGCCCCCTGGGGCACCGCCAACAAGCTGCGCGCCTGGCAGCAGGGCGCCCTGGAGAGGTATGTCCAGGAGCAGCCGCGTGACTTCCTCGCCGTCGCGACGCCCGGCGCAGGCAAGACCACCTTCGCGCTGACGCTCGCCTCGTGGCTGCTGCACCACCACGTGGTGCAGCAGATCACCGTCGTCGCGCCGACCGAACACCTGAAGAAGCAGTGGGCGGACGCGGCGGCCCGGGTCGGCATCAAGCTCGACCCGGACTACAGCGCCGGGCCGCTGAGCAGGGAGTACCACGGGGTCGCCGTGACGTACGCCGGTGTCGGAGTGCGCCCGATGCTGCACCGCAACCGGTGCGAGCAGCGCAAGACCCTGGTGATTCTTGACGAGATCCACCATGCCGGTGACTCCAAGTCGTGGGGTGAGGCGTGCCTTGAGGCCTTCGATCCGGCCACCCGGCGGCTCGCCCTCACCGGCACCCCCTTCCGGTCCGACACCAACCCGATCCCGTTCGTCACGTACGAGGAGGGCAACGACGGCATCCGGCGGTCGTCCGCCGACTACACCTACGGGTACGGGAACGCCCTCGCCGACGGGGTCGTGCGACCCGTCATATTCATGAGCTACAGCGGCAACATGCGCTGGCGCACCAAGGCCGGTGACGAGATCGCGGCGCGGCTCGGCGAGCCCATGACGAAGGACGCCATCTCGCAGGCCTGGCGCACCGCGCTCGATGCGCGCGGCGACTGGATGCCCAATGTGCTCCGGGCCGCCGACCAGCGGCTGACCGAGGTCAGAAAGGCCATCCCGGACGCCGGGGCCCTCGTCATCGCCGCCGACCAGGACTCCGCCCGCGCCTACGCCAAGCTGATCCGGGAGATCACCGGCAGCAAGGCGACCGTGGTGCTCTCCGACGACACCGGCGCGTCCAAGCGGATCGACGAGTTCAGCGAGGGCGACGACCGGTGGATGGTCGCCGTCCGCATGGTGTCGGAGGGCGTCGACGTGCCCCGGCTCGCCGTCGGCGTGTACGCCACCACCATTTCCACCCCGCTGTTCTTCGCCCAGGCCGTCGGCCGTTTCGTACGGTCGAGGCGGCGCGGCGAGACCGCTTCCGTTTTCCTCCCCACCATTCCCATGCTCCTCGGTTTCGCCAACGAGATGGAGGTCGAGCGCGACCACGTGCTCGACAAACCGAAGAAGGACGGGGAAGAAGACCCGTACGCCGAGTCCGAGCAGGAAATGGACGACGCGAACAAGCAGCAGGACGAGGACACCGGGGAAGGGGACATGCTCCCCTTCGAGGCGCTCGAATCCGATGCCGTCTTCGACCGGGTGATGTACAACGGCGCCGAATTCGGCATGCAGGCCCACCCGGGAAGCGAGGAGGAGCAGGACTACCTCGGCATTCCGGGCCTGCTCGAACCCGACCAGGTGCAGATGCTGCTCCAGAAGCGGCAGGCCCGGCAGATCGCGCACAGCCGCCAGAAGCCGGCCGAGCAGGCCGACCTGTTGGAGCTGCCCGCCGAGCGGCGGCCGGTCGTCTCGCACAAGGAACTGCTCGAACTGCGCAAGTCGCTGAACACGATGGTCGGCGCGTATGTCCACCAGAGCGGCAAGCCGCACGGCGTCATCCACACCGAGCTGCGCCGGGTGTGCGGCGGGCCGCCGAGCGCGGAGGCCACGGCCGGTCAGCTGCGCGAGCGCATCAAGAAGGTCCAGGAGTGGGCCACCCGCATGAAGTAGCCCTGCGCACGGAACGGGGCCCGGTGTGCGTTGCCGGGCCCCGCTCGATCCCGGAGAACGGGATGCGTACGAGGACCGGCCCCCACGGACGCCCCTCGAACGTCTGCCACAGTAATGTCCCGGCAAATCCGTGCCGGTCGCCCAAGGTCCCTGGTGACCCGGACTTTGGTCCCGAAGGTGATCGAAAAGGGATCAAATTCGTCGTCTCCAGTCTCTATTTGCCCATCCGTTGGGCCTGCTTTTGCCCATTTCTCGGGGTCCGGAATTCCGTTCGCGCCCGGATTCTGGACGAGGTCTTCCGCTGAGCGGTGTCCGCTCGCTACTGTCCCCGCCATGCAAACGCCCCGTGGCAACGTCGCCGCGGAGCGCAGCCGGTGCCATGGCCTGCCGGCGGCCTCTCCGCGCGTCGCCAACGGGACCGGTGGCGGGAATGACGTGAGAAAGCCGCCAGCGACTCACCACTTAAGGAGTGGGCGTCGTGACCGCGGAGACCTCCCAGACGCTCGACCGGGGACTACGTGTCCTCAAGCTGCTCGCCGACACCGACCACGGTCTGACGGTCACCGAGTTGTCCAACAAACTCGGCGTCAACCGGACGGTCGTCTACCGTCTGCTCGCGACGCTGGAGCAGCACGCTCTCGTACGACGTGATCTGGGCGGCCGCGCCCGGGTGGGTCTGGGCGTGCTGCGCCTGGGCCGCCAGGTGCATCCGCTGGTGCGGGAGGCCGCGCTGCCCGCGCTGCGCTCGCTCGCCGAGGACATCGGGGCCACCGCGCACCTCACCCTGGTCGACGGCTCGGACGCGCTCGCCGTGGCCGTGGTCGAACCGACCTGGACCGACTACCACGTGGCCTACCGGGCCGGGTTCCGCCACCCCCTGGACCGGGGCGCCGCGGGCCGGGCGATCCTCGCGGCCCGCCAGAGCGGCGGCCTCGCCGAGCCCGGCTTCACCCTCACCCACGGCGAACTGGAGGCCGGGGCCAGCGGCGCCGCCGCCCCGCTGGTCGGGGTCACCGGGATAGAGGGGAGCGTGGGCGTGGTCATGCTCGCCGACGCGGTACCCGAACGGGTCGGACCCCGGGTCGTGGACGCGGCCAAGGAGGTCGCGGACGCCCTGCGCTGAGGGCCGCGCCCTCGGCGGCGGGCCGCGGACGACAGCCGGGGCAGCCCCGCGCCCCCGGCCACCCTCCGCGCCAGCCGTCCGCGCTCGGTCCCCGATCCGTTGGCCACCCCCGGGCCGGGCGGTGCGTACGGATAGATTGGAGCCGTGCTCACTCGTCACTCCCGCCTCCGCAACATCGCCATCGGCGCCGCGCCGGTCGTCGCGCTGCTCGCCGTCGCCGGTTTCGCGCCGCTGCCGTTCGCGGTGGCGCAGCCGGGCCCGACCGCGAACGTGCTGGGCGACGACGGTGGCAAGCCGGTGATCACGATCTCCGGCGCGGCCACCCGCCCCACCACCGGGCAGCTGCGGATGACCACCATCGAGGCGACCGGACCCAACGCCGAGGTGGGCCTCTCCGATGTCGTCGACGGCTGGTTCCGCACCGACCGGGCGGTCATGCCGCGCGACTCGGTCTATCCGGGCGGCGGCAGCGAGAAGCAGATCTCCGAGCACAACCAGGCGGAGATGAAGCAGTCGCAGGACGCCGCCTCCGTCGCGGCCCTCGGCTACCTCGGCCTCAGCCCCGACAAGGTCAAGGTCGATCTGCACCTCGCCGACGTCGGCGGGCCGAGCGCGGGTCTGCTCTTCACCCTCGGCATCATCGACAAGCTGCACGGCGACGGCTCCGGCGGCGACCTGACCGGCGGCCGGAACATCGCCGGTACGGGGACGATCACCCCCGGTGGCGCGGTCGGCGCGGTCGGCGGGGTCGCGCTCAAGACCCAGGCCGCCGCCCGGGACGGCGCCACCGTCTTCCTCGTGCCGCAGGGGGAGTGCTCGGACGCGAAGGCCGAACTGCCCAAGGGGCTGCGGCTGATCCCGGTGACTACGCTGACGGGCGCGGTGTCCGCGCTCCAGGCGTTGCAGAAGGGCGCCCCGGTTCCGGCCTGCTGACGGCACCGGCACCATCGGCGGCACCCGCTTCCAGATCCCGCCACGCCGGGAACACCAGCGGGCTCAGCGTCGCGAGGAAGTACACCCCGCCGACCGCGAGCAGCGCGCCCCGCAGCCCCGCACCCTCCACGAGGAAGCCCGCCGCGAGCCCGCCGATCGGCATCGCCATCTCGCAGCCCGCCGAGAGCACCCCGGCGACCCGGCTGCGCAGCTCGTCCGGGACCTTCTCGTAGATCACCGTCGTCAGGATCGGGTTCAACGCGCCGCCCGCGAGACCGGCCACCAGCATCGTCACCGCCAGCGGCGGCGTGGTACCGGTCAGCGCGGCGACGGCGTACCGGGGCGCGCCGCACAGCAGCACGCAGACCGAGAAGACCGTACGGCGCGAGAAGCGGTGCCCGACCAGGCCGTACAGGAGCGCGCCGGACAGCCCGCCCGCCCCGAACAGCGCGGCCAGCAGGCCGAGTTGGGTCGCGCCGCCCAGGTCCCGCTCGACGTGGACCGGGAGCAGTACCGCGGCCCAGCCCTGGTCGGTACCGTTCATCAGCATCACCATGGCGACCACCGCGAGCAGCAGCCGGGTGCGCGCCAAGTAGGCGTATCCCTCGCGCAGTTCGGCCTTGTACGTACGCAGCGAGACGGGCGGCGCGGCGCGCCGGGGCTGGGCCGCGCCGACTCCGCGCAGGCCCCACCCGACGAGCAGCGCGGAGGCGGCGAAGGTCGCGCCGTCGATGAGCAGCACGGACTCGGCGCCGGTCAGCGCGATGAGCACACCGGCCAGGGCCGCGCCGGTCATCCGGGCGCCGCGCGAGACGGCGTCGTACACGCTGGCCGCGCGCGGAAGGGTCGTACCGGACTGCCGGGCGAGGTCGGGCAGCAGGACGTAGCGGGCGGTGACGCCCGGGTTGTGGGCGAGGCCGCCGAGCGCCATCAGGGCGCACAGCAGCCAGAACTGGAGGAGTCCGGCGCGGTGCAGGAGCGGGATCGCGGCGACCGCGAGCCCGCACACGACATCGGATCCGACCGATATCCGGCGGCGGCCGATGCGGTCGATGACCGGGCCGCCGATCAGCGCCGAGATCACGATCGGCAGCGTCGCGCAGCAGGCGACCACTCCGGCCCGTCCCGCGCTGCCCGTGGTCTGGAGCACGAACCACGGGACGCCGATGAGGGTGAGCGAACTCCCGGTGGCCGAAACGGCGTTGGCGGTGAGTACGGCCGCGAGCGGCCTTCTGTCGCGGTGTCCCCCCGGGCCGCTCATGCGAGGCGGGCTGCTCGGTGGGGCGGCTGCTGAGTCAGGCGCAGCCCCAACTCGACCAGGATCCAGCCCAGTTGTATGCGCAGGCGGTGCTCGCGGGGGAGTGCGGGGCGGGCGGCGGCGGCTTGGAGTTCGGCGGTGCGCGAGCGGTGCAGGAGGAGGTGGGTCTCGGGGTGCACGGCGGTGGTCCCTTCAGCGGGTCTGGGAGGAGCGCGGGAAGGAGTGCAGATGGACGCGGACCTGGGCGGCGTCCGAGGCGTCCGGGGTGATCGTGCGGTAGGTCTCCACGACGGCGTGCAGCTTCTCGTTGAGCTCCTGGAGCTGGGCCGCGGTGAGGTTCAGCGTGAAGTCGCTCAGGTCGCCGCTGGTGGCCCAGGGCTCCGGCCAGTCGTGCTTGGTGCCGAGCCAGGTCGCGAGCTCCTGGGTGTGGATGGTGGCGACCTCGTGCATGAACAGGTCGGCCGCGCCCCGCACTTCCGGGTCGGCGCTGGTGTGCAGGTCCTCGCCGAAGGAGGTGCCGTTGTGCGTGGCCTTCCACCAGCGTTCGCGGCCCTTGCCGCGCTCGGCGTCGTCCTCGATGAAGCCGTGCGCGGCGAGCTGGCGCAGGTGATAGCTGGTGGCGCCGCTGGACTCGCCGAGCCGTTCGGCCAGTTGGGAGGCGGTGGCCGGTCCGTCGTGGCGCAGCGACCCCAGGAGCCGGATGCGCAGGGGATGGGCGAGGCCCCGCAGGGCGCGGGCGTCGAGGACGCGCTCCCCGGACGCGTTCTCGGGGGGCTTGCTGCCGGGCTGCTTGTTCTCGGGCATGACTCCACCGTAGCCGTGCAAAGGGAGTGTTGCAACGCTTTCTTTGCATCAACCTCTTTGCAGGGTTTTCTTTGCATCGAGTTCTTTGCGGGACCGTCCCGCGCGGACCGTCCTGGGTGGGCCCGTTCTGGGTGGGCCCGTTATGGGCGCGGCCCGGCTCAGCCCTTCTTGATGAACCCCTGCTGCACCAGCCAGTCGAGCGCCACGTCGTGCGGGTCCTGGCCCGCCACGTCGACCTTGGCGTTGAGGTCCTGGGCGACCTGCGTGGTGAGCCTGGCGCTGACCGGGTCCAGGAGGGCGGCGATCGCCGGGTACTTCTGGTAGGTCTTGCTGTGCAGCTCCGGCGCCGCGTTGTAGTTGGGGAAGAAGTGCCGGTCGTCCTGGAGGGTCGCCAGGTTCATCGCCTTGATCCGGCCGTCGGTGGTGAACACCTCGCCGAGCAGGCAGGAGCTGGACTTGGACACCTGGGTGTAGATGATCCCGGCGTCCATCTTCTGGATGTTGGAGGCGGGAATCGACATCCCGTACGCCTTCTCCATGCCGGGCAGCCCGTCCTCGCGCGAGGCGAACTCGTTCTCCACGCAGATCGTCACCGCCGAGGGGTCCTTCTTCGACAGCGCGGCCACGTCCGAGAGCGTCCTGAGGTGGTACTTGGTGTTGTTGGCCTGGCTGATGCCCAGCGCGTAGGTGTTGTTGAGGGTCGACTGGGGCAGCCAGGTCACGCCGTTCTTCAGATCGGCGTCACGCACCGCCTGCCACTGCGCCTGCGGGTCGGTGATCGGCTTGCTGTTGCCCTGGTACGTGATCCACGCCGTGCCCGTGTACTCGTACATCGCGTCCGCGTCGCCCTTGACGATGGCTTCGCGCGCGCTGATCGAGCCGGGCAGGTTCGTGCGGTCGAGGACCTCGGCGCCGGCCGCCTTGAAGACCAGACCGACCATCTGCCCCAGGACGATGTTCTCGCTGAAGTTCTTCGAAGTGACCGTCAGCGAGGCCCCCTTGAGGGGCAGGCCCCGGCCGACCGAGCCGGGCACCACGTCGTCCACCATCGGCGAGCCGGACTTGAGCCCGCAGCCGGACACCACGGCGAGCAGCGCGAGCGAGCCCCCGGCGGCGGCCCGTGCCGTACGGAGGTGACGCATCACGCCACCTCCAGTCCGCGCGGGGTCAGCGCCACCTCGGCAAGGGAGGCCAGCCAGTCCACGAGCAGGGCGAGCGCCACCGTCAGGACCGAGCCGAGGACCAGCACCGGCATGCGCTGGGTCTGGATGCCGGAGGTGATCAGGTCGCCGAGGCCGCCACCGCCGCCGAAGGTGGCGAGCGTCGCGGTGCCCACGTTCAGGACGAGCGCGGTGCGCACCCCCGCGAGGATCAGTGGCACGGCGAGGGGCAGTTCGACCCTGCCCAGGGTGCCGAGCGCCGACATGCCGATCCCCCGGGCCGCTTCGACCAGTTGGGGCTCGATGGCCCGCAGCCCGGCCACCGTGTTGGAGAGCACCGGGAGCACCGCGTAGATCACCATGCCGATGACGGCGGTGCCCGGCCCGATGCCGAGCCAGATCACCAGGAGCGCAAGGAGGCCGATGGCCGGGGTGGCCTGGCCGGTGTTGGCGATCGCGGTGACCAGCGGGGCGGCTCTGCTCACCCCGCGCCGGGTCAGCGCGATGCCCAGCGGGACCGCGATGACGAGCACCCAGAACGTGGAGATGGCCGTCAGCTTGACGTGCTGCCACAGGCGCAGCTGGACGTTGCCGTTGGCGAGGGAGTTCTTGGCGATCGAGTCCAGGTGGGCGTTGGTGATCCAGAAGTACGTGATCAGGAGGACCACCACGAGCACGGCCGGCAGGAAGACCAGCTTCTGCCAGGTGATCCGGCGGGCCGGTCCGCCCGGCGCCGGGCCCGGCTCCTCCTCGGGTTCGGCGAGGTCCTCGGGCAACTCGTCGCGGAAGGCGTGGCCCTTGACCTCGTGCTCACCCGGCGGGCGCTCGGCGGGCGCGGGGCTCCTGGGCGTCATGACTGCTCCGCACCGCCCTCCAGCTCCTGTTCCGTCTGGTGGTGGCGGAGCTCCTCCAGGTCGTGCTGGTGCTCGATGGCGGCGAGCCGGTCGGCCTCCAGGAGTTCGTGCACGGAGTTCATCAGCGTCTCCATGTCCACGACGCCGATGTACTCGCCGCGCCGCCCGGTCACCGCGACCCGGCCGCCGGAGTCGATGAGGACCGCCTCCAGCGCGTCGTGCAGCGTCGCGTCCCGGGTCACCGTGTCGTGCACCAGCTGCCCGGCCCGCGCGAGCGAGCCCTTGGCGCGCATCAGGTCGCCGCGCCGCAGCCACTTGTAGGGCCGGTTCCTGCGGTCCAGCATGAGGAGTTCGTTGTGCGGGCCGCTGCGCAGCTTGTTGAAGATCGACTGGAGCGGGTCGTCCACGGTGACCGTGGGGAACTGGGCCATCTCCACATCCCGTACGCGGGTGAGGTTGAGCCGCTTGAGCGCCGCGCCCGCGCCCACGAACCCGGAGACGAAGTCGTCGGCCGGGTTGGTGAGGATGGCTTCGGGGGTGTCGAACTGGGCGATGTGCGAGCGTTCGCGCAGCACCGCGATCCGGTCGCCCAGCTTGATCGCCTCGTCGAAGTCATGGGTGACGAAGACGATCGTCTTGTGCAACTCGTGCTGGAGGCGGATCAGTTCGTCCTGGAGGTGGTCCCGGGTGATCGGGTCGACCGCGCCGAACGGCTCGTCCATCAAGAGGACCGGCGGGTCGGCCGCCAACGCCCGTGCCACGCCCACCCGTTGCTGCTGTCCGCCGGAGAGCTGGCGCGGATAGCGGCCGTGGAACTCGCGCGGGTCGAGCCCGACCAGGTCGAGCATCTCCTCGACCCGGTCCTTCACCCTCGACTTGGACCAGCCGACCATCTTCGGTACGAGCGCGATGTTCTCGGCGACCGTCATGTGCGGGAAGAGCCCGGACGACTGGATCGCGTACCCGACCTTGCGGCGCAGCTTCACCGGGTCGATGTCGGTGACGTCCTCGTCGTCGATCCGGATGCGGCCGGAGGTCGGTTCGATCAAGCGATTGATCATCTTGAGCGTGGTCGACTTCCCGCAGCCCGAAGGGCCCACGAAGATCACGGTCTCGCCCGCCTTGATCTCCATGCTGACGCTGTCCACGGCGGGGCTGGGGTTGCCCGGGTACCGCTTGGTGAGGTTCTCCAGCTGGATGGAGGCCCCCGAGGCCGAGGCGCCGCCGGGCTCAGACACGGATCCCCCTCGGGATGGTGAGACGGCCGATCAGTACGTACGCCGCGTCGAAGAGCAGGGCGAGCACGATGATGCCGAGGGTGCCCGCGAGTACCTGGTTGATGGCGTTGGCGCTGCCGAGCGAGGCGATCCCGCGGAAGATCTCGTTGCCGAGCCCGGGGCCCGAGGCGTACGCCGCGATGGCCGCGATGCCCATCAGCATCTGCGTGGAGACCCGGATACCGGTGAGGATCGGCGGCCAGGCCAGCGGGAGTTCGACCCGCGCCATGCGGGCCAGGCGCGACATGCCGATGCCCTTGGCGGCGTCCACGAGGGAGGGGTCGACGCCGCGCAGGCCCACGATCGAGTTGCGGACGATGGGCAGCAGCCCGTACAGCGTCAGCGTGACGACGGTGGGCGCCACCCCGAGGCCCACCAGCGGGATCAGCAGACCGATCATGGCGAGCGAAGGGATGGTCAGGACCGTCGAGGTGGACGCGACGGCCAGGGCGGCCGCCCAGCCGCTGCGGTAGGTGACCACGCCGATGACGATGCCGAGGACCGTCGCGATCACCATGCACTGGAACACCGCGCTCGCGTGCTGGAGGGCGTCGGTGAGCAGCTGCTGGTGCCTGCTGGACAGGTAGTCCCAGAAGCTCACACGCGCTCCCCTCGACCCTACGGTGCCCCGCCGCCCCGGCCCCCGGTCTCCCGGATGTCGTCCCGCGCGGCCTGCTCCACCAGCGGGATGATCCGCAGCGGGACCGGGTTCTCCATGACGATCGCCGTGGAGGCCCGGACGATGCCATCAAAACCGACAACCCGGTCGATCACACGTTGGAGATCGGCGTTGGAGCGGGCCACCAGACGGCACAGCATGTCGCCGTGCCCGGTGGTCGTGTGCAGTTCCAGGACCTCGGGCACGGTCGCCAAGTGGGCCCGCACATCGGCCCCCTGGCCCTGTTTGATCTCCAGCGTCGCGAAGGCGGTGACCGGGTAACCGAGGGCGGCGGGATCGACATCGGGACCGAAGCCGCGAATGACTCCATTCGACTGAAGCCGGTCGAGGCGCGCCTGCACCGTGCCGCGCGCGACCCCCAGCCGCCGGGACGCCTCCAGGACCCCGATCCGGGGCTCGCGTGCGAGCAGCACGATCAGCCGCCCGTCCAGATGATCGATCGACATGCCCGCCTCCAGATGGTCATCATGTACAGAACGCCCTCCCATACTGGCCAGTCACCGCACAGATTGACCAGTGAAATAGCGAACTATTGCGCAGCTTGCCGGACAGAGGGACTCTGCCGCCATGACTGAGACCATTCACACCCCCGAAACCGTGCGGCAGGCCGACCCCTTCCCGGTGAAGGGCATGGACGCGGTCGTCTTCGCCGTGGGCAATGCCAAGCAGGCCGCGCACTACTACTCGACGGCCTTCGGTATGACGCTGGTCGCCTACTCCGGACCGGAGAACGGCAGCCGCGAGACCGCCAGCTACGTCCTGAGCAGCGGCGGAGCCCGCTTCGTGTTCACCTCCGTCATCAAGACCGCCACCGACCGGGGCCGCTTCCTCGCCGAGCACGTCGCCGAGCACGGCGACGGCGTGGTGGACCTCGCGATCGAGGTGCCGGACGCGCGGGCCGCGTACAAGTACGCCACCGAGCACGGCGCCACCGGTCTTCAGGAGCCGCACGAGATCAGCGACGAGCACGGCACCGTCGTCCTCGCCGCGATCGCCACGTACGGCAGGACCCGGCACACCCTGGTCGAGCGCTCCGGCTACACCGGCCCCTACCTGCCGGGCTTCGTCGCGGCCGCGCCGATGGTCGAGCCGGTCCAGAAGAGGATCTTCCAGGCGATCGACCACTGCGTCGGCAACGTCGAGCTCGGCAAGATGAACGAGTGGGTGGCGTTCTACAACAACGTCATGGGCTTCACCAACATGAAGGAGTTCGTGGGCGACGACATCGCCACCGAGTACTCCGCGCTCATGTCGAAGGTCGTCGCCGACGGCACCCGCAAGGTGAAGTTCCCGCTCAACGAGCCGGCCATCGCCAAGAAGAAGTCGCAGATCGACGAGTACCTGGAGTTCTACGGCGGCCCCGGCGTCCAGCACATCGCGCTCGCCACCAACGACATCGTCGCCTCGGTCAAGGCCATGCGGGCGGCGGGCGTCCAGTTCCTCGACACCCCCGACTCGTACTACGACACCCTCGGCGAGTGGGCCGGCGAGACCCGGGTGCCGGTCGAGGTGCTGCGCGAGCTGAAGATCCTGGTCGACCGCGACGAGGACGGCTACCTGCTGCAGATCTTCACCAAGCCGGTCCAGGACCGCCCGACCGTCTTCTTCGAGATGATCGAGCGGCACGGCTCGATGGGCTTCGGCAAGGGCAACTTCAAGGCGCTCTTCGAGGCGATCGAGCGCGAGCAGGAGAAGCGCGGCAACCTCTGACCTGCAACTGGTCACATCTGCACGGTAATTGAGTTACCGTCACTACTCTGCGGCCCCACGGACCTGACCCGTGGGGCCGCAGTGCACGCCGGCGCGGTCAGTGGCGCCGGTGCGGCTTCGCGGGCTTGGCCGGGCGGGGCCTGCCGGGGCGGCGGCCGGTGTTGGAGTTCGAGGAGGAGCCCGAGCCCGCCGATGAGCCGGAGCCGGAGCCGCCCGAACCCGACTGCTCGGCGGCCGCCACATGGCCGTACATGTCCTTCGGGCCGCCCTCCGCCGGCTCGCCGAGCGCGGCGAGCGCCTCCTTCGCCTTCGGCGCGAGCACCGGCGAGAAGTACGGGTTGGTGCGCAGCGCGTCCTCCAGATGGCGCCGGGCCGCGCCCGACTGGCCGAGCCGGCGCTCGATCGTGCCCTGGTGGTAGGCGAACAGGGCGTCGCGCGCCCCCGAGTCGGTCGCCTTCTTCGCGTGCGCCAGCGCCTCCTCCGTATCGCCCGCCCGGAACATCGCCCACGCCAGCGCGTCCTCCGCCGCCGGGCTCGGATGCGCCTTCCACTCGGCTTCGAGCCGCTCCACCGCGGCGGGCGCCGCCCCGTGGTCGGCCTCGAACCGGCCGAGCACCAAGGCGTCGTCCACCCCGTTGGAGCCGTCCCGCGCGGCGAGCTCGCGCAGCTTGTCGAACCAGGTCTTCGCATCGCCGTCCAGGCTCTGCGACGCGTACAACTCGCCCAGTTCCAGGACGTATTCGGGGCGCGGGAGACGGGACACCGCCGCCAGGTAGTCGCGCTGGGCGTCCGCCTTGCGGCCGAGCGCCGCCTCGGCCCTGGCCCGGCCCGCGAGCGCCGCGTCGGCCGCCGGATCGGTGCGCAGCGCCGCCTCGTACTGCGCCAGGGCCCCCTCCGGCTCGCCCCGCTCCCACGCCAGATCGCCCATCGCCACCAGAGCGGCCGCCTTCTGCGGGGCCGATCCGGCGTGCCCGGCCGCCTCGTCGAGCATCGCCGACGCGTCCTCGCGCCAGCCCCGCTCCCGGTACACCTCGGCCGCCTGCGTGAACGCGGCCGAACCGCCCCGGAGTTCGAGCAGCTGCTCCACCGCCGTCGCGGCGGCCTTCGCGTCGCCGAGCCCGTTGTACGCCTCGATCAGCGCGGGATACAGCGTCCAGCGGCCCGCCGCGCGGGAGCGCACCCCCTCGGCCAGGGTGCGCGCCGAAGCGTAGTCGTGCCGGGCGTCGGCGAGCGCCGCGAGGCCGATCTCGGCGTCCGCGTTGTCCTTCGGCCGCACTTCGAGCGAGCGCCGCAGCGCCCACTCGGCACGCGGGTAGTACGACGGGTCGGCGGACCGCTCGCCCCGCTCCAGATAGGCCGAGCCGAGCACCGCCCAGGACGCCTCGTCGCCGGGGTGGGTGCGCACCCAGGCGGCCCGGTCCGAGATGAGCGCCGTGAGATCGCCGACCGAGGCGGGCGCCCCCGCCGCCACCGCCGTCAGGGCCCGCGCCGCCGGACCCGGGGCGGGCGGCAGCGCCTTCGGCTCCCGGTCCTCCGGCATGAGCAGCAGCACGCCGCCGACCAGCACACCCGCCGCCAGCGCCACGAGGACGGCCCGCTTCAGGGCCGGCGGCCGCCCCGAGCGCCGCGAGGTCTGCTGAGCCGCGGCGGAGGCCGACAGCCAGGCCGCCCGCCGTGCCGCGTCCGGGTCCTGTTCGGTCTTAGCGATCTCCATGGCGCTCACTGTGCGTCAATACGAAGAGCGCACCGGCCCCGCCCGCCCGAGGCGGGAAAGGGTTCACACCGATGGCCCCGGGTGCCAGGCTGAGGACATGGACGATCTTCTCGAACGGCTGCTTGAGGGACTCCCGGCGGACGCCGTCATCACCGACCCCGACATCACCGGCTCCTACGCCCACGACATGGCGAGCTTCTGCGCGGCGGGCAGCCCGGCGGTGGTCGTGCTGCCCCGCACCGTCGAGCAGGTCCAGCACGTGATGCGCACGGCGACGGCGCTGCGCGTGCCCGTCGTGCCGCAGGGCGCCCGCACCGGCCTGTCCGGCGCGGCCAACGCCAGCGACGGCTGCATCGTCCTCTCGCTCGTCAAGATGGACCGCATCCTGGAGATCAGCCCCGTCGACCGGGTCGCGGTGGTCGAGCCCGGCGTCGTCAACGCCGTACTGTCGCGCGAAGTCCATGAGCACGGGCTCTACTACCCGCCGGATCCGTCCAGTTGGGAGATGTGCACCATCGGCGGGAACATCGGCACCGCCTCCGGCGGCCTGTGCTGTGTGAAGTACGGGGTGACGGCCGAGTACGTGCTCGGCCTGGAGGTCGTGCTCGCCGACGGGCGGCTCATGAGCACCGGGCGGCGCACCGCCAAGGGCGTCGCCGGATACGACCTGACCCGGCTGTTCGTCGGCTCCGAAGGCAGCCTGGGGATCGTCGTCAAGGCGGTGCTCGCGCTGAGGCCCGCGCCGCCCCAACAGCTCGCGCTGGCCGCCGAGTTCGAGTCGGCCGCGGCCGCCTGCGCCGCCGTCGTGCGGATCATGGAGCACGGGCACACCCCGTCCCTGCTCGAACTCATGGACCGCACCACCATCCAGGCCGTCAACCGCATGGCGAACATGGGGCTGCCCGACACCACCGAGGCCCTGCTGCTCGCGGCTTTCGACACCCCGCACGCGGCCGCCGACCTCGCCGCCGTCGGCGAGCTGTGCGCCGCCGCGGGCGCCACCCAGGTGGTCCCGGCCGAGGACGCCGCGGAATCCGAACTCCTCCTCCAGGCGCGCCGGTTGTCCCTCACCGCCCTGGAAACGATCAAAACGGCCACGATGATCGATGACGTGTGCGTTCCGCGGTCGCAGCTCGCCGCGATGCTCGAAGGAACGGCGTCGATCGCCGCCAAGTACGACCTGACCATCGGCGTCTGCGCACACGCGGGCGACGGCAACACCCACCCCGTGGTCTGCTTCGACGCCGCCGACGAGGACGAGTCGCGGCGCGCCCGCGAGTCCTTCGACGAGATCATGGCGCTGGGTCTGGAGCTGGGCGGCACCATCACCGGCGAACACGGCGTCGGCGTACTGAAGAAGGAGTGGCTGGCCCGCGAGCTCGGCCCGGTGGGCGTCGAGATGCAGCGCGCGGTCAAGCACGCCTTCGACCCGCTGGGTCTGCTGAACCCGGGCAAGCTCTTCTGACGCCGGGCTCTCACGCACCCTCCTCCGGCCGGGACTCGTCCGACGGCCACGGGTCGCGCAGCCACAGCTCGTCGCTCCCGACGCGGCCGGAGGTGGGCGCGAGCAGCTCGGCGAGGCCGTCGTCGATGCCGAGCTGCTCGGTCTCAGAGCCCGGCGGAACCACCCGCAGCGTCCGCTCCAGCCACGCCGACACCTGCGCGGACGGCGCTTCGAGCAGCGCGTCGCCGTCCGGCGAGCTCAGCGCCATCAGGATCACGCTGCGGCCCTCGACCTTGGTCGGCCAGATCCGCACATCCCCGTGGCCGCACGGCCGGAACACCCCTTCGACCAGGAGCTCGCGGGCGAAGGTCCAGTTGACGGGGGTGTCGGAACTGATGTGGAAGGCGATGTGCACGGCGTAGGGGTCGTCCGTGCGGTACGTGAGACGGGCCGGTACGGGGATGCTGCGCTCGGGCGACAGCACCAGTTTGAGTTCCAGTTCGCGCTCCACCACGGTGTACATGAGGGGCCTCTCTTTCCCTTGCGGTACGCATGCGTACGGGTCGTACGAGGGCCCAGGAGCGGGCCGTACAGGGTGAGAGCGCGTTCCCCCGCGGTCATTACGCGACTTCGGGAAATTTTTTCTGATGAGTTTTCCGGCGGCCCGGCGGCGGGCCCGCCGTCACGGCGGGCCCGAGCCGTTCAGCCAGCTCGCGCCGTACACCGCCGAGCCCACGGCGAGCGCGGCGACGACGGGGACCGACCGCGCCGGGCGCAGCTGGGCGAGCGCCACCGCCACCGGCAGCAGCAGCGGGAAGGCGGGCAGCAGCAGCCGGGGCTTGGAGCCGAAGTAGCCCGACGAGCACAGCGCGAGGACCATGACGATGCCGGTGTAGACGAGCAGCGGGAGCGGCTGGCGCTGCCGGACGCAGACCACGTACGCCCAGACCGCGAGCGCCGTGCCGACGATCAGGCCGAGACCGGCGAACACGCCCGGCCGGCCGCCGAGCTGCTCCACGATGAACTCCCCGTACGCGAGGCCCCCGTCGAAGCCGTTGCCCCAGGCGGCCTGGACGTCGAGATAGCCCAGCAGACTGCCTTGGCGGGCGCCGACCCACAGCACGTAGCCCGCGGCGCCGAGCGGGGCGAGCGCGGCCCCGGCGAGCATCCGCGCGTCGACGTGCCGGGTGCGCCGCGCCTCGACGGCGGCCCCCGCCCACAGCGCGGCGGCGACCGCGAGCCCCACCGGCCGGGCCAGACCGGCCAGCGAGGCGAGCAGCCCGGCCGCGACCCAGCGGTGCTGCAGCACCGCGTACAGCGCCCAGGCGGAGAGCGCCACGAACAGGGCCTCGCTGTACGCCATCGACTGGACGATGCCGACCGGGACCGCCGCCCACAGCGCCACGAGCAGGACCCCGGCCCGGTGGCCATTGAGGTGATGACCCGTCAGATACAGGCCCCAGGCGGCCGCCAGGCCCGCGACCGCGCTGACCAGCAGGCCCGCGTCGGCCGGCCCCAGCGGGCTCACCGCGGCGACGGCCCGCTCCAGCCAGGGAAGCAGCGGGAAGAACGCCAGGTCGGACAGGACCCGGCCGTCCGGCGCGGTCAGCGTGAAGTCGTAGCCGGACTCGGCGACCCGCACGTACCAGAGGGAGTCCCAGCGCGCGGACAGCAGCGTGTGGGCGTCACTTCCGGCGATCCGCGACCACAGCGCCAGGACCAGCAGGCCGAGCGCGCGGACCGCCGCGAAGGCCGCGACCGCCGTCCAGGCCCGCCGCAGTGCGGGAGCCGCCGCCGGGGGGCCGCCGGCCGGTTCGCGGCGACCGGTTCGACCAGACCCCACACGCATCGTCCACTCACTTTCCCGACCGGCCGCTCCTGGCGCACCAGTTCGGTGCGCCACGACTGTACGCACTGGTGGGATCTGGTTCGTACGCGCCGGGTACGCACTGGTGGGAGCCGGTCCGTACGCACCGGCAGGAGCCCGGCCCCCGGCCGCGCCGCGCCGCCCGGTGTCGCTCGTACGCGGGCTTCCTCCCCGGCTTCTTCCAACCGGCCCCGCGTTCTTCGTTAATGTCCTCCTGGGACAAGCGGAAGCGTGCGGTCGGCGGCTGGGCCGGACGGCGTGCCGCAGCAGAGATCAAGTGTGCTGGATCGGAACGGAGTTGGGGACATGGCGGTTCCTCCTGACGGCGGCGGGAGCGGAGCCCGGGAAGGGTATTACCCAGATCCTTCCATTCCCGGATATGTCCGGTACTGGAACGGTGTCTCCTGGGTGCCCGGCACGAGCCGGCCCGCCCCGGCGGCGGGCGAGCCGCAGCCCACCCCGCCGGCGGGCGCGGCCCCCGCGCCCGCCCCGGCCCTCGCGGCCGTGCCGCCGGCCCCGGTGACGCCCGCCGAGGAGACGGGCCCGGTCTTCCTGGACGAGCCCGACGCCGGTCCCGCGCCTGCCGTGCAGGGACAGCAGCCCACCTGGCGCGCGGACGCCACCCACCAGTCCGGCTTCGGCGGCGACCAGGACCGCCGGGTCTCCTGGGGCCGCCCGGTCGACCCGCGCGGACTGCCCGAAGCGGCCGACCCGCGCCGCCTGCCCGACCCCCGACGGCCCGAGGCCCCGCAGCCCGCGCAACCCGTACCGCCCGTCGCCGCCGCGCCGCACCAGCAGCTCGCGGGGGCCATGCCGCCGGCCGCCGTCGACCCGGCGCCCGCGCGGGCCGCACTGCCCGCTCCGGCCCGCCCGGCCCCGGTCGACCACGGGAGCGGCCCGCTGTCACCCCCCGTACAAGCACACGTACAAGCACCCGTACAGGCACCCATCCCGGCGCAGCCGCAGCCATACCCCCAGCCTCCGTCGCATCCGCAGCCGCCCGCCCACTCCCCGCACCCCGGTCCCGGAGTGCTCGGCTCGCCGATGAGCGCGGGGGCCGGGGGAGGGGCCGCCTCCTGGGCGCAGCAGGTGCACCAACTCGCCCAGCCGGAGCCGCAGTCGCAGGAACCGGTCGTGCCGTGGAAGCCCCCGGTCCTCGACCCGTTCCTCCAGGCCGCCCAGGCGCAGGCCTCGGCCAGGCCCGCCGGGCTCGGCCGGCGGCTCGCCGCTCGGCTCGTGGACACCGTGCTGCTCGGCGGCGTCGTCGCGGGCCTCGCCGTGCCGCTCATCACGCGGGCCGGCGACCACATCCAGAACAAGATCGACGCGGCGAAGCTGTCGGGGCGGACGGTCACCGTCTACCTCCTCGACGCCACCACCGCGGGCTATGCCGGCATCGTCCTCGGTGCCTTCCTGCTCCTCGGGCTGCTGTACGAGGCGCTGCCCACCGCCAAGTGGGGCCGCACCCTCGGCAAGAAGCTGTGCGGGGTGCAGGTGCGCGGCATCGAGTCGTACGAGCCGCCGACGTTCGGCCAGGCGCTGCGCCGCTGGCTGGTCTACGGGGTGCTCGGTCTGCTCGCGGTCGGCGTGGTCAACGTGCTGTGGTGCCTCTTCGACCGGCCGTGGCGGCAGTGCTGGCACGACAAGGCGGCGCACACCTTCGTCGCCGAGGGGTAAACCGCAGAGGGTAGCGAGGGCAAGTCGCCGAGGGCAGAAGGGGAAGCGCCCGATCCGCCCGCCGCATCCTGGCGGAATCCGCCTGCCGCACCCCTGGCGGAATCCGGCCCCCGTCTCCCCCGAACGGCGTCCGTACCGTTGCGGGCGCCTCGCGCGCGCGGTGCACTACGGCCATGAGCACCGATCAGCCGCCGCCCGATCAGCCGCCCGAGAACGACCCGTTCCGCAAGAAGCCGTCGGAGCCTCCGCAGAGCGGTCCTCCCTACGGCGCCTCGCAGCCGCCGCCCGCGGGGCCGCCGGGTGACTCCCCCTACGGTGCGGGCCCGCCGCCCAGCGGTGGGGGTCCCTACGGCTCTCCGCCTCCGCCCGGTGGCGGGGGTCCGTACGGCGGTCCACCTCCCCCCGGTGGCGGATCGCCGTACGGCAGCGCCCCGCCACCGCCGTCCGACCCCTACGGGGGCCAGTACGGCGGTGCCGACCCGCTGGCCGGAATGCCGCCGCTCGCCGACTACGGCAAGCGGTTCCTGGCCCGCTTCATCGACTTCCTCATCATCGCGATCCCGCTCGGTCTGATCGAATGGGCGACCAGCAACCGGATCGTGATCTCCACGAACACGAACAGCAGCGATTCCGGCACCGAGGTGATCAGCAAGGCGTACTCCGGCAGCGGTCTGCTCTGGCTGCTGATCTCGCTCGTCGCCTACATCGGCTACGACACCCTGATGGTGTCGAAGTCCGGCCAGACCCTCGGCAAGAAGTGGCTGGGGCTCAGGGTCGCGATGCTCAACGACGGCACCGTGCCCACCACCAACGCCGCGCTCGCCCGGGCCGCCGTGCTGTGGGCGCCGTTCGTGATCTGCTGCTACTGCCTGTGGGACATCGTCCTGATCATCACGATCGTGGCGGACAAGCCGTACCGGCAGGGCTGGCACGACAAGGCCGGCAAGACGGTGGTGGTCTCAGCCGCGCAGTGAGTGCTCGCGCCTGGGCTGCCGCGTGGTGCGGGGGCCCGGGACCCTGAGAGCGGCTGAAGTCCCCACGACGGCCGTACGGTTCGCAGGCGCCGGGGTACCGGCCCGCACCGTGCGGCCGTCGGCGTCCGTACGCACCCGGCGGGGCAGCGGCATGGGCACGGTGACGGCGACGAGCAGGCCGAGCAGCAGCGCGGCGAGCACGATGACCGCGACTCCCACCCCGGATTCGGTCCGCGAGAGCAACAGCATGGCGACGGTCGAGAAGACGACGGTGGCCGAACCGTAGGAGAGCTGTGCGGCAGTGGGACGCGGCATGGCGTTATCCGTCCTGATGGTTCGGATAGGGGGTGAGCCTCTCAACCGTTCTCAACCGGCCGACGTGGCAACCGGATCGCACTGTCAAGCGACTCTACGACGGTCCATGCCCGAGCGGAACTGCCGGTAAGCGTGACCTAACCCACGGTGCCGGAGCACGGGGGGCGCACGGAGTCACTTCGCAACGCGGCACCGTCCGCATGCCGAGACGTGCGCACCCGTTGTCGCCGTCCATGAGCGGGGAGTCGGCGTCCGGACAGCGGAACTCCTCTTCTCGGCGCCTTGGGCCCGTCCTGCGCCCAAGGTTCCTGACACCAAGCCCCGGATCTCGATCGTCCACCAGCCGCTGGACGGCTCGACGATCACGGTCAAGGTCGGCCGCTTGACCAAGTAATTCTCAAAACCGCAGGTCAAGCCATGATCGGCTGTCGCCCTCTAGCGGGGTGGCGGCCGGTCGTGTTTAGGTGCGTCCTACGAGTCCTTATTGACAGCGAGTCCAACGCGACGTCTTACAGGGGGAGTGGTCCGGCATGCCCGGCGGAGGTTTCTGCAAGTTGCCAGGTGGCAGTGTCGTGGTCGCGCTCACACTGCCGAACCCGGCGGCGCCCGGCACGAACGTGCGGGTCCTGGTGCACGCGGTCAACCGTGCCCGCGCTCTGACGAGGCTGCGCAACCTCGGCCTGCGCGCGGTCTACCTGCGCGGCAACACCGAGCCGCCGACCCTGGACGAGATCACCGCCGTCCTCCACCACCCCGACGGCCTCCTGTGGCGCACCACCCCGGAGACAGCAGCCGAAGAACTCTGGCATCCGATACGAGCGCTGCTCCGGTAGTGACGGGGTCCGGGGGCAGGGCCCGCGGTGCCTACACCACGGGTTTGCCCGACAGCTCAACACCCGCCGCCCGCATCTCCTCCAGCGCCCGCGACGTGGTGGCCTCGGCCACCCCCGCCGTGAGGTCGAGCAGCACATGCGTGGCGAACCCCGCCCGCACCGCGTCGAGCGCGGTGGCCCGCACGCAGTGGTCCGTGGCGATCCCCACCACGTCGACCTCGGTGACCTGGCGGGCCCGCAGCCAGTCCGCCAGCGAGACCCCGTTCTCGTCGAGGCCTTCGAAGCCGCTGTACGCCGCCGCGTAGGCGCCCTTGTCGAAGACCGCGTCGATCGCCCCGCAGGCGACGGCCGGCGCGAAGTTGGGGTGGAAGCCCACCCCCTCCGTACCGGCGACGCAGTGCACCGGCCAGGAGTGCTCGAAGTCGGGCGTGTCCGAGAAGTGCGTGCCCGGGTCGATGTGGTGGTCGCGGGTGGCCACCACGTGGCGGTAGGCGGATCCGGCCGCCTGGCCCACCAGGTCGGTGATCGCGGCGGCGACGTCCGCGCCGCCCGCGACCGCGAGGGAGCCGCCCTCGCAGAAGTCGTTCTGGACGTCCACGACGATCAAGGCGCGGTGCATGTCGGCTGTCCTTCGGTCTGCGGGCCCCGGGGTCAGGGAGGGCTGTTCTACGAGCGTAGAGACTTCGACCCCCGCGCGGCAGGGGGCAAACGGGGGCGGAAACCCGGCCGGGCGGGGTTTGCGCCCACCGGCTCTCAGGCGTACTCGGTCGGGATGACCGGCTCGCCGCGCGACAGCTGGATCGCGGACATCGGCAGCGCGGCCAGCGCGTCGATGTGCCGCTGCCGGGCGGTCTCCAGCGGTTCGCGGGCCACGACGGTGCCGCCCTTGACGAGCTCGACCAGGAGCTGGCGGTCGGCGAGCGCGGTCGGTACCGGCCCGGTGCCGATGACCTCGGCCTCGGCGATCCCGTACGGGTCGGAGCGGCGCGCGGCCCACTTGCGGCCGCCCATCGAGGACTTCGCGCCGAGCGACTTCTTGGCGACCGCCTCCAGCGGGGCCTTCGGGTCGGCGGACCGGGCGCGGGCGACCAGCTTGTAGACCATGGAGCAGGTCGGGTGCCCGGAGCCGGTGACCAGCTGGGTGCCGACGCCGTACGCGTCCACGGGGGCCGCGGCGAGCGAGGCGATGGCGTACTCGTCCAGGTCGGAGGTGACCACGATCTTGGTGTTGACGGCGCCGAGCTCGTCGAGCTGCTGGCGCACCCGGTGCGCGACCAGGAGCAGGTCGCCGGAGTCGATGCGGACCGCGCCGAGCTCGGGCCCGGCGATCTCGACGGCGGCGCGGACCGCCTCGGCTACGTCGTACGTGTCGACCAGGAGGGTGGTGCCGCGGCCGAGCGAGTCGACCTGGGCCCGGAAGGCGTCCCGCTCGCTGTCGTGGAGCAGGGTGAAGGCGTGCGCGCTGGTGCCGACGGTCGGGATGCCGTAGCGGAAGCCGGCCGCGAGGTCCGATGTGGTGCTGAAGCCGCCGACGTAGGCGGCTCGCGCGGAGGCGACCGCGGACAGCTCGTGGGTGCGGCGCGCGCCCATCTCGATCAGCGCGCGCCCGCCGGCGGCGGCCGACATCCGGGAGGCTGCGGCGGCGATCGCGGAGTCGTGGTTGAGGATCGAGAGGATCACGGTCTCCAGGAGCACGCACTCCGCGAAGGAGCCCTCGACGCGCAGGATCGGCGAGCCGGGGAAGTAGACCTCGCCCTCCGGGTAGCCCCATATGTCACCGCTGAAGCGGTAGGAGGCCAGCCAGCGCAGGGTGGGCTCGTCCACGATCTGGTGGTCGCGCAGGAAGCCGAGCACGCCCGCGTCGAAGCGGAAGTTCTCGACGGCGTCCAGGACCCGTCCGGTGCCCGCGACCACGCCGTACCGGCGGCCCTCGGGGAGCCTGCGGGTGAAGACCTCGAAGACCGAGCGCCGCTCGGCCGTGCCGGCCTTCAGGGCGGCCTGGAGCATCGTGAACTCGTACTGGTCGGTGAAGAGCGCTGTCGACGGCACGTCCACCGGCAGCCCAAGGTCCGCAGTCACAACGAGCTACCTCGCACATTCGTCCGGGCCGAGCACGGTTCGGCCGGGGATCCGGGGGCTGCCCCCAGGGGATGGGGCATGGAAGGATGCTACCCCGAATACTCGTCACTTTGACGATTTCTAGGAGCCCGTTTGTGCGATGACCCGCCCAGGGTGGCAGCATGGAGGCCGTGGCTGTGATTTCCGGGGGGCGACCCCCGGACCCCCGGCAGAAAAGACAAAGGTCGCCCAGAGTCGTGAGTGTCGCCCCCGTAGAGATCGAACGCCCCGAGTCGGCGGAGTCGAGCCAACCCGTCGCCGAACCCGATGTGCCCTGGGTGACGCTCGTCCACAACGACCCCGTCAACCTGATGAGCTACGTGCAGTACGTCTTCCAGTCCTACTTCGGCTACTCGAAGGACAAGGCCCACAAGCTGATGCTCGACGTGCACCACAGGGGCAGGGCCGTGGTCTCCAGCGGCAGCCGCGAGGAGATGGAACGCGACGTGCAGGCGATGCACGGCTACGGGCTGTGGGCCACGCTCTCGCAGGACCGCAACTGATGGCCGGGCACTTCGAGGCACTCCCCGCCGGCGGCGCGGCCGTCGCGCTCGACGAGGTCGAGATCGCCATCCTGCGCTCGCTCGCGGTCCAGCTGCTCGAACTCATCGGCCCCGGCGACGAACCGGCCGCGCAGGACGACCCGCTCGCCGCGCTGTTCGCCGAGGGCCCGAGCGAGCCGCCCGCCGACCCGGCCCTCGCCCGGCTCTTCCCGGACGCGTACGCCAGTGACGAGAGCGACGAACTGCGCGCCAAGTCAAGCGAGTTCAGGCGCTTCACCGAGACCGACCTGCGCTCGCGCAAGCGGGCCGACGCGCTCGCGGTCGTCCACGGCCTCGACGCGCTGACCCCCAAGGGCGACGGCGGAGCCGTCCTGAAGCTGACCGCCGAGGACTCGCAGCACTGGCTGGGCGCGCTCAACGACCTGCGGCTGACCATCGGCACCCGCCTGGAGGTCACCGACGAGGACGAGAGCGGCGAGCTCTACCGGCTGCCGGACGACGATCCGCGCAAGCCGATGGTGATGGCCTATCTCTGGCTGGGTGTGCTGCAAGAAACACTCGTCGAAACGCTCATGCCCTGACTGATCGACCGGGAGATGGCCGTTCGCTCAGCGGACGCTCAAATCCGTATAACGATCCCATCACCGCATCGACCTGCTTTGTCATGCTGAGGGACTTTTGTCCGCTTCTTCCTGTGGTGTGCGCCACAGTGGCTGATATTGATCACCCGTAAGCCCGTGATAAATCTTCACGACCACCCGGGGACGCCACCCATGTTCCCCGGGGGCGCTGTGCCGGCTGACCGCCGGTGGCACTCCATCCACATCCGGGGGGATCAGGACCTGATCCGTCGCTTCGTGACCGAGGCGGGCGGGTCAGCATGGAGAAAGGCGCACCACCATGACCTCAGTGCAGGTCGACAAGCACGACGACCGTCCTGCCGGCAATGAGGCCGCGGGGACCGCCCCCAGCGCGGGCGAGGGCTCGGGCGAGGGATACCAGCGGGGCCTCGGGGCCCGGCAGATCCAGATGATCGCGATCGGCGGTGCCATCGGCACCGGCCTCTTCCTCGGCGCGGGCAAGGCCATCTCGAAGGCCGGCCCCAGCCTCATCCTGGCCTACGCGATCGCGGGCCTGGTCATCTTCTTCATCATGCGCGCGCTCGGCGAGCTGCTCATGTACCGACCGGTTTCGGGCTCCTTCTCGGAGTACGCCCGGGAGTTCGTCGGCCCGTTCTGGGGCTACGTCACCGGCTGGACGTACTGGCTCTTCTGGGTCGTCACCGGCATCACCGAAGTCACCGCGGCCGCCCAGTACATGTCCTTCTGGACCCACAACAGCGTGCCCCAGTGGGCCTACGCGCTGGTCTTCACCCTCATCCTGTACGCCGTGAACCTGATCTCCGTGAAGCTCTTCGGTGAGCTGGAGTTCTGGTTCTCCATGGTCAAGGTGACCGCCATCGTCGGCATGATCCTGATCTGCGCCGGCATCCTCACCGTCGGCTTCTCGGACGCCGCGGACACCGCCACCGTCGCCAACCTCTGGAACGACGGCGGGTTCTTCCCCAAGGGCATCGGCGGCACGCTGATGACCCTGCAGATCGTGATGTTCGCCTTCCTCGCCGTCGAGCTGGTCGGCGTCACCGCGGGCGAGTCCAAGGACCCCGAGACGACGCTCCCCAAGGCCATCAACACCGTGCCGTGGCGCATCGCCGTCTTCTACATCGGCGCCCTGATCATGATCCTCTCGGTCGTCCCGTGGCACGAGTTCCAGCCGGGCGTCAGCCCCTTCGTCGCGGCCTTCGAGAAGATGGGCCTGGGCGTCGGCGCCGCGATCGTCAACTTCGTCGTGCTGACCGCCGCGCTCTCCTCCTGCAACTCGGGCATGTACTCCACCGGCCGCATGCTGCGCGACCTCGCGCTCAACGGCCAGGGCCCGAAGGTCTTCACCAAGCTCACCAGGAGCGGCACCCCGCTGGTCGGCACCACGGTCTCCGCCGCGCTGATGCTGGTCGGCGTCTGGATCAACTACGTCGCCCCCGGCAAGGCCTTCGACTACGTCGTCTCCTTCGCCACCATCTCCGGCATGTGGGCCTGGATCATGATCCTGGTCTGCCAGATCCGCTACCGCGCCAAGTCCGACCGCGGCGAGCTGCCGAAGTCGAGCTTCCGCGCCCCGGGCGCCCCGTGGACCAGCTGGTTCGCGCTGGTCTTCATCGGCATGGTCATCGTGATGATGGGCATCGACAAGGACTCCCGCGTCTCGCTGTACTGCGCGCCGCTGTGGGGCCTGATCCTGGGTGTCTCCTACCTGGTCCTGAAGGCCAAGAACCCGGAGAACAAGGCGTTCGCCAAGCGCAGCTGAGGCTCTGACCAGCCAGTTCTCACCATGCGGGCCGTTCCGTACCGACACTCGGTACGGAACGGCCTGTCTGCTTATCCTTGCCGACATGCTGACCATCACCCAGGCCCTGTACGACCAGCTCGTCGCGCACGCCCGCGCCGACCACCCCGACGAGGCGTGCGGTGTGGTCGCGGGCCCGGCGGGCACCGGCCGCGCCGAGCGCTTCATCCCGATGCTGAACGCGGCCCGCTCGCCCACGTTCTACGAGTTCGACTCCCAGGACCTCCTCAAGCTGTACCGCGAGATGGACGACCGCGACGAGGAGCCGGTGATCGTCTACCACTCCCACACGGCGACCGAGGCCTACCCCTCGCGCACCGACGTGTCGTACGCGAACGAGCCCGGCGCCCACTACGTCCTGGTCTCGACGGCGGACACGGACGGGGCGGGGGAGTTCCAGTTCCGCTCGTACCGCATCGTGGACGGCGTGATCACGGAGGAGGACGTCAAGATCGTCGAGGCATACTGACGGTACGCAATCGACCGATTTGGGCGGCAGGAACCAGGAAGCCGGTGTGACTCCGGCACGGTCCCGCCACTGTGACCGGCGCCCTCGCGGCGCCGGAAGCCAGGAACTGACCTGCCGCCTTCTCCCGCCGACAGGGGACGTGGAAATCCCCTTGGAGGATGAGCTCAGCCATGTCCTGGCGCCGCGCGGCACTCGCCGCCGCCCTGCTGTTCCCGCTCGCCGCGTGCACGACCCCGCCGCGCCCCGACGCCGCGGGCGGCCCGGCCCCCGGCTTCCCGTACACGGTCACCAACTGCGGGGTGACGACAACGTTCACCGCGCCCCCGAAGCGGGCCGTGGCGATGAACCAGCACGCCACGGAGGTGATGCTGGAGCTGGGCCTCGCCAAGTCCCTTGCGGGCACTGCCTACTTGGACGACAAGGTGCTGGCGAAGTACGAGCGGGACTACCGGTCGGTCCCGGTCCTCGCGGCCGAATACCCCTCCTACGAGAAGCTCCTGGCCGCCAACCCGGACTACGTGTACGGCGGTTACGCCTCCGCCTTCTCGCCGAACGAGGGCCGGGCGCGGGAGGCGCTGACCAAGAGCGGCATCAAGACCCGCCTGAACGTGGAGAACTGCCCCCAGGGCCCCGCGACCACGATGGACGACGTGTACGAGGAGGTCCGCGAGGTCGGCCGGACCTTCGGAGTCGCGGACCGGGCCGAGTCGTGGGTGCGGTCGGCCGAGGCCGTCAACGAGCGGACGCGGACGGCCCTTGCGGGCGCGGCTCCGCTGTCCGTCTTCGTCTACGACAGCGGCGACAAGACGGCGTTCACGGTGGGCGGCAAGGGCATCGGCAACGACATCGTGACGCGGGCGGGCGGCCGCAACGTCTTCGCCGCAGACCTGAAGGACAAGTCCTTCGGCGACGCGAGCTGGGAGAACGTGGTGGCCCGCGCCCCCGAGGTCATCCTGATCCTGGACTACGGCGGCACGAGCGCCGAGGCGAAGAAGCAGCGCCTGCGCACGGACCCGGCCCTGGCCTCCGTCCCAGCCGTCAAGAACAACCGCTTCGCCGTGCTGCCCCTGTCCGACATGGTGACGGGCGTCCGCGCCCCGGACGCGGTGTCGAAGCTCGCGGAGCAGTTGCGCGGGGGGACGAAGCCGGGCGCAAGCCGGGAGGCCGGAGAGCCCGGGGCGGCCCGGTGATCCCGCGGTGGCGCTACCCGGCGCTGCTCGCCGCGCTGGCACTCACCCTGGTCGCCGCCGCCACCGCCGGGCTCGCGCTCGGCTCGGTGGCGATCCCGGCCGATCAGATCCTGGCCATCGTCACCGGGGCGACCGGCCCCTCCCCGTACCGCACCATCGTCCTGGAGGTACGGGCGCCCCGCGTCGTGCTCGGCGCGGTCACCGGTGCCGGTCTCGCCGTTATCGGCACCGTCCTGCAGGCCCTCGTGCGCAACCCGCTCGCCGACCCGTTCCTGCTCGGGGTCTCCAGCGGGGCCTCCGCCGGGGCCGTCGCCGTGATCGTCCTCGGCGTGGGCGCCGGGGTGACCACCACCCTCGCCCTCCCCGCCGCCGCCTTCGCGGGCGCACTCGCCGCCCTGGTCCTCGTGTACGCCCTGGCCAGGCGCGGCGGCTCGATGACCGGCGGCCGCCTCGTGCTCGCCGGGGTCGCCGTCTCGTACATCCTGTCCGCGCTCACCAGCCTGCTCCTGGTCACCTCGGCGAGCGCCGAACACCTCCAGGAAGTACTGCACTGGACGCTCGGCGGACTCGGCGGCGCCCGCTGGGACATGCTGGCCCTGCCCACCACCGTCCTCGCCGCCGGCACCCTCGTCCTGATCGCGCTGGCCCGCCCGCTGGACCTGCTCCTGGTGGGGGAGGAGGGCGCCACCGTCCTCGGCCTGGACACCGGCCGCTTCCGCGCGGGCGTCTTCGTGCTCGCCTCCCTGCTCACCGGCGCGCTCGTCGCGTACAGCGGGGCGATCGGGTTCGTCGGCCTGATGGTTCCGCACGCCGCCCGCCTCGCCGTCGGCGCCGCCCACCGCACCCTGCTCCCGGTCGCAGCCCTCGGCGGCGCCGCCTTCCTGGTCCTGGCCGACCTCGCGGCCCGCACCGTCGCCGCCCCGCAGGACATCCCGGTCGGCGTGCTCACCGCGCTCACCGGCGGCCCGTTCTTCCTCTGGATGCTGCGCGGCCGCGGGGCCGGCGCGGAAGGCGGCCCCGCATGACGACGCTGCGCGCCGAGTCGCTCTCATACACCACACCGCAGGGCCGCGAACTGCTCTCCGGCATCGAACTCACCGCCCGCGACGGCGAGACCGTCGGCCTGGTCGGCCCCAACGGCAGCGGCAAGACGACCCTGCTGCGCTGCCTGTACGGAACCCTGCGCCCCACCACCGGCCGTGTCCTGCTCGACGGCGACGACCTGCACGCCCTGCCGGTGAAAGCACGCGCCCGCCGCATCGCGACCGTCCCGCAGGACGCCCACGCGGGCGGCATCGAGCTGACCGTCCGCGAGATCGTCGCCATGGGCCGCTCCCCGCACCACCGCTTCTGGGAGGCGGACACCACCACCGACCGCGCCCTCGTGCACGAGGCGCTCGCCCGCGTCGGCATCGCGGACCTCGCCGGCCGCCCCTTCCCGTCGCTGTCCGGCGGCGAACGCCAGCGCGCGCTGGTCGCCAGAGCCCTCGTACAGCAGCCGGACGTCATCGTCCTGGACGAGCCGACCAACCACCTGGACATCCGCTACCAGCTCGAAGTCCTGTCCCTGGTAAGGGAGTTGGGCACGGTCGGCCTGCTCGCCCTGCACGACCTGAATCTCGCCGCGCACTACTGCGACCGGCTGGTCGTCCTCGCCGGGGGCCACATCGTGGCGGCAGGGGAGCCCGCGGACGTGCTCACCGCCCCGCTGCTCGCCGAGGTGTACGGGGTGAACGCCGAGGTGAGCGTTCACCCGGCCACCGGCGCACCGATCGTCGTCTATCTGCCGCCCACAGCGGCGGCGACCACATCCTGAGCGGGATCCGTCCAGGATGCGAGATCACATTCCGGGAAGCGGACCGGGAATCTATACGATGACCCCATGGTTTCGAACGACGTGAGCGACAAGACGCCGAGCAGCGGCCCCGCCCTGCTGCTCGTGGCGCGGCTGCACGTCGACCTGTGCCGTCTCGCCAGCGCGATCTGTACGGCCCGCGCAGCCGCCGTCTGACGCCGCGCGCCACCAGCACCAACGCACCACCGCACGCCCCGGGCGTGCGGCGCGCGGACCCGAGCCCGAGCCGCGCCCACCTGCCTCTCCCTCCCGACAGGAGCCCACGCCATGGCCATCGAGGTCCGCATCCCGACCATCCTCCGCACCTACACCGACGGCGCGAAGGCCGTCGAAGGCAGCGGCGCCACCCTCGCCGAGCTCTTCACCGACCTCGACTCGCGCCACACCGGCATCCGGGAGCGCGTCGTCGACGGCGACAACCTGCGCCGCTTCGTGAACGTGTACCTCAACGACGAGGACGTCCGCTTCCTCGACGGCATCAACACCAAGCTGGCCGACGGCGACAGCGTCACGATCCTGCCCGCCGTCGCGGGCGGATCCGTCTGACATGCGTTACGACTCCCCGCTCGCCGCGGTCGGCAACACCCCGCTGGTCCGCCTCCCGCGCCTGTCCCCCACCGCGGACGTACGGATCTGGGCCAAGCTGGAGGACCGCAACCCGACCGGTTCGATCAAGGACCGGCCGGCCCTCCACATGGTCGAACAGGCCGAGAAGGACGGCCGGTTGACCCCCGGCTGCACCATTCTCGAACCCACCAGCGGCAACACCGGCATCTCGCTCGCGATGGCCGCGAAGCTCAAGGGCTACCGCATCGTGTGCGTGATGCCGGAGAACACCTCCCAGGAGCGCCGCGACCTGCTCGCGATGTGGGGCGCGGAGATCGTGTCGTCCCCGGCGGCGGGCGGCTCCAACACGGCCGTACGGGTCGCCAAGGAGCTGGCCGCCGAGAACCCGTCCTGGGTGATGCTCTACCAGTACGGAAACCCGGACAACGCGGGCGCCCACTACGCCACCACGGGCCCGGAGATCCTCGCCGACCTGCCCTCGATCACCCACTTCGTGGCGGGCCTCGGCACCACCGGAACGCTGATGGGCGTCGGCCGCTATCTGCGCGAGAACGTCCCCGGCATCAAGATCGTCGCGGCCGAACCCCGCTACGACGACCTCGTGTACGGCCTGCGCAACCTGGACGAGGGCTTCGTACCGGAGCTGTACGACGCCTCCGTGCTGACCACCCGCTTCTCGGTCGGCTCGGCCGACGCGGTGACCCGCACCCGTGAACTCCTCCAGCAGGAGGGCATCTTCGCGGGCGTCTCGACGGGCGCCGCGCTGCACGCGGCGATCGGGGTCGCCAACAAGGCCGTCAAGGCGGGCGAGAGCGCCGACATCGTCTTCGTGGTCGCCGACGGCGGCTGGAAGTACCTGTCGACCGGCGTCTACACCGCGCCGACGACCGAGGCCGCGATCGAAACCCTGCACGGACAGCTCTGGGCGTAAGGGGTACAGGGACCGGCCGTCACCCCGCCAGATGGCGGACCTGGTCCCACAGGGTCGGGTCCACCACGCCCACCCGTCGGCGGAACGCCCACACCCCGACGTCACGCAGCTCGTCGGTCTCCAGGAAGCTGGGCCGGCCGTGCGCGTCGGCGACCGTGCCGGGCGGCAGCGGAATCACCCCGGCCCGCTCGTCGTGGTACTTGCTGGTGATCTTCGCGACGGTCACCGCCTCGCCCCGCACCCGCAGCACCAGACAGGGCCGGTCCTTGCCGCCCGCAACATCCTCGTAGGGCACCTCCGCCCACCAGATCTCCCCGGCCTTCGGCACCCGCCCGCCACCCAGGCGAGGCCCGGCCGGGCGGCCCGGGGGCCGCGCCCGGCCGCCCGGCCGACGGCGAGCACGCCCGCGCCCGTCCATGGCGGCCGCGACCAGCGCGAGCGCCACCACGGCCGCGAGCGCCAGCCACCACGACGTGTCCATAGCCCAGACGTTACCGGCGCACCACCCAGCGCGCGCGCTCCGGGTAAACACCATCCGAACCGGTGACAGCGCAGGTGAGTTCCCCCACAACGGCCCGCCGCAAAGGAGCGACGGGCCTTGTGGCGCCTTACGCTCGACGCACCGCAGCCCTCCCCGCGGCCGCCCGCCCCCGCCCGTCCGCCCCCTCAACGACAGGCTTCGCCTGGCCCCTCTGTTCCGGAGGTTCACGCTCCATGAAGCTCACCGTCGTCGGCTGCTCCGGGTCGTTCCCGTCCGCGGACTCGGCCTGCTCCAGCTACCTGGTCGAGGCAGACGGCTTCCGGCTGCTGCTCGACATGGGCAACGGAGCCCTCGGTGAGCTGCAGCGCCACATCGGCCTGTACGACCTCGACGCGATCTTCCTGTCGCATCTGCACGCCGACCACTGCATCGACATGTGCGGCTACTTCGTCGCCCGCTACTACCGGCACGACGGCGGCCGCTGCGCGCCGATGCCGGTGTACGCGCCGGAGGGCGCCGAGGAGCGCCTCACCACGGCGTACGCCGACACCCCCTCCGCCTCCTCCATGAGCGAGGTCTTCGACTTCCACACCCTGAAGCCGGGCTCCTTCGACATCGGCCCCTTCTCGGTGCGTACGGAACGGGTCTGCCACCCCGTCGAGTCGTACGCCATCCGGGTCGAGCACGGCGGGCGCTCGCTCACGTACTCCGGGGACACCGGCCCCTGCCCCGCCCTCGGCGAACTGGCCACCGGCGCCGACCTGTTCCTGTGCGAGGCGTCGTTCACGTAC
The DNA here is from genome assembly GCF_044458185.1 of Streptomyces sp. NPDC050485. Classification (NCBI taxonomy): domain Bacteria; kingdom Bacillati; phylum Actinomycetota; class Actinomycetes; order Kitasatosporales; family Streptomycetaceae; genus Streptomyces; species Streptomyces sp. NPDC050485. Next base: position 687,090 of record NZ_JBITHR010000001.1, on the reverse strand, counting down.
GGCAAGGAGGACATCCCGGCGCTGCACCTCAACGGCCGCGAGGCCGGTGAGCACGCGGCCGGCGCCGGGCGCCTCGTCCTCACCCACGTCCCGCCGTGGACGGACGGCGAGATCAACCTGACGGACGCCCGAGCGGTCTACTCCGGCCCGACGGAACTGGCCGTGCCGGGCGCGGTGTACGAGATCTGAGCCGAGGCGGACGCGCGAAGGCCCCCGGAACCGCGCGGTTCCGGGGGCCTTCCCCATGCCTGGACTGGTGAGGCTTACGCCTTCGTCAGGTCGTCGACCTCTTCCTCGGGCTCACGACCCGGGGTGGGGATGTTGAACTTCGTGATCGCGAAGCGGAAGACCACGTAGTAGATCACCGCGAAGACCAGACCGATCGGGATGATCAGCCAGGGGTGGGTGGCGAACTTCCAGTTGAGTACGTAGTCGATCGCACCGGCGGAGAAGGTGAAGCCGTCGTGCACGCCGAGCGCCCAGGTCACGGCCATCGAGACGGCGGTCAGCACGGCGTGGATCACGTAGAGCAGCGGCGCGATGAACATGAACGCGAATTCGATCGGCTCGGTGATACCGGTGACGAACGAGGTCAGCGCGAGCGAGAGCATCATGCCGCCGACGACCTTGCGGCGCTCGGGGCGGGCGCAGTGCGTGATGGCGAGTGCCACGGCGGGGAGGGCGAACATCATGATCGGGAAGAAGCCCGTCATGAACTGGCCGGCCGTGGGGTCACCGTGCATGAAGCGCTGGATGTCACCGTGCCAGGCGGCACCGGACGGGTCGGTGTAGGTACCGATCTCCTGCCAGGCGACCGTGTTCACGAACTGGTGCATGCCGACCGGCAGCAGGGCGCGGTTGACCACGCCGAAGATGCCGGCGCCGACGGCGCCCAGGCTGGTCATCCACTCGCCGAAGGAGGTGATGACGTCGCCGATCGGGCCCCAGACCAGACCGAACAGCACACCCATCGCGGTGCCGATGAACGCCATGAGGATCGGGACGAGGCGGCGGCCGTTGAAGAAGCCGAGCCAGTCCACCAGCTTGGTGCGGTGGAAGCGCTGCCACACCACGGCCGATATCAGGCCCATGACGATGCCGCCGAGGACCTTCGGGTCGTTGTAGACCGCCGGGACGTCGACGCCCTTGTTCGCGGTGGTGTTGATGACGGCGTCGTGCACCGGGAACGCGGTCAGCACGTTCTTGTAGACCAGGAAGCCGACCAGCGCGGCGAGCGCCGTCGAGCCGTCGGCCTTCTTCGCGAAGCCGATCGCGACACCGATGCAGAACAGCAGCGGCATGTTGCTGAAGACAGCGTCACCGGCGGTCGCGAAGACCTTGGCGACCGTGTCCCAGCCGAGGCCGTCCTTGCCGAAGACATCGTCCTGACCGAGCCGGAGCAGAATGCCCGCGGCCGGCAGCACGGCGATCGGCAGCTGCAGGCTGCGGCCGACCTTCTGCAGGCCCTGGAACAGGCCGGCGCCCCGCTTCTTCGCGGGCGCCGCCGTAGCGGTGGCCGAACTCATCAACATCCTCCAGTTGGCAAGGCGCCGCCCAGGGACATGGGAAAATACGGGGGGACGGCGGCGTCTCGGGGGCACGCGGTCGAGCCCGCGTGGTCTACACCAATGAGTGGTGTAGACCAGTTGTAGCACGGTGAGGGTTAGATAAGGAACCTTCGTTTTTTGTGGTCTGGGCCATACCCGAGCAATCCGGACGAAGGCGCGGAAGCAACGCAAGAAGACCCCCGGACCGGGACGGTCCGAGGGCCTTGCGGGGCGGGCCTTTTGGAAGGCCCGGCGAGCAGGGGGAGAAGAGGCGCTACGCCTTGATGCGGCTACGCCTTGATGTTCTCCCGCTCCAGTTCGTCCTCCTCCGGCTCCCGCCCCGGCGTCGGCAGATTGAACTTGGTGATCGCGAAGCGGAACACCGTGTAGTAGACGACGGCGAAACAGAGGCCGACCGGGATGATCAGCCAGGGTTTGGTCGCCAGGCTCCAGTTGATGACGTAGTCGATCAATCCGGCCGAGAAGCTGAAGCCGTCCTTGATGCCGAGCCCCCAACTCACCGCCATCGAGACGCCGGTGAGCACCGCGTGGATCACGTACAGCAGTGGCGCGATGAAGACGAAGGAGTACTCGATCGGCTCGGTGATGCCCGTGACGAACGAGGTCAGACCGACCGAGAGCATCATGCCGCCGACCTCCTTGCGGCGGTGCGGCTTGGCGCAGTGCGCGATCGCGAGCGCCGCCGCGGGCAGGGCGAACATCATGATCGGGAAGAAACCGGTCTGGAACTGGCCGGCCGTCGGGTCGCCCGCCAGGAACCGCGGGATGTCGCCGTGCACGACCGTGCCGTCCGCCTTGGTGAAGTCGCCGAACTGGAACCAGATGAAGGTGTTCAGGAACTGGTGCATACCGATCACCAGCAGAGCGCGGTTGGCGACACCGAAGATGCCCGAACCGGCCGCGCCCAGATCCACCAGCCACTTGCTGAAGCTGGTCAGCGCGTCACCGACCGGCGGCCACACCCACAGGCACAGCACCGAGAACACGATCGCGACCCCGGCCATGATGATCGGCACGAGCCGGCGCCCGTTGAAGAAGCCCAGCCAGTCCACCAGCTTCGTACGGTGGAAGCGCTGCCAGAAGTACGCGGTCAGCAGACCCATCACGATGCCGCCGAAGACACCCGGATTCTGGTACGTGGCGAGAACCGCGGAGCCGTCCTTGGCAACGCAGGCACCCGCCGCGAGCGTGGCGCCGGCCGCGCAGTCCTTCGGGAACTGCTGGAGCACCCCGTGGTAGACGAGGAAGCCGGCCACCGCCGCCAGCGCGGTCGAGCCGTCGGCCTTCTTCGCCATGCCGATCGCGACACCCACGCAGAACAGCAGCGGCAGTCCGAGCGAGCCGTTGAGCAGCGCGCCGCCCGCACCCGCGAACACCTTGGCGACGTCGTTCCAGCCGAGTCCGGTCTTGCCGAATACGTCGTCCTGGCCGAGCCGGTTGAGGATGCCGGCCGCGGGCAGCACGGCGATCGGCAGTTGGAGGCTGCGACCCATCTTCTGCAGCCCCTGGAACAGCCCGTTCCACCACTTGGGCTGCGGTACTGCGGCCGCGCTGTCGGCGCTCATCGGCAACCTCCTGGCTTGCGGAACAGGCCGGTTCGGACGGTCGTTGCACACTGGTGTAGACCAGTTGCGGTATCGTCCGGAGAGGCCCCTCGGGTGGGCGTGGCTCCGGTGATCGCCATCCTTGGCCAGCCGGGTTGCGCTCGCGCGCATAGCTGGTCCAAACGTGGGTTACCGTGACAAAGCGGACCTACCGTTGGGCCGACACAGCGTTCTTCGAAAAACCAGGAGAGACACATGGCCAGCAAGGCTGAGAAGATCGTCGCCGGCCTCGGCGGTATCGAGAACATCGAAGAGGTCGAGGGCTGCATCACCCGCCTGCGCACCGAAGTCATCGACCCGAGCAAGGTCGACGAAGCCGCGCTGAAGGCCGCCGGCGCCCACGGCGTCGTCAAGATGGGCACCGCCATCCAGGTCGTCATCGGCACCGACGCGGACCCGATCGCCGCCGACATCGAAGACATGATGTGAGTCGCTGACCCACTCCGCACCGGCCGGTCCCCCAGCGGGACCGGCCTTTCGCGTACCGGGAGGGTCGGATCGCGTACGAGGGGAGCGGGATCCCGTACCCGGGGAGCCGGATCGCGCACACACCGAACCGGATCGCGTACGTACCCGGGGAGCCGGATCCCGTACGCACCGAACCGGGCCCCCACAGGCATCCCCTAGGCTCATGGCCATGTCTCGAATCGACGGCCGCACCCCCGAACAGCTCCGCCCGGTCACCATCGAACGCGGATGGAGCAAGCACGCCGAGGGCTCCGTCCTCATCTCCTTCGGCGACACCAAGGTCTTCTGCACCGCCTCCGTCACCGAAGGCGTCCCCCGCTGGCGCAAGGGCAGCGGCGAAGGCTGGGTCACCGCCGAATACTCGATGCTGCCCCGCGCCACCAACACCCGCGGCGACCGCGAATCCGTCCGAGGCAAGATCGGCGGCCGCACCCACGAGATCTCCCGCCTGATCGGCCGCTCGCTGCGCGCCGTCATCGACTACAAGGCCCTCGGCGAGAACACCATCGTCCTGGACTGCGACGTCCTCCAGGCCGACGGCGGCACCCGCACCGCCGCCATCACCGGCGCCTACGTCGCCCTCGCCGACGCCATCACCTGGGCCCAGGGCAAGAAGCTCGTCAAGGCCAACCGCCAGCCGCTCACCGGCACGGTCTCCGCCGTCTCCGTCGGCATCGTCGACGGCACCCCCCTGCTCGACCTCTGCTACGAGGAGGACGTCCGCGCCGATACCGACATGAACGTCGTCTGCACCGGCGACGGCCGCTTCGTGGAAGTCCAGGGCACCGCCGAGGCCGAGCCCTTCGACCGCAAGGAACTGAACGCGCTCCTCGACCTCGCCACCGGAGGCTGCGCCGACCTCGCGGCCCTCCAACTGCGCGCTCTAGCCTCGGTGTTGGGAGAGTAGAGAGGCGCTGGAGAGGCAACCCGCGGGAACGCTTCCCGGGTCACTATGAGGTACGGGCGTACGGACCAACCGTGCGCCCGTCCCGTATACCTGGGGAGGATCCGACCGATGCGCCCTACCGTTTTAGCCGTCGCCACCGCAGCCCTGGCCGTCACCGCCATCGCGGGCTGCGGGGCCGTCGACAAGGCGATCGACTGCGTCAAGACCGCGAACGCCATCACCGACAGCGTGGACAAGCTGGGCAAGGCGGTGGGTGACGGCACGGTCAACCGGACGAAGACCGACCAGGCCCTCAGCGACATCGAAAAGAACCTGTCGTCCGTGAAGAACAAGACGGACAACGCCGACCTGTCCAAGGCCGTGAACGACCTGAACAAGGCGGTGGACAAGGTCCGTACGGACGTCAAGAAGGGCGACAACACGCCGGACATCAGCGGCGTCACGAAGGCAGCGAAGGAAATAGGCACGGTGTGCACGAGCTGAGGGCGGCAGGGTAACGCGCCACGGCGGCGGCGGTACGGGCGGCGGGAGCCGGAGCAGCGCCCTTCGGTGGCGGTACTGGTGCGCGGGAGCCGGAGTTGCACTTCTCGGCGGCGGTACGGGTGGGCGGCAGCCGGGGTAGCGCTGCTCGGTGGCGGTACGGGGCGGCGGGAGTCGCTCATCCGCCACCCGATACTGGGACCATGACCCGCCTGATCCTCGCCACCCGCAACGTCGGCAAAATCACCGAACTCCGCGCCATCCTCGCCGACGCCGGCCTGCCCCACGAACTCGTCGGCGCCGACGCCTACCCCGAGATCCCCGACGTCAAGGAGACCGGCGTCACCTTCGCCGAGAACGCCCTCCTGAAGGCCCACGCCCTGGCGAAGGCCACCGGCCTGCCCGCCGTGGCCGACGACTCCGGCCTCTGCGTGGACGTCCTGAACGGCGCCCCCGGCATCTTCTCGGCCCGCTGGGCCGGCGCCCACGGCGACGACAAGGCCAACCTCGACCTGCTGCTCGCCCAGCTCTCCGACATCACCGACGAACGCCGCGGAGCCCACTTCTTCTGCGCGGCCGCCCTCGCCCTCCCCGACGGCACCGAACGCGTCGTCGAGGGCCGCCTGCTCGGCACCCTGCGCCACACCCCCGCCGGCACGGGCGGCTTCGGCTACGACCCGATCCTCCAGCCCGAGGGCGAGACCCGTACCTGCGCGGAGCTGTCGGCGGCCGAGAAGAACGCGATCAGCCACCGAGGGATGGCGTTTCGGGCGCTGGTGCCGGTGGTGCGGGAGTTGTTGGGCTGAGGGGTGGTACCGCGAAGGCCCGGCTCGCGGTCAAGTGAGTCGGGCCTTCGGTTTCAGTGCGCCCGGTCGGATTCGAACCGACAGACACGACCACCTAAAGATCGCCGCTCAGCCCTTGGCGTACGGGCGCAGGGGCCGACGCCTACTGTACCGGGCGAGGCCGACCGAGTGCGGGGAGCCCGGCTAAGAGGCTCCCCGTTGCCCGCCTCGGCACCAGGTGCTAGTGATCGCGTGGCAGTTGGGGCAGAGATACCGCAGGTTTCCCGCTCGGTTGTCGAGCCAGTCACCGCTGATGTGGTCGATCTGCAGCGTGATCGGTTGGCCGAGCCAATCACCGACGTTGCCGCAGGATGCGCACCGGTACGGGACGCCGATCTCCTGGAGAGCCCGGTGTAGGCGAGACCGGTTTGTCCGGGGCGAGCCCTCCGGGAGCTTGACCAGGGTGCCCACGGCGATCGGTCTGGGTTCGTGCGCAGGCGCCGAACTCCACGGGCGCCGTATGAAGTGGCCAGTATCAAGGCCGAGTTGGGCTATTCGGCGGCGTACTCGGCGGTGGTTGGTGTCGTTCACGGGGAGGCCGAGGGCTCGCATGACATCGGCGTAACTGGTTGCACCGGGGATCGCCTCGCGCAGGGCTTTCTCGGAGATGACCTCTCGCGCATTGTTGAAGTGGGAGGTGTCAATGTCCTCCTGTTTCAGCATTCGCCCTAGCGCGGCTCGTGACCGGCTGTCATCAGGGACTCCGAGGGTGCGGGCAACACCGCGAATGCTCTGGGCTGTTGCTGCGGCGTCGGCCAGCTCCGCCCTCGTGAACGGAAGGTCGATCAGCTCGCGGTTTGCGCTGGGGAAGTGGCTGATGTCGATTCCGGCCGCTGCTATTCGGCGAGCGATGTGCGACAGTGTTCCGCTTGCCGGCGTGGCGCCCAGCCTGGCGACGACTTCGCGGAGCGTCGTTGAGCAGGCCGCGGCTGCCGCAATGGCCTCGTCGGGATACTTGCGCCAGGGGCTGCGCTGCTTGAAGTGGCCGGTGTCGAGGCCGAGCCGGGCAACCTTCTCCTGAAGGACGCGTCGCTGACCGCCGCTCGCCTTCAAGCCGAGCTGACGCATCAGGTCGGCCCAGTTCTGCGCGGAGGCCACGGCGGCGGCCAATTTCTCGCGCCCGTAACGTTCAGACACGGTGGTCTCTCCCCACCGTGCTGGCCAGCGCATCGGCGTGAGCCATGTGGGTCTGCCGCCCGCGGCGGACGAGGCCGCGATCTGTCGCCGCCCGATGCCGGCCCCCGTCTAGGCGCCCCGTCTTACGGGCCGCCTCGGCCAGCAGTTCCCGGGTGTACCTGACTGCCATGATCCCTCCGTCCCGGCCGCGCGTTCGCAGCCTCGTACGGAGTAACGAACCGAATTACGGACAGTCACACCCGGAATGCGGAACGGCCCGCGCCGCTTGTCGGGCGGGGCGGGCCGCTGAGGCGGATCCGGCGGGCAAGCGGCCGTCCCGTCGACGGGGCGTCAGATGCCCAGGTCCTTGATGATCTTGGCTACGTGGCCCGTGGCCTTCACGTTGTACAGGGCGCGCTCGACCTTGCCCTGCCCGTCCACGACCACCGTGGAGCGGATGACCCCCGTCACCGTCTTGCCGTACAGCTTCTTCTCGCCGTACGCCCCGTACGCCGTCAGGACCTCCTTCGCGGGGTCGCCGACCAGCGTGACCTTCAGGGACTCCTTCTCGCGGAACTTCGCCAGCTTCTCCGGCTTGTCGGGGGAGACGCCGATGACGTCGTACCCGGCGCCGGCAAGGAGCTCCAGGTTGTCCGTGAAGTCGCAGGCCTGCTTGGTGCAGCCGGGCGTCAGGGCGGCCGGGTAGAAGTACACGATGACCTTGCGGCCCTTGTGGTCGGCGAGCGAGACCTCGTTGCCGTCGGCGTCGGGCAGGGTGAAGGCGGGGGCGGTGTCGCCGGGCTGAAGTCGCTCGCTCATGGGGTTTCCTCCGGGAAGGCCGAGGGGGTGGCGTACACCGACAGAGCCTAATGGGGGCCTGTGACAGTGCACCGGCGGCGGAACTGACAGACTGTGGATGACGGATGACCCCATACGACCACCGGAGGCGGCGCAGTGTCGGATGCCAGGACCCCTGCGCAGATCGAGGCGGACATCAAGAGCCGGCGGGACCAGCTCGCGGTGACCCTCGACGAGATCGGGGTGCGGCTGCACCCGGATACGATCGTCGGCGATGCCAAGGCCAGGATCGCCTCGGCCGTGGACCACACCGCGGGCCGGGCGTTCGTCGCGGTGAACCGCAGGGTGAGCGACGTGAAGGCGCGGTTCGTGTCCGAGGACGGGGCGCCCCGGGTGGAGCGGATCGTGCCGGTCGCGCTGGTGGCCGTCGGCCTCGTCGGACTGCTCGCGCTCTCGGCGAAGAAGCGGCGGGCCTGACCCTTGGGCGTACGCCCGTCGCCGGGGCGGGTAGGTTCGACCCCGTGACCGAGAACACCCACGACAAGCTGCCCATCCGAATGCTGCACGACCGTGTGCTCGTCCGGTCAGACACCCCCGAGGGCGAGCGGCGTTCGGGCGGCGGCATCCTCATTCCGGCGACCGCCGCCGTCGGCAGACGGCTCGCCTGGGCCGAGGTGGTCGCGGTCGGCCAGAACGTACGCACCGTGGAGCCGGGGGACCGGGTCCTGTACGACCCCGAGGACCGTGCCGAGGTCGAGGTGCGGGGCGTGGCGTACGTCCTGATGCGCGAGCGCGACCTGCACGCGGTCGCCTCCGAGCGGGTGTCGGTGGACGCGACCGGGCTGTATCTGTAGACACGCTGCTCAAGCTGCATCTGTAAAGACCCTGCTCAGCTGCATCGGCAGAGACCTTGCTCAACGGGGCTGGTGACCGTCGTCACCAGCCCTTTTGCATGTCCTTTGCTATCGTGGTGGGACCCCGACGAGACGCGTCGTACCGGGTCAGGACAAGACGACGCACCCCGTATGTGTTCGCGTCTTTCGGAGGTGCCGTCATGGCCTGGGTCCTGCTCCTTGTCGCTGGTCTGCTCGAAGTGGGCTGGTCGATCGGGATGAAGTACACCGACGGATTCACCCGCCTGGTGCCCAGTGTGCTCACCGGCGCCGGGATCGTCGCTTCCATGCTGCTGCTGTCGCAGGCCGCCAAGACGCTGCCGATCGGCACGGCGTACGGCGTGTGGGTCGGCATCGGCGCGGCCGGTGCGGCGGTGCTCGGCATGGTGGTGCTCGGCGAGCCCGCCACCGCCGCCCGGATCTTCTTCGTCTGCCTGCTGCTGGTCGCCGTGGTGGGCCTCAAGGCGACCAGCGGGCATTAGGTGATCAGCGGGCGCTAGCGGGGCTCTAAGCGGCCTTGTGGAAGCTCGGTGCAGTACCGCGCTTGAAGGGGCGCGGTACTGCGACACCATGCGGCTGCGCCGAGCAGGGAGGACCCCCATCCGCCCGCAGCCGACGAACGCCACTTCCCGCGGGGCGCTTAGCCGCCCCTCGGTCCCCGTGCTCTGTTGCCAACTCCCGTCGTGGTGCCGCCCGTTCCGGCCGTCGTGCCCGTGTTGGTGCCGCCGTTGCCGGTGCCGCCGCCGTCAGTGGTGCCGCCGGTGTTGGTGGTGGCGCCGCCGTCGGTGGTGCCGCCCTGGGCCTGGCCACTGTTGGTCTGGCCGCCGTTGGTGGCTCCGCCCTGGGTCTGGCCTTGGGTCGGACCCTGGTTCTGCCCCTGGTTCTGACCTTGCGTCTGACCCTGGTTGCGGCCGCCGGTCTGACCCTGGTTCTGGCCCTGGTTCTGGCCTTGCGTCTGACCCTGGATCTGTCCCTGCGTCTGGCCCTGGTTGCGGCCGGGCTGCTGCGACGGCGACTGGAACGGGTTCGGGGGCGGCGGCTCGACCGGGATGGCCGCGCCGTCCTGGAGCTGCAGGTCGAAGTCCTTGGCCTCGCTGCCCTGGAGGGCGCCCTTGGTGTACTGCGCCCAGATGTCCGCGGGCGGCCCGCCGCCGTTCATCCGGGGGAAGCCGAGCGCCCCGTACAGCGGCTGCTGCACCGCCGTGTCGGGGTCGGCGCCCATCACCGCGACGACGGTGGCCAGGTCCGGGGTGTAGCCCGCGAACCAGGCCGCCTTGTCCTGCTCGGCCGTGCCGGTCTTGCCCGCCGCCGGCCGCCCGGCCGCCTGCGCCGCCATACCCGTGCCGCCCTCGACGACGCTCTGCAGCATCGACGTCGTGGTGTCGGCGGACTCGCGGCTGACGGCCTGCTTGCCGTCCTGCGCGGGCAGTTCGGTCTTCGTACCGTCCTTGATGACCGACTCGACCAGCGTGTACGTGCCGTGCCTGCCGTGGCCCGCGAGCGTCGCGTACGCCTGCGTCATGTCGAGCACGCTCGCCGTCGCCGGGCCGAGCGCGATCGACGGGGACGCGGTCAGGTCGGGGGTGTCGGCGGGGATGCCGAGGTCGACCGCGGTCTGCTTGACCTTGGCGGAGCCCACGTCGACGGCCATCTGCGCGTACACCGCGTTGACGGACTTGTCGGTGGCGGTGCGCACGGTGATCATCCCGTACGAGGCGTCGTCCTCGTTGGCGGGCGCGTAGGTGCCGCCGTCCCAGCCCTGCACGGGGCGCTTGTTCGTGCCGTCGTAGACCGTGTTCGGGGTGATGGTCCGGCCGTCCTGGGTCTTCGAGCCGTTGACCACCGCCGAGGTGAAGACGAACGGCTTGAAGGTGGAGCCCACTTGGAAGTCGCGCCGGGTCGCGTTGTTCACGTACTGCTTGGTGTAGTCGATGCCCCCGTACATCGCGAGGACCTTGCCGGTCGCCGGGTCGATGGAGGCGCCGCCGACCCGGACGTTGCGGTCGGCCTTGCGGACGGTGCTCAGCTTGGAGTTGACCTTGTCGTCCACGGCCTTCACGAAGGCGTTCTGCTTGTCCTGCTGGATCGTGGTGGTGATCCGGTAGCCGCCGGTGGCCAGGGTGTTCTCGTCGATGATCTTGTTGCTGGTGAGGTAGTCCTTGACGGCCTCGACCAGGTAGCCGCGCTGCCCGGCGAGCCCGGCCCGGGGTTTGACCTTGCCGGGCGAGGGGAATGTGGTCGCGGCCCGCTCGGCGGGGCTGAGCCACTTCTTCTTGACCATGCCGTCGAGTACGTAGTTCCAGCGGGCCAGCGCGCTCGGCTTGTTCTGGGGGTGGGCGATCACGTCATACGCGCTGGGGGAGTTGAGCAGCGAGGCGAGGTAGGCGCCCTCGGCGGTGGTGAGCTTCTCGACGTCCTTGCTGTAGTACGCCTGGGAGGCGGCCTGGATGCCGTACGCGTTGCGCCCGAAGTAGCTGGTGTTCAGGTACCCGGTGAGGATGTCGTCCTTGGTCTCCTCGCGATTGAGTTTGATCGCGATGAAGAACTCCTTCGCCTTGCGGGTGACCGTCTGCTCCTGGCCCAGGTAGTAGTTCTTGACGTACTGCTGGGTGATGGTGGAGCCGCCCTGGGTGCCCTTGCCGGTGAGGGTGTTCCAGGCGGCGCGGACCATCGCCTTGGGGTCTACGGCGCGCTCGGAGTAGAACTCCCGGTCCTCGGCGGCCAGTACGGCGTGCTGCACGGTGAGCGGGATCTGCGCGAGCTGCACGTTCTCGCGGTTGACCTCGCCGTCGGAGGCGAGCTGGGTGCCGTCGGAGTACAGGAAGACGTTGGACTGCGCGGTGGCCCCGGCGTTGGCGGGCGGGATCGACACGAGCAGGTAGCCGGCCAGGAAGCCGCCGATGAGCAGCAGGGCGCAGAGCAGGAACAGGCCGAGTACCAGTCGCCAGCGGGGCACGAAGCGGCGCCAGCCGGTGCGCTTGGGCCGCTTCTGCTCGCCTCCTCCCCCCGCGCCGGCCGTCGCGGGGGCGGGGGCAGGGGCGGCTGCGGCGGCGGTGAGGTCCCGGGGCGCCCAGTTCTGCGGCGCCCGGGGTCCGGGGTGTGGTGGCTCCGGCTGCTCGTCGTCGCTCATGTCTCTCCGGCCATCGCGTCTCGGGTCGTGTGCGGGGGTGCTGTATGGGGTGTCGTACGAGGTGTCGTACGGAGGTTTCTGCAATGGGCTGTTTCGGCTATTTAAGCTATTTCGGCTATTTAAGCTATTTCGGATATTTAGGCTGTTTCAGATGTTTCAGCTGATTCGTGCTGTAAGGACATACTGCATGCCCGGCCACGGAAATTCCGTCGCGAAGGGCCGTGGGGCTGGGCTAGGCTCCAGCGCTTTGGCATCCGGAGCGGTGAGGGGGGCAAGGCGTGCGGCTGTACGGGGTCGTGGCCGCGGGTGGGTTCCGGCGCTATACGACATACCGGGTCGCCACCGCGGCAGGAGTCTTCACCAACACCGTCTTCGGCGTCATCGTGGCCTACACCTATATAGCCCTGTGGGACGCGCGCCCCCACCTGGGCGGCTACGACCAGTCCCAGGCCCTCACCTATGTATGGATCAGCCAGGCCATGCTGATGACGGCCAGCCTGTTCGGCGGCGGCTTCGCGGACGAGCTCGTGGAACGCATCCGTACGGGTGACATCGCGATCGACCTCTACCGTCCGGTCGACCTCCAGTTGTGGTGGCTGTCCGCCGATCTGGGCCGGGCGCTCTTCCACTTGCTGGGGCGCGGCGTCGTCCCCCTCGCCTTCGGCGCGCTCGTCTTCGACCTCGCGCTGCCCGCCAACCCGCTGACCTGGCTTGCCTTCCTGCTCGCGGTCCTGCTGGGGGTGGTGGTGAGCTTCGCGCTGCGCTTCCTGGTGGCGCTCTCCGCGTTCTGGCTGCTCGACGGGGCTGGCCTCTCCGCGCTGGTCTCCATCGCGGGCATGTTCTTCTCCGGGATGCTGCTGCCGCTCACCGCCTTCCCCGGCCTGCTCGGCGAGGTGGCCCGCGCGCTGCCCTGGTCCTCGCTGCTCCAGATCCCGGCGGACGTCCTGATGGGCAGGCACCACGGCTGGGGCCTGCTCGGCGCGTTCGGTTTCCAGCTCGGCTGGGCGGTGGCGCTGCTCGGCGCCGGGCGGCTGCTCCAGTCCGCGGCGGTACGGAGAGTGGTGGTGCAGGGTGGCTGAACTCCGGGGCACCGAAGGCGTCGGTGAGCGAACGGCATTGCAGGGCGCCGAAGGCGTGGACGGGCGAACGTCACTTCAGAGCGCTGACGGCCTGGACGGGCGAACGTCACTCCAGGGTGCCGAAGGCGTCGGTGAGCGTGAGCCGCTCTGCGGTGCTGAAGGCCTGGACGGGCGAACGTCACTTCAGGGTGTAGAAGGCCTGGCCGAGCGGGCGCCGGCGCTGGGTGCGTTCGCCACATATCGCCTGGTGGCCGCCATGTGGATCCGCTCCACCCTCGCCTACCGGGCGTCCTTCGTGATGATGTTGGTCGGGAACTTCCTGGTGACCGCGTTCGACTTCGTCGTGATCGCGCTGATGTTCTCGCAGGTCCGCTCGCTCGGCGGGTACTCGTTCGCCGAAGTGGCTTTCCTGTACGGCACGTCGACCACAGCGTTCGGACTCGTGAACGCGGTGATGGGCTCCATCGACAAGCTGGGCGCGCGGGTCCGCGACGGCACCCTCGACACCCTGCTCGTCCGTCCGGCGCCGGTGCTCGCCCAGGTCGCCGCCGACCGGTTCGGCTTGCAGCGACTGGGCCGGCTGCTCCAGGGCATGCTGGTCCTGGCCGGTTCGCTCATCGCCCTCGACCTGCACTGGACGGTCCTGAAGGTGCTGATGGTGCCGGTGATGCTGCTGAGCGGCGCCGCGATCTTCGCCGCCCTGTTCGTGGCGGGCGCGGCCTTCCAGTTCCGGGCGCAGGACGCGGCCGAGGTGCAGAACGCCTTCACCTACGGCGGCCAGACCCTGCTCCAGTATCCGCCGACGGTGTTCGCCAAGGACATGGTGTGGGCCGCCACCTTCGTGCTGCCGCTGGCCTTCGTCAACTGGCTGCCCGCCCTCTATGTGCTCGGCCGGCCGTATCCGCTGGACCTGCCGGGCTGGCTCGCCCTCACACCGCCCCTGGTCGCGGCCGGCTGCCTCGCGCTGGCCGGCCTCGCCTGGCGGGCCGGGATCCGTTCGTACCGCAGCACGGGGAGCTGACCGATGGGCCCGATCTCGTACCGAACAACGGGGAGTTGACGTGACGGACCTCATCGAACTCGACGGCGTCGAGAAGGTCTTCGACGTACGCCGTAAGACCGGTCGGCTGCGCCGCGAGAAGCGGCAGGTCAGGGCGGTCGACGGGATCAGTTTCCGGGTGCCGCGCGGCGAGATGGTCGGCTACATCGGGCCCAACGGCGCCGGAAAGTCCACCACCATCAAAATGCTGACGGGCATCCTCACTCCGAGCGGCGGGCGCCTGCGGGTCGCGGGCCTCGACCCCTCCCGCGAACGCACGAAACTGGCCCAGCGCATCGGCGTCGTCTTCGGCCAACGCACCACCCTGTGGTGGGACTTGCCGCTGTACGACTCCTACCGCCTGGCCCACCGCATGTACCGCATCCCCGACAAGCGCTTCCGCGAGAACCTCGACCGATGCGTCGAACTCCTCGACCTGTCAAGCCTGTTGGACGTGCCCGTACGCCAACTCTCCCTCGGCCAAAGGATGCGCGGCGACATCGCGGCAGCCCTGCTGCACGACCCGGAGGTCCTGTACCTCGATGAGCCGACGATCGGCCTCGACGTGATCAGCAAGGCGAAGGTCCGGCAATTCCTGCGCGACCTGAACGCGGAGCGCGCCACCACGGTCCTGCTCACCACCCACGACCTGACCGACATCGAGCAGCTCTGCCGGCGCGTGATGGTGATCGACCACGGACGCCTCATGTACGACGGCGCGCTCGCCGGGCTGCACGAGGCGGGCGAGAGCGAACGCACCCTGGTGGTCGACCTGGAGCGCGAACTCCCGCCGGTGGAAGCCGAAGGCGCCCGCGTGGTGAAGGTCGAGGGCCCCCGCCAGTGGCTCGCCTTCCCCGCCTCGGCGTCGGCGGCGCCGCTGGTCGCGCACATCGCCCAGGCGTACCCGCTGGTGGACCTGTCGGTCCGGGAGCCGGACATCGAGGCGGTGATCGCGCGCATGCTGTACTCAACGGGGGCGAGCCCCCGAACCTCCGAGACGCCCGGCCTTCACTAGGCTTTGCCGCATGACGAGTGAACCAACGGGTGGGCTGCCGGAGATGCGCGCTTCGGACGCGGAGCGGGAGCGGGTCGCCGAGTCGCTGCGGGATGCCGTGGCCGAGGGCCGGCTCGACATGGAGGAGTTCGAGCAGCGCCTTGAGGCGGCCTACAAGGCGCGTACGCATGGGGAGTTGGAGCCGCTCGTCCGCGACCTGCCCGCGCCGGGCGCGGTGAGCCCGGCCGCCCAGGTGGCCCGCCCCACCGAGAACGACACGGACGTCCACTGGCCGTCCCGGATCGGCCACCCGGCCACCTCCAAAGGAGGCTTCGCCCTCTGGGGCGGCTTCTCGCGCAAGGGCAGCTGGACGGTGGCACGCAAGTTCACCGCGTTCGCGATGTGGGGCGGCGGCGACATCGACCTGCGCGAAGCCCGCTTCGAGGACCGCGAAACGGTGATCCGCCTCTTCACGATCATGGGCGGCATCGGCGTGACCGTACCCCCCGAACTGAACGTCCAGGTCAAGGGCTTCGGCATCATGGGCGGCGTAGGCGGCACCGCCAAGGGCAACAACGAGGGCACCCCCGGCTCCCCTCACGTCACGATCAGGGCGTACGCGCTGATGGGCGGGATCGGAGTGGACCGCAAGCTGCGAAAGGCCCAGAAGCAGCGCAAGGAACTGGGCTGAGCTCAGGAGCTTGGCCTTGCCATCCCCTGTACCTATCTAGCCCCTCCGGCGCTTGAGGAGCGGGGTCCGGGGCAGAGCCCCAGCACCACCGCCCCGCACCGGCCCACCCACCCCTGCACCCACTCACCCCCGGAGGGTTTCGGGAAGGGGCGGGGAGGGGCAAAGCCCGCCGCAGGCGCCCACCACCCGCACCGCACCCGAGCCCTGCACACCGCCCCCGAACGGGTGGCGGCGGGGCGGACGGGAACTCAACGGGCACGTCATGAGTACTCCATGCAGGGCGTCCAGCCAGGACGGAGGGGCAGGCGGGACAATTGCGTACGGGATCGACCGAAGCCGTACGAGACTGATCGAGGACGTTCAGGACTGATCGGGGTCGTACGGGACCGATCGGGGTCGTAGGCACGCGCGGACAGGTGGAACGAATGGACCGTACGAGAACGGGCGCCGGGGCGAAGGCCGAGGTGGCGGGGGCGGCGGACGCGCCCGCGCGCCCGCCGCTCTCCTCCCCCTTCGCCTACACGGCGGCGGACGAGGAGAAGCGCCGGGGCGTGCGCCGCATGAAGGCGACCGCCACCGGCCTGCTGCTCCTGGTCGCGGTCGTCTTCGCGCTGTCCACATGGGCGGACCGGTCGGGCGCGGGGGCCTGGGCCGGATACGTGGCGGCGGCCGCCGAGGCGGGCATGGTGGGCGCGCTGGCCGACTGGTTCGCGGTGACGGCCCTGTTCCGCCGCCCGCTGGGCCTGCCGATCCCGCACACGGCGATCATCCAGAACAAGAAGGACCAGTTCGGCGCCACGCTCGGCTCCTTCGTGGGCGAGAACTTTCTGTCGACGGCGGTAGTACGGACCCGGCTCCAGGCCCTCGGTATCGGACGCCGGCTCGGCACCTGGCTCGCCGAGCCCGATCACGCCGACCGGGTGACGTCAGAGCTGGCCACGGCCCTGCGCGGCGCGTTGACGGTGCTCCGGGACTCCGACGTACAGGCGGTGGTGGGCGAGGCCATCACGCGCCGGGCGGACGCGGCGGAGATCGCGCCCGGCGTGGGCAAGGCGCTGGAGAAGATCGTCGCCGACGGCAGTCACCGCAAGGCGGTCGACCTGATCTGCGTACGGGCCCACGACTGGCTGGTGCTGCACGGGGACTCGGTGATGGACGCGGTACAGGGCGGCGCCCCGGGCTGGACCCCGCGCTTCGTGGACCGCAAGGTGGGCGAGCGCGTCTACAAGGAGCTGCTGCGCTTCGTGACCGAGATGCGCGACATGCCGGCCCACCCGGCGCGCGGTGCCCTGGACCGCTTCCTGGCCGATTTCGCGGCCGACCTCCAGTCGGACACCGAGACCCGTACCAGGGTGGAACGCTTCAAGTCGGACATACTGGCCCGCCCCGAGGTCCAGGACATCATCGCCTCGGCGTGGGCCTCCGTACGGGGCATGATCATCGCGGCGGCCGAGGACGAGCGGAGCGAGCTGCGCCTGCGGGCCAGGGCGTCACTGCTGTCCCTGGGCGCCCGCCTGTCCACCGACCCGCGCCTCCAGTCCAAGCTGGACGGCTGGCTGGAGGACGCGGCGGCGTACGTGGTCTCGACGTATCGTGCCGAGATCACGTCCTTGATCACGGACACGGTGGCGTCGTGGGACGCGAACGACACCTCGCGGAAGATCGAGGCGAACATCGGCCGCGACCTGCAGTTCATCCGGATCAACGGCACGGTGGTGGGTGCGCTGGCGGGTCTGGTGATCTATACGGTGTCGCACGCGCTGGGCGGATGAGGGGCCCTCGCCGGGCGTGCTGGGTGGTGAGGGGGTTCCGTGGGGCGCGCTGGAAGGGTGAGCGGGTTTTCGCAGGGCGGATGGCGGTGTCCTGAAGGCCGGACACTGGTCGCGGTCGGTCGCGGAACTGCCCCCTCGGGCGCGCACTCCCGTCGGGCGCATAACCGACTTGCCTGTCCTTGCCGTACGGCCATGCGCCCGACCACTGCGGGGAGTTGCTCTTAAGTACGGGCGGGAGCGGGCGTGTGCTCACCGCGCCGAGCCATTTATTTGGAGCTGCGGGTGACAGCCCAGGAAGCGACCGCGACGGCTCCGGCCACCCCGAACACGGAGGGCCAGGCGCCGACCTTCTTGGCCAGCGGATGCGACCCGGCGAAGGCGGCGACGTAGGCGGCGCTGAGCCCCACGGCCGCCTTGGTCCCGGCCGCCTGCTGCCACTGCCGCGCGGCAACCGCCCCGGCCGCGGCCAGCGCCACCCCACCGAGCGGCCGCTTCTTGGTCCACCGGGCCACCCCATACCCCCCGATCAGCCCGCCGGCAGCGATCGCAGTCGCGGGAACCTTTGCCATGGTTTGCCTCCTGAAGTGCGGTTTCCTTGAGGCTAACGCGCGGGGGCGGGGCGGTTTGCGCGGGGTCTGGGCTCGCGAGGCGGTCCCCTAAAGGGCCTCGCCCTTGAGCGCACCCACGAACTCGGTCCAGGTAGCAGCCGAGAACGATATGCGCGGCCCCGCGGGCCGTTTCGAGTCACGCACGGCCGTGCTGGTCGAAAGACGCGCGGTCTCCACGCACTCCGTACCGCTTCCCCCGCTGTACGAGGACTTCACCCAGCGGATGTCTTGGTGATCCATCAAAGCTCCCTGAGGGCCCGATCGAGGAGCGCGGCCGACGTGTCGATGTCCAACGCCTGTGCGCTCAGGTACTGGAACGCCAACTTATAGCGCTCCAACTCTTCGGGCTTCTCCATGAAGAGCCCGCCGCCGATGATGTCCACGTACACGACGTCGAGTTCGGGCGTCGGGCCACCCAGGATCACGAAGCTTCCTACGGCAGCGGCATGCGCGCCACTGGCGAACGGCAGTATCTGGATGGTGACTTGAGGCAGTTCGGCTTGAGCTTGCAGGTGTCTCAACTGTTCTCGCATCACCTCTCGCCCACCGACCATGCGCCGGACGACTGCTTCATCGATCACGGCCCAGATGTGGGGAGCGTCGTCCCTGGTGAGCAGTTCCTGCCGCTTCATGCGGATGTCCACCATGTGCGCGATCTCCTGCTCGGTGCAGCGCATCTCGGACGCGCGATGCACCGCTTCCGCATAGGCGCGGGTCTGGAGCAGCCCGGGGACGTACATGCAGGCGAAGTGATCCTCGCGGACGACCTCGTCCTCAAGGGTCAGCATCAGATTCATGGACTCGGGGATCGGATCGGCGAGAGAACGCCACCAGCCTTGAATCTTCGCCCCTTTGGCGAGTTCGACCAGTGTCTTCCGTTCCTGCTCCGAGGCGTCGTACTCCCGACAAAGGGCGTCCACGGCAGGCCACTTGACCGTTCCCTCCTTGGTCTCGTAGCGGCTCAAGGTGGCTTTGGAGACCCCGACGAGCGCGCCTGCCTCTTCCAAGGTGAGCCCCTTGCGCTCGCGGAGCCGGCGCAGGTCGGCGCCGAGTTGACGCCTACGTGTGGTCGGTCCAACTGCCATGTTCCCGGCCCTTCGTGTTGATCTCCCCGAGCGTGCCCCGGCCCACCACTTCGAGACAAGACAGCGCACGCCGGGGGCGCACGCACGCGCTGCCCACTCCATCAACTCCCACGTGAGAGTTCCATATTGAGAGTTCCACTGTCACTCTATGAATGCGCGTTGCTACACAGTGAATCAGCGATGGTCGGAGTGAGGGGTGGTTGCCATGGAAGGGTGCCGATTCGGAATCGACCGCAAGGCTTGGGATCTGCCGTTCTTGGCCGAGCCTGAGGAACTCGCGGCCCTGAGACGCATCATGCGTCTCCACCTGACGATGTGGGGCTTGCCGCATGTCATCGAGTCCGCCCAGCTGTGCGTAACAGAGCTGGTCACCAACGTCATCACGCATGTCGGCCCGCAGACTCCGACGACCCTGGCCGTATCCATGAACGGCCCACTCCTGCGCGTCGAGGTCATCGACCCTGACACTCGCGCTCTACCAACTCTCCTCGCGGCCATGATTGATGACGAGTCAGGGAGAGGGATGGCGCTCGTGGAGGCGGTCGCTGATCGCTGGGGTGTGATCCTTCGCGCGGATGCGAAGGTCACGTGGTGCGAACTGGCGACGGGGCTTCGTTCTGCCGATGACCACGTCAATGATCCTCAAGTGGCGCGAGCCGAATCGTTGTTGGGCCTCTACTGCCTGAACGGCGGCCCGGAGTCGAAGGCTGCGAACGCCGCATCCCTGTCCAGTGCGGAGGAGGCGACGATCGAGGTGATCGTCGACCTCCTCCGCTGGCTTCGCGTTCACGGTCGAGATTCCGACGCCGTCATGGAATGCGTTTGGGGTCGTTTTGGTGCGACGCTGAGCGCCGATGTTGTATGACGGCGTCGATCACTTAGGGCTGACTCTTCACGTAGGTCTCGCCTTCGGGCCAGATCACGGACGCGGCAACCTCGGCGGCGTGGCAGAGCTTGAGGAGATCCGGGCGGGGCTTGGAAGGGAGTAGCAAGGCAATGTCCGTCTGAGGCTCCAAGTACCGGCGGTAGTCGAAGAGTTGCCCTATCGCCATGCGTATCGCTTCGCGGGTAGCGGTTGCCTTTGCCTCGATCAGCAGCTTGTCGGTCGCGTCGTAGAGGTCGGTGTAGAGCGGTTTCGCCTCTCCCTCGGGCCTGATCTTCTTGCGAGTGACCGTGTGGCCCTGGGACTCCAGGTGTTGGCGGTATGCCTTGACGAGCTTGGCCTCGCGGCGGTCAGACAGCCGCGGCTTGCCGCTAGGGTTCACGATCATTTGCTCAGCGTTGTGCTGCTCTACCGCGACGTCGTCCACCGTCGTTGACGTTGCGGGACTCAGCGCCAAGTCGTCCGTCAACGGCACCGAGTCGGCAGGACGAAGCCTGAACATGATGACAGTGCGGACCTCGCCAGCGGCGTCCGGGGCATCGGTGGTGTACCAGGGCTCTTTTGGGTCGAGGAAGAACTGCCCCAGGTTGGCGACAACAGCCTTTGCCGTCGTCTTGAACAGCTGGAGCGAACGTTTCTGCTGTACGTGGTCGAGAATGTCCAAGTTCCCCTCGACCATTTTCTGGTCTCCGTAGAGCCCTTCGCCGCAGTAGTGGTAGCAGTCGTCCTCGCCCCAGCCGTCGTAGTAACCGTACTGGCGACCCCGTTCGGGGTTTGAGAAGAGGAAGAGGTAGGGCGGCTCCTTGGGCTTACTGATCCCCTTTTGGCGGTTACCGCCGTACTTGTCGTGGATCTTCTTTCGCCTGACTTCCGTACCAACAGCAGCTACGTCCAACGCGGAGCCTCCCCAATCGTCTGCTTGTTGAGATAATTAACTGTGCGAGGACCAGGGTTAGTTCCCAGTTGCGCAAGCGAGCTAGGGCGTGGCTAGCCTGCCGCGATGGCTGAGTAGGTCAACACGTCCGCGGGCAAGGCGTGCTTCAGCTCCCAGGTGATCGCCATCGGCTTGCTGCCCGTGTGCTGGACGTACTCGGCCGGGCCGAGCAGCATCCAGGGCTGGGCCCCGCCGATGTCCGTGTTCTTGTAGCGACGGAGGAAGAGCAGGACGTGGCTGCCTTCGGATGCGTGGTTTTGGTAGCGCCTGCCGGTGGGTGATGTCTCAGACGTCTGGTTCTGCGACTCCCAGTGAAAGAGGTTCTCGCTCAACGCATAGTCGCGGTACCGCGTTTGAGGTGAGAAGTCCTTCTCATCCTTTTCGCGAGTGATGAGGAGGGCGTCGGTCTTTGCGGACTCGCACCACTTCACCCCCTCGCGGAAGTGGGCCGCCATGAATCCGCCGATCTCGGCCTGGCCGAGGGCAGGGAGGATTTCCTCCCGGGTGTACGACGCGTGCACGGTCAGCGGTAGGTCGGCCTGGTCGCCAAGGAGCGGTACGGGAACGTGCTCCGTGTGGGCCAAGTTGTGCGCCAGAACCTGCCTGAGCTCGTCGCGGAAGTGGGAAAGCCCGGCAAGAGAGGCGAAGGCCTCGTCGTAGCTCCTGAAACTACCTCCGAGCGGCCAAAGGGAGAAGAACAGCATGCGGGCATATCCCTGGTCCTGCTCGCTGAGTCCGGCGTAGGCGGGCGGGATATCCGTGAGCAGTCGGGTGTACGCAGCCACACGCTGGGGATCGTCCACATGAAGAAACGACGGCACCCGCTTGAGGAGTGCGGGCTCCCCGTCGGGCACGGGTGGTACCAAGAGATTCGTGCGGCGGAGTAGGCCCGTCCAAGAGTTACCTCCGCGATAAATCTCCTTGGGTTCGCGTCCGCTCTCATCTAGATAGGCGCTCAGGCGCGGCTCGCCGTACGTTGCTACCTCGCGGGCCAGGACAGTTACGTTGACGCCGATCTGGGCCTTGATGTTTTCGATGATGACTCGCTTCGCCTTGGGCTCCAAGATGATCTGGCAGCCCGAGGGAAGTTGTGGGAAGTCGTGCTCGATGTGAGTCAGGAGCCTCTTGCGCGTCAGGTTG
Organism: Streptomyces sp. NPDC050485; assembly: GCF_044458185.1. Taxonomy (NCBI): domain Bacteria; kingdom Bacillati; phylum Actinomycetota; class Actinomycetes; order Kitasatosporales; family Streptomycetaceae; genus Streptomyces; species Streptomyces sp. NPDC050485. The sequence continues at coordinate 665,056 of NZ_JBITHR010000001.1, read as the reverse complement.
GTAAGGGCTCGGAACTGATTCTCGAAACGAAACTCCTTGCGGTGCTGACCGATGAAGTCCAGAATCGTCAGCACTGCTTTGCTCTCACTCCGTCGTAGGCCGCGCCCCAACTGATGGAGGAAAACCGTTGCGCTAGCAGTGGGCCGCAGCAGGAGGAGGGTGTCGACGTCAGGGATGTCCAGACCCTCGTTGAAAAGGTCGACCGAGAAGATCACCTGGAGGGTTCCAGCCTTGAGGTCGGCCAGCGCTTGCCTGCGGTCTGTAGCTGGAGTCTCGCTGGAGAGCGCGACGGCGTTCAGTCCGGCTCGCTGGAAGTACGCGGCCATGAAGCGTGCGTGGGCTACCGATACACAGAAGCCGAGGGCGCGCATGGCCGCAGGGTCTGTCACCTTGTCCTCAACTGCCTTGACCACCAGACGGGCTCGGGCGTCATTTCCGGTGAGGACGTTGTCCAGTGCCGCCGTGTCGTAGGCGCCCCGCTTCCACTCGACGGCCGTCAGATCCGTATTGTCACTGATCCCGAAGTAGTGGAACGGGCTGAGCAGGTCGTTCTCCAGAGCTTCCCAGAGGCGCATCTCGGCTGCGATGCGGCCATCGAAGAACTCGTCCTGGATGTTCTTTCCGTCCATTCGCTCCGGTGTCGCCGTCAATCCGAGTAGTTCGCGTGGAACGAAGTGGTCAAGGATCTTTCGGTAGGTCGGCGAGGTGCCGTGGTGGAACTCGTCAATGACGATGACGTCGAAGTGGTCCGGAGCCAGGCGCTCCAGGGCCCGGGCGTTGAGGGACTGGACGCTCGCGAAGACATGGGTCCAGCGCTCGGGGATCTCGCCAGTGAAGAGCAACTCCCCAAATTCAGCATCGACTAGAACATCTTGGTACGTGCGGAGCGACTGCTGCAGGATTTCCTTGCGATGAGCGACGAACAGGAGCCGCAGATCGCGGCCCAGCTTCTGACGGAGATGTTTGTAATCCAGAGCAGCCATCACCGTCTTGCCCGTGCCGGTCGCAGCGACCAGCAGGTTGTGGTGACGATCGTGGACGGTGCGCTCGACCTCAAGGCGTTCCAACATGTCCCGCTGGTGCGGGTACGGACGGACTTCCAGGCCCGAGAGCTGAAGCCCAGGATGTTGGGGGCCGTTCATCTTGCCCGAGGCTCGACTCAAGGCCTCGTCGAGGCGTGCGCCATCTCGTTCGGGGTCGTACGACTCGAAAGAAGGCTCGTTCCAGTACGAGCCGAACGTTGCCTCGAACTTGCGCAGGACATCCGGAGTAGCGATGGAAGACAGTCGTACGTTCCATTCCAGCCCATCCAGCAGCGCTGCCTTCGAAAGGTTTGAGCTGCCGACGTACGCAGTGTCGTATCCGCTGTTGCGGCGGAAGAGCCATGCCTTCGCGTGGAGGCGCGTCGACCGCAGCTCGTAATTGACCCGCACCTCGGCGTTGAACTCATGGACCAGGCGGTCAAGTGCTCGTCGCTCGGTCGCCCCGATGTAGGTCGTGGTGATCACCCGGATCGGTACGCCACGCGCGTGGGCGGCTTTGAGTGACTGCTCCAGCACGCGGAGGCCATGCCACTTCACGAAGGCGCACAGCAGATCCACGCGGTCCGCGGTGGCGAGCTCGGCGCGCAGCTCGAACCCCAGATTGGGATCGTCGGGAGCGTTGGTGATCAGTGCGGTTTCGGAGAGGGGAGTGGCGGGTCGGATCGCATAGACGCCCGGCGCTTCGTGCTCAGCGATGGCCAAGAGTTGGCGTGGCCCGTCGGCAATAAGATCGACCCATTCCCGTGCGCCGTCCAAGGTGCTCACGGACTCAAGGATGTGATTGGCGGCGTGTACCCGTTCCGCGGAGGGCAGGCGCTGTAGCACCTGACGAACTGCGTCAGCGATGTGGCGAGCGAGGACATGTGGTGTCGACTCGGGGCCGACTTCGGCATCAATTGTCCGCCAGCCGCCTGCGTCGAGCCCCTTGAGCTGCTCGGTGAGGCGCAGCGTGATGAGCTGCTCGTAGAGACCGGTTACAGGCTGCCCCGAGCCGACGGTGTTGGTCACGCTGTGCCCCTCCCCTGAACTGTCACCCCCAGTGAAGCAGGGGGCACTGACAATCCCGGGAGTCTGCCCAGATCAAGCCACCCCGTGGCAATCCCCATAAGCCACCCCCGACCCGCACCAACAGTCAGCCCCCCTCCCCGGCGGCCACGCCACAGCGCGCCCACGTGCAGCCAACGTCGTCGCGTACTGCGGTAGCAGATCCGCATTCGCCGGTGAAGACGACTCCGACGCCGCGAAGGCCTCGTACGAGGGGACCGTGCCGGTCACGATGCCCAGGTTGGCCGTGCCTGTGGCGGCCAGTTCGCGGAGCGATGCCTCGATGTCGAGCAAGTGGGCGGCGTGGGTGGGGTATTCGGATTGGAGCTCGGGGTAGGCGGTGAGGAGTTCGTCCAGTTCTGGTTCCGGCCAGTGCAGGACCGCTACCGGGAACGGGCGGGACAGGGCGGCCCGGTAGCTGCCCAACTCGGCTCTCAGGCGGGCCAGTTCGGCTTGGAGTTCGGCGGGGTCCTCGGAGCCCAGCGACCACAGGCGCTTCGGGTCGTGGAGTTCGTCCAGGGAGATCGGCGCCGTGTGCAGTTGGTCGGCCAGGGTGTCCCAGGTGTCGTGGGGGAGGGCGAGCAGGCGGCGTACCCGGTGGCGCGTGGTCAGGAGGGACTGCGTGCTGTACGGGATCGTTGTGGGGTCGACGCCCGCTTCCGCAACGCCCAGCAGGGTCAGCGCGGTTGTCAGTGAGGCGTGGGCCAGGTCGAGCTCGTCGTGGGACTCCAGGGTTTCCGCGACGATTTCCCATGCCGCCGGGTCCAGCGGCGCGGCCTGGCGGATGCCATTGATGATCGCGCGGGCCTCCGGCTCGTGGCCGTACTCCCATAGGTTCGCCGCCTTGAACGCCTTCACCAGGTGGGGGTGGTCCACCTTCGAGGCCAGCAGGCGGTCGTAGAGCGTGGTGGCCCGGGGGCGGTCGCCGGCGAGCTCCAGATGGGCCGCGGCCTGCAGGAGCAGCGGCTCGTGGTCCTCCGGGTACTGCGTCGCGGTGCGCAGCAGACGCTCGGCTTCGGCAGTGTGATCGGCAGGCGTATCGGGGCGCATGAGGGACACCGTACTGCTGTACGGGGGCCTGGCGGAGGGCGCTTCAGGCCCTGGTGGGTCGAGTCCGCTCCGTTGCGGGCCTGGTGAGTTGCGGCAAGGGCCCCTACTCTGCCGCCCGTGCGCAGAGTGATACCGGTGGTGGTGCGGGGCGGGCGCGGGCGGCGGGCGTGGGCGGCCCGGGGGTTGTGGGCCGGGGCCGAGCTCGCCGTGACGTGCGGGCTGCTCGTCCTGCTGCTCGTCGTGCACCAGCTGTGGTGGACCAACCGCGAGGCGCGGGCGGAGGCCGGGCGCACCGTTCACTCCCTGGAGGAGCAGTGGGGGTCTGCTGCTCCCGCGCCTTCGGTGACGCCGTCCGATGAGCAGGGCGGGGACACCCCCACGGTGAGCGCCCCGCGGGCCTCCGGCGGCAAGTCCGCCTCGGCCGGGACGGCCGCGCCCCGCTGGGACCAGGCGTACGCCGTGATCCGCATTCCGCGGATCGGGGTCACCGCGCCCATCGCCGAGGGCATCAGCAAGGCCGGAGTCCTCGACAAGGGGTACGTCGGGCACTACGTGCAGAGCGCGCAGCCGGGGCAGGCCGGGAACTTCGCGCTCGCCGGGCATCGGAACACCCACGGCGAACCCTTCCGGTACATCAATGAGTTGAGGGCCGGGGATCAGGTGGTGGTTGAGACTCGGGACAGCGTCTATACGTACGTTGTCGACTCCACCCTGCCGCAGACCTCCTCGCGCGACAGCGGGACCATAGCGGCCGTGCCCCGCAGTGATGTCAAGCCCTCGTACGGGTACAGCACGGCCGGGCACTACATCACGCTCACCACCTGCACGCCCGAGTTCACCTCCACCTATCGGCTGGTCGTGTGGGGAAAGTTGACGGGGAGCCGGTCGCGCTAGCGTTCGGGGATGCGTCATCGTCGAATTCATGTGCTCTGGCTCGGGGTGCCCTATCTCCTCTTCCTCGGGGCGCTGCCCCTCGTGAACCGGGTACGGCCCGTTGGGTTCGGGCTGCCGTTCCTCTTCCTGTGGTTGCTGATCGCGACGCTGATCACGCCGCTGGCCATCTGGCTCACCTGGCGCGGGGACAAGCGCGGGGACAGGCGAGGGGACAAGCGGGGCGGCGGAGTGGGGCACGAAGGACGGGGGGAGCGGCGATGAGCAACGCGGCTGTCGCCACCACCATTTTCGGTGTCTTCATGGTGGGCACCGTGGCGCTCGGGCTCTTCGCCGTACGCGGCCGAGGGGGCGGGGGCGGCGGGCTCGCCGAATGGTCCGTCGGCGGGCGGAGCCTGGGGACCGTGTTCATCTGGGTGCTGATGGCGGGCGAGAGCTACACCAGCTTCAGCTATCTGGGCGCCGCGGGATGGGGCTACAACTACGGCGCCCCGGTGCTGTATGTGGTCGCCTACATGTCCTGCGGCTACGCGGTGGGCTATGTCGTCGGCCCCATGTTGTGGGACTACGCGCGACGGCACGGTCTGGTGGGGATCACCGACATGGTGGCTCACCGCTACGGGCGGCCGTGGGTCGGGGCGCTCGTCGCGCTGCTCGCGACGGTCTTCCTGCTGCCGTACATCCAGTTGCAGATCACCGGCATGGGTGTGGTCGTCTCGACCATCTCCTACGGTGCCATCTCGCTCAACTGGGCCTATTTCATCGCCTTCGCGGTCACCACCGGCTTCGTGGTCGTCAGCGGGCTGCGCGGCAGCGCCTGGGTGTCCGTGCTCAAGGACGTGCTCGTCATCGCCACCCTGGCCTTCCTCGCGATCTATGTGCCGCTGCACTACTTCGGCGGGTACGGGGACTTCCTGGACCGGGTGGTCGGCGAGAAGAGCGACTGGCTCACGTTGCCGGGGCACGGCGGGGCGTTCGGCCAGGCGTGGTTCGCCACCACCTCCGTCCTCAACTCCCTCACCGTGGTCATCTTCCCGACCACCGTCGCCGGGTACCTCGGCGCCCGCAGCGCGGATGCCCTGCGGCGCAACGCCATGCTGCTGCCCGCCTACAACGTGCTGCTGTTCGTGCCGATGCTGCTCGGGATGGCGGCGCTGTTTGTCGTCCCCAAACTGGTCGGCGCCGACTCCAACCTCGCGCTCTTCAAGCTGGTCGTGGACTCGCTGCCCGCCTGGACGGTCGGGGTCATCGGAGTGGCGGCCGCCCTCTCCTCCATCGTGCCGATGGCCGTGTTCATGCTGGTCATCGGCACGATGTGGGGCCGCAGCGTGCTCTCGCTCGTGCCCCGGCTGCGGGCGCGGCAGAAGGCGGCGTCGCAGGTCGTGGTGGTCGTCGCGGGCGCGCTCGCGCTGATCATGACGTACACCGTGCCCAACACCCTCGTACGCCTTTCCCTCATCTCCTACGAAGGGATGGCGCAGCTGCTGCCGATGCTGCTACTCGGGCTCGTGTGGCGGAAGTTGACCCTGGTGGGCGGGCTCGCGGGGCTGGCGGTGGGGGTCGCCATGGTGTGCGGCTTCGTGTTCACCGACCGTGATCCTGTGTGGGGGGTCAACGCCGGGATCGTCACCCTCGGCGTCAACCTCCTTGTGGCACTGGCGGTTTCATACATCGGGCCGAAGGGGGAGCCGGTGGCCGACGACGTACTGGCCCGGGATCCCATCCACGAGGAGCGACGCGTACGGGCGTGAGTGCGGCCCCTGTGCCAGCGGTCCATGCGTGAGCGGCCCAGGTGTCAACGACCCGTGTGCTGGCGGCCCATAGGCCAGCGGCCCATGGGTCAGTGGCGGGTCCGCAGGGCCATCGTCAGGGCCGCTGCCACCAACGCGAGGGCCGCCGACACCACGATCACCGTGTCCGGTCCGGCCGGGGCCACCGCGATCGTCAGCGCGACGCCCGCCGACGAACCGATGTAGCGGGCCGTGTTGTTGGCGCCCGAGCCCATCGCCGCCCGCTCGGCGGGGACGGATTCGACGGCGAGGCGGGGAGCGCGGCGTTGAGCAGGCCGCTGCCGATGCCCGCGACCAGCAGGCCGGGGACAAGGCGCGGCAGCGGGCCGGTGGAGAGGGCGCCCAGCATCGCGAGGACCCCGGCCGCGTGCAGGGCGAAGCCGATGGCGAGCTGGTGGCGGGCGGCCACCCGGCCCGCCAGGCGCCGGGCCTGGAGCGCCACCACGAACGCGGTGCCCGACCACAGGACGAACAGCCAGGCCGTGTTCATCGGCGAGGTGCCGAGCAACTGGCTGAGCAGGGCGGGCAGATAGCTGAAGAAGCCGATGACGGAGAGGCCGGTGAACAGGGCGCCCGCCGACGAGGCGAGGAACTCCGCGCGGCGGAACAGCGTTAGGTCGATCATGGGGGTGGCGGCCCGGCGCTCCACGTACCCGAAGACGGTCGTGAGGACGGCCGCGGCCAGCAGCAGGGCGAGCACCGGGAGGCGCAGCCAGCCGTCGCGGCCCAGGGTGAGCGCGCCGATCAGGGCGGTGAACGCGAGGCTCAGCGTGACCGCCGCCGCCACGTCCGGGCGGCCGCCGCGCGGGGAGCGGGACTCGGTCAGGCCGCGCAGCGCGAACCCGGCGGTGATCAGGGTGGGTACGGCCAGAACTCCGTACACCAGGCGCCAGTTGAAGGTCGCCAGGCTGCCGGCGAGGAGCGGGCCCACGGCGATGCCGCCGCTGACGAAGGCGCCCCACACTCCGGTGGCCCGGATACGTGCGGCGCCCACCGGGAAGGCGGCGACCAGCAGGCCGAGGCTGCTCGCGAGGATGGCGGCGGACGCCATGCCCTGGGCGACCCGGGCGAGGGTGAAGGTCAACGTGGTGGGGGCCAGCGCGCCAAGCGCCATGGTGACGCCGAGGGCGAGGGTGCCGGCCAGGAAGACCCGGCGGCGGCCGTGGTCGTCGGCGAGGCTGCCCGCGATCAGGAGCAGCGCGGCGAGACCGAGCGGGGCGCCGTTGAGCAGCCAGGCCTGGGCGGAGAGCGCGGTGTGGAAGGACGCGGTCATGCCGGGCAGCGTCAGCATCGGCGCGGTGTAGTTCATCAGCGCGAGGGCGGTCGCGGCGCTGGTGACGGCGAGCGTGGCGCCGGGCCGCGCGCCCGGCCCGGGCGTCTTCGGGGGCTGCGTGGTGGTGGTGCGTACTGCCTGCGTCATGGCTTGGCTTCCCTCACGGGAGATCGGGAGATCGGGGGGACGAGAGGACGGGAGGACGAGGAGACGGGGGAACGAGAAGACGGGGTACGGCGGCAAGTCCGAGCACGGATTCAGGGCACGGATTCCGGGCATGCGAGTTCAGTGAATGAACCTTCTCCGTGTCACCCTAGCATCGAAGGTTCGTTCAGTGAACCTAGGTCGGTACACTGGAGCGCATGGCTCTCGGCAAGGACTACGACTACGCGGCGCAGGAGTGCTCCATCGCCCGTGCGCTGGAGATCGTCGGCGAACGCTGGACGCTGCTGGTGGTGCGCGACGCCCTCTATGGGGTGCGGCGCTACAACGACTTCCTGGTCCACCTCAAGATCCCGCGGGCCGTGCTCGCCGCGCGTCTTCAGTCGCTCACCGAGGTCGGGGTCCTGGAGAAGCGGCGCTACCAGGAGTCGCCGCCGCGGGACGAGTACGTACCGACGGAACTGGGGCGGGCGCTCTGGCCGGCGCTGCGGGCGCTCGGTCTGTGGGGGCGGGCGTTCAACCCGGACGCGCGGCCGATGCGGACCTTCCACCACGTCGAGTGCGGGACCGAGCTCGGGGCGTACGGGGAGTGCGGGGTCTGCGGGCGGGCGGTCGGGCCGGAGGACGTCGAGATGCGGCCCGGACCCGGGCTCGGGCCCGCCGAGGACCCGGTCAGCCGGGCCCTGCGAGCCCCGAGGCGGCTGCTTCAGCCCCTCGAACTCCAGCCGCTGGAAACCGGAATCGTATGACTGTCGTGCATGTCGTGTATAACGGCTGGAGGTAATCCGTCGAATCCGGCGGCGCGTCATCGCGCGGCGAGGAATCCGGCGGCGAGCAAGGAACGATGCAGGGCACGATGCGGGGAATGAGCATGGGGAGGGAAGCATGAGCGGCGTACTCGCGCGTTGCGCTCGGCTCACCCGGCCGCTGCTCGGCCTCTTCCTGTTCCTGCTCGCCCAGGGCGTCCTCATCGAGGGCGGCTCGCTCTCCGCCGCCGTCGCGCTCGCCGCGACCGCCGCCGCGGGCTCCGCACTCGCCGTGTGTGCGACGCTCGCGTCCCGCGCGGTGCCCAAGGTGCCGCGCACCCGGGTGCGTACCGCGATCCGGGACCGGGAACGGCGGACCGCCTTCCTGCCGCAGCGCGACCCCGACGCCTCCGGGCGGCCGCGGCCCCGAGCACCCGGCCGTCTCGTCCCGACGGCCGCGTAGGGGCACCCTCGTACCTCCGCTCCTTGCGGCTCGTCACGCCGACACTTCGGTCATCCCTGACGAGACGCCCCGGAGGGCTTCCGCATGTTCACATCCCTTTTCAGTGCTTTCGCGAGCCTCGCCGAGCACCTCGCCGGCCTGCTCGAACCGGTCTTCCACGGTGCTTCGACGGCTGCCGCGATCGTGCTTTTCACTGCTCTTGTACGTCTCGCTGTGCACCCACTGTCGCGCCAGGCAGCGCGGGGTCAGAAGGCGCAGGCCAAGTTGCGGCCGCAGATGGCCGCGCTGCGCGAGAAGCACGGCAAGGACAGCAAGGCGCTCCAGAAGGCGGTCATGGAGCTGCACGCCGCCGAGAAGGTGTCGCCGCTGGCGGGCTGTCTGCCGAGCCTGCTCCAGATGCCGGCGTTCTTCCTGCTCTATCACCTGTTCTCCAGCCCGCAGATCGGCGGAAAGGCGAACGGTCTGCTCGACCACACCCTCTTCGCGGCCCCGCTCGGCGGGAACTGGACGGAGGCGCTCGCGCACGGTGGGGCGTTCGGGGCGCGGGGGATCGTGTACCTCGCGCTGTTCGCGGTCGTCGCGGCCGTGGCCACCTTCAACTACCGGCGGATGAAGCGGCAGATGGCGGCCACGCCGGTCGTGGCGCCCGCCGGGCAGGACGCGGTGCCCGGCATGGCGGCGATGAGCAAGTTCATGCCGCTGCTGTCCTTCGCCACGCTGTTCACCGTCGGCGTGGTGCCGCTCGCCGCCGCGCTGTACGTGGTGACCAGTACCACCTGGAGCGCCGTCGAGCGGGCCTTCCTCTACAAGGACATGCTGCCCGCGCCCGCCGCGCTGGCGACCGCCGCATAGCAGCTCCACCTGTGGTTACGGTCCAGTTTGTGAACGGGGTCTTGCGGAGTGGACGCACACCTTGGAGGATCGGACGATCCTCCGATGGCCGCTACCCATCGGCCGGGCCCCGCTCGACCAAGGGAGACTGACCATGAAGCTGCTGCGCGTAGGCAACGCCGGTGAAGAGCGTCCGGCGCTGCTGGATGCCGACGGGACCCTGCGGGACCTGTCCGGTCTGGTGACGGACATCGACGGCGAACTGCTCGCGGACGAGTACGCACTGGACCGGATCCGGGCTGCCGCGGACACTGGCGTGCTGCCCGCGCTCGCCGACGCCGGAGCGCGCATCGGGCCGCCGGTGGCGCGGATCGGCAAGGTCGTGTGCATCGGGCTGAACTACCACGATCACGCCGAGGAGACGGGGGCTGCGATCCCCGCCGAGCCGGTCGTCTTCTTCAAGGCGGCGGACACGGTGGTCGGGCCGCACGACACGGTGCTCATTCCGCGCAAGTCGGTGAAGACGGACTGGGAGGTCGAACTCGCCATCGTGATCGGCCGCACCGCCCGGTACGTGGCGGACGGCGAGGACCCGCTGGCGTACGTCGCCGGGTACGCGGTCTCGCACGACGTGTCCGAGCGGGAGTTCCAGATCGAGCGCGGCGGCACGTGGGACAAGGGCAAGAACTGCGAGACGTTCAACCCGCTCGGGCCGTGGCTGGTCACCCGGGACGAGGTTCCCGACCCGCAGGCGCTGTCGCTGAAGCTCTGGGTCAACGGGGAGCTCAAGCAGGACGGGTCGACCGCGCAGCAGATCTTCCCCGTCGCGGAGGTCGTCCGGTACGTCAGCCAGTTCATGACGCTGTACCCGGGGGACGTCATCAACACCGGTACGCCCGCCGGGGTGGCCATGGGGCAGCCCGAGCCGAAGCCGTATCTGCGGGCGGGGGATGTTGTTGAGCTGGAGGTGTCCGGGCTGGGGCGGCAGCGGCAGGCGCTGAAGTCGGCGTAGCGCCTCCGGCGGGTTGGGGGCCTGGGCCTGCGGCCCTCGCCCTTCCCGCCCCGCGTCGGTGGCTCAGCCTTCGTGGTGGTCCATGAGCCGGGCCAGCGCCTCCGTCACCAGGGCGTGGTCCTCGGCCTGGGGCAGCCCGGAGACCGTGACCGTTCCCACGACCCCGACACCCGCGACCGTCACCGGGTACGAACCCCCATGCGCGGCAAAGGAGTTGTGGTCAAGCCGGGACGACTCCTCGAAGGTCGTGCCCTTGGCGCGGAACCGGGCGCCGACGAGGAAGGAGGGCGCCGCGTAGCGTTCGGCGACGCGGCGCTTGCGGTCGATCCAGGCGTCGTTGTCGGCGCTGGAGCCGGGCAGCGCGCAGCGGAACACCTGCCGGGCGCCGTGCCGTACGTCGATGACGACCGGCGCCCCGCGCTCCACGGCCAGCGAGCGCAGCAACATCCCGAGTTCCCAGGCGTCGTCGTAACTGAACTGCCGCAGTACGAGCTGCTGTTGCTCGGCCTCCAGGGCCGTCACCGTGTCCATCGCCGGGCCCCCTTCCGCTGCGCCCGGCGCGATGGCGGGGGCGGCGGGCCCGCTCTCCGGGCCCGTCCCGCTTTCACCCCCGTGCGTCGCAGACTCCCGCGCCCTCACAGGGACAGCTCCACCGTCACGCCCTCGCGGGCCGAGCGGCGGGCCGCCTCCAGGACGTCCAGGGCCGCCGCGGCCTCGTGGGCGGTGACCGGGGGTTCGCCGCCCTCACGCAGGGCCTTCGCGATCGCCGCGTAGTACGCCGGGTAGTCGCCCGGCACCGTTTCGAGGGGGCGGCCGCCGCCGGTCAGGGGGGACTCTCCGCAGCCGACGCGGCCCCACATCGACTCGGGCTCCACACCCCACGGTTCGCCGTTCGAAGGCCGCTTGCCCTCGCGCAGAGCGGCCTCCTGCGGGTCCAGGCCGTACTTCACATAGCCGGCCGCCGAGCCCAACACCCTGAAACGCGGGCCGAGTTGGGCGGTCGTGGCGCTGACGTAGAGATGCGAGCGGACGCCGCTCGCGTGGGTGATCGCGATGAAGGTGTCGTCGTCGGCCTGGGCACCGGGGCGGCGTACATCGGCCTCCGCGTAGACGCGCAGCGCCGGGCCGAACAGCACGAGCGCCTGGTCCACGACATGGCTGCCCAGGTCGTACAGCAGGCCGCCGATCTCCGCCGGGTCGCCGGACTCGCGCCAGCCGCCCTTCGGCTGCGGCCGCCACCGCTCGAAGCGCGACTCGAACCGCTGGACCTCGCCGAGTTCGCCGTCCGCGAGCAGCCGCCGCAGGGTCAGGAAGTCGTTGTCCCAGCGGCGGTTCTGGAAGACCGAGAGGAGCAGGCCGCGCTCCTGTGCCAGGGCCGCGAGGCCGCGTGCCTCGGCCGCCGTGCCGGCCAGCGGCTTGTCCACGACGACCGGCAGACCCGCCTTCAGCGCATCGGTGGCGATCGGGACGTGGGTCTTGTTCGGCGAGGCGATCACCACCAGGTCGAGACCGGCGTCGTACAACTCCTCGGGCGAGTCCACCACGCGCAGGGCGTCGCCGTACTCGGCGCGGGCCTGCGCCTGGCGCTCCGGGTCAGAGGTGACGACCGTGTCGAGGACGAGGCCCTCGGCCGCGGCGATCAGCGGGGCGTGGAAGACGGAGCCCGCCAGGCCGAAGCCCACGAGTCCCACGCGAAGGTCAGCGGTCTGGTGAGCGTTCCTGGGATCCTTCATGCGACCCACTTAAGCAACGCTGTTGCCAAAGTGCAAGCAAGAGGGACAATGGGTCGGTGAACAGGAGCAATACGGGTGCGAACCTGCCGGCACTGCGCAGCCACAACGCCGCGCTCGTTCTCGACCTGCTGCGGGCCGCGGGCGAGGAGGGCATCAGCCGGCTCGAACTCGCCGAGCGCACCGGGCTCACCCCGCAGGCGGTCAGCAAGATCACCGGGCGGCTGCGGGACGAGGGCACGGCCACCGAGGCGGGCCGTCGCGCCTCCACCGGCGGCAAGCCGCGCACCGTGCTCAAGCTGGTGCCGTCCGCCGCGCACGCCATCGGCCTGCACCTGGACCGCGACGAGCTGACCGCGGTCCTGGTCGACCTCGCGGGCACCCTGGTCGGCGCCAGGACCGTACCGCTCGACCTCGGCGCGGACCCGTCGCACGTGGTCGAGGCAGCGGCCGCCGAGGCCGAGGCGCTGGTCGGCGGCCGGCGCGTGCTGGGCGTCGGGGTCGCCATGCCGGGCCCGCTCGACCACGGCAGCGGGGTGCTGCACCGCGTCACCGGCTTCCCGCACTGGAACGGCTTCCCGCTGCGCGACGCGCTCGCCGAGCGGCTCGGCAGGAAGGTCGTCCTGGACAAGGACACCAACGCCGCCGCCCTCGGCCTCGCCCTGCGCGACGGCACCCCGGCGGGCTCCTTCGCCTACCTCCACCTCGGTACGGGGCTCGGCGCGGGCCTCGTGCTCGGCGGCGCCCTGCACCGCGGCGCCCGTACCGGCGCGGGCGAGTTCGGCCACCAGACGATTCTGCTCGGCGGCCCGGTGTGCGGCTGCGGCGGGCGCGGCTGCGTCGAGGCGCTCTGCCTGGCCGCGGTCGCCCGCGGGGACATCGCGGCCGCGGCCCGCTTCCTCGGGGTGGGCGCGGCCAATATCGTCGGGCTGCTCGACATCGACCGGGTCCTGCTCGGCGGCCGCACCATCACCGCCGACCAGCAGACGTTCGTACGGGGTGTGGCCGCCGTCATCGAGGAACGCGCCCGGCGCGGCGGCGCCCCCGAGATCCCGGTCCGCCCCGCCGAGGGCGGCCCGCACGCGGTCGCGGAGGGCGCGGCACAACTCGTCCTGATCCCGGTGTTCGGCCGCGCGAATGTGGCGTACCCACATGGTTAGGGCGCGCGGTAGCCGCGCGGCACATGGCGCCCCCGCACATCGGGAGCGGCCACATCCGCAGCCGCGCCCATAGCCGCTCGGAACACGGCGCCCCCCCCGCACACATGGCGCGGCCACACCCGCACCGTCCATACGAAGGCCCGATATTGGGCTGATAGGGCGGTCTTCCCCGGCTCGTCCGGGCGTACCGGGACGTGGCGTGCGGGGGCGGGGGCACGGGGCGTGGCAGGCTCGCGGGCCACGACCGTGCCCGTCCGGACGGTGCCGACCGGCTCCGGGTGCGGCCGATTCCGCCCGCCCGCCCGCGAGCAGCAAAGGCCCCTCATGCGACTGCGCACCGCCCTCGCCACCGCGGTGGCCGCCGTCACGATCAGCCCGCTCGCGGGGGTGGCCGCGGCCGACGACGGCGGGGCGCCGGCCGGGTGGCACAATGTCGCGCCGCGCAAGGCGGTCGTCGTCGCCGCCCAGCCCGCCGCCCGCCCGCTCGCGGTCAAACTGCCCGACTGCGGCAACCGGACCAGTACCGAATTCCCGCTGGACACCAAGATCCACGGCGGGCCCGCCGAGTACCACCCCGGTGGGGACGGCCAGAGCTGGTACCTCGACCTCACCAACACCTCCCGCGAGGCCTGCGACAGCATCCACCCGGTCCTCGTCCTGGTGGACCGGGACCGCACCCTCAAGAACTCCCAGCTCCAGATGGACTTCGCCGATCCGGCGACCGGCCGCAGGCACTCCGTGCCGTTCATCAAGACCGACGAGGACGAGCACATCGGCGTCTTCGACGACGGCTTCCCCGGCTTCGTCATCGGCGCGGGCAAGACCCTCACCGTCGAGGTCCGGCTCGGCTTCGCCGCCGACACCGTGCCCGGCCAGATCACCGCTAACGCCGCGATCGTGCAGCGCCGGGGCAGCAACGGGCAGTGGGTGGGGGAGTCCGGCGACTACCGCTTCGACGTGGTGCCCGAAGGAGATTTGCTGCACCGGCTCGACAACGAGCTCGCCATGACCGGCCGGGGCAGCGTGCTCGCCCGCCTCGGCCTCGCCGCCGGCGCCCTCCTCCTCGCGGGCGCCGCCCTGGTGACCGCGGCCCGCCGTCAGCGCGCGCCCCGCCGCTGACGAGACCGAGCAGGATCCGCGGCCCACCCGCTGACCAGGCATCCCAGCGCCCCGGCTGTTCACATCCGCATGCGAGCATCGCCCCGTGGAATACCCGAACGACTCCTCAAACCACCCCCCGAACGACTCCCCGCACGCCGTCAGGAACGACTCCTCGAACCCCTCCCCGCACGCCGTCAGGAACGACTCCCCGACCGGCTACCCGGAGAATCAGGCCCCCGGCGCCCCCATCCGCTCCGGCATCCCGGACCACGGACGCATCCCCAAGTACTACGCCGTCAAGGCCCAAGTCGCCCTGCTCATCGATGAGTTGGGGGAAGGCGGGCTGCTGCCGACCGAGCGTGATCTGGCCCTGCGGTACGGAGTCGCCCGGGAGACCGTGCGGCAGGCGCTGCGCGAGCTGCTGCTCGAAGGGCGGCTGCGCCGCCAGGGGCGCGGCACCGTGGTGGCCGGCGCCAAACTGGAGCAGCCGCTCTCCCTTGCCAGCTACACCGAGGGCGTGCGCCGCCAGGGCCGTACGCCCGGACGTCACCTCATCACCCTCGAACGCTTCCCCTGCCCGCCCGCGCTCGCCGCCGAGACCGGGCTCCAACGGGGCGAGCCCGTCTGGCACATGGAGCGCGTGCTGCTCGCCGACGACGAGCGCGTCGGCCTGGAGAGCACCTACGCGGCGGTGGCCCGAATGCCGGACCTGGACCGGGAGTTCACCCCGGACTCCTCCTTCTACGGCTACCTCCGCGACCGGCTCGGCATCACCCTCGGCGAGGTGGACGAACGCATCGAGACCGTCCTCGCCACCCCGCGCGAAGCCCTGCTCATCGGCACCCCGCCCGCGCTGCCGATGCTGCTCATCCACCGCGTCTCGCGCGACGCCGGGGGCCGCCCCCTCGAACGGGTCCGCACGCTCTACCGCGGCGACCGCTTCTCCTTCACGACCCGCCTCGGCCAGTAGTCCGGCCGGCCGTCTGCGAATAGGGTGGCTTTTGATAACAGAAACGTAACGGGTCTAGTCCAAGCTTGATGGCCCGTTCACCGTCCCGTCGCCGTCCGGACCGGCGCGGGACACCCTCCCCGAGGAGCGTGGCCGCAGTGAGAGTCATCGTCGTTGGAGCCGGCGTGGTGGGAACCATGCACGCCTGGCACGCAGTGGAACGCGGCCACGAGGTCGTACAGATCGAGCGCGAGAGCGAGGCGCGCGGGGCCTCGCTCCGCAATTTCGGCCAGATATGGGTCAGCGGCCGGGCCGGCGGCGAGGAGCTGGACACCGCGCTGCGGGCCCGCGAACTGTGGGAGGGCATCGGCGAGCGGATCCCCGGGATCGGCTTCCGGCCCAACGGCTCGCTCACCCCCGTCCGGGGTGAGCTCGAACTCGCCGTCGCCGAGGCCGCGTTGGCCCGCGAGGACGCCGCCGCCCGCGGCTACAAGCTCATCGGCGCCGACGAGGCCCGCGCCCTCAACCCCGCCCTGCGCGGCGACTTCGAGGCCGCCCTGTGGTGCGAACGCGATGCCGCCGTCGAGCCCCGTACCGCCCAACTCGCCCTCAAGACCGAGCTGTTGAAGTCGGGCCGGTACACCTTCCTTGGCGGCCGGGAAGTCCGCGAGGTCATCGAAGGCGCACACGGCAGTGCGGTCCGCGACGATCACGGCGACGTGCACAGCGGCGACGCCGTGGTCCTGTGTACGGGAGCGTGGCTCGGCGGGCTCGTCCGCGAGCTCGTGCCCGATCTGCCGGTGCGCCGCGTACGCCTCCAGATGATGCAGACCGCGCCGCTCGGCGAGCCGCTCACCACCTCCGTAGCCGACGCCGACAGCTTCCGCTACTACCCGGCGTACGCGGGCGAAGCCCTCGACGCGCTCAGCGCCGGGCAGCCGCAGGACCCGACCGCCGCCGCGCACAAGATGCAGCTCCTCATGGTGCAGCGCGCGGACGGCGGGCTGACCATCGGCGACACCCACGAGTACGAGCACCCCTTCGCCTTCGACGTCCTGGAGGAGCCGTACGAACACCTCGTCCGGGTTGTCGAATCCTTCCTCGGCCGGCCGCTCCCCAAGATCCAGCGCCGCTGGGCCGGGGTGTACGCGCAGTGCACCGACACCTCGCGCGTCGTGCACCGCCAGCAGGTGCGGGACGGGGTGTGGCTGGTGACCGGACCGGGCGGCCGCGGTATGACCTGCTCCCCGGCCATCGCCGAGCGGACCGCGAACGAGCTGGGCTGGTAAGGGAGTTGACCACAATGAACGCGTACAACCTGGTGGTACTCGACATGGCGGGCACCACCGTCGCCGACGGCGGGCTCGTGGAGCGGGCCTTCGCGAGCGCGGCCGGACGCCTCGGCGTCGATCCCGGCTCCGCCGAGCACGCCACCATGCTCGACTACGTCCGCGCCACCATGGGCGAGTCCAAGATCTCCGTCTTCCGTCACCTCTTCGGCGACGAGACGAAGGCGCAGGCCGCCAACGCGGCCTTCGAGGAGGCGTACGGCGAGCTGGTCGACGGCGGGCTCATCGCCCCGATCCCCGGCGCCCGCACGGCAGTCGAGCGACTCCAGTCAGAAGGCCGAACCGTCGTCCTGACCACCGGCTTCGCCCGCGTCACCCAGGACGCGATCCTCGGCGCCCTCGGCTGGCGGGACCTCGTCGCACTCACCCTGTGCCCGGCCGACGCGGGGGGCCGCGGCCGCCCCTACCCCGACATGGTGCTCAGCGCCTTCCTGCGCACGGGGGCCGTCGACGGGGTGCGGGACATCGCGGTGGCCGGCGACACCTCGTACGACATGCTCAGCGGCGTACGCTCCGGCGCGGGCATCGTCGCGGGCGTGCTGACCGGCGCCCACGACAAGGAGGCGCTTGCCGGGGCGGGCGCCACCCACGTACTCGGCTCGATCGCCGAACTCCCGGACCTGATAGCGGAGTTGGAGGCCGTACGGTGACAGGCCGCAGCGGGATCCGCTTCGACGGCGTCACCGTCGCCTACCACGGCAACACCGTCCTCGACTCGCTCGACCTCACCGTCGAACCCGGCGAGGTCATGGCGCTGCTCGGCCCCTCCGGATCCGGCAAGACCACCGCGCTGCGCGCCGTCGCCGGGTTCGTCCAGCCGGTCCGGGGCCGGGTGTTCATCGGCGACCGCGACATGACGGGGCTGCCGCCGTACCGGCGCGGCATCGGCATGGTCGTCCAGCAGTACGCGCTCTTCCCGCACATGCGGGTCGAGGACAACGTCGCGTTCGGCCTGAAGGCCCAGAAGGTCCCCAAGGGGCAGATCCCCGGCCGGGTCGCCGAGGCCCTCGCCATGACCGGCATGGACAGCTACGCCAAGCGCTATCCGCGCGAGCTCTCCGGCGGTCAGCAGCAGCGCGTCGCCATCGCCCGCGCGCTCGCCATCCGCCCCGGCGTGCTCCTCCTCGACGAGCCGCTCTCCGCGCTCGACGCGCAGCTCCGCTCCGGCATGCTCGCCGAACTCGCCCGGCTGCACCGGGAGTTGCCGGACGTCTCCATCCTGTACGTCACCCACGACCAGGTCGAGGCGCTCACCCTGGCGGACCGCATCGCCGTCATGGACCAGGCCCGCCTCCAGGACTGCGGGACCCCCGAGGACCTGTACCGGCGGCCGCGTACGGAATTCACCGCGTCGTTCGTCGGCAACGCGAACCTCCTGCCGGTGCGGGTGGGGTCGGGGTCGGTGCTGTTCGGGGACACCGAGCTCTCGGTCGCCACCGACGAGGCCGCCTGGGGGGCGATGGCCACGCTGTGCGTGCGGCCGCACCTGGTCGGGCTGGGCGCGGGGCCCAACGCGCTGCGGGGGCGGATCGCGGAGGTGCAGTGGCGGGGGTCCACGCATCGGCTGTACGTCGATGTGGCGGGGCATCGCGTCAAGGCGGATCTGCGCGAGCTGCGGGTCGCTCCGGCGCTGGGTGACGAGGTCACCCTGCATTTCGCGCCGGGGGATGCGGTGCTGCTGGGTGCGGGGGTGGCCGGTGGCTAGCTCGGGGCGGCCGGAACTGGCCGGTGACCCGGCACTGGGGGCTGTGCCCACCCTCCCCCAAGGCCTTGAGGGCCAGGGAGGGACCCCCAACGCCCTGCGGGACGATTGCCCACAGCTGGGGCGGGGACGTCAAGTGCCCACCCTGCTCTGGGCGTTGCCTCCAGTCCTCGTACTCGCCGCAGTCTTCCTCTACCCCCTCGTCCTCGTCGTACAGCAGTCCCTCTCTCCGGACTCCGGGGGGACCTCCCTCCAGCCGTACGCGGACGTGTTCGCCTCGGCTGCGTTCCGGGACGCTCTCTGGACCACCGTCTGGCTGGCGGTCGGGGCGACCGTGGGATGTCTGGTGCTGGGCTTCGTGCTCGCGCTCGTCATCGCGTTCGTGCCGTTCCCGGGCGGGAAGGCCGTCGCGAAGTTCATCGACGTGTTCCTGTCCTTCCCGTCCTTCCTGATCACGCTCGCCCTGCTGTTCATCTACGGCACGGTCGGCATGGCCAACGGGCTGTGGACGGACGCGACCGGGGCACACAGCGGGCCCTTCCAGTTCCTGACCACGCCGTGGGGCGTGCTGCTCGCGGAGATCACGTACTTCACGCCCTTCGTGATGCGCCCGCTGCTCGCCGCGTTCTCCCAACTGGACACCGCCCAGCTGGAAGTGGCGTCCTCGCTCGGCGCGCGGCCGGCCAGGATCGTACGGCGGGTGATCCTGCCCGAGGCGCTGCCCGCGCTGGCCGCCGGCGGCTCGCTCGTCCTGGTGATGTGCCTGAACGAGTTCGGGATCGTGCTGTTCACCGGGGCCAAGGGGGTCACCACGCTGCCGATGCTCGTCTACAGCAAGGCGATCCTGGAGTCCGACTACCCGGCCGCCTGTGTCGTCGCCGTCGTCAACATCGCTATTTCCGTTGGCCTTTACGGCCTCTACCGGGTGGTGAGCCGTCGTGTTGGTGCATAGCCGGGGCGGCCGCTGGGCCACCTGGACCGTCTTCTTCGCCCTGTTCCTGCCGGTCTTCGCGCTGCCGCTGCTTGTCATCCTGGCCGCGTCGTTCGCGACCAGCTGGTCGGGCGCCTTCCCCTCCGGGTTCACCACCGGCCACTACGGCGCGGCGACCACCGGAGACTCCCTCCAGGCACTCACCACCAGCCTGGTGACCGCCCTCACGGCGAGCGCCCTCGCGCTGACGGTGGGATCGTGGGCCGCGCTGGCGGCAGCCGCCCTGAAGCGGGGCGGCAGGCGGTTCATGGACGCGCTGTTCGTGCTGCCGGTCGCGGTGCCGTCGGTGGTCGTCGGCCTCGCGGTCCTCGTCGCGTTCTCCAAGCCGCCGGTGCTGCTCAACGGGACGCGCTGGATCGTGATCCTGGCGCACACCGTTCTTGTCATGGCGTTCGCCTACCAGTCGGTTTCGGCCGCCATCCTGCGTCTCGACCCGATGTACGAACAGGCCGCGGCCTCGCTGGGCGCCTCGCCCTCGTACGTCCTGTGGCGGGTGAAGCTGCCGCTCCTGCTGCCGTCCCTGACCGCGGCCGCCGGGCTCTGCTTCGCCCTGTCCATGGGCGAGTTGAGCGCCACGATGATGCTCTACCCGCCCGACTGGACGCCGCTGCCGGTGCAGATCTTCGCGGCCACCGACCGCGGCTCCCTGTTCACCGGCGCCGCCGTCGCCGTGGTGCTCATGGGCACGACGCTGCTCGTCCTGCTCGCCGTCTCCCGTATCCGTACCAAAGCCTCCTTTCGCTGACCCGTCGCTGACCAGGAACTTCAGGAGTTCGAAACGCCATGCACAGAAACAGCGCCAAGGCACTCAAGCCGATCGCCGCCGTCACCGGCAGCCTCGTACTCGCCGCCACCCTCTCCGCGTGCGGCGGCGGCTCCTCCGCCGACTCGGGCGCGAAGACCGTCACCGTGTACAGCGCCGACGGCCTCAAGGGCGAGAAGGGCGACGGCTGGTACGACCAGGTCTTCAAGGACTTCGAGGCGAAGACCGGCATCAAGGTCAAGTACGTCGAGGGCGGCTCCGGCGAGATGGTGCAGCGCGCCACCCGCGAGAAGTCCAACACCCAGGCCGACCTCCTGGTCACCCTGCCGCCGTTCATCCAGCAGGCCGAGAGCAAGGGGCTGCTCCAGAAGTACGTTCCGGCCGGCGCGGACAAGGTCGACGGCGGTGACAAGTCGCCCGACGGCAATTGGACTTCGGTCGTCAACAACTACTTCGGGTTCATCTACAACAAGAAGGACCTGAAGGAGGCCCCCAAGAACTGGGAGGACCTGCTCGACGCCAAGTACAAGAACAAGATCCAGTACTCCACGCCGGGCGTCGCGGGCGACGGCACCGCGGTCGTCATCAAGGCCATACACGACTTCGGCGGCAAGGAAGCCGCGATGGAGTACCTGCACAAGCTCCAGGCCAACAACGTCGGCCCGTCCGCCTCCACCGGCAAGCTGGCGCCCAAGGTCGACAAGGGCGAACTCCTCGCCGCCAACGGCGATGTGCAGATGAACTACGCCCAGTCCAAGTCCATGCCCAACCTCGGCATCTGGTTCCCCGGCACCGCGAGCGGCACCAAGCCCTCCTCCTTCGGGCTGCCGTACGCGGCCGGCCTGGTCAGTAACGCGCCGCACAGCGCGAACGGCAAGAAGCTCCTCGACTACATGCTGAGCGAACAGGCGCAGAAGCAGGTCAGCGAGATCGGCGGCGGCTTCTCGGCGCGTACCGACATCAAGGCCACCGACGCCAACGCGGTCGCGCTCGGCAAACTGACGCAGGGCATCGACATCTTCCAGCCGGACTGGATGGACATCGCCAAGAACCTGCCGACGTACGTCGACGCCTGGAAGACGGCCACCGGCAGCTGACGGCGGCGGCCGGGGCCCGCCGGACACGCTCTGGGCTGGGACGTCGGACGTGCGCATTTCCCCGGAGGGGTCGCTCTGGCCGCCTGAGCAGTCCGCTCGCAGCGGCCAGAGCGCGCGCCGATCAGATGTAGTCGACCAGGTCCGCGATGGATTCCTTGACGTGGGTCGGCCGGTACGGGTAGCGGCCGACGTCCCCTTCAGCCGTCAGCCCGGTGAGCACCAAATAGGTCTGCATCCCGGCCTCCAGTCCGGCAAGGATGTCGGTGTCCATCCGGTCCCCGATCATGGCGCTCGACTCGGAGTGCGCTCCGATCGTGTTGAGCGCGGTCCGCATCATCAGAGGATTCGGCTTCCCGACGAAGTACGGCTTCTTGCCGGTAGCCGCAGTGATCAGTGCTGCGACAGCCCCCGTAGCAGGAATCGCACCCTCGGCCGACGGGCCCGTCTCATCAGGGTTGGTGGCGATGAAGCGGGCGCCATCGTTGATCAGCCGCACCGCCTTGGTCATCGCCTCGAACGAGTAGGTCCGAGTCTCACCCCGTACACATAAATGATACTGTGAGGTGATCATGAAGGCGGCAACGCTCGCAGGGGTGGACATGCTTGACGTGGGTGGGTACACGCGGATCTCTGACATCGGTCAGCTCGGAGACGGGAGGGACGGGCGAGAGGGGGTCGTCCGTCAGCGCGAGGACGTGTACGACCTGGCCAAGGGAAGTCGCTGCAACGTCCACCGCATCTATGAAGACAACGACAC
Organism: Streptomyces sp. NPDC050485; assembly: GCF_044458185.1. Taxonomy (NCBI): domain Bacteria; kingdom Bacillati; phylum Actinomycetota; class Actinomycetes; order Kitasatosporales; family Streptomycetaceae; genus Streptomyces; species Streptomyces sp. NPDC050485. Next base: position 643,152 of record NZ_JBITHR010000001.1, on the reverse strand, counting down.
GTCCGCCTACAAGCGCCGGGTTAAGCGCAAGGCGTTCGAGGACATGATCATTGACCTTCAGACGGGAACCATCAGTGGAATTCTCGCCTACAACATCGACCGGATTGCACGCCAGCCGCGTGACCTTGAGCGCCTGATCGATATCTACGAGCAGGCCCGTCGGCCGATGGTTTTTGGCACCACTGCCGGTGACTACGACCTGACGACTGCCGATGGGCGGTTCCAGGCTCGTATTTACGTAACCATCGCCAACAAGTTCTCTGCCGATGCCGCTCGCCGCGTTGCCCGACAGAAGTTTGCTGAGGCCCAGGACGGTAGGCCGCACAAGGGACAGCGCGCATTCGGATGGAAAGACCTGGAACACGTTGATCCCGTGGAAGCGGAGATCATTCGGAAGGCTCGCCGGGACATCCTGAACGGGAAGCGGATATCCACTCTCCACCGCGAGTGGGCTGAGGCAGGCGTGCGGGCTCCTCAGACGCCTGAAGGCAAGACGATCAGCTACACCAGCGTGAAGTATGTCCTTCGCAATCCCCGACTGTGCGGCTACCGGGCCTACATCCCGCAGGAACACCGTGAACGCTCCGGCCGCCTTGACCCGGTTGAGTACCTGGTCGAGAGGACCGATGGCACTCCCATCGTCGGCAAGTGGGAGACGATCTTTTCGCCAGAGGAGTGGCGGGAGCTGGTAGACGAACTGGACGCGCGCAAGAACACCGGCGCCGGTCGCCAGGTCGGGTCAACGGTCACGAAGCGTCTGCTGACGAACATCGCCCGCTGCGGGGAGTGCGGCTCGGGCCTCAACTCGGCCATGTACCAGCGCGGTACCAAGAGCTACGAGAAGTACGGCTACTACTACGTGTGCAAGCCCGCCAACGGCGGCTGCGGGAAGCTCTCCCGTAGCGGTCCCCCCGTTGAGGACTACGTAGAGAAGATACTTCTGGGCCACCTCAAGAAGCAGGCCCACGACGTGACCCCCACCGAGGTGGAGGACCCGGAGCTGACCCAGGCGAAGGAGAAGCTGAAGCAGATCGACGCCGACAAAGCCGAGGCACGCGCACTGCGCGCTCAGGATCGCTTGTCTCTCGCCGAGTTCGCCCGCGAAATCAGTCGCCTTGAGGGCAAGGAAGCCGAGCTGAAGGAGAAGGTGTCCACCCTGGCCGTCTCCCCCATCCGGGCAAGCTCGGCCGCCGCCAGGATCATCCGCGAGTGGAAGTCGTACACCGTGGACATGAAGCGTGCCGAGATCAGGCGGAGCATCGAGGCCGTAGTGATCAGCAAGGCTGGCAAGGGCGGCGCCCAGCGGGGAGTCTTCCGTCCAGAACTCATCGAGATCGTCTGGAAGTAGCCACCGCACACAACAAAACCGCCCCGGCCAAACGGCCGGGGCGGTTTTACTATGCACGGGAGATACCGAAGCGCTTCAGCATGGCGTTGACCCACTCGTCACTACGCGTGGGCGAGCGCTCTATCTCCCACTCGATCCGCTCCTCAAGCGTCATCACCTCGTGGCACGTGTCTGAAGCCTTGGCGCTCACTCATCACCGTCCGGGTCGTCGCTGACGACGGCGACATACGGGTGCATCTCCTTGGCCCAGTAGTCGGTGGCCATCTCCTGGGCCAGGATGTGGGGGACGCCAGCCGCTATCGCCTCCGTGTAGACGACACCGGTGATCCGGGCCAGGCCGACAACAGCGGCCCCCCGCTTCTCGATCAGAGCCTGGTTCATCTCCGTCTCGATGCCGGAGATCAGCTCGTCGAACCCATCAGCGTTGGTCAATTCATTCCTTAGTGCTTGCTTGCTTCGAGGTCGAGGACACTGCCCCAGCTCCGTTCGCCGATCTCGGCGTCAACGGGGACGAGGAGGCCCTTGACCGTCATTTCCATGATTCGGGCCGTCTTCTCGGCCAACTCCGCCGCCCGCTCTCTGGGGAAGGAGAAGACGATCTCGTCGTGGATGGGGAGGCGTACGTACTCGGTGTATCCGGCCCGGTCGAGTTCGATGAGGGCTCGGGCCGTGATGTCACGACTGGTGGACTGGATGAAGTAGTTGAGCGCCGCGTACACGCGGTCGCGGTCCACGGGAAGGCGCCGGCCCGTCCCGGTGTAGATGAAGCCGGTGCGCCGCGCTTCGCGCTGAAGGCGGTCGGCCAGGCGCTTGACTCCGGGGTAGGTCTCCCAGAACGCCTTGACGGCCTTCTTGGCTTCGGGCTCCGCTACGCCGTACTGCTCGACAATCGCCTTCCAGCCGCCGCCGAAACAGACGGTGAAGTTGGTGCCCTTACCGGCCTTACGGTCAACGCCTGCGGCGTCGGCGGTGATCTGGTGGAGGTCCAGGCCGCGGTGGAACGCGTCGAGCATCGTCGGGTCGCCGCTGAACGCGGCGAGGACGCGCAGCTCCATGTTTCCGTAGTCGCTGCTGACGGTGACGTGTCCCGGCTCCGCAAGGAAGCAGTGCCGTACGTACGAGTCGCCGGCCGGAAGCGTCTGCGCCGGTACGGCGCCCGAGATGGTCATACGAGCCGTCCTGGCCTGGCAACTGTGAATGGCCGCGTGCACCCGACCTTCGGCGTCCTGGCCCTTGAGGGCCCGGTCGAACCAGGTGGCCTTCCACTTCTTCGCCTTCTTGGCCTGGATGATGGCCTCGGTCAGCGGGATGCCGATCGAGGTCAGCACCTCGTCATCGACGCATACGTTTCCCTTCTTGGTCTTCTTCGTGAGCGTGATGCCGCGCTCCTGGAGAGCGGCGATGATCTGCGCGTTCGCGTTGACGTTGCCGACGCCTTCGCGTCGGACGACCTCTTCCCATGTCGCCTGCTGGCGGGCCAGCTCGGCGGCCTTGGCCTCCGCGTACTGGCGGTCAAGGAGATACCCGGTCCGCTCGATCTTGGCCGTGATGTGCGCGAGCCGGTGTTCCCAGGAGACGAGCCCCCTCTTCCAACTGCGAACCGGCACCTTCGGCTTGAGGATCTTGTACAGGCGGAACGCAAGGATCGGGTCCATGCCCGCGTAGAGCAGGTAGCCGTGATGGTCGATAGGGACGATCGGCCAGACCTCGTCCTTCTTGACCTTCAACTCCTTGGCGATGGCCGCCATGGATCCCTTCACCTCGGCAGCGATGACCTCGCATATGTAATGCCGGGTCAGCTCTTCGAGCTTGAGGCCAGGCCCGCTCTCCTTGACAGCCCGAGGGTCGACAAGGTGGGCGAACAGCTTGGTGTCCCAGCTCCTGGGAGCCAGCTCCTCCATGGGGATGCCGAGGCACTGCTGTGCCACGTGCAAGTCGTAGGTGCCGTTGTGGGCGATGAGCCGGTGCGCCGTCCTGAGCGCCCAGCGCGCTGCGTCCCGGAACGCCCGGCCTTTCTCGACCGGGACGACGAACGCCTCCTGGTCGTTGCCGAACTGCCAAAGGCGGGCCCGGAAAGTGCCGAAGCTGGCGTTCCACCAGTCCAGGCCGGTTGTCTCGCTGTCGTGGGCTAGGAGCTGCTGGTTGGCCAGTACGAACGATTGGAAGTCGAGAAGGTCGTCTTCGGTCTCGACCACGTGGATGCGGACCGGCTGGCCCTTGATCGGGTAGTCAATGACCCGGATGTGAGTCCTCCTTGCCCATGGGGGCCGGCCTGCCGACCGACCCCCATCGCACATCAACTTTCTGGGCAGAGTTGATTCATTACTTCGCCCGGAAGGAGCCGTCCTTCTGCCGCCAGAGGGGCGGGCACTGCTCGGACTTATCGAGGCCCCGGCCGCCACAGAAGTAGGCGGCCCAGCTCCCGCCGTCCTTGAAGTTCCGCTGACCGTGGTCACAGGTGTAGTCGCTGCTGTTCGTGTTGGAGGCGACGACCTTGCCGTTCTCGAACCGCTTGGGTGCGGCGCCGGCCCCGCCCTTGTACTGCTCTCGGGTGTACTGGGCGAACTTGGCGTTGTACTCGATCAGCCCCTTCTCCTTCATGGCGGTCAGCAGCTCGACGCCGCGGGTTGCGGTCTCGATAGCGGTGTGGCCGTAGACAGCCGGGGTCAGCCACTCAGCGCCGTAATCCGGGCCTGCCTTCACCGTGAGGCCGATCTTGAAGGGTGCGGACGTGGTGGGGACGGGAGCGTTCATGGGCTTCTCCTTGGGGTTGTCGGTTTCCGTGGGGGTGGGTTCGTCCCAGGGGGACTTGTCGGCGAACGGGTCGTCATACGTCACGGCGGGTTCCCTTCGCGGCTGGGGCGTGGGTGAGCATGCCCAGCAGACTGGTGAGGTCGAGCGGGTGGAGGTTGAGTTCGGTGAGGTCGCCGTCGGCGTCTCGGTAGCCGATGTAGGTGGGAGTGTCGGCCGTGTCGTCGTAGGTGACCTCCAGCCGGACGAATGCCCCGGCGGCGAGGTCTCGCCTGTACGTTTTTGTCGTTTCGATCACGCGGCGTTCCTTCGGGTGCGCAGGGTGCGGTTCATCTGCTGGGCGAGGGCGACTGCGGCTCGTGTGAGAGCTTGGCGGTCAGCCTGGTCGGGGACGGGGAGGCCGTAGACATGGCGTCGCATGAGGAGCTGCTGATACCGCTCAGGCAGCTTCTTCATGGAGGCCGCAGCGTCGATGCGTGCCGAGACGACGTTGTCGGTGACGCGGGCCTGTAGAAGGTCGTCCTTCTTGCCGACCATCTGACTCAGCTCGTCGTCGGTGTAGAGGAAGGTCCTCAGAGCAGCCTTGGCCTCGTCGGGGGTGTAGTAGTACGCGTCGTCCAGAAGGTCGCGGTAGTTGCGCTCCTTGCTGGCGTACTGGGTGCCGGCCTTCTGGAAGATCTTCCAGAGGAAGTCTTCGTTGGCGTAATGGGCCTCAATGGTCGGCCGGTGCTCGTAGGCGTGAAGCAGGATCTCCTGCTTCACGTCGTCCTGTTCAACGATGCTCCACTTCTGCGCGATGCTGTACGCCACCCGCTCCGCCAGTGCCGAGAGGTAGGCCCAGTCAAGGACAACCGGTTCAGGCAACCTTCGCTCCCTTGGACGGGCTGACGAATCGGCCTCGGTCGTTGCGCTGGATGGCCCCGTATCGGACGCCGTCCGCCACGAACGAGCCATCGCGCTCGACGTACACGGGTACAGGCACCGCGGAGTACTTGCCGACAAGCAGCCGTCCCCAGCCCTTCTGCCAGTTCGCCACGCCTTGGGACAGGTACTCGGCCTTGGACTCGTCCATCAGGTGTCCGACCTCGAAGCCGAAGAGCGTGCGGCGGTGCCGCCCAACGCCCACCGTCTCGGGCGAGACCGCGTTCTTATGGGTGTGTCCCATGACGACGGACCGGTCCAGCTTCTTCACCTTCGACGCCGCTGTCCTGCCCGGGATCTGGTTCAGCCCCCGTAGCTCGTGGCCGTGCATGGCGACCCACCCAGGCGCGACTTCGGCGAACGGTGGCAAGACCTCAATGTCCAGCCCGTCAAAGCCCAGGAGCACATCAATGTCGAAGGCTCGGCTGGCGGCGAGGGCCGGCGCGTACTTGAGCAGGTAGTCACGGGGGCGGGAGTCGTGGTTTCCGATGACGAACTTGATCGGTCCGCTGTATCCCTCGCGCAGCTCAGCCAGGAGGGCCTTGCCACCTTCAGACTCCCGGAAGACATCGTTCTCGAACTCGGCTCGGGTGCCCTTGGACCAGCGGCTTGGGGCCGCGTAGTTCATGAAGTCGCCGATGATCAGCACCTCGGCGGGCTGCCGCTCTCCGATGTAGCCCCAAAGGTTCCGCACCGCTCGCGCGTCGTGAAGCGGGTACTGCACATCCGAGATGATGGCTATTTCCTTGACGCTCATGCAGCCTCCTCTCGGCGCTTGATCTCGATGTCGATGTAGGTCTTGGCCTTCTCCAAGTCCTCGATCGCGCGGCCCTTCAAGTCAGCTCGCCACAGGTACTTGATCGCGTTTCCGATGGGGAAGTTGAGGTGCTTGGTGATCTCGATGCACTCGATTCCGCTTGGGTGACTGGTGTAGTGGAGTGGGTGCTCGACGGCGGACTCCGTTGAGTTCGCCGGAATTGACGGGGTGAATGCGGCCTTCATGACTTCCTGTGCCTTGTAGGTGTCGACGCCGAGGGTCAGGCCCTTTGTCTCGTTGAGGAGGCGCCGGCCGGGATTGGACTCCACGGCAGGCATCAGCTCGTCGTCTGTGAAGCAGAGCGCGGCGCCGTTGCGAAGCTGCACGTCGTTCGGGTACGGCTGGCCCTCGTGGACGGCTTGAACGACCCCGCGTTTGTCCTCGTAGAGCCAGCTCGCCACCTGTCCAGATACGGCGACAACGATCACTTCGTCACCGACGTTGAAACGCGCCATCAGAGGCCCAGCCTTTCTCGGAACTCCGCGGGACCGAACTCGTGAATGAACCTGGCTGCGTCGTAGCCGTCGCCCAGGTCAACGGCCTTGGCGTTGGGCAAGCGCTCGCAGACCTTGGCGGAGAAGCGGCGGCCGGCGTCGTCTCCGTCACCAAGAACGAAGACGATTTCGAAGCCCGCGAACGCCGGGTCAAAGTGCTCCCGCCAGCTCGACACACCCGGGGTGCCCACGGCGGGCACGTCGGCGCCTTCGACCGCAGCGCCGTCCAACTCCCCCTCGTTCAAGGCGATGTATGGCTTGCTGGTGAGTAGGGCCGCCGTGTTGAAGAGGCGAGGCGGATGGCCGGGCAGCCCCATGTACTTGCCGTGGCCCTCGTGCTTCTCCCGATGTGGCGGCAGATATGAACCGTCCGGTGCCCTCACGCACGAATCAGCGATGCAGCGGAAGCGGATTGTGGCCACGGCGTGGATGCCCCCGGCGGGGCGCCAGTACGGGATGGCCAGGCGACCACGGTGAAGTTCATGCCCTACGGCTGGCTCCGAAACGTAGCCGAGGCGGAGCTTCGCTACGCTGCCGAGGCCGCGGTGCGCCATGTACCGTTCCGCCGGACTGCCCTGATAGTTCGTCGCGTAGCGCTTGGCCGCCGTGACCAAATCGGCTTTCTGCGAGTCGTGCAGCTTCGACAAACCCCGCCTTCTCCTGTCGCATGATGATGTCGATCGAGTCCAAGGAGAGGTCACAGGCGAAGCAATGGACCTTGTTCTTGGAGTAGTTGATGCTTGCGGAGGGCGTCCGCTCGGCGTGGAAGGGGCATAGGCATCTGCTCCAGGCGGCGACGCGCGTCGGGCGCTGCGGGGGCTGCCACTCCGGGAAGTAGTGGGCAAGGACCGTGGCGATGGGTGGCCTAGCAGCCTTCTGCATGCTCACCTTTGCCTCGCGATTCAACTTTTTGGGTATGTACTGGGAATTCGTACTTGCGATAGGCCGCCTCCATGAAGGCTTTGTTGCCGCGCCACTCGCGGTACGTGGCGATGGGCTTGCCATAGCTCTTCGATGTCACTTGTCCTTGCCTTGGTAGAAGCGCCGCCCTATGAGGCGTAGTGCGGGCGGGTCATCGAGGTACTGAGCCGCCGCACGAAGCACGGCTGGCCGGTCTCTGGCTGCTGTCAGGAGTCGGCCGTTACACATGCGGCACAGCAGCCCTCGAACGAGTTGGGTTTTGTGGCAGTGGTCGACGGAGAGTCGCTGTCGCCGGGTTCCGCCGCAGATGGCGCAGCAGCCACCCTGAAGGCGGAACAGGAGGTCGTACTCTCCGGGCCCCAGGCCGTACGTGGAGCGAACACGGGCCTCATGATTGGCGGTGCTCCGGGCGGCCCTCTTGCACGTCCCGCAGACTCTGCCGCGCGGCGTGAAGTACCTCTCGGCCCGGTTCTTTTCGCAGCGCGCGCAGCGCCGGAAGCCCTTGCGGGGGCCCGTCACGCGGCCTTCCGGAGAGTGCGCTCAAGGCGCATGAGCCGTCCGGTCTGGTCACAATCCGCCGCGTAGGCGCACAGCGTGTCGGCGGCCATGACCTTGACGAGCTGGCGCCCGCCTCGCCCGCGTCGGGTGACGACGGTCTGCAACTGGCCTCGGCCGCGGAGTTCATGGGCGAGCTGGCGGACGCTGCCGATGGTGACCGTGTCGCCGAGTTCGACCAGCAGGGCCACCGGTTCGGTGAGCTTGGCGCGTTCGTCTGCGTCAAGGGGGAAGCGCTCGGCGAGGTTGCCGGACAGGTCCATGGAGATGCTGAAGCCCTTGGGGCGTCGGCCATGCTGGTGGCTGCTGGTGGTGATCACTGCTTCCCTTTCACGTAGAACCCGATGCACGCCCATCGCACATCAACTTTGTGGTACCGCTTCAGAAGGCTGCACCGACGGCGACGTCCTCCAGCCGCATGTTGCTCGTGTTGAAGCTGAAGGAGGCGTAGGTCTCGCCACTGCTGTCTTCGAAGCCTTCGCGGTTCTTGACGGGGCTGATGTGCAAGGTGCGGCCGTCCATGCCGTCGATCTCCTTGTGAATGGTCAGGATGAGGGCCGGCACTCTGCTGATCTTGCCCTTGAGGCCAGACTGCGGGATCGGCTTGAGCCCATCCGCGTAGTCGCCGATGACGTGGTGCATGGCCATGACGTGTGCGTGCGTTTCGCGGGCGAGTTCGTTGAGGTAGTCGCAGAGCCCTTCCAAAGAGAAGGTGAACTCGTCGGCGTTGGAGGTGCCGCCAGCATCAATATTGGTGATGTTATCCACGACGACGAGGTGCGGGTAGACGTTGAAGACCTCCCAGTACGCCTCAAGGTGCAGCTCTATCTCGGCCGGCGTGGGCCTTGCGGAGTAGTTGAATCGCTGCCACCAGCGCTCTGCCAGCACGTCGTTGTAGTCCTCGAAGTCATCAGCGTGCAGTTTGGCCTTGATGCCCTTGGCGTCATCGCCCGTAAGGATGGCCGTAGCCCTGGAGAGCTGCGTTGCGGCCGTCGAGTCCGCCGAGAAGTAGAGGGTCGGCACGTTGCTTCGGACGGCCAGATTGAGGGCGGCCACAGATTTTCCCGTTCCGCCAGCGGCAGCGACAACAGACAGCTCTCCCCTGCGGAAGTCCGCCCCGAGTTCGGTCAGCCCCTTGAAAGGAGACCTGATCGGCTCACCGGCTGCACCCTTCATGCGTACGGACTGACTCAGTGAATACACCCGAACCCCTCTTTCCTTCTGTCTTTAACACTAGGCAAATTCGCCTCGCGCATCAACTTATTTCTTAAATGAACAGGCGTGCGCTACGTCACAAAAGCGGCAGGAGAAGCTGGGGTTGGCGGGAAAATCGCCCCGCTTCACGCCAGCGTCCATGGCGGCGTATCGCTCACCAACGGCCGCCTCCGTGACCTTGTCCAGCGCCACGGGCCTCGACAGGCGGCCGGTCTTCGCGAGGTACCAGTCCGCCTTGTTGACGTCCACGCCGTAGACCTTGCGTACGGCGACCCCGTAGGTCTCAAGCTGGAACTTGCTCTTCATGGAGCCGGTCTTCCAGTCCCTCGGGCGCACCGTGCCGTCTGCGTCCTGCACAAGCTGGTCGATGAAGCCCCGGACTCGGACGCCGCCCAGCTCCACCATGAAGTACAGCTCCACAGCGGGCGCGCCTTCGGGGGTGCGGTAGGTCTCAGTGGGGTTGTCGGCCGCCCATTCCACATACCGGCCCGTCTGCTGCTGTCCGAGCACGTACCGCCTCTCGATATCCTCTCCGCCGCTGCCGTTGGCAGAGAGCCAGAGGTCGGTGTTCGGCTCCTTGTCGAGGCTCTTGTTCACCAGGGCGCTGTATCGCTCGGAGAAGAGGGTCACCGCCTCGTCTACACCCATGGCCCGGCCGGACAGCTCGAAGGCTTCGGCGGCACTGTGGAAGGCGGTCCCGTGATGACTCCACGCTGCCGGCCTCGGCGTCACCTTCTCGACGCGCTGGAGGTAAAAGCGGTGGGCGCACTTCTCGTACTGCTCGGTCTGGGACACCGAGCGTGGCTGGGTCTCGATGCTCAACGGGCAACCTCCGCGTGGATGACGTACAGGGTGGACTTGGTACTGCTGGGGAAAAACATGTTGGGGTGGGGCATGTGGACGATCTCGATTGCGGCGTCCCGCCAGTACTTGATGCCTTCCTCCTGGAAGGTGGCGTCGACGTCCTTCTCACAGTCGTCTGTGGCTTGATCACTCACGACGAGGTGGTAGTACGTGATCCCCATTGCGGCGATCTTGCACACCATGGCGCCGACACTGACGAGCAGGTGACTGGGCGCATGCGTGATCGGCGCACGTTCAATCGCCATCACGAGACTCTGGACCAGGTGCGGCTTGGCAGAGGCCAGGGCGCAGGACAAAGCCACGCGGGGGTTCTCCTTCTCGCATGACTCGGGGGCACAGCTTGCAGCGCCTCCCCGAGGCGGTCTCACATCAACAAGTCCGGCGCCGCGCCCGGCGCACCCAGGCGCCGGGCGCTGGCTCTCAGTGGCCCATGGCGGCGCCGCCGTCGACCGGCACCACGGCACCCGTGATGTAGGCGGCAGCGTCAGATGCCAGGAAGTGGACCGCCGCGGCGATCTCCTCCGGCTGACCGAGCCTGCGAAGTGGGATCTGCTCAACCATGGCGGCCTGACGCTCCGCAGGCAGGGCCGCAGCCATCGCGGTGTTGGTCAGTCCGGGCGCCACGACGTTGCACGTAATGTTCCGCGAACCCAGTTCGCGGGCCAGCGAGCGCGTGAATCCGACGAGCCCGGCCTTGGACGCCGCGTAGTTGCTCTGGCCAGCCTCGCCCCGCAGAGCGACGGCGGAGGAGATGGCGATGATCCGGCCGGCGCGGCGGCGCAGCATCCCCCGGCTCGCGCGCTTCGCGACACGGAAGGCGCCCAGCAGGTTGGCATCGAGGACTGTCATGAAGTCCGCCTCCGACATGCGCATAAGGAGCTGGTCGCGGGTCATACCCGCGTTGGCCACCAGGACCTCGACGGCTCCCTGCTCGGCCTCGACCGCTTCAAAGGCCGCGTTCACCTGGTCAGGGTCGGTCACGTCGCAACGCACAGCGAAAAGGCCCTCGGGCGCCTCGCCGGAGCGGTAGGTGACGGCGACCTTGTCGCCCGATGCCTGGAAAGCTCGCGCTATCGCCAGACCAATCCCTCGGTTCCCTCCGGTGATGAAGACGGATCGACTCACTTGTATTCCCCATTCTCTTGCAGCTCTCCGGGGCGGTCGGCCCGAGAGCACGTGTGCAGCGAGGGAGTTCGGTGAGCGGTTCCCCCGCCACGCCCAACTATGAACCTTTTGCGATCTCTTAGGTCGGAACTGACCAGTTCCTGAACCGATGGGTTCCTAGTACCGCAAGTAGCCCTATGCGAGCTACGGCCGAGATCACTACTGAATGTGGCATAGCACACAAGATCGCCAGGAACGATCCAGTTGCCCAGGGCATCTTGATTTAAGGTAAAAACCAGGCAAGAAGCCTGTAATCATCGCTACAAGAACGAGTTGCCCCATGCACCAGTCCAATGAACTCTCCCGCCTGCTGCGTTCCTGGCGTCAGCGCCTAAACCGCGACGAGGTGCCGGGACTGTCCGTTCGATACGGCCGCCGCCGCAGGAACGGCCTGACCCAGGAAGAGGTGGCTGATCTCGTCGGCGTTAGCGTCCGCTGGTACAACAAGCTGGAGACGGGCAAAGACGAGGCTTACAGCGACGACTTCCTCGACCGCGTATCGCGCGTTCTGCTCCTGGACGACGACGAGCGGCACGCCCTCTACGTCTACGCGGTCCACCGCGAGCCCGAACCGAGGCCCCGCCCCGACACCAGCAGCATCGACCCCTACCTGGCGGACTACGTGCGGCAGCACGAGATGCCGGCCTACATCTCAGACCTCGCCTGGGACCTGCGCATCTACAACAACGAGGCGCTTCGACAGTTCCCATGGATGGCATACGGGCTCAACATCATGCTCTGGGTACTCACCTACCCAGAGGCCCGCATGCAGCTCATCGATTGGGAGAACGCCTGGGCGAAGCCCATGGCGGCCCAGCTCCGCATGGCCGCGACCCAGAACAAGGGCCATCAGCGGCTCATCGAGGTCGTCAAGGAGATCCGGGAGCGCGACGAAGACGCTCGCCGTATCTACGACAACGATGTGACGTCGTACAAGCACCCCGACGGCTCTCACCGGCGCCTCTACCTGCCGCACCACCACGACCGGGAGTTCGAGGTCGTCTGGCTCGGCTTTGCACCGTTGCGCGACCCGAGCATGCGCTTCATCGTCTCCGTCCCCGCCGACAAGCAGCACACGGTCATGCCGCCCGCCGCATAAGGACTGGCGCATACCGCAGACCCCTACAGAGGAAGGCCGCCGCTCATTGCGGCGGCCTTCTCTCGTTACCGGCGGGGCAAGCAGGGCGGGAGGCTCGCTCAGCCCGCCTGGCTACTCTGCCGACTCGTCCGGGGGGAACTCCATGGCCTTCTGAAGCTCGCCTCCAGGCAGTTCCTTGCCTGCCGGCCAGCGGATGATCCTGCGCCCGTCTGAGGGCTCTCGGGGAACGTACAGCCAGCCGTCTTCCGTCTCCGGGGCGTAGTCGATGACGGTGTTGTCACGGAGCAGACGGCCGATCAGCCAGTCGGCCTCGCGCTGCTGGGTCTGGCTTACCGTGTCGCCGAGCTGAACGCGCATGTAGACCTTGAGGTTCTTCAGCACGTAGGCGTTGTGATGGCTGGGGCCACTCCGGGATGTCTTCACATCCCAGATGGACTTCACCAGCTCATTGACGCGGACAGCGGTCGGCTTCTTCCTCAGCCCCATGTTCACGAATCGCTTGTTGACGGCCTGGACGGTTACTCCGTACTGCTCGGCGAGGAGAGCGTCGGACACGCCGAGGTGGAACATCTTCGCGAGTTCGGCGTCAGAGGGCAGCTTGGTCACGGACAGCGACCTTTCGAGCACGGGCTTCGACACGCCTTCATCGGAAGGGGTCATCGCAGGGACGCTGAGACCGTACCAAGATTACGCGTCGCACATCAACTTTTGAGCCCAGAGTCAACCTCGGCGCAAACGAGCGTGACATGGATCTCACTTTGCCTTCCTGTCGGCCGTATCGGCCTGAGTAACACCTACATACATAGTGAGACCGAGTGAAACGAGGTCGAACAGAGTCCTCCTTGGAGATCCTGAATGAATTAACTGTTGAGAACTTTCTTCCTGTTGATCTCCCAGATGAATCTTTCTCTTGGTAGAGATCCAGGAAGATCACGGCCCCGGCTGCCAGACAAGAAACCAGCCGGGGCCTTCATTCGGTTCGCTGCGGTTGATCCCCGCAGCGAGTGAAGGCGCGGTCGCTCCGCGCTGGAGTCGCAGTGTCCGGCGTGCACTCCGCCCCGCAAGGGCGGAAGAGCGGGTTCAAATCCCGTCGACTCACCACTCACGGAGGGAGGCCACGATGCCCCGAGCCAAGTCGATATGCATGTCGGTGGGCTGCACCTCCGTGACCATTCGTTCAGGGCGCTGCGAGAGCCACGCCCCTCCCAAGAGGACCTGGAAGACCTCGGCGCGGAACCTCAAGCGGCCTGGCGACTTCCACAAGCGCAGGTCCCTGGTTCTGGCCCGAGACCGCTTCACGTGCCAACGCTGCGGCTCGCGGACCGAATTGGAAGTTGACCACTTGATCCCGATCGCCAGGGGTGGCACCTGGGACTTGTCGAACCTGTGGGTCCTGTGCAGGGACTGCCACAGACACAAGACCTACTACGAGGACCGGTAGGCCCCCAACCCAATCATTCATTCACTCCCCACGGAGGCTTCCAGTGCCCTTGTGCGATGGCCTGTGCGTTGACTGCCAGTGCCCCTTCCCGCCGAACAAGGCCGCCCGCCGGCCTTCGAAGGCCGCGGAGAAGCGCCAGTGGGTACAGGACGCCCTCTTCGAGCTGTCGGAACTGGGCGAGCTGTACGGGGTCGACCCCCACAGCCTTCGGAGTGTGCCCTGATGCCATCTCGACGCGGGCCGGCCCCCAACCCCAACGCCCGACGCCGCAACACCGATCACGCCCTGGGCGAGCACGGTCTATCCCTCAGCTCTGGCGAGGGTCGAGCCCTGCCGAAGTCCCTCGGCGTCGAAACCGGCGGGGCCAAACGCTTCTGGAAGACCTGGGCAGCAGCCCCCAGACCGAACACTGGCTTGAGACCGACTGGGCCGAACTGGAGCTGACCACCCGGCTCGTGGACGCCTTCTATCAGGGCAACGTGCGACTGGCCGGCGAGATCCGGCAACGAGTCGGACGATGGGGCGCCACCACCGAGGACCGAGCCCGACTTCGCATGAACTTCGACCAGCAAGCAGAGCAGGAAGCCGCGCAAGTCACCCAGGAAGCCGCCACAGACCTGGATGAGGAGCTGTTCAAGATGCTCTCCGAGTGAGAAAGGGGGTGGCGGGATGCCCCTCACCGGGAACATGCCCTCAGGCGTCCCGCACCCCAGCCGGAGCCTTGGCTACGGCATCATCCGCTGGGCCCAGCAGTACATCGTGCAGCCCGACGGTGAACACGCCGGGCAGCCTTGGAAGTTCAGCCCCGAGCAGCTTCGCTTTGTGCTCTGGATGTACGCAATTGATGACAATGGCCGCTGGCTGTACCGGACCGCTGCACTGCGCCGTGCAAAGGGATGGGGGAAAACGCCCCTACTCGCCGCCCTGGCCATCGTGGAGTTCATCGGGCCCGCTCGCTTCAGCCATTTTGATGAGCACGGGATGCCGGTCGGGAAGCGCGTCCCGTTGCCCCTCGTCCAAATCGCCGCGACTTCACTCGACCAGACCGCCAACACCCGCGACATGATCCGCGGAATGCTCGCCGAGAGCCCGGCCGAGACGGAATACAACCTCGACATCGGCAAGGGCCTCATCCAGTTCAAGGACGGCCGGCCTGGTCGCATCGAGCCCGTGACGTCTTCCTCACGCGGACTTGAGGGGGCGAGGCCCACCTTTGCCCGGCCCCGGCAGGAAGGTTTCTGCCGGGGCCGACGCATGCCGATTTGTAGTTTGCGACGAGGTACACCACTGGATTGAGAGCAATCAGGGTGTCTACGTATGGGAAACCCTGGACCGAAACGTCCAGAAGACGGCCGGCGCGGGATCACGCCTGATCGAGACCACCAACGCTTTCAATCCCAACGAAGGCTCCATTGCCCAGCGGACCTACGAGGCCGCAATGGAGTTCGGAGCCAAGAGGATTCTGTACGACTGCCGCGAGGCGGTCAGGGATATTGACCTCAAGGACGAGGAAGCCGTCCGGGCCGGCGTCACCGACGCCTACGGGGATTCCCATTGGGTTGACGTAGACGGAATCATCGATGCGGTAATGGACCCCCGCACCTCTGCGGCCATCGCCTACCGCTTCTATTTGAACAACATCCAGGAAAACGCGGACGGCTGGCTGATCAAATCTGAATGGGATGCCTGCCTAGATAAGAATGACCCCATTCAGCCTGGCGACCAGATATCCATCGGATTCGATGGGAGTCTCCGCGGCGATGCCACATCAATCGTGGGTTGCCGACTTCGAGACGGGAAACTTTTCCTGATTGGCCTGTGGGAAAACCCCCGCGATCCTCGGCAACCTGATTGGGAAGTGGATGTCCTCGCCGTCGAAGCAGCGGTGAAGAAGGCATTCGAAACCTATCGCGTTGAATGGATGTTCTGCGATCCGCCTTACTTCCAAGAGGCCATCGGGCGATGGTCCATCACCTATGGCGATGACCATGTATTCGAGTACTGGACCAATAAGCCCATGCGCATGTGTGAGGCCACTGAGCGCCTTCACTCCGCTGTCGCAGTCGGCGATGTAAAGCACGACGGAAATCCGGATCTGACCCGGCACATGCTGAACGCCGTTACACGCGAAGTGCCACAGGGCCTCTTGATCACCAAAGATTCCCCCCGTTCCAAAAAGAAGATCGACGCGGCCGTCAGCGCCATTCTCGCTTTTGAAGGCCGGGCCGACGCAATCGCCGACGGACGACTCAATCCGCGAAGGGGGCGCGTGGTCGGCTTTTAGCGAGGTTCCATGATTGTTCCCCCCAACGGATACGCCGCGGCTGGCCCCCCGGAATCCCCAACTGACTGGCTCGCCTATCTGTACGGGAAGCTGACAGACCAGTTGCCGGACATGTTCCGCTATGCCGAATACTATGAAGGCGAGCACCAGCGGCTCGCCTTTTCCCAGGCCCGTTTCAAAGCCGAATTCCGCGAGGTCTTCGAGAGCTGGCGCGACAACTTTTGCGGCCTGATCATCGACAGCGCGACCGAGCGCATGACGGTGGACGCCTTCCGAATACCCGAATCTCCCGGCACCGACAAGGACGCCTGGGAGTTCTGGCAGCGCAGCAGCATGGATGTGCTCTCCAACGCCGTCCACCTGGATGCGATGGTGCAGGGCCGGGCCTACGTCCTGGTCTGGGCCGACAAGGACGGCGAACCGTCCATCCTCCCCGTCTCCGCCGAGAACATGGTCGTCCAGTACAAGCCCGGCAGCAGGACCGAGCTGGAAGCCGCAGCGCGTTTCTTCATGGACGACTGGGGCCGGCAGTGGGTCACCCTGTGGACCGAGGAATACGTCTATGAGACCAAGCGCGGCGAGGCCGAATGGGAAAACGGCGTCAAGCGCCCGAACCCTCTGGGCGTTGTCCCGGTCGTCCCGTTTCATAACCGCTCCCGACTGTCCGGCGCCCCGTACTCGGACCTCGCGAACGTCATCCCGATTCAGGACGCAATCAATAAGACTGTCTCGGACGCGCTGACCGCATCGGAATTTGCGGCTTTCCCTCAGCGGTATGTGACGGGCCTGGAGATCGTAGAAGACGATCAGGGCAACCCAGTCGAGCCTTTCAAGGTTGCGGTGGACAAGCTCCTCCAGGCCGAGGACCCCCAGGCGAAGTTCGGGCAATTCGAAGCCGCCAGTCTCAGCAACTATTGCGATCTGGTCGGCCTCCTACTCCAGCACATGAGTTCCATATCCCGGACCCCGCCCCACTATTTCCTTGTAAACGGAGGAGCGGCACCCTCTGGCGAGTCCATCATCAGTGCAGAGGCTGGCCTCGTCGCAAAGGTCCGGGAACGCATGCTTCATTTTGGCGAGGCATGGGAAAAGGTAATCCGCCTCTGCTTCGCGGTGAAGCGAGACGAGCGAGCCAAAGCATTCGCCATGGAAACTGTGTGGCGCGATCCGGAGTACAGGACCGAGGCGCAACATATTGACGCCCTACTCAAGCTGAAGCAGCTCAACGTCCCTGAAGAGCAATTGTGGAGCGATGCGGGTTACACCCCGTCCCAGATCAGCGCCTTCCGTGAAATGCGGAAGGACGATGCCCGAGCCGCGGCAGAGGTACAGAAGCTCGGCCCCCAGCAACAGGAGCCGGGAGGGACTGCGCCGAGCGAACCAAAAGCAGCTCAAATGGCGCAGAAGTCTCCGCAAGGCAATTCAGGCAACGTGAATCGCAAGCTCAGTGAGAAAAAATAGTCGACTCGCCGGAATGGCGTGTCCATCCGAAATGGATTAGTGCATGGACGAGACGCAGAACAACCCTGTCGCCAGCCCTGCCCCCGAGGTCGAGGCGCCTCAGCCGCCCGAGACTCCGGCCGACGCCGGACCCACTGATGAGCTGGAGAAGTGGAAGCGCCTGTCCCGTGAGAACGAGAAGCGCTGGAAGCAGGCCAGCAAGGAGCTGGAGGGCATCCGTCACGCACAGATGACCGATCAGGAGAAGGCCATCGAGTCGGCGAAGGCGGAAGCCCGGAAGGTGGCACTGGCGGAAGTGGGGACCTCGCTGGCTGAGGCCGAGATCCGAGCCCAGGCAGCCGCGGCCGGCGTCTCCGTGCCGACCGACTATCTGGACCTCTCTCGCTTCGTGGCCGAGGACGGCCGCGCCGACCGAGAACGGGTCACCGAGCTGATCGCCTCACTCCCGAAGCCTGAGGCGCAGCCGGAGTTCCCTCAGCTCATGGGGACGGGCTACCACCGGGCCGGCGGCAATGACATTTCCTCCATGGACCCGAACGAGCTGGCTGACTTCATCGCTGGCGGGTCCTTCATCTAGCCCGAGATTCCTCGAACGCCCTCCCCTCCAGGAGGGCTTTTTTATGCCCTTTTGGAGGCACGCCTATGGCGCTTACCACGCATCATTTCAATCTTGACCCTAAGCAGGTCACCGTTGCTGCTCTCGGCCTCCTGGACCGTCAGCTCACCCTGGGCGGCATTCCGGCCCGGTATTCAGAGCTGAAGTTCACCGGCGGCCTCGGTGACGTGATCAATGTGAACCGCGAGAGTCGGGGCATCCCGGTGCAGGCGGCCGGCATCTCTGAGCCGATCTGGAACCCGGTGAAGGGCGACAAGAACAAGTTCGCCGCCGCTTCGGACCGCCCGCTGCCGACCAACGATCGGTTGGCGCCGGTCGGCTTCATCAACGAGAGCCGGTTCCCCGTCCAGCTCACCACCCTCGCTCAGAACGCCACCACGCTGTCGATGGAACAGGTGGCATTCGACCTCAAGCAGTTCGGCACCCAGGTGTTGACCAAGCTGACCAGGGGTTTCGCCGAGTACTTCGATGACACCACCGCGACCTTCATCAAGGCCAACATCACGCGATCCGGTCTGAGCGCCGCGCAGAAGAAGGTCATCGGCGGCGATGTCGAGGTGACCATCCCGGCACCGGACGGGACAGGCGAGAACATGAAGGCCCGCGCGCTCGGCCTGCGTACCGCGCTCGTGGATGCCCGCATGGCGATGAACGTCGCCAACGTGCCGGCGTCCGAGCGGTACCTGATCGCCGGTCCCGAGGTCGAGGCCATCCTTCTGAAGGACCCTGAGTTCGTCGCGGTCGACTACTCCGGCGACACCAACGCCCTGCGGCGGGCTGTCGTGGGCCGGATCTACGGCTTCGACATCGTGATTCACAACTCGTTCGGCCTGGAGATGTACCTCTTCCACAAGAGCGCAATGCTCCTGGTCAGTGCTTGCCCGGCGATCCCGATGGGCGCCGTGCAGGGCAGCGTCCAGAACATCAACGGCATCGCCACCCGCATGCTGATCGACTACGACTACGCCAAGAAGGCCGACACGATCGGCCTGGACACCATGTACGGCCTGTCCACGGTCCGAGAGGACCCGGACTACTCGGTGCGTGGTGTCGGCATCGGCGAATCGTTCGTGCGCGGCCTGAAGGTGTCGATCACCGAGAAGACGAAGACGCCCGCGCCCTCGGGCTCCTGACCTAGGAGCCCGACATGCCCGTATCCGTTGCTGACATCGAGGTCAGGATCGGGCGGAGGTTCGAGGAAGCGGAGAAGCCGCGAGTCGAGGCATTCATTGAGGATGCTTCGGCCCTCATCCGCGACTACTGCGGTAGCCGGTACTCCCCTGACGCACCCGGCATTCGAGCCGTGCTGTGCTCGGAGGTCATCCGGTGGCTGGCGGTCCAGCCCGGCATCGTGTCGGAGCGCGTGGGTGACGTAGAGGTCCAGTTCGGCCCCACCTCGTCCGCCCAGCAGCTTTCCCCGGCAGCCAGGACCGCGCTGAAGCGGTACCGACGCCCCCTCTCCTACATCCGCTTGGAAAGGGGGTAGGAGCTGTTTCTGTTCAGTGACCCAGTGGTGATCCGCCGAGCGGACATCAAGGACTCGGCCTACACCAAGCGCCGGGACTGGTCGAACGCGCGGAACGTCTTCGAGGGCCTGGCCCACGTGCAGCCGGACCGCGCCTTCGAGGCCCGTTCCCCCGAGCGCGAGACCGCGCAGGAACGCCTGCGGGTCTTCCTTCCTTGGGGCACCGATGTGGACTCCGCGGACCGTGTCGAGTTCGACGGCCGGACCTACGAGGTGGACGGCGATCCCATGGAGTGGAACTACGGCTCGATCCGGCATGTCCGGGTCCGCGCTTGGAGGGTGGAGCACTGATGCCCGCAGCATTCCGACTCGACCTCTCCGAGGCTGGCCTCAAGGAGGTCGTCTCCTCCCCCAAAGCGGCGGAGCTGAGCGCGAAGAAGGCCGAGGAGATCGCGGCCCTGGCCCGCGGCGAGGCGCCGAAGAACAAGCGCGGCTCATGGAACATGTACTCGCGCTCGATCTCGGTCACTGCCTTCGAGGAGAACGGCGTCGTGCACGCCGCTGTCCAGGCTGACCGTCACCCGCTCCTCGTGGAGTTCGGTTGGCGAGACAAGGCCGGCCGCCGTCATGCGGGCCGGCACATCCTCAAAGGCGCCCTGATGAAGGTCAGGGAGTCGTGAGGATCGATCCCGTCTCCGTCGTCCATGACTACCTGCGTGAGAAGCCCGAGCTGGCCCACGCGGTGACCGGGGACCTGGTGGGCCGGGAACCCAACGAGACCGCTATCTACGTCGAGCACGCGGGCGGCTACAGGGCCGTCCGGGACAGCATGGACCGGGCCGACATCACCTTCCAGGTGTACTCGGAACGTCGCGACCAAGCCGCCGAGCTGGCTTACCTCGTGCGCGAGTACCTGCTTGAGGATCTGCCAGGCCGCCGAGTGGGCGGCGCCCTGGTGCTCGATGTCTCCGATGGCATCAGCCCCCGCTACTTTCCGGATTCGACTTCCCGAGAGCATTCCTATCTCGGCGAGGTCTCCGTGTTCATCACCGAGGGATAGAGCTTCCCTCTCATCCAGCCCCCAGCAATGGGGGCTTTTTTCATGCCATAAAGAGGAGACACACGATGGCTGCTGACGCTAAGGGTAACGACGCAGGCCGGATTCGGTTCGCCCCCGACGGCGCTCTCTACTTCGCGCCCCTCCCGAAGTCCGGCGCTGGCCCGAAGCCTCCAACTGACTGCGGCGTTAAGGGGATTGCACCGAGCGGCTACACCCCGATGGGATACGTGGATGAGGGTGGCGTGACAATTACGCCTTCCATTTCCTCCGACCCGGTAAAGGTATGGCAGAGCGCGGTGCCAGTCCTTTACAACGTCAAGGAGGCGTCGTTCCAGGTAAAGGCCACCCTGCTGGAAACGAACCTCGCCACCACGGAACTCTTCTTCGGCGCGGAGTGGAAGCCCGCGACTGAAAAGGGCTCGGACGGATCTGAGAGGCCGATCAAGGACACCTGGCGCCTGGACCTGTCCAGCACTCCGGAGCTGAGCGAGATTTCCCTCGTTGTGGACTGGTCACAGGGCGCCGTGCAGTACCGCGCAGTGATCGAGCGGGCGATGATCTCCGACCGAGGCGCCATCCAGCTCCAGCGGGCCGAGGCCGGGAAGTTCGAGCTGACCATCGAGGCCCTGGACGCCTCGGGCCGCCTGGGCTACGTCCTGACCAACGACGCGATCAAGGACGGCGCGGTACTCCCTGGCGAGAAGTTCCAGGCAGACCTTTCGCAGGAGACCGTCAAGCAGGGCGGCGAGATCCACGTAACCGGCAAGGGCGCGAAGCCGAACGCCCCGATCACCGTCACCACGGGTGACCCGAAGCTGGTCGCCGACGCGGCCAACGCCAGCCCGACCGGCACCTTCGACGTCCGGGTCACCATCGCAGCGGACGCCGCGCTCAAGGGCTACACCATCAGCGCGAGCGACGGCGAGCACTCCGCGCAGGCTGGGCGGCTCACGGTTGAGGCCAAGGACACCCTGAGCGACTGACGGCGCGCGCCCGCGCCGTACTTCCCGTGGCGGGGAGGGAGAAATCCCCGCCCCCTCCATCTCCCCTCAAGCCCCCGCGTCCTGGGAGCTTTCTCATTTTCAGGAGTACACCCGTGACTGCTACCGCGAATCAGACTGCGTCCGCGAAGACCGCTGCGAAGAAGGCTGAGGCCAAGGCCGGCCCGACGACCTTCGAGCACCGCGGCCTGACCTTCGAGGTTCCCAACGCCCTCGACATGCCGCTTGAGCTGCTGGAGGCCGAGGACGAGCTGACGGCCGTCCGCCTGATCGTCGGCGATGAGCAGTGGGCGGCCTACAAGGCCACCCGCCCGACGATCCGTGAGTTCGGTGAGTTCGCTGACCTGGTGGCGAAGGCTTCCGGTCAGGGCGACTCGGGAAACTAATCGCGACCGTCCGCGTCATTCAGGAGTTCAGCGACGAGCTGGAGGCCGATCTCCTCGAACACTTCGGGGTTGATCTGCTGGACCTGTGGCGCGGGCGGCTCTCAATACGCCGCGTGGGCGTGCTCATCGCGTCGCTGTGCAGGAAACCGGGCCGCTCATCGGTCCTGGCCGCCCTGGACGAATCGACCACCTGGGATACCCACGAGCACTTGCTCGCCCGCATCAGCGATG
Source organism: Streptomyces sp. NPDC050485 (assembly GCF_044458185.1). Taxonomy (NCBI): domain Bacteria; kingdom Bacillati; phylum Actinomycetota; class Actinomycetes; order Kitasatosporales; family Streptomycetaceae; genus Streptomyces; species Streptomyces sp. NPDC050485. The sequence goes on along the minus strand of NZ_JBITHR010000001.1, from coordinate 621,058 downwards.
GCATCGAGCTGTCGAACTACCTCTTCATCCAGGCCAATTCCTCGGAAGAGACCGGCCTCGAACCTCCGATGCCTCTGCCTCGTCCGGGACAGCCTGAACAGCGGCCGGAACCGCAGTTCGAGTTCGCTTCCGGTTCCGACGTGGCCTCTTTCTTCACGCAGATGAACAACCTGTAGGGGGCCACATGGCGAGCCGCGGAAGGGCACCGGTCAAGGTCGGGTCCGGCTACATCGAGATCTACCCGGAGCTGTCGAAGACGGGTCTGGCGCGGATGCACACCGACCTCACCCGACAGATGACGCGGGCGGGAGAACAGGCCGGCAAGGCGTTCTCCCGCTCGATGGGTCAGGGCTTCTCCGGTATCGCCTCGCTTGCTGCCAAGCAAGCCAAGGCCGCGGGCAAGATGACCGAGAAGGAGGCCCTGGATACCTCCAATAAGCTCCGGCAGATCGAGCGAAGCCTCAGCCGGTTCCACGGTGAGGAGGCGGGGCAGCAGTTCCGCACCTACCGGAACCTCGCTAAGCAGCGCGAGCAACTGGAGCAGGGCATCAGCGCCGCAACGCGCCGAGCCATCAACGACGTCGTCCGCGCCAACCGCCAGGCGGTTGAGGAGTCGATCCGCGAAGAGCGGGCCAAGGCTCAGGAGAAGCAGCGCCTGGAGCACGAGGCCCAGGCGGAGACACGTCGCCGCGTCGCCGCCGAGCGGACCGAGGAGCGTGCTCTCGCCCGTGATGTTGCGGAAGCCAAACGCGAGCAGGTCGCCGCCGCCCGCCAGGCAGCCGCCGAGCAGAAGGCGGCAGAGCGCGAGGCCCAGCTCGCCGCCCGCCAGTGCCTGGCCGAGGAACGCCTCGCGATCCAGGCACGCACCGCCGCCCTACAGAACGAGCTGCGGGACCTTGCGGTACAGCGCCGCGAGTACGCCAACACCATCACCGCGAATCAACGTCAGCTCCGCGGCTTCATGGCCGAGCACCGCGGCAGCACCAAGAGCGCGGCCGAGCAGTGGAAGTCTCTCTCGCAGGGCACGGAGACGTTCGGCACGAACTTGGAGCAGGTCGGCCGGTCGATCACGCAAAACCTGGTGGCTCCGCTCGCGCTGGCAGCGGGTTACGTGACGAAGATCGGAACGCAGTCCGCAGACATGCAGTTCCTTTCGTCGCGGGGCCTGGAGCGGGCCGGTTTCGACAACAAGGATGTCATGACGGGCGTCAAGTCGATCCAGGACTTCGCGGTGAAGACGCCCTTCTCGCTTGAGGACATGACGGATAAGTTCCAGCAGCTTGCGCGGAACTTCCAGTCCTACGGTGACTCGACGGGTGTGTCCCTGAAGAAGAGCGAAGAGCTTATTCGGGGTATCGCTGATTTTGCTGCCTCGTACGGTGTTCTGGACCCTGAGCGGGTCAAGGGCGCCATGTACAGCGCGGACATGATGATGGACATGTCCAAGCTCAACACCCGGAGCTTGAAGCAGTTTTCGCGAGGTACGGGCATTCCCATCAACGAGCTGGCGAAGATGGCCGGCTTCACTACGTCGGGTAAGGGCGACGACGACACTGAGGCCAAGGAGTTCCTGAAGAAGGTCCAGGAAAGAGGCGAGGGGGTCTCCTCCAAGCAGTTCTTCGCCAACTTCCTCAAGGCGTACGACACTCGCAAGGGCGTCAAGGGGACTGCGGCGGCGCTGGGGGCCGAATCGATCGGCGGAAAGCTCCAGTCCGTAAAGGAGCAAGCACAGCTCAACTTCGGTAAGCAGTTCGGCGACTTCGATCCAGAGACCGGCCGATTCGAGTGGACCGAGCTGGGCGAACACGTTCGCAGTCTCATCGATCGTCTCGGCAACCTCCTTAAGGACCCGGACTTCAAGGCCCTCACCGGCGGTCTCCTGGGCCAGTTCGTCCGGGCGCTGGGGCTCCTCCTCACTGGTGTCGAGAAGACGGAAGGACTACTCAACGATCAACCGTGGCTCAAGGACCTGGTGGCCAAGGCTGTCAAGGTCGCTGCGGTCCTCGGCCCACTGGCCATAGCCATCGGCCTGGCGACGAAGGTCATTGGCAAGCTGGGCAAGTCCTTCGTTCCGCTGCTCAAGGTCGGCGGCGGTCTGGCCAAGGGCGCTCGTGGCGCGTTCCGTACCGGTAACCAGTTCCTGGCAGGCGTGACGGCCCGCCGTGGGAACTTCCGCGAGGCGTACCGCGAGCGGCGCGCCGAAGCTCACGGAGGCGATGACCGCTCGGTGGGGCGGCGCATGGTCGACCGTGCTCGCGGCCAGGACAGCCGAGCCCAAGCCATACAGCTCAACACCGAGGCCGCGGAGCGTGCTCTCCGCGAGGTCGATCAGAAGATCGAGACGGTCAAGGCTGCCATCCGGTCATTGAATGAATTGAGGCTCAACAACCTCGCCGAGTCTTTGGGCGGAGAGACAGGCGCGTCGGTGAAGGCCGGTGCCCGAGACGCTGACCAACGGATCGGCAGTGTCCGTCAGGGGGTGCAGCAGCTCAACGGTGCGGGCCTGGGCGAGATCACCACGAAGTTCCGCTCATTCGCTGACTCTGCGAACGCGGCTGAGCAGCAGGTGAAACAGACGCACGGCGCGGTGCGGGACCTCAATGACGGCAAGCTCGGCATGGTCCGCCAGCAAGTCGAGTACCTGAAGGACAAGTCGGATACGGCCAAGCGGCACGTTGCCAACGTCGGCTCCGAAGTGGGACAGCTCAATGACCGTTCCCTGTCCCAGATTCGGGGGCGGTTCGCTTCGACGCTGACCCCGGCGGTCAAGGGCTCGTACAGCCAGGCACGGGATCTCAACAGCAAGATCAAGGACGTCAACGGGCGCGGCCTCGGGAGCATCACGTCGAAGGTCCGGACGCTCCGCGATGCCCTTGACCAGGCGGAGGGCAAGGCCGGAAAGCTCGAAGGGAAGATCGCCGCCGTCAACGGCCTCACCGGCTTCGGTGGAGGTGGCGGCAAGGGTAAGGGCAAGGGCGGCGGCTCGAAGAAGCATGCGCTCGGCGGAGTCATTCCGGGCTACGCCCCTGGCGTGGACAACTACCCGGCGATCTTGAGCCCCGGCGAAGCCATCCTGCGGCCGGAGGTGGCACACGCGCTCGGCGCCGACACGATCAACCAGTGGAACGCGGCGGCGGCCCGAGGCCACATCTCCCGCCACGCGAAGGGCACGGCAGGCAAGGGGACACGCAAGTCCGGACCCTGGCCGCTGTCGATCCTGGGCGAGCTGTGGGACTCGATCAACCTCGGCCCGCCTGCGGGCGCCTTCGGTGGTGGCATTCAGATGGCCACGGCCGGGCGGGCGATCGGCGGCACGACAGGTCACAACGTCGGTCGCTGGGGGTCGCAGACCGGTGGCGACGCGGCTGGCCGTGGTGCGCTGAACCGCTTCGACAACCTGCGCGAGTTCGCCACGAACCGCATACCGGGACTGCTTCGAACCGCCCCCACCGGCATCGGGAACATCCTGGGCCTGGTGGCGGGCGCCGTGGCCCCGACCGCCGGCCAGCTCTTCTGGGACGACATCTGGAAGGGGCAGGGGAACATCCTCCAGCGCGGAGCGAAGTTCACCACTGACCTGCTGAATCCGGAAAATCTCTGGCAGATGCTCAAGGACGGTGTCGGTGGCCTCTGGGAGACCGTGAAGTCCATCGGCGGCCTGATCAAGAAGGTGGCGACCGACGGCCCGGCAGCGGTGCTGAAGGAAGGCATCGAGGCCATGAAGTCCATGTTCTCGGAGATGCTGGCCGGTGTCCGGGACATGATCCAGACCGTTCAGGATCTGATCGCCAACCCGGCTGAGTTCGCGGAGGAGGTCTGGCAGAACTTCTGGGCGCGAGCCCAAGAGGCGATGCCGAATACCGAGGGGCTGCTCAAGTTCGCGGACGGCGGGATCGTCCCCGGCGGATACGCGCCGGGCAACGACAGCGTCCATGCGCTCCTGTCCCCCGGCGAGGCGGTACTGAGGCCGGAAGCGGCCCGCTTCCTCGGCTTCGCCGCCATCCAGCAGCTCAATGCCGGGGCTAAATCGGGCTCCTTGTCGGGCACCGCCCAGGAGCCGACGACTGCTGTCGCCGCCCCCAACGCCACGGCGTTCGAGAAGGCCGCCAAGCAGATCGTTGAAGCAGTGGCGTCGATCGAGGCCGCCTTGCGGCAGCTCCGCGCAACCTCCGATACGTCCTGGGCGCAGATCTCCCAGCGGGCCACGACGGCCGTCGACGGCCAGCTCGTCCCCACCTACCAGCGTCAGGGCAGCTTCCTGACCGGGCCACTGTCTCAGGCGCACCGACAGTTCCAGTCCACGAACCAGGGAGTCTGGTCCGACGTCCAGAGCACCACAGGTTCCGCCTCGGGCCGGATGATCGATTCATTCACTCGCCTGCGGTCCGGGCTTCAGGGGCTGTCGAGCTTCTTCCGGCAGACGGGCCAGGCAATCGAGAGCACCTGGCGCTCGTCCATGTCGTACGTGGACTCCTCGACCAGGAGCACACTCGCCGGGCCCTACAACCAGGGCGCGGTCTCGATGATGAGCGAGATGGCGAAGCTGGCCGGCACCAAGGCCCCCCTTCGCACCCTCGCCTTCGCCCGCGGTGGTGTCGTTCCTGGCTATCAGCCGGGGGTGGACTCCGTCCCTGCCGTACTCAGCCCCGGAGAAGGAATCCTTCGCCCGGAGGTCGTTCGCGCCCTCGGAGGAGAAACGATTCTGCACTGGAATGCGGTGGCCCGGCGGGGCGGGAACGCCTTCGCAGGCGGCGGCATCGTCGGGCCGGCCCGCTTCGGCGGCCAGTCCGGCAGCGACTGGGTGAAGCGGCACAAGGACGACGACTACGACGGCTACGCCTCCGCGTTCAAGGCCGGGTGGAAGGACGTCGTTCAGCCGATGCTCGACACGGTCGGGCAAACCTTCGGCCTCTCCGGAGATCTCGCGAAGCGGGACTTCCAGGCTGGCCAGCCGTGGCTGGAGAAGTGGACATCGTGGGTCGACGAGCACACGACGGGAGGCGGTGCGGTCGTCAAACTCGCGCTGTCCGAGTTCGAGCGGGAAGCCCCGATGGTGGGCGGGTCCAAGTACACCGAGGGGGCTCTGGAGTCCTGGTGTGCGGACTTCGTCTCGTGGGTCGTGGACCACGCGGGTGCGAACGCTGCGTATGGCGGGAGCCCAAAGGGTACGCCGCGGAATCGCTGGCCGGCGGTGGCGGCCTGGAACGGTGCGATGCGCCACGTCCCGGTGGCCCAGTCCCAGCCCGGCGACCTGCTGACCTACCGGGGGGACGGCCACATCAACATCAAGACCGGCCCGGATGAGACGGTCGGCGGTAACGAGTCCAACTCGCTGAAGCGAACCCGGGGTTACTGGCGTACAGCCACGGCCGCGCTGCGGCCAACGGGCGGTGGCTCCGCTTCGGCGGACGGCCCGGTCCTCAACGCCTGGCCCGGCTCGATCCCGAAGTTCATCGGCTCCCTCGGGGGCGGCGTGGACTCCGAGATCGGCCAGTACATCGCAAGGGCGATGGCGCTGACCGGGGTCAGCGGGTCGAGGTGGGCCGACGGCATGGCGACGATCATTCGCCGCGAGTCCGGGGGCAACGTCCGGGCGGTCAACAACTGGGACTCCAATGCCAAGGCCGGCACCCCGTCCAAGGGCCTGACCCAGGTGATTGACCCGACCTTCCGTGCGTATCACCAGGCCGGTACGAGCTGGGACATCTTCGATCCGGTGGCGAACATCGCCGCCTCGATCAACTACATCCGGGACCGGTACGGCGACATCAGCCGGGTACAGCAGGCCGACCCCGGCAAGCCGCCGAAGGGCTACTGGACGGGGACGACTTACGCCTCGCCGGGCCTGGCCCTGGTGGGCGAGCGAGGTCCCGAGCTGGTGAATTTCCGCGGTGGCGAGCGTGTCTACAACGACGCCGAGACCCGAGATCTCCTTGGGAAACGCTACGAGATTCACGTTCACGAAGCAAAGGCCGAGAACACAACTCAGGCCGTGATTCGCGGCCTTCAGTACGTGGAGGCGATGTACGCCATGTGATGGATAGGAGTGTGTATGCCAATTCCGGCTTCATGGGATTTTCTCCCAGAGATACCTCCGGAGAATCGTCCCAGTCCCCCTGTTTCGAAGAAGTGGGGGCACACTTACGTATCGATCACGGGCAACGCTGGTAAGGGGGAGGAGATCCCCCTTACCGGCTTCGGGGGCCGCTACTGGCCCAACATCTTCATGCAGGCTGGCGCCACCGGCCTCGACATGCCCCCTATGGAAATCCATTCCGACACGAGCCCGAACCTCGCCGGGTCGATGTACCGCAGCACCAGGGCCGCCGCGCGGGAGATCATGATCCCGTTGTTCCTGTACGGCATCGACCGGTACACCGTCCGGCGCCTGAAGCAGTCACTCATACGGGCCCTCAATCCCCTCAACGGGCACTGCGTGCTCAAGATCCAGGAAAGCGGCCTGTCTGCCCGGTACCTGAAGTGCTGGTACAAGGGCGGCCTGGAGGGCAACGAGTCAGAAGACAGCAGTGGCTTCCGGTGGATTCGCTACGGCGTCCAGCTCACAGCGATGGACCCTTGGTACTACGGCGATGACTTCCATGTCGCGGAATGGACGTTCGGCCAGGGGGCCTCGTTCCTGAAGCCCGCGAAGTCCCTTTTCCCCCTCTCGATCAGCCAGGGGCTCGTGTCACGGGAAGACTTCCCCGTGACCAACCCCGGCGACGTGGACGCCTGGCCCGTGTGGGAGGTCACGGGGCCCGTGCGTCGGTTCCGATTCACCTGCGGTGAGCGGTCGTTCGGCATCGACGGCACAGCTCAGGACGCCGTACCGGGCGGCACCACTCTGAAGATCGACACACGCCCCGGCCACAAGACCTTGCTGGACGGCAAGGGCAAGAACTACTGGCCCCTGCTCGGCAAGTCACCGTCCCTGTGGCCCCTTCCCTCGGGCAGATCGCAGATCGGCATAGAGCTGGTGCCCGGCAGCGCGAACGCGACGCTGCGCATGACGATCGCCCCCCGCTACGAGACCTACTAGGAGGTGCTTTGGGATACCGAATAGAGGTCCGTGGCCGCCCCGACGAGGACGGCCTCATTCATCGGGTCGGCGAGCTGGACACCTGGATCAAGCTGGATCTGATCATCCGCTACAACCAGCAGGGCACCTGGCAGCTTCTCGTCAAGGACAAGACGCGGCAGGCAAAGTTGTTGGAGAAGGGCGGGGGGATCGCCGTCTGGCTGGACGGTCGCGATGACGAGCCGATCTTCTCGGGCCAGATCGAGCAGTTCCAGAAGTACTGGACCGTCGAGCAGCACACGGGCCAGGGCTCGGTGTACGTCGGCGGCAAGTGCGACAACAAGCTCCCCTACCAATACCTCGCCTTCCCCGGCGTTAAGAACTGGGGCACGGACGGGATGACCACCTACCCCGCGAACGAGCAGTGGAAGGACCGCGACCGGGACGCCCGCCCGATCGGCGAAGAGGCCGGCCAGGCCCTCTGGGTCGAGATGGACCTCGCCTTCGGCGCCCGCGGACTGGCAGGCCGAAAGGCCCCCGGCGTCACCCTGGTCCCACCCCCGGTCGGCGATCAGCCGGGAGTCGCGCCGAAGATCGGCGCCAAGGTGGCCGGCACGGTCCGCTACGACAACCTTGGAGCGCTCGCCGAAAAGTGGACCAAGGAAGGCGGCATCGGCTACCGCTTCCTGTGGCACCCCGATGACAAGAAGATCAAGCTCACCACGTTCCTCCCGCAGGACAAGACCAACAGTGTGCGCTTCTCCCCCGAGCTGGGGAACCTCCGCGAGTACGTCGCCACGCTGACAGCGCCTCGCGTGACCCGCGCCATCGTCGCAGCGCAGGGTGAGGGCAAAGACCGATTCATCCGCCAGTACCCGGAGACGGGCTACGGCCCCGACGGGCTAACCGACGACGAGCGTGAATGGGGCCTGATCAGCGAGCAGTTCATCGACCGCCGCGACATCCCCCTCAAGACCGACGCAGCCGGAAAGCCGGTCCTCAACAAGCCCAAGGACGGCGGCTTCACGCTGCCGCCCGGGGCCAAGGACGAAGCCGCTGCCCTGAAGATCTACCAGGACGCGATGAAGACGGCCGCTGACGCCGTATTGAAAGAGTCAGAGAAGAACGGCAACTTTCAGATCTACCCCATCGAGACACCCCAATGCCGCTTTGGAATTGACTATTTCGTCGGCGACAAGGTGTCCGTGGACATTGAGGGCGAGGTCTACGAGGACATCGTCCGCGAGGTCAACATCACCGTCGAAGACGGGGGCCGTACGGAAACGGTCGTGCCGAAAATCGGTGAACAGGGGACCGGTGAACCGTTGAACTTGTACAAGCACGTATCCGAAATGCGAGAGAAACTGCGCAAGTTGGAAGCAAGGATGTGAACCGTGGCGGAGATTAGTTTCCCGTTCGAGAAGGACGGCGGAGAGGGAGGACGACAGGCCGTCAGTCAGGTGGACTGGCAGAAGATGGCCACGATGTGGGGCGGGGATCGCGTGGCGACGCGCATTACCGCTGCCTCCCCCGACGCGACGACGCTCCCCTTCTACGCAAAGATCCTCCCGAACACGAGGACTCTGGAGATTCGGGCGGGCGAAGCCTGGGTGGGCGGCTTTTACTACAAGCTCGACGGCACCCGTCAGTTCGAGATCGGCCCGAACTTCGACAAAGGCAAGGACCGTAGGGACGTGGTCGTCATTCGGGTCGACCACACCAAGGGCTCGGTGAACATGGATGTCCGGCAGAGCCAGCCCTCCTCGAACCCCGTTCCGCCTCAACCGCTCCATGAGGCCGGCCAGCAGTGGGAGATGGTGATCTGGGAGGTCTTCGTCCCGAGGAACAACGGCACCCCCCAGCTCTATGACCGGGCCCCCTTCGATGCGCCGACCCACGTGGCCTTCCCCTGGTGGGCCGCGGACTCCACCCGGTTCCTCCCTCAGGGGACCTTCGCCCTCGATCTCGACAGCGACGCGCGGCACGTCCAGGAGGAGATCTACAAGGGGCGCGACGGCGTGGCTACCGCCCGCACCCTGGGCAAGTCTTGGAACTACGCACCAGACCTGATCAACGCCGCTAGCCTCCCCAAGGGCCTGAACCTGCGGGGGCGTTGGCGCTGGGCAGCCCCCAATCTGGTGTGGTTCTCGATCGACTTCAACAATTCGTCCACCACGGACATCCGCGCGAAGGAAGGTGCCCTCAGCTTCACGCTGCCCCAGAACCTCAACGGCGTGATCGGCCAGTCGTTCGCGGGCTACATGCTCAACGGCGGCTACCGGGGTGGGATGCCCAACTTCGTGGCGATCACCGGAATGGCCAACGGCGGCAACAAGGGCAAGACCGTGCGCATGACGTACCCGAGCCAGAACTACCTGAGCGAGGGCCTGGACTACCTGACGGTTTTCCCGTCTCAGACTTCGATCGTTGTCTCCGGCGTCTACGAGACCAACGCCTACAACGAGTAAGGAGCCACCGATGGAAAGGTACCTGTTTGGCGGCGGCACCGCCGACGTTGCCGAAGACGTGGACGGCGGACGAGTAGCTGGTGCTCCGGTCACCATCTGGGACGGCCCCACCGACACCGCGAACCGGGTTATGGACCTGGTGGACGTCGAGAACGGCAGCCAGATCGAGCAGAGCACTCTCACAGCCGACGAGTACGGCTACATCCTCCCCTTCCTCGGCCCTCCCGGAGTGGAGCGCCTTTGGGCGAAGGCCGGCACGGTGGCGAAGCGGGTCGAGCTGATCCAGATGAGCCTGTCCTCTCGGCTGGCCAAGCACCTCACCACGGACGTTGACCCGCACAAGGACCGCGAATACACGGACCGTAAGTTCGATGCCGCTGTGGGGCGCACCGGCAAGAACGACGTCGCAACCGTCCCAGGCGATGCGTGGCTCAACGTCGAGGCCGCAAGCGGCACCAACGACGTGCTCCGCATGAACCGTGCGGGCGAGGTGGGCACACAGCTCAAGAGCAACGGAACCCTCTACATCCAGCCGTTCACCAACAACACCGGCCTGGTCGTCCTCACGAAGAACACCAGCGAGACCACCAACGCCATCAACGTCCAGGGCGGCGCGGATGGAGCGACCTCTGTCTTCCGCGTACGCAGGTCCGGCAACGTCCTGATCACCGGGTCTCTCCAGGCGGACGGCAATGTGATCGCCCCGAACGTTGGATCTGCCCGCGTGTACTCCGGGCCTGCTTCCGCTCTGCCACCTACCAGCCAACTCAAGCCCGGGGATGTGTGGTTGCAGTATGGCTAACGTCTGGAGAGTCTGGGACGGCGCCGCCTGGGGTGCCCCGAAGGTCAACTACTGGACCGGAACGGAATGGACGGCAAGCGTTCCCCGGGGCCAGTACTGGGACGGGCAGGGGTGGGTGTCCTCCGCCCCGCCGGCCCGCGAATTCGCTGCGTTCGTCGGCTCAAACAAGGGAAACTACAAGGACACCCGCTACGCCGGGCTTCCCGTCCCGGCCGGAGTTCGCGTCAACGACTTCGTCGTCTCGATCTGCGCGAACATGAAGGGCTTCGCCAAGCTCGCCTCCCCTGCTGGCCACCTTCCCCAGGTCATCTCACCGTCCACTGACGAGATGTCCTTCGCGGTTGTCTGCTGGCCGTACACCGGCCAGGAAGGCGATGTCGTGTGGGACCTCGGCGGCTCCCCCCAGGCTGCCTGTATGAACCTGCTCTACCGCAACGGCGACGTCTCCAATCAGTCCGTGACACCCGTGAGCGACATGCAGCTCCACAAGGACGTGAACAAGGTCCCCCTCATGCCGTCCAAGGACTACACGAGCGTCTTCGTGGCGCTCGCGGTGTCCCGTCAGGTGTCCAGCTACGCGTGGCCCGAGGGGGTTCTTCCGCGTGAAGCGGTCGTGGGCCGGTTCGGCTCGTACGAGATCAGCGCCTTCACGGCTGACACCCCAGGGGCCGGCGCATCGCTCGGGGCCCTCCAGCTCAACACCAAGGTGGACGCCGCGGCCATGTACCTGGTGACCATCCCCGGCAGGAGTGACGGGAAGCCGACCTGGATTCTCGGCGACGCCGCCGCGTCCGTGCTCGGTAAGACAACCTACCTTCAGTGAGGTGAACCATCCCTAAACCCGCACTCAAGCGGTGGTCGGCCCGTGAGGTTCCGGGCCCAGACCTCATGAACGAGCGGGTGACCGCACCGCAGAAGTACTACGCAAACATGCCCTACGCCTCGACGCGGGGAGTCGTCACCAGCTCTGGCATATCGGGACAGGCCCTCTACGCGGGCCAGAAGCGGGATGTCCTGTGGGACTCCAAACGCATCTACGTCAACGGCTTCACCACCCCTGACAGCACCCGCTTCAAAATCCCGGAGGATGGCGTCTACCACGTCACCTTCAACGCCTCTGTACACGGCAACACGGTGCGGGGGGTCGGCGAGAACTTGAACGCCTACCTCTATGTCGACGGCGCGAGCGGACAGGGCGTATCAGGCGCCATCGGGCATACCACCTTTCAGCATCAAATGGCCTCCAACTACACCACGATCCAGGTGAGCGTCACCGAATACTTCACGAAGGGGTCCTTCGTGAAGGCCCAGGTGTACTTGGACTCTGGCGCTTCCGGAATCTGGTGGATCGCAGCGGCAGACTTCGACGCCAACCTGAATGCCTTCATGCTCGCCCCGAGCGTCAACGGCTGGACGCAGTCCGCCGCCCCGCCTCCGGCGCTTGCACGGTGGTCTGACGGCAGTTACGTCAGCGTGGACACGATGAACTGCCAGACCTTCGACGCATTCATCCACTTGGAGAACCGCCCAAGGTTCCTCGCACGTGACACTTCGTTCAACGTTGCGTCCGGCCAGGAGAGGGTGGCCCTCTCGTGGAAGACCATGTACGCCAACGACCCTGGGTTTGCACTCCAGAGGCTCGCTGACGGCTACGCCGAGAGAACGGCAATCAAGATCCCCTACTCCGGCCTGTACCTGGTCACATTCTTCGGCGCCGTGCAGCACACCAGCGGCGTGGACACAGCCTCTTACGGATTCCAGTTCAAGATCCACGGAAACAGTGGCGACGCCAAGGTTCTCGCACAGAACAGCACCACACGAATCAACATGGACTGCTCGGTCGCGGTCAACGAACTTGTGTACCTCAAGGCCGAGGAAAACCTCAACGTCCGCTTCTACGGCTGGGGTGCCGACACTCGCTGGACCAACGGCACCGGAGACGGCCGAATATTCAACCTGGGGGCGACCTACATGGGAGGCTAATTGCTCACATACCCCTCGTGGCCCTCCCGACAGCTCGTGTCGGCCGCGGAACTCAACCCATACGTTTATGAGAACAACAGCAGACTCGTCACCCCGAGCGCTTTCAGAGCCAAGGGGCTGGAGTCCACCGATGAGTTCACCAGCCGAGTGGAACTCAAGTGGGACCTCTGGGACTTCGAGCGCCAAGGTTGGACCTCTGCGGACATGAAGAGATTCAGGTGCCCGGCCTCGGGGACATATTTCCTCAGCGCCAACTTGACCTTCCGCCCGCCGGCCACCATGGATGGCAAGAAGACCGCCATGGTTGACGCTCTGGTGTGCTCCTCGGGGCGCGATGGAAGCGGGAGCACTCCGCTCCTGAAGTCGCTGAACAACACGAAGATCATCGGCAGCTACCTGAGCGTAAGCACTTCGGGCCTGGCCCACCTCGCGGAAGGTGACCTGCTCTACGCCACAGCGGCCGGGTACGGGGGCACTTGGACCAAGGCGACCTCTGAGAACAAGAGCTGGTCGATGAACGCGTTCAGCGCCATTCAAATAGCCCCGGATTCGAAGGGGCTTGGCGAATGACCAGTACGACGATGATTCTCAACGCCTTTGGGCTGGTGGGTATTGCTGCCACCGTGCTCGGTGGCTACGTGGTGTTGCGCGCCACGAACGAGGCGAAAACATCTGAGGTCTGGAAGGGGGAGGCCGAGGCGCAGAAGGCTCGGGCCGACCGGCTTCAGGATGACCTCACCGAGATCAAACAGCGGCTCACGAGCATCGAGCGTGAAAATCAGCGGCTCATCGAGGTGCTGACGTCCCTCGATCCTTCACGGCTTGCCGCGCTGCATCGCAGCAACTGACCTGAAGTAATTAATTAATCGCGGGCTGGCTTCGGCCAGCCCTTTTTCATGCCCTTTTGGAGGCGCCATGAGTCAGGTTTCCAACGTTCTCTCCATAGCCTTCGGGGAGGTCGGCTATCAGGCGCAGCGGGCCCCGGGCGAACGCCCCTCCGGCCACCAGAAGTACAGCGGCCAGGTCCCGGGTCTTGAGTGGAGCAACTATCAGCCGTGGTGCGCGACTTGGGTCTCCTGGGTTGCAATGAAGGCAGGCGTGGCCGACCTTTTCCCGCGCACCGCTTCCGTCTGGTCCGCGATGAACTGGTTCAAGCAGCGCTCGCGCTGGAGTGACTACCCCGCCATCGGCGCACAGGTGATCTACGGGACGTCGGGCAGCACGCACACCGGCATCTGCTACGCCTTTGACCGCGACTGGATCTACTGCGTGGAAGGCAACACCAGCCTCACCAACGACGCCAACGGCAACAAGGTCATGAAGCGCCAGCGGCTCCGCCGCGACGCCTATGTCCACGGCTATGGCTACCCCGCCTACGCGGAAGGCATCACCACCGCGGACCCGTCGAAGAAGGGCCTGTCCGGCTACACCTACGCGGCCACCGCGTCGGCGCCGGCCACCAGCTCGGGCGGCTCCACGGGCAAGTACAAGATCAAGAAGGGGCAGACGCTGAGCGGCATCGCGGCCCTGCTGGGTGTCTCGCTCGCCGCCCTCCTGGCAGCCAACCCTCAGATCAAGACCCCGGACCGTGTGGACGAGGGCCAGGAGATTACTGTTCCGGTCGCGCCGACACCGCCGCCCAAGCCGACTGTTCCCCCGGTGAAGCCGACGCCCGAACCGAGCAAGCCGACCACACCGGCCACGACCGGCGACTTCTACACCGTGCAGAAAGGCGACAGCCTCAGCGGCATCGCCCGCTCCTTCGGGCAGTCCCTGACCGCGCTTCTGGCCCGCAACCCCGCGATCACGGACCCCAACGTCATCCAGGTCGGCCAGCAGATCCGGGTCAAGGGCCCGGCGCCGAAGGTGACAGCACCCACGGCCGCCGGCCCGCGGCATGCGGCACCCAAGCCGATCGCCCCGGCCCCTGTGGCGAAGCCGAAGGCGCATGAGTCCGAGAAGCCGGTGACCGTGATCGTCAAGTGCCAGTGCTCCTGTGACTGCTGCGGCACCAAGAAGCCGATTCCGCGGCCGATCACCAAGCCGGCCGACGTGCCGAATCCGGACAAGCCGAGCGATCCCCCGAAGCCGTCCACAGCCCCGGCCACCCCGGTGACCCCGACTGTCCCGGCGGTCCCCGCTGCCACGGCCTCCCAGACCTCTGACCCCGGCCACCAGGCCAAGTAAGGAGCACCATGGAATTCCTGCGTACCCACTCCGTCCGCATCCTGGCCGCACTGGCGGCGCTCGTTCCCCTGCTGGTTGCCCGATGGCCCGGCATCGACTGGTACGGCCTGGCCGCCGTCGTCGGCGCCCTGCTCGGTGCTGGCGAAATGGCGCAGCGCGTCGAGAACAGCAAGACCAGCGAGGCCCTGCACAAGACGTCGCCCTACGACGAGCTGGCTGCGATACACATGCAGCTCGCCCAGCAAGAGAGCGAGTCCAGCCTCGCACGATAAGGGAGGCCCAGCCCGGCCGTGAATGAATGAATCATTGCGGGCGTGCCCATGTCATCCGACAGTCAAAAAGGAAAGCCCCCGGCCGTCCCGCGAGGGGACGGCCGGGGGCCTTTCGTGTTTCACGAGCCAGCGCTGCACCACTAAGACGGTGTCCTATGTGGTGAGTCGGACGAGCCGTTTGTAGCAGCAGATGGCTGCGGCGAGGCCGAGGAAGGCCAGGTAGTTGGCGGGTTGGCGTTCGTAGCGTGGGCTGAGCCGGCGGTAGCCGGTCAGCCACGACATGGTCCGCTCGATCACCCACCTGCGGCGTCCGAGTCGTTCGCTGGACTCGACGCCCTTGCGTGCGATGCGGACGCCGATGTGCTTGCCCCATAACCATTTCCGCAGGTGGGGTACGTCGTAGGCTTTGTCCGCGTGGAGCCGCTGGGGTTTGAAGTAGCGGCCGCGGTGGGGGTCGTGTCGCGTTTGGTGACCCAGGATCATGGGCTTCAGGGCGAGGCTGTCGTGGACGTTCGCGGCGGAGAGGCCGACGACCAGGGGCAGTCCGTTCGCGTCCGACAGGACGTGCATCTTGGAACCCGGCTTACCCCGGTCCACGGGGCTCGGACCTGTGTGTTCGCCCCCTTTTTAGCCCGCACGTGCGCCGAGTCCAGCACGACGCGCGAGACGTCGACGAGGCCGGCGTCGTCGAGACGGTGCACCACCGCTTCATGGAGACGACCCCAGACACCGGCTCTCGACCAGATCATGAACCGGCGGTGCACCGTCGACTTCGACACCCCGAAACACGGCGGCAGAGCCCGCCACGAACACCCGCTGACCAGCACATAGACAATCGCCGCGAACAACGTCTCATCAGGCGTGTCCTGCGTCCCGCCACCCTGCGGCCGCACCCTCGACGGCGGGATGAGAGGCCTCGCGATCTCCCACAGCCCGTCCGGAACAATCCAACTCCACGTCCCCTGACCCATGTTGGACAGTCCTACCCAGGAATCCCACATAGGACACCGTCTAAGCGATGCAGCCGCAGATCATGCTGTCCGCTCCTCGTGGTTGGCATGCCCGATACCGGTAGAGGAGCAGCCGGGTGGTTCCATGCGCATTAGGACGGCTTGTACCGTAGGTAGCATGTGTGTGGATATTCGTACTGTATTGCGTAAGCAGGAGGAAGAGCTGCGGCGCTTTCGCCGGAACCTGTTCTCTACGGAGCCGGCCGATAGCGGCCTGGCCTCCGTACTGCCCAAAGACGTGCTGGATCAGTTGCGGGCGGAAAAAAAGACGGTGCCGCACCGTTTCGGACCGGTGCGCTCGGTGACCGACCGGCATGCTGTCCTCACTATCGTCGGGGACATCATCGACCAGGCCGTACTCCTGGAGCATCCTGGCCGGGAAGGGGTTGTGCTGACACTGTCGGTCGCCGCGCGGCACAAGCAGCTCGGCACTCGCCAGGCAGTCGACCCGGGGGAGGCACGGGCCTGGATGGAAGCGATCGTGGGCCCCAAGTGGCTGCCGCACTTCTACTCTGCTGGGGCCCTGAGCGGCTCCACCGCGGGCGGGACCTCGACGTCGAGGCCGTTGACGACGCAGTACTTCTACCTGTTCCTGGGGGCGGACGGTGTCCCGCACGCCGAGCCAGAACATCAGCTCGGCGTGCAGTTGACCCCGCTCGTCCATACGCCGTGACGATCACCAAAGCCCAAGGCGAACGTTGCCTGATGCGGCACTAGCCGGTTTGGCCTCCCCCTCTGCCATTCGGTTCCACCTGCTCGCAAGAGCAGAAAAGCGGCCCTGCACGAATCGTGCTGGCCGCTTCTGTGGCATGGCGTTCGGTGTCACGCCGGGCGCTGCTTCTCGGCCCTCTCGACCGCCAGCGCTTGGTGGTGGTCGCACCTCGGGACTGCCGACCCCCGTCCTGTCAGGGGCTCACGGAAGATGATCTCACCGGCGCAGCCGCCATGATGGGCGTTGAGGCATACCAGGTCGAACTTCTGGATCATGCTTCGTTCCCCTGGCCCTCGGCCCCCTGAGCCAGCGCGAACGTGCTGGTGGGGAGATTCACTTCGAGGACGATCCAGTTGTCGGCATGCACCCGCAGCTCGACGTTGTTGCCGTGCCTGATCAGCCGCATGGCGACCTTGCAGGCCGAAAATTCACTCATCCGCTCAAAGAAGTAGGACAACGTGGTCAGCTCGCCGTCCGTGTCCACCTGTACGAGCGGCACGTACTCCACGTCGGCGGCGCCTGCGAAGTCCCGGGCCCACTGCTCGGCGATCTTCTTGACGTCGCTGGTGTCGCTGCTCATCGCTGCTCTGCTTTCTCGATCGGAGTCCACTTCCAGGACTCACCGTCGCAAGGTTCGCGCAGATACCCCACGACCTCATTCGTGACTACGTGGCGGATCGGCTTCCCCAGGCTGTGGCCCTTCACCGGAAGGGTAACGACAGGCGCTGACACGGGGACCGGCTCGGGTTCGCTGGCCGTGCTGGAGCTGTCTTCCTCGTGGGCTGGTGCAGGGTCGGGCTCGTTGATGATCTCCACCGTGTCATCCAGGCGCACGGTCAGCAGGTGGCGGTGCGCAGCCTCCTCACCGGGCTGGCCAAGGTGCAGCCTCCACACCTCCACTGGTTCCCCGTCCCACCGGGTGTTGTCCCGCTGGGGATCGGCCAGCAGGACGCCTTCTCGGGTAACGGTGCGGCCCCGCGGCTCACGGCCTGTGGCCCGGATGCGGTACCCCGCCGCCAGCTCCCCGATTCCTGCTTCGTTCAGCTTGAAGTGCAAGGTCTCCTCGACATCCGCCTCGGGGGCCTCTTGTTCCAGCGTCTCCTCCGGGAGCAACGCCAGGGTGTTCTGGTTACAGGGCCGCTCGCCCGGCTGCCCGACGTAGATCCGCCAGACCTTCACCGACCGCCCGTCGCGCTGCGCTCGGGTGTCTTTGGGCGCCCGCAGCAGCGTGCCCTCCAAGGTCTTGGTGTACCCGCGCGTGTCCTTGCCCTTGGCCCGCACTCGGGCCCCCTGCTTGGCACAGGAAACCGGCACCTCTTCATAGATCAATTCATTCATCTCCTTCGGAATCTCGGGTTCGCGGCTGTCCACGAGCACGCAAAGGCCAGGCGCCTGCACACGCATCTCGCATACGTCGCAGTCGCAGTCATGGAGGCAGATGCGACAAGTTCCTTCGTCGCAGAGGGGGTCAGGGCCGTGGAAGGCGTGCGTGGGGTCCGGGTCTGGGCATCCCCATGCCTCGCAGCCCCGCAGCCGTGACCAGGTGGGATAGACGATGTGTTCTCGTCGCCCCAGCAGCCCGTGCACCAGCGGGTAGCCGGGGCACGGGAAGCTGGAGCGGTCGGCCGCCTCCCTGGTGAGGAAGGCGGCTCGACACGAACGACACTGGTGCCGGCCTTCCGGCCGCCTGCGGAGCTGGTGCCTCACAGGCAAGCGGCGAACGGATTACTCGGGGCTGGCACCTGCCTGGGCTGCGGGATGACGACCGTCTTCGCGGCCGGTTCCTCCTTGGCAACCGGGGCAGCCTTGGGCGATTCGACCAGGGTGAGCACCGGCGCCTCCTCCCGCTCGGTCGGCTTCTTCTCCGCGCCGTCCGCCAGCAGCCGGTAGATGATCGGCTTCGGCCCCGCAGTCGAAGACTTGCCCCGGAAGTACTCGACGTCATCGAGCTGGTCCACCGTCTCGCGGAGCCCCTGGGCATTCGTGCGGGCCTGGAGGGACCGCAGCAGCAGGGTGGAGGTTGCCTCGCCGCCGTGGCGCTTGAGCGTTTCGCGGATCACGTCCGGGAGGCTCTTCACCTTGCTCTGGGTGCCGCTGTGGTTCTCGGTGACCAGCTTCTCCACCGAGTTGATCGAGTACTGGACGAAGGCCCAGGCCGCCATGAGGGCCTTCTTCGAGATCCGCGTCTTCATCTCCGAGGCCGCAAGGACGGCGGCAACCCGGAACACCTGCTCCGCGGTGCGCTCGAAGTACACGCCGACGTGTTCCGGGGTCCCGGCCATCTTGCCGATCATGTAGGCCCGGATCTCGTCGTACGCCTTGTGCGCCTCCTTGGCGAGCGCAATCTCGCGAGGCTTGTCCTTCGCCCACTTGTACGCCTCAGCCAGGCGCTTATCCGCGCGGATCGGGGCGCGCTTGCCGTACGGCAGCATCTTGCTCTGCTCGACCAGGACGGGGAGCAGACGGTTGTAGGAGCCGCCGAGGGCTGCGCTGCTGCTGACGTACTTGGCCCACTCGCCGGGGGTCACGTGGACGGTGAAGCCGAGCAGGGGTGCTTCGACCTTTTGGACTTCGCCGGTCCCGTCCTTGCCCTTGGTGCGGTTGGAGATCTCGTTGCCGTCCCAGGCCGTGCGGAGCTTCTGGTCGAAGGTCGGGCAGCGCTTGGCGCGCTTCAGGACCTCCGCCCACTCCTCTTCCACGATGCACGCCCGCCCGTCCGGGCCTCCTTCACTGCCCATCGAGGCAAGCTCGATGCCGTACAGGTTGCCGACCAAGGAAGGACCGGACGATATGCCGTTCAAGACTCGCGTGGAGAGGAAGCCCTCGAACTGCGGGCCCAGGAGGGCCCGCGAGGCACGGTAAGCGGTGCCCTTGCACCCGATGCCGGAGCGGCCGGCCAGTACGGTCCAGATGCAGACGGGCCGGCCCTCGTCGGTGCGGACGAACCCGTTGATCGCTGCGGAGAACAGGCTGAGGGTCGAGGCGTAGATGCCGATGGGGTCGGCCTCTGTTTGGGGCATGATCGCTTCGACCGCGTCCCCGATGGGCCCGTACTTCATGGTGTCGAACATGGTGGTCCTCTTATTCGGTGCAGTGAGCGGCCCGGCGGTCGCTCGCGTGGTCGGGGCAGACGAACTGGCCGGTGGTGGGGTCGTATCCGGCCTCGCAGTTCTCACAGACGAGGTAGCCGCAGACGGGGCAGTCGCCGCAGGGGATGCCCTCCTCAGCCAGTTCCTCCAGGTCTTCGCAACAGACGGCGCAGGTGCCCATGTGCTGCGGATCGGTCACGAGGCCGCGTCCATGGCGAGGGCTTCCTGACCGGCGTGTGCGTGGCGGTACGCCTCCCGGACGGAGCTGGGGATGGCGCCCTTGTCACTGATCTTGAACCCCTCCGCCTTGGCCCAGGCCCGGATCTCCTGGGGCTCGCTCAGCCGTGGCGGCTGGGACTGCTTGACGATGCGCCGGATTTCCTGCTGCTCCTTCTCCCGACGCTCCTCGGACCATCGGACGCTGGACTCGGACAGGCGGCGGTTCTTCTCCAGCCGCCACTTCTCCTCGGCCTCCACCTGGGCCTGTACGTCCTCGGCCGTCTTCTTCTGCGCCACCGTCGGGAACGAGTCCTTGCCGATCCACTGGCCGGAGGTCACGGCCTCACGGAAGGCGCCGGCCCGCGTGGCATCCAGGCACGGTGTACCGGCCTCCTCCGCCTCCTTTACCTTGTGCGGGGCCGGGCGGACGCCGCAGATGATCAGGGCGGTGTCCTCTTCGACGTGGCCGACGATGCGGTACCCGCTGTTCTCCAGCGCCCGCCGGGCCGTGTCGGCGTCGTAGCCGGGGATCGTGCCCGTGATGACGACGCTGCCCCGTGCCTCAACGGTCGGCTCCAGGCCGTCAGTGCCGAAGAGGTCGGCGAGGTAGGCGCCGAACCGCTCGGCGTGTTCCGGGCACAGGTCCCACCCCTTGTGCCCCACCGCGATCACCGTCGCGGCTTCCTGCTCCTGGCCCTTGGCCTTGCATCCCATGCAGAGCGCGGTCATGTGCATCTCCTTTCGCTGGTCACCCATGGCGAAGGGCCAGATCCGAAGACCTGGCCCTCACCAAAGGCGCCCGCCTCGCGGGCATGAAGAAAGCGGCCCATCGGTTGATGGCCGCTCGTCCGGTGGTGCTGTTTGGTTGTGCTTGTTGCTTACCGCTGCTCGACTATCAACTCACTTGCGTCAGTACTTGGTTCGCGTGTCCGACCGGCCGAGGTAGCGGACGTTCACCTGCTTGAGCGCGGCCGGTGCAAGGTTCTTGTGCACCCACGCCCACGCCGCCTCGCTTGCCGCGTCCCGTCCCTTGGTGGTCCTGACCACCTGGATAAGGGGCTGGTTGTCATCGTCGGGCCACTCCAACACGGCCCAGTGGTAGGTGTAGGTCTCGCTCATCACCGGCCGCCCATCGTGAGCCGGACGGCGACGTCGCACTGCTGCGCTGCGGTCATGGCGAGCCAGCGTTCTCGGTTCTTCTCGCTCAGGGCATCGTGAAGGGCGACGCACGCCCCTGCTGTCCAGGCGTCCACGAGCATCCCGTCGACGGTGTCAGCGGCGTGCAGCTCGGCTATCCGGCGGTATTCCCCGATCCGGCCTTCGGCCTTCCACCGCTCCTCGGCGCCCTGTTCCCAGGCGAGTTCAGCCGCCTCGGTTTCGTTGGGCTCCCGGATCTCGTAATCACTCCGCCGGTAGACGGAGCTGCCGACGACGCCCGGGTAGTCCTGGTGCCGCCGGTCGTAGGTCTCGTCGTCCACAAACCGGCGCTCAACGTGCCCGGCGCAGTAGCCGAGCGGGTTCTGCGGGACGGTGGAGTACTGGGAGACGAAGGTGGTGACCACGGTCGCGGGCTCCGAGCAGAAGCCAGCCGCGCAGCGTCCGAGCGGATTCACCTGAAGCCCTGACGCGAGCGTCTTCCACATCAGGCCGCCACCGCCCCTCGTGCCGCACGGGGGACTGCCGCCATGTAGGAGAGGGCGGCCTCGTGCACCAAGCGTGCCGCGACGGCATGCGGGTCGTGGTACTGCTGGGCGAGCGTTCCGCACAGCTCGAACGTCTCCGAGATCGCCTTCAGGCAGGCCCGGGGAGTGGCGTGCAGCGCGGCCGGGCCGGCCGTCTCCCGGACCTCCCACACGTCCTCGGCGTACCTCTTCATACGGCTCATCGGTCCTCCACGCTGATCCGGACCGGCCAAGCGTCGGCCACCATGACGCTGGACTCGCCCAACCGATCCCACTGCGGGGCGGTGCGCCATCCGTTGGTGGGGTGTTCCCAGCTCCACAGGATGAGCGTCTGGATTGCGTGGGTCAGGTCCTGGCGTCGGCACCAGGTGTACATCGGCCCGGGGCCGTTGGAGCTGTAGATGTCGAGCTGCCCTACCTCCTCGTCAAAGGTGGCGATCCATCGGGTTGAGGTAGTCACTTGCTGTTGCCTTCCTTGATCTGTCGCACGCGGTAGGTGTGGTGCGAATCCTTGAAATCGTCGTGGCCGTGGCCGTCGCAGTACGCCGTACTCAGCCAGCGGCGGATGCCGTACCGCTCCATGTCGATCCACCGCGTTGCGGGTGCGCCACAGTGCCCCAGCCAGCACCCGATGCGCCCGTCATCGAGCGTCTGAAAGTGCCGGACTTCGCTCTTGGTCGAGCCCTTGCCCACTACCGCTCCCCTTCTCCTGCGTCCTCGCGCGCCACGTCCAGGACGGGCCTGTAGAGGCGAGAGTCAGGGTCTCGGCCGGTCACGTACGCGTTCCGCTCGTGGCTCCGCCGGAACGCCGAGCGGCAGTCCTCACACATGAACTCCTCTCCATTGGGAGTTCGGGTCAGGGGGCCTCGCCGCTTCTGCGCATCGACGCACGGCACGCACCAGCCCATGGGCTCCGAAATCACGTGCTCCTTATGAGAGTTGATATGCCGGTCCCAGCACCCCTTACACAAGCCGCCACCCTGAATGTGCTCAAAGACGGTGTGCCGCTTCCACCCCGGGTCAATGTCAACGGGTATCGCTTCCACGACCGCGTGAGGGTGCGGGACCGCATCTTCAAAAGCCTTGAACCATCGGCCGTTCCAGTGGATTGCAGTGCACGACCAGAGGCCGCACGTCCCGTCGTGGGCAGCCGGGTCCGTCCAACCGTCCTTACAGACCCATACTTCGTACCTCCAGCCGGTCACTTCTCCCCCTCCCCAACCAGGTCGTAGAGGAACGGGTTGTAGTCGTTGTGGTAGTCCTTGCGAAAGATCTTCGGCGGGTTAACCACGCCGTTCTCTTCCGCGATGAACCAGAGGGTCATAGCAGGCATCTCCCTGTAAAGCTGCTGGCGCCACGTGCCCAAGACGATGTCCACGAAGGGCGCTTGTTCGCCCTCGTGCCAGATGCGGACCCGAATTCGATTGCGGTCCTCTTCCCACTGCCCAGCACGAATGGTGATCTTTGGCATGGCGGGTTACTTCTCCTCGTTGTTGGTCTTGGAGCCTTCGATGAGGTAGGGGTGCGTCGACGCGTGGGCTTCGCAGAACTCGGCGAACTCCTCGGTACTTGCGAAGTCGAAGCGCTCGCCCATGTCGTGCTCGGCTGAGTAGGTAGCCGAGAAGAGGGGACGTACCGGGTTGCCGTACTTGGGTTGCCACGGGTACCAGATCGATATCTGGTTGGGGGCGGTCAATGTGAAGACAGTGTCGGCGATCACGTGCCGCATCTCAGTCCCGGGTGTTCTGGGCATGGGTCTCCCTTTCTCGTGGCGCTGTCCGGTCTGACAGGCCATGCAAAGAGCCGCCCACCGATGGCGGGCGGCCCGAGGCAAAGCGCGTCAGTGCTGCGTCTTGATCACGTGTCTGAGTGTGGCGATCATCTTCCGTGCGTCAGCGTGGGTGATCACCATGGATGCTCGTGAGTCAATATCTGCTCCGCCCCCGGGTGAGTCGGTGACCCAGATGAGTTCGAGCCCGTCGCTGACTTGCTGGAACTCAAGCGTGTGCCGGAGATAGCCACCCGCCCGCACCCAGAATTCACGTACGCTGCCGTCTGGTTGCTCCTCGACAAAGTAAGAGTCTGCCTTCTTCACGCCACCACCCCCTCGAAGTCCTCCAGAAGTTGACGTAGCAGGGCTTGGGCGTCGAAAGCCTGGTCCGTCTGTACCTCGTCCATTCGGTCTGTCTCCGGGCCGCCGTCTGCCAAGTTCTCCTGTGGGTCGTAAGACGGGACCTCTTCGCGAAGTGTCGCCAGCCAATCGCCCTCGTGCTTGCGTATGCGCTTAACGGCCCCGCGAATGATGGCCTCGAACCGCTCTTCCGGGCACACGTGCTCATCCCACGAGCAGTGACCGCACAGCGTTCCCTTTCCGCCGTCCTCGTAGTCCTCTGGATAGGCGCAAAGGTCCATCTTGCATTCGTTGCACAGGACCCGCCCGAACTCATCCACCATTACTTTGCCTGCCCCTTCAGGAAGTCTTCAAGCTGGCTGATTCCGTCGGATATTGCGATCTCGGTTGCCGCCTCAGCGACGACCTCTTCCGCTGCGTTCTCGATGGCCTCCTCGGCCTCCTCGCGAACTTCTTCCTCGAAGTGCATTTCTGCCGCAGCAATGATCGATTCGGGGTCGAGGTCATTCACGCGCGCCAGGTGAAAAATGTTGGCGACCAGGTCCCCGGCTACTTCGCGGATGACTTCCGGGGCGATGGTCAGGGTGCCGTCGAAGTACTCCCGCTGGCCGGTGTGATCGCCGAACGCTTCCATGGCCGCGAGGGCCCAGTAAGCGCGGGTCTTGTTGGTCTCGGCAGCGCCGTCGTCGTAGATGCTCATTATGTGTAACCCTTCGGAATGTTCTGCGGTTTTACCTGCTGCCATGACTGACAGGCCATGGCCGGGCTCGGTCGTGCCGGGCCCGGCTAAAGCGCGTCAGGAGTTGCGCGAGAGGTATTCCTCTATGTGCTCGTCAGAGCCCCAGCGGGCAACCTCGTCATTAGATATTTGAAATACGACGGGAGACAGATGATCGGTCACGGTGTCGCGCAAGCGGGCCACATCCAACCATCCCATTACTTCTACGAATGCCATTCCCTTATGAAGGGTAGAGAATTCCACGTCCGTCCAGTCTCGGCACGAACCGTGCAGCGATCCGCCCGACTGTCGCACCACGTTTGCCATTTGCAGGGAATCCAAGATTAGACACCACCCTTTATGACCTGCGAAACAAGTCTGTTTATGATCCGCTCAAGCTCACCGCTATACCGGTGACCCGAGATATCCATGCGCCCGATATAGAACAGCTCTTGGCCCAGCAGGCGCACACTGTCGGGTCGCGTACGCACGTCATCGATAATCCGCTGAAGAGCGGCCCCGAGAAGGTCTATCTCGCGGGCATACCAAGCCGACTCGCGTCGAATTACAATCATCGCGGCAAGGGTCGACCAGTCATCAGAGTCAAGGTCGAAGGCATAGAATTCATGCCCCTTCAACTTGATGGGCTTGGGCACACAATTTCCTTTCCTCGCAACTGGCCACATTGACCAGCCATGGAAAGGCCAGTACCGGAGCACAGGCCCAGCCAAAGCAGTTCAACGCTAGAGAGAGACAACGTCATTGTTGGCGATATCAAATATGGCGAGCTGCGATTCAAGACGACCGAGGGCCATGGCTTCAGCGCGATCCTGGACGTTCATAGAAAGGTCGAGGTAGACCATTCCACCGTCAATCCATGCGCCATAGAACAGCCCCCGACTGGCGACGTGGGACGCATAGTCGGCCATATATTCGGCCAGCACTTCAGGCCCGAAGGATTCAATAGGGACAGTGCGCTCGCTTCCCGCAATGCTGACCATGAAACCGCCAACAGGAGTGGGAAGGATTGGGGAAAAGGTTAGGCCGCCGTCATTTACGATCGCGCGGCACTGCTCAACCAGGGTCATGGTGTCCATGGACATACCTCCATCACATCGCACATCAACTTTTTAGGTAGGGGCGGCGCCCTTTCGGCGCCGTCGTGTCCTAGGCCAGACTCGAACTGACAGCCCACCTACAGAGGGGCTAGGACGCCGGACTCAGACACTTAAGGCAACCCCGTGCATCGCCGCTCTAGGCTTTGACGCTGGGCTCCGGACGCGCCATGTCGTCCTTTACTGCATGACCTATCCATTGCGGGTTGGTCATTCCCCGCTCTCGGTTCTCTCTCCACTCCCGGTACTCCGTCTAGCGCCTGACACCGTTAGGTGTGGGTATTACTTCGGGCCTTCGTGGGTGCCTCCCTCCCTGGTTTGGGACGGCGAGACCTATGGTCTGTTCCTAGCTGGTCTGCCTATCGCCCTGAGTCGGACTCACATAGGCACTCATCACTAGTGCGTGTGGATCTGGGTTCAGCCACTGCGGGCCGTTCCTGTCGTGGCACCTGATCACCTTTCGCCTGATCTCCCTTTCCGCATCACCGCTCAGCGGGTGGTACTCGGGGCGGCTCTTTGGGGCGGCGCCTTTCGACATGGAAGACATTACGCGAGTTCACCTCGCACATCAACTTTTGGATTCCGAGGACTTTGAGGCCAGGCGGCCTAAAGTTTCATAGGAAGACGCGCGTTGCATGACGCTAGCAGCTAAGTCAATAGCCGAATGAGTGATTACGATCACGCGAATCTGTATGAAGTTCTACTGTGCGTGATCATGAAGGGTGAATAATTCACTCATTGCAACCGGAGGAGTGGTCACCTCTCGTGGTGCGTGGGACTTCCCGAGCATCCCTCATGAATGAATCAATCGCGTGATCTATCCCACACATGACGGGGGTAATGCGTTCATTCACTCAATGAGGACCCACCGGGGGTGCCTTCCTCAAACCATGTACGGGTATGAAACTTCCCAGTGGCTGCATGCCGGCCTCCCGGCCGGCGTGCGCAAGGGAACCGCCTATGTGCCCTGAAGGGCCGTCTGAGGCGCCCTGAAACCGCGCGGGCCCGCTTCGCGGTCGAATCACGGACTCTCCGCAGTGAAGGAATGAATTATTTGAGTGAACTATGCCACTATTCCGCGGTGCGGCGTCGCCAGTTGGCCTCGATCACACCTACATAACCTGTGTGGGGTTCTCTATATACCCCTGCTGACAACAAAAGGCCCCCTCTCTGAAGAGGGGGCCTTGGGGGAATTGCTACTTGCTGGCTTTCTGGAACGCCTCACGAATGTCGGCTGGCACTCGGCCGCGGTCGTTGACCTCGTAGCCGTTCTCCTTCGCCCAGGCCCTGATCTTCGCGGTGTCACCGCTGGCACTGCTGCCCGTGCCCCGCGGCTTCGCACCCTTGCCGATCCGGCCGGCCTTCCGTGCCTTCCCGATGAAGGGGCCTACGGCTTCCATCAACTTGTCGTAGCTGTCCGGGCCCAGGTCGATTTCATAAACGATACCGTCGATCGCAATTGAATGTGTCTTCGCCTCTTCAGACTCTTCGCCTGTGAGGTCGTCTGTGTAGATGGTGACAATCTTCTGTGCCATGCGCGGAATTATAGGGTCCGGTAGAGGGGTGATCACGGGCCTTTGCCCTTACCTTCACCTCATGGACTTCAACATCACAGCGGAAGAGGAGACCCTTGTGCTCCGCGTCGCTGAGCGGCATGAGGCCGGCGACTCCCCGACTGACGACGACCTGGCGGACGAGCTGGGTGACGAGGTCCGACCGCAGCTCCAGAGGCTTCTGGAGAAGGGCTGGCTCGTTGTCGACGCCGACCGCTCCCTGGCGCTCTCCAAGATCGCTCAGGCAGCCATCTCCAGCAGGCGGGACGTCGGAGGCCCCGGCTAGCCTGCCTCCCGGCGGAGGCTGGGCTGGCTTGGACGCTCGAAAGCGCGGTCTGACTCCTTCTCGAACCCGCCCCGGTGCGTTGGCGAACGCGCCGGGGCGAATCACGTCAGGCTGCTAAACCAGTGCGCTTGGCCATGGCCAGCAGTTCGGGGCGGCTGCGCTGGTGCATGATGAACAGCACTCGGAGCACTTCGCGGCTCATCGGATGAATCTCCGCCATCTGCGGCGCCACCTGGAAGGCGAGCTTCAGCGCATCCTCGGCCCCCTGCAAGTCCTTCGTCGCCAGCCGTGCGCGGGCCAAGTCGATGTAGAACCGCCCGACCCGATTCGGCTTAAGACCGGCAGGTGGCTGGCCGACCATGGGATTTGCCATCTCGACAGCCTTGTTGGGCTGCTCCAGCTCGATGCGCGCCGCGAGCTCATAGAGGGCAGTGTTGCCCTGGCCGAACGTGAGATTGTGAAGCAGCCTGTCCTGTGGGAACTGCGACGCCAAGCGCTTCGCGTGTTGAAGGTGTACTTCGGTGGCGTTCTTGTCCTCGTGCCGAGACGCCAGGACAACCCCCCGCAGGTGAAGTGAGCCGAGCACTATGACTGCCTCGGGCCCATTGGAACGGGAACCTTCGAACTGGCTGATTGCGCGCTCGACGATCGCGAGCCCGTCGTCGTACGCGCCGGCCGATTGGTACGTGCCTGCCTCGTTCCACGCCGCCGCCGCTTCCGCGGCCGGGTTCCAAGTGCGCTGCGCCGCCCACTGCTGACGGGACACGATCATGTCGGCGAGATCGGGCTGCCCAAGGCGATGCGCAACCGCATACGCAACGCCATACAGGTCAGAGACCTGGCCCCATGCCACAGCGTCGCCACCAGCGTCGAGTGCCGTCGCGGTGGCCTGCCCGAGGAGCATGGGCAATTCCCGAAGAAGTTCCAGGTACTTCGCCTCTGCGCGGAGCTTGGCTGCCGTCTGAAGTCCGCTGGCAAGCTCCTCGCGGGGTGGGGTGTCCTCCTTCGGCAGCGTATGCCGACGTACGGCCCCTCGGAGATCGTTGAGAAGGTCGGATTGCTCGGAGGGATCAGTGAACGGCTGTCCGTTGATGCGCGCGGTTGTGACGCGAAGCGCCTTTGCGGCAGCCGCCACAACCGGCGGCGTGGCGGGGCGGAGGCCGGTCTCGATCTTGCTCAGGTAGGAGACCGTGATCCTCATTTCACGCGCGAGCTTGGCTTGGCCGATGCCGCGCGCTTTGCGCAGTACCGCGATGTTCTCACCTGCGGCGGGCGTGCTCTCCATGGCCTCACTCTTCCACGTCAACGGTGCGCATAGCTTCAACTGAAGCGCGTGCGGGACTCGTTGTGCAAGATTTGTGTGAACTGATCTTGGTCGCTCGTAGTTGGCTAGTCACACACAGCGAGTCGACGAGGGAGGTCTCCGTGGGACAGACCGTCTCGGAGAAGAAGGTCAGGTCGGAACTCGACGCGGGCCAGGACGCGGCCGAGAAGCTGGCGAAGGCGCTCGGGAACGCAGGCTTCACCCTCCCCAGTCTCAGCGGCACGTATCCAGTGGACCACACGCCGATGGTGGAACTCGGGCGTGCGAGGGCGGACGTGATCACGCGGCTCGCAGAGTGGATCGAGGAGCGGGCGTGACGTGGGCGGCGACTACGCCCGCGACAGCGGCCTCCGACAACGAGCCTCGTCCGTCCCGTATGTGGCTGCGGGTCTACACGAGGAACACCAGCGGGCGGCACCGGGAGATCAGACCCCGCACCGCCGTGGCCGACACGCTCGACCCCTCCATCATGGCGAATCCCGTGAAGTTCCCGCCATGCCAGTGCCGAGCGCACCGCCAGCGGGAGTGATGAACGGCGCGGCGGTCTACCCGGAGGCCAGTAGGCCGGCACCGTCCCGACCCGGAGACGGGCGGAACTGGATCACTGGCATGTGCTGGCTCTACTGCCGTCGCACGAGCGTTCCCGTCATCTGGATCGGCCCAGCCCAGTTCGAGGGGATGCACGCGCCCATGTACGGGTGCGCCTCGTGCCTCGCGGAGTTGGAGCACATGATCTGGGCCTACTTCGTCAGCAAGGATCGCCCCGAGACTCCCGCCTCCACGAGATGACTCGATCCTCCGGCTCCCCCGCCCAAGTGAAGGAGCCTCGTGGAGGTGGGCGCAAGTCCCCGCCTCAGCCGCCCCGAAGAAGGACAGGCTGGGCCGCTGGGGTGGGTAAGCAGGACCGGCACGACGCAAGCCAAGTCATCTGTAACGCACAGAGGAGAATGACATGAGCGGGCAGCACGGCGGAGGCCAAGGCAGTGGCCAGGGTGGAAGCCAGCAGGACGACAGCAACTCCGGCAACAAGCACGGCGGTGGTGGCTCCGACGAGGGCGGTAACACCAACGACGGCCAGGGCCCTGCGGACGGTAAGTAAGTTGGCTACCGAGACGACGACCGAGGTCGGCCCCGACGAGCTGGCCCGGCAACTCATCGACAAGGGCGTGCTGTCTTCCGACTGGCTGCCGGCCTTCAAGGCGGTGCCGCGCGATCGGTTCGTTCCTGACGCGATCTGGCCTGGCCGGGCCGGAATGAACCGCCAGGACGACCGTGTACTCCGTTCGGAGAGCCCTGAGATGTGGTGGAGGGCGGTCTACACGGACGCCCCGATCACGACGCAGTGGGACGACGGCACGTACTCGGGTCCGGGCAAGGGGAGGACGCCCTCGTCTTCTTCGTCGATGCCCACGATGGTGTTCTCGATGCTCAACGCCCTCAGCGTCGAGCCCGGGAACCGAGTCCTGGAAATCGGCACTGGAACCGGGTGGAACGCCGCTCTCCTCTCCCACCGGCTCGGGGACCAGAATGTCGTCACCGTCGAGATCGATACCACCCTGGCAGGGGAAGCCCGCACGCGCCTCTACGCCGCCGACTTCGCCCCCCAGGTGATCGTCGGAGATGGCGGCCTCGGCTACGGCAAGGGCAGTCCGTATGACCGGATCATCGCGACCGCCTCGGTGGGAAACATCCCGAGCCAGTGGATCGGGCAAGTACACCCCGACGCGATCATCGTGGCCCCCTGGGGGCCGGTGTACGGCGGGGAGGCGGTCGCTCGCCTCGTCGTAGATGAAGGAGGCGTGGCAAGCGGGCAGTTCATCAGCTCGTCCGCTTTCATGCGCATCCGGCAGCAGCGGAAGGACCTGCCCCTCACGGAGCAGTTCCTCGACTCGGCGAAGTGGCCCCTCGACGCCGTCAGGTCGAAGACGAACCTGTCACCTGACGACGTGGGCGATTGGATCTGCATGTTCGCCATCGGCGTGCAGGTACCGGATCTCTTCTGTCGCGTCACCCAAGGCGAGGACGACTCGTACCGCTTGTGGCTCTTCGACACGGGCGTAACGAGCTGGGCCTCCGCGGACTACGTGAAGGGCCGCGCGGAGTTCGAGGTTGCCCAGGCCGGGCCCAGAAAGCTGTGGGAGGAGCTCGAAGGCGCCTACTGGTGGTGGCACCAGCAGGGCCGCCCCGGCTTCGACCGCTTCGGCCTCACGACCCGGGGCGGGCCGGACTTCAAGGTGTGGCTCGACGACCCGGCCAGCCCCGTGCCTGTTCGTAAGGCCGGGTAGCCAGGCTCCCGTCCTGGCCGCTCCTCTTGAAGGGCGGGCAGCCAGGACGGGTCGGCAAGGACAGTTCGCCAATCCATCGAACAGAGGAGGCAGCGCGAGGGTTGGCGCGGCCTCCTCGCGGAATCGGAAGAAGCTGGCAGTGCCTAAGCGAACACTCGCGCGCCCGACCGTGACGCCCTTTGTCGTTGCGTACGACGACGAGCAGGCCGGCTCTCTGGACGACCTGACCATCGAGTTCACCCCGACGCCGCGTCTCGCCTACAGGGACATGCAGCCCGACGACCGCGACCGAGCCGGGGTCCTCTGGGCCCGCATTGAACGCACTTCCCGCAAGGGCAAGCCGATTTACAACTCCATGAACACCGAACGTCAGCGCGAGGCCATGTACGACCTGCTGTGTCAGGTGTGTTCAGAGCCCGCGAGCCGGAACAAGGACGGCTGGCTCTTCCTGGACTGGCAGACGCCGCAGGACCCACCGACGTGGCCGGAAGGTTCACTCACGAACATGCCTCCGCTTTGCGTGGAGTGCGCTCGGTTGGCAGTCGAGGAGTGCCCGCACGCTGACCTCTTCGTGCCGCTCCGCGTCAAGCTGCCTCGCCTCTGGGGGGTGTCCGGGGTTCAGTACCGGTGGACCGAAAACGGCTGGAAGACCTACGGCTCGATCCCCTGGCTGCGGTACGGAGACGAACGTCTGCCCGCCGTGCTGGCCTCCCAGCTCATCCGTGAACTGTGCAAGGTCACGGTCATCGACCTCCCCTGAGATCTCGCGCCTCTCCGCTGCGAGAGGGCGGGCCTGGACCAATCGAGATAAGGAAATCCATCCATGCCGGGCTTCTGGAGTCTCCGCCGCATCCGCGCCTACCTCGCGATGCAGAGGCGCTTCGAGCCGTATAACGCCGCTGACGCCTTTGCTGAGGAGATCGGCGGCGCCGATGCACCCCCCGAAGGCGCGTACCTGCGGATCTCCGCCTTCGGATTCCGCGCGGAGGCCGAGGGCAAGACGGGGTTCGCCGCGCTGAAGGTGATTCGCCAGCAGACCCCTGCGGTAGTCCACGCTCTCTACACCTACCTGGCCGTGCTGGGGCTGTTGTCCGCGCTGGCTCTCGGCACCTTCCTCCAGAAGTAGCGGAAGCCCGGCTGACCGAATCGAACTTCCGCCATCGGCAGGGACTTCCTGGGGCACCGGTACCCATCACGGCCGGCAGCCCAACCGATAGCGGATGCCCACTCCGCTGTAGGGGGCGGACGGGCGACTCCCCAAGCCCAGCAGGGCCGGGACCGACGAGAGAAAGGGAGCGCATGATGGCTGCCGCCATCGACACCGAGACCGAGAAGACCGAGGCGGCCGAAAGCCACGCCAAGATCACCACCGAAGACGACGGCGACAGCGCGGACGAAAACAGAGCCGAAGGCGACGCCGCCAAGTCACTCGGCGGCTACTTGCTGCTCATCGCGTAACGCCGCACCAGTCCCAACAAACCGCCTGCCCCGGCCGTGAGCACCACACTCTGATCCGTATCCCCCGCGGTATGAGCGATTTGGCCGGGGCGGTCCAGGCCCCCACGCAGTCAACCGCCTTTGACCTTGCAGGAGGAGCAATGCCCGCACACCGCTTAGCCGTTCGCACGTTCCTCGATGGCCCCGGACTGACCCCCGCCGACCTGGCCATGGTCTTCCTGATGCGCGAGGACGACGACACCGAGCCGCGGCCGATGCCCACGCTGACCGTGCGGGAGGTACCGGGAGCCGTCACGGCCCTGGAATCCCTCGGCGTGAAGTCAGTGAAGATCTTCGCTGGGTCGAGGGTCAGGGACGCCCGTGCCTCCCAGGGCACGTCTCCAACCAGCCTGATGGCCCGCGCCATCCAGGCGGCGAAGAAGGCCGCGCCCAGCGTCTTCGTGATGACGGAGACGTGCGTATGTTCACACAACGACTCCGGCGAATGCTGGCTCGCCGATGAGCGGGGCAACATGGACTTGGAGGAGACCGTCGAGCTCCTGGCGGCCCAGGCGGTAATGCAAGCCGACGTCGGAGCGGACATCGTGGGCCCTGCCGCGATGATCCCCGGCTCCGTGCGCACCGTACGTGAAGCGCTCGACGCGGCAGGCCACAAGCGCGTGGCAATCATGCCCCACCTGATCTTCGAGTCATCCCTGTACGAGGGGTACCGCGCCACCATGGCGGCGGTTCCTCGCTCGGGCGCGCGGGCCTTCCAGATCAGCCCGCAGCATCCGGACCAAGCCGTCCACGTCACACGCGAGATGGTGGAAGAGGGTGCGGACATGATTCTCACCGAGCCCGCGCTTCACACCGTCGACACCCTCGTCCACCTCAAGGACAAGATCCCGGTCCCCCTGGTCCCCTTCTCCGTGTCCGGCGAGTACCTGCGCCTGACCGATCGTCGCCCCGACGGCGAACGGGACATGAAGGGGCTGATCGAGGCGTACACCGTCCTCAAGCGAGCGGGCGCCACCAGGGTCATCACATACGGCGCCTTGGACATCGCCCGCCAGCTCAGGGCTTCCTGATCTCGGCGAGTATGCCGGCCGCGCCTTGCTCCAGAAGGTCTGCGGCAACGCAGGCACCCAGCTTCTCTGGGTCATCCACCGGCCCGGCGCTGGCCGCGGTGACCTGCGTCGCCCCGTTCAGAGACGTGACGGCGGCGGACAGGTGCAGCAGACCGTCCGGCCCGATCCTCCCCCATGCCCCCACGGGAACGGAGCAGCCCCCGTGAAGTTCAGCTAGCAAGGCGCGCTCGGCACGCACGCACACGTCCACCTGCATGTCGCCGGTTCCGGCCAGGAGCTGGGCGGCCGGGGAGCCGGTGCGGACCTGAATGCCGAGCGCGCCTTGCCCGGGAGACGGCGGGAAGACAGCAGGGTCGAGCACCTGGTGGATCTCGGGCATCAGGCCGAGCCGGTTCAATCCCGCTGCCGCGAGAACAACGGCGTCCAGACGGTCTCGCCCTTTGGTGCGGGCCAGCCGCCCCGGCACGTTGCCACGGATCGGAACGACTTCCAGGTCCGGGCGAAGCGCGAGGAGCTGGGCCACTCGGCGCGGGGCTCCGGTGCCCACCCTGGCGCCCTGCGGCAGGCCGTCGAGGGTGGCTCCGCACAGGACATCTCGAACGTCCTCGCGTGGGCCCGGGGTTGTGAGCAGGGCCGTGGCCTCGTAGACGGAGGTGGGGAGATCCTTCAGCGAATGCACGATCACGTCGACGCGCCCGGTAACCAGGGCCTCTTCCTGGTTCGTAGAGAACGCAGACCCGCCAGCAGTCTTCGCTACCTCAGCCAGGGTGGGGGTGACGCGGTCCTGGTCACCGCCTTCGAGGATGATCTCCCGCTTGAACCGAACGCCGGGGAACTGCGCCGCGAGGGGCGTAAGCCACTCGGTGACCTGCGTCTTCGCCAGCTTGCTCGCCCTGGAACCGATTCGGACTAGGTCGCTCATTCGGGTCAACTCCTCGCTGACACAGGCTCGTTGACGCTCAATCGTACTTGCACCAGAACCATGCAGTTTCCGACAGATTGTCACCAAAGGAGAACCTGATGGAGCCCCTGCGCATCGGCGCCCGCGCGTCGCTCATGTCCCTGGTCCAAACTGCTCCGATCCTGGCCCGCCTCTCCCCCACACCCACCGTCTTACGCCCGTTCTACGACGCGGGAGGCGACCGCGAGAAGGATCGCGCCCCGCTGGACGCGGACGGCGTCTTCTCCGAGGAGATCGAGAACGCCCTCCTCTCCGGTGAGATCGACGTCGCTGTCCACTGCCTCAAGGACGCCCCCACTCACGACACTGCCAGCCTCACCATGGCCGCCTATCTGCCGCGCGACGACATCCGGGACTGCCTGGTCACCCATGAGGCCGGCCTCAGCTTGGCGACGCTCCCCAAGGGCGCCGTCATCGCGACTTCCTCGCTCCGCCGCGCTGCCGCCCTCCGCATCCACCGCCCGGACATCGAGATCGCCCCCATGCGCGGCCCCGTGAGCGAGCGCCTGCGATCCCTGGACGAGACCAACAGCGACGTGGACGGCCTCATCGTGGCCACATGTTCCATGGAGCGCCTCGGACTGACCCACCGGATCGCCGAACGCATCAGCCCCGAAGTCATCTGCCCTCCGCTCGGGGCGGCCATCATCGCCCTCCAAACCCGTGAGGACGACATGGAGACGCGCAAGAAGATCTTCAGGCTTCACGACACCACCACGGAGACGGAAGCTGAGGCCGAACGTACGATCCTTCGGCAGATGGGCGGCTTCTGCAACGCGCCATTGGCTGGCTACTGCACCACCAACCGCAGCGACCGTGCCACCACCTACGCCGTCCGCGCCCGAGCCTTCACCAAGGACGGCGGCACTGCCATCGACGTCCGGCTCACCGGAGAGAACGCCACTCAGACCGCCATGGCGGTCTGCCGACAGCTCACTGGCCACGGGGCTCAAAACCTCGGCACAGCGTCATCGCGGTGACCGCCAAGCTCCTCGGGCCGCCGATGCCGTGCGCCGTTGGCGCCGGGGTTCGGGCGTCACGGCAGCCACGGTGAATGAATTAACCGGCTCCCCTCTGGCTACGCTGTGGGCGTCGCGGCACAGCGTCGTCCCGGCGCCCAGCAAGCCCTTGCGTACAGGAGACCGGCAACATGGCAGAGCGTAAGCCCATCGAATCGTGGCTGACCGACATGGACGGGGTGCTGATGCACGAAGGCATTCCGGTGCCGGGAGCGGATGCCTTCGTCAAGAAGCTGCGCGACTCTGGTCGGCCGTTCCTGGTGCTGACCAACAACTCGATCTACACCGCCCGCGATCTGCACGCTCGGCTGAACCGCATCGGTCTGGACGTGCCCGCGGAGAACATTTGGACTTCGGCTCTGGCCACGGCGAAGTTCCTGGACGACCAGCACCCTGGCGGCTCCGCCTATGTCATCGGTGAGGCCGGCCTGACGACAGCTCTGCACGAGGTGGGGTATGTCCTGACGGATACCGAACCTGATTTTGTGATCTTGGGCGAAACTCGAACCTATTCGTTCGAGGCTATGACCAAGGCGGTGCGGCTTATCAACGATGGCGCTCGCTTTATCGCCACGAACCCTGATGAGACGGGCCCGTCCGCTGAGGGGGCGCTTCCCGCCACGGGGGCCGTTGCTGCGCTAATCACTGCGGCTACCGGCAAGAAGCCGTACTTCATCGGCAAGCCAAACCCTCTGATGATGCGGACTGCGCTTAACACCATCGGAGCCCACTCGGAGACGAGCGCAATGATTGGCGACCGGATGGACACCGACATTCTCGCCGGGCTGGAAGCGGGGATGGAGACCTTCCTGGTGCTCACCGGCCTGACAGCCACTGCGGATGACGTCAGCCGCTTCCCGTACCGGCCGACCCACGTAAAGGACTCGATCGCGGACCTGGTCGACCTCGTGTGATCAGCGGGCGCTCTGGCCGCTGCGGGCTGACTAGCTCAAGCGGCCAGCGCAAGCCCTTCACACACCGCTGAAGCGACGTTTCCGCAGGTCAGGCCCAAACACGTTTTGTGCGTGCTAGGCTCACCCAAGATCACGAAATCCGGGTCCGTGTCCGTCAGGACATACCCGACATCGTGCAGTGCCGTCGTCAGACCGGCCTCACCAATGACATAGGCGGAGCCGCCAGGGTGCTGGTCATCCAGGAACTTCGCGGTAGCCAGAGCCGAAGTCCAGATGTTCTCCGCAGGCACGTCCAGACCAATGCGGCTCAGCCGAGCGTGTAGGTCCCGCGCCGTATAGATCGAATTATTGGTCAGGACCAGGAACGGCCGACCGGAGTCACGCAGCTTCTTGATGAAGGCATCCGCTCCCGGCACAGGAATGCCTTCGTGCATCAGCACCCCATCCATGTCGGTGAGCCACGATTCGATGGGCTTACGCTCTGCCATGTTGCCGGTCTCCTGTACGCAAGGGCTTGCTGGGCGCCGGGACGACGCTGTGCCGGGACGCCCACAGCGTAGCCAGAGGGGAGCAAGTTGATGCATTTACTTTGGCTTGCGGTGGCGGCGTAGGTGGGCAGGTGCAGCAGCGGGGCGCGCGCTTCGGCGTACACGTCGACCGGGTCGCCGCGGGCGGCGTCGAGCGCGGTGAAGGCCCGGTGGGACGGGCTCGGGCTGTGGGGACAGGCTCGGGTGGACCTCATGGTGACCGGCGCCGGCGAGCCCCACGGCACCGGGCATGTCGTGGGGTTCAACTTCGTGACGGGCGCCGGGCTGTGCGCGCTCGGCCACAGCGATGTCGTGCTGGCAATGCTTCGAGAAGCCCTCGCCCGGCTCCCATACGATGTGTCTCCACCGGCTCCCGTATTCGGCTACTTCCACACGATCTCGATCAGCTCCGGGCGGAAGGCGCCCCGCTGCGCCCCGCCCTTGCCGGCGGGTTTGACCATGATGGATTCGATGCTCTTCTGCATTTCCTCCCGCTTCATGTCCACGGTGTAGTTCTTCCATTCCCGGACA
This sequence comes from Streptomyces sp. NPDC050485, assembly GCF_044458185.1. Lineage (NCBI taxonomy): Bacteria > Bacillati > Actinomycetota > Actinomycetes > Kitasatosporales > Streptomycetaceae > Streptomyces > Streptomyces sp. NPDC050485. Next base: position 583,724 of record NZ_JBITHR010000001.1, on the reverse strand, counting down.
ATGCGCGCTGCTGCACTGCCGGCCCGGACGGGCGCGGCGGAAAGGCTGGACACCTTCTCCTTGATCTCCCGCTCCTTATCCTCCAGCCGCCGGATCTCCCGGGCGAACTCGGCCAGAGACAGCTCGTCGTCGGCACGGAGCTGGCGGGCCTCGGCTTTGTCGGCTTCGATCTGCTTCACGGTCTTTTTAGCCTTGGTCAGCTCCGGGTCCTCTTCTTCGGTGGACTTCGCGCTTTGTGCCTGCTTCTTGAGGTTGCCGAGAAGGATCTTCTCCACATAGTCCGCCACCGGCGGGCCGCTGCGCGACAGACTGCCGCAGCCGCCATCCGCCTTGCGGCACCCGTACCTCTCGTAACTGGTGGTCCCTCGCGTGTACATCCCGGAGGACAGGCCAGTGCCGCACTTGGCGCAGCGGGCGATGCCGGTCATCAGGCGCTTGGTGACCGTGCTGCCGACCTTCCGCCCCCTGCCGGTGCTCTTGCGAGCGTCGAGCACGTCAATCAGCTCGCGCCACTCATCCGGTGTGTAGATGGTCTCCCACTGTCCAACGACCGGCGTTCCGTCCGTGCGCTCAATCAGCCACTCGACCGGGTCGACTCGACCTGACCGCTCGCGGACTTCCTGCGGAACGTAGGAGCGGTATCCGCACAGCCGGGGATTTCGCAGGACGTACCTGACACTGCTGTAACCGATCGTCTTGCCCGGCGGTGTCTGCGGGCTCCGCACCTTCAGCCTTGTCCATTCCTCATGCACCGTCTCGACTTTCTTGCCCTTGAGGATGTCGCTGCGTGCTATCTGGAGGAGTTCCGCTTCCCGCTCCTCGACGTGCTCGGCGTCCTTCCAGCCGAAAGCGCGCTGACCCTTGTGGGGCTTACCTGCGGTTGCCTCGGCGAGCGTTTGCCGAGCGACGCGCCGCGCGGCATCCGCGGAATGAATGACCTCCTTTTCGAGGTCGGTCATCATCGCCTCAAGTCCTTGCGCTTCACGTTGCGCTTGTATGCGGAGGTGTCCCCGGCCGTCGCGGCCGTCGCCTGACCCGTACCTACAGCTTCGTGGCGCTCATCAAGGCGCCGAGGCGACCGGTAGGAAGCCGTACCGGCATGCAGACGTTCCTGGTCCTGACCGGGCTCACCCCCGGGGACGTGGAGAAGCACCCGTTCCGCCCGTCCAAGATCGTCGACTCGATCGCGGACCTGGTGAAGCTGATCTAGGGCACGCCCCAGGGATGCCCTAGACCGTACGGCGGAGCCGCCACGCCCTCGGGATGCGGAATGCGGTGGTTCACGTGAATCTCGGTTACAGGAGGTTCACGATGCGCATCCGTTCCATCACAATCTGTGCGGCCGTGGCGGCCGCCGCCCTGACCGTGCTGCCCGCGTCCCTCGCGGTGGCCGAGTCCGAGCCGCACGGATCGGTGCGGGCGACCCCGAGCACCACGGCCCCCGGCGCGGAGGTGGACCTGCGGGTGAGCGTGTGCGGCGGCCACGAGGCGGTCGGCACCTCGGACGCCTTCGTGTCGGAAGCCCGCTTCACGCCCGACCACGACGGCGGTCTGTTCGCGCAGGCCCGGATCCGCTCGGACGCGCAGGACCGCGACTACGACATCTGGGTCAACTGCAAGGACAGCTCCGGCAAGGCCAGTGGGCGGATCACCGTCGTCCACGGCGGCGACCACCACGACCACGGCGGCGGCCGTGACCACGACCACGGCGGCGGCGACCACGACCACGGCGACCATCGCGACCACACCACCCCGTTCCGTCCCGTGCACGCGGGCGGCGGCGGGGCGGCTCCCCTCGCGTCGAGCGCGGTGCGGGAAGAGGGTCCCGGCACCAAGCACGCGGTGATCGGCCTCGTCCTTGCGGCCGTGGCGGCGGTCGCCGTGGCGGGACGCAGCGTGCGGCGTCGGCGCGGCGGCGACTGAGATGTCCTCGGCACGCGGCGGCGGGCGGCTGATCACCGGCCTGGCCTGGGCCGTGCTGCTGCTCGGCCTGTGGCTGTGGGGCCGGGGCACCGCCAATGGCTCCGGCGCCAGCTCGGCGCCCACCACCGGCGACATCGCGGCCGTGGGCCGACCGCTGGGCGTGCCGCTGCCGCCCGCGCACCATCCCCTGAAAGGCGCGGTGCCGCAGCGCGTCGAGATCCCCTCCATAGGCATCGCCGCGCCGGTGCTGCCGCGCGGTCTGGACTCCGACGGCGCGATCGACCCGCCGCCGTACGCCAAGCCCGGCACGGTCGGCTGGTTCGGCAGCGGCACCCGGCCGGGCGCGGCGGGCGCAGCCCTCCTCGTCGGGCACGTGGACACCGAGAGCAAACCCGCCGTGTTCTACGGGCTGAGCGCGGTCCGCCCCGGCGCGCGGATCAAGGTGACCGGCGCCGACGGCTCGGTCGCCGAGTTCACCATCGACGACGTCCAGGTCCTCGCCCGCGACCGCTTCGACGCCGCCAAGGCGTACGGGCCCCGCAAGCCGGGGCGGGCCGAGCTCCGCCTGATCACCTGCGGCGGAACGTACGACCGCGCGACCAAGGCGTACACCGCGAACGTGGTCGTCTCGGCCTATCTGACCGACGCGAGGGAACCGGCCCCTTCGAAGCCGGCGAAGCCCTGACCGCGGCGCGCGGGCGGCCGGGTCCGGAGCGGCGGCCGCCGGCCGGTACCTGGCCCGGCCGACGGCCCGCTCCCCCCGGAGCCGCCGGCCGGGCCGGCCCTCGACCGCGGGTGCTCGGGCTGCGGGAGAAGCCCGGCACTTGTGCGGGAGGTTCCGTTGGGTCCGGAGGTCATGACGCGGCCGGGGCAGGGGCCGACGGCACCACTGTAGAACCGGTGAGCGGCCCCGGCCTAGGTGCCGTTACCGCCAAGTCGCCCTGCGGGTGCGACGAGTTGAGTACGTCCCGCGACCGGCGGGGCGGCGGTCCCGGTTCACCGGACGAGGCCAAGGAAGCGGAGATGTACGGGAGTTGGGTCTCACGCGGGGTGCGGGCCCGGGTGCTGGTCGCGGCCGCCGCCCTGCTGGCCGCGGGATGCGGCGGGCCGGGCGAACCGCCCGCGCCCGCCGCGAGCGCCCGCCCCACCCACACTGGGCCGTCCCAACAGCCCAGATCCGCAGGCCCGTTCTGGGTCGACCCGGACACCAGCGCGGCCCGGCAGCTGGCCGCGTACACGCGGGCGGGCGACGGCCGGAAGGCGGCGCTCATCAGGAAGATCGCCGAGCAGCCGGTGGGCGAGTGGATCGGCGGCGACGATCCCGAGGCGACGGTACGGGGCTACACCCAGGCCGCCGCGAAGGCCGGCCGCACCGCGCTGCTCGTCGTCTACAACATCCCGCACCGCGACTGCGGCCAGTTCTCCCGGGGCGGCGCCGCCGACGGCGCCGCCTACCGCGCCTGGGTCGACCAGGTGGCCCACGGCATCGGCGTGCGCGCCGCCGTGGTCGTCCTCGAACCGGACGCCATCCTGCACCTGGTCGACGGCTGCACCCCGCGGGAGTTCCACGAGGAGCGGTACGCGCTGCTGAGGGCGGCCGTCCAGCGGCTCAAGCGGCAGCCGTCGGTGAAGGTGTACGTGGACGCGGGCAACGCCGGGTGGCGGTCCCCGGAGGCCCTCGACAACCCGCTGCGGCGGGCGGGCATCGAGAGCGCGGACGGATTCGCGGTCAACGTGTCCAACTTCCAGACGACGCGGGCCAGCCGGGACTTCGGGACGCGCCTGTCCGCGAAGGTCGGCGGCAAGCACTTCGTGATCGACACGAGCCGCAACGGCAACGGCCCCTATACGGGGGGCGACCCGAGGGAGAACTGGTGCAACCCGCCGGGCCGGGCGCTGGGCGAACGCCCGACGGTGAACACCGGGGGCGGGCCGGTCGACGCGTACGTCTGGGCGAAGCGGCCCGGCGAGTCGGACGGCCCGTGCAAGGGCGGCCCGGAGGCGGGGGAGTGGTGGCCGGAGTACGCACTGGATCTGGCGGGCCATTCGGGCTGAGGATCTGACCTTCGCTGGGCTCCCCAGGGAACGACCGAGGCCCCCTCGCGCTGGGCGAGGGGGCCTCGGTGGTGCGTGCGCCGCCAGGGACTCGAACCCCGGACCCGCTGATTAAGAGTCAGCTGCTCTAACCAACTGAGCTAGCGGCGCCTGCTGACTCCGAGAACTTTACCGGACTCGCCAGGGTGGTTTTGACCAGCGCCACGCTGTCAGATGTTCGTTTCATTCGCATCAATCGGTCAAAATGCGACGTGTTATGACAACAAGGACATCACGGTCCGTGCCGCGGCACGGAAAAGATCTTCAACGTCTCCGAGAGCACGACGATCGGGAGGGGCAGCGCATGACCAGCACAGCGGGGCCGGTGTTCGAGGACTACGAGCCCGGCGGGGAGTGCGGCTGCGCCGGCTGCGTGGACCGGCGGCGGCTGCGACGGCTTCCGGTACGCGACGGCGGCCACCCCGCCGCGCACGGCGGCGCCCGCCGCGCGCTGGTCGCGGCCACCGCGGCCGGGCTGGTGCTCGGCGGCGGATCGGTGGCCGCGGCCGACGAGGGCCCACCGCCCAGGGACGCCGGCGCGAACACGGCCGCCGACCCCGGGCCCCCCACCGAGCAGGGCGGCCCGAGCGGACTGCACGGCGCGCCCGGCCATGCCGCGCACGCGCCGCAGCAGCTGAAGCCGATCACCCGGACCGAGATCATCAACCGCGCCAAGACCTGGGTGACGGCCGCGGTCCCGTACGACATGGAGGAGTACTGGACGGACGGCTACCGGCAGGACTGCTCCGGCTATGTGTCCATGGCGTGGAACCTCGGCAGCAACGAGTGGACCGGGAGCCTCGCGGAGTTCGGGGTGCGCACGACGAAGGAAGAGCTCCAGCCCGGCGACATGCTGCTCTTCCACAACCCGAGCAACCCCACCAAGGGCTCCCACGTCGTGCTCTTCGGCGGCTGGACCGACCACACCCACAACTACTACACCGCCTACGAGCAGACCCCGCCCGGCACCCGCACGCAGGCCACCCCGTACGCGTACTGGAAGAACTCAGGCAGTTACGTGCCCTACCGGTACAAGGCGCTGGCCGCCGGCAGCAAAGGCGGGGAGCCCGGCACGGGCGGCAAGGCGTTCCCCGGCGCGGGCAAGTTCGGGCCCGGTGCCAACAACGCCCATGTCACGCGGCTCGGGCAGCTGCTGGTCCAGCGCGGCGGCGGCCGCTTCTACACGCGGGGCCCGGGACCCCGCTGGGGCGCGGCCGACCTGAACGCGACCCGCGCCTTCCAGCAGGCCCAGGGCTGGACCGGGGCGGACGCGGACGGAATTCCCGGGGCGAAGACCTGGGCGCTGCTGGTGGAGGGCGTCGGCAAGGACATCGCCCCCGGCTCGCCGGGTCCGGCCACGGGTCCGGTGGTGCGTCCGGTCCCGGGTCCGGTGGTGCGTCCGGCGGTGGGTCCGGTCCCGGGTCCGGCCGTGCGTCCGGTTCTGCGTCCGGTTGTGCGTCCGGCCACGGGCCCGGCGGTGCGTCCGGTTCCGGGCCCGGTCGTGCGTCCGGTCCCGGGTCCGGTCTCGGCCCCGGGCGGTCCGCAGGCGGCGCGGCCCGCATACCCCGGTAGGAGCTACTTCCGGACCGGCCAGGACAGCGACTACGTCACCCTGCTCGGCCGGCAGCTCGTGAAGAAGGGCTTCGGGAAGTACTACGCCTCGGGCCCCGGGACGCGGTGGGGCGAGGCGGACCGGCGCAACGTCGAGGCGTTCCAGCGGGCCCAGGGCTGGAGCGGCGCCGCCGCCGACGGCTACCCCGGGCCCGAGACCTGGCGGCGGCTCTTCGCATGATGGAGGGACAGACGAGCATGAAGACCCCCACTCCCACCCCGCCCGCCCCCGACGGCGCCGGGTCGCCCCGCGGCCCGGCCCTGGCGTCCGCGTCCGCCGACACCGGGCGCCGGGTGGCCGTGATCCGCAGCGACAGCACCGCCGAGATCCCGGTCCACCTGCTGTTCCGCGACGGCACCGGGCTTCCGAACCCGGTCGTCGCCGCTCCGGTCCCGGCGGCCCCCCGCCCCGGTCCCGGGCACCCCTGGCCCCCTCGACAGGCGGGAGCGCGGCCCGTCGTGGTGGCCCCGGCCAGGCCCGCCACCCCGGTCGACCCGCGGATCTCGGAACACCTGGGCCCGGTGCTGCCCGGCCGGGTGGCCGTCGCCGCCGGGCTGCTCGCGCTCGCCGGATGCGCGGCGGTGATCTGGTGGACGGGTGCCTTGCCCCAGCCCGTCACAACGGCGCTGCGACTGCCCCCGCATCCGCACAAGGGAATCCGCGTCGAGCAGTGGGCGCTGCTCGCGCTCGGGGTGGCCGCAGCGGTCCTCGCCTTCGGCGGGCTCGAGCGCGGCCGGGTCGGCCACGCCTGGGTGCTCTCGCTGTTCGGGGAGTACCGCGGGAGCGTGCGGCGCACCGGGCTCGTGTGGATGAGCCCGCTGGTGCTGCGCCGCCGGGTCGATGTGCGGCTGCGGCACTGGCGCAGCGAGCCGCTGGGCGCGGTCGACGCCCACGGCACGGCGCTGCGGGTGGTGGTCCTGGTGGTGTGGCGGATCGGGGACACCGCGCGGGCCACGCTCGCCGTCGCCGACCACGAGCTGTATCTGCGCGAGCAGGTGGAGGCGGCGATGGCCCGGGTGCTCTCGCAGCTCCCGGCCGACGCCTTCCACGAGGACGCGCCCACCCTCAGGAACGCGGAGGCGGTCGGCGACGCGCTGACCCGGATGCTGAAGGCGGAGGCGGAGCCGGTCGGCATCGAGGTGTACGCGGCGCAGCCGACCCGGATCGAGTACGCGCCCGAGGTGGCGGCGGCGATGCGCAGACAGCGCATCGCGGCGATCGACGCCAGGCACCGGGACGCGGTGCTGACCTCGGTGGTGGACGCGGTGGAGGACACCGTGCACCGGCTGACCTCGCGGGGTCTGGTGGAGCTTGACGACTACGAGCGCAAGGCCCTGGTGAAGGACCTGACGGTCGCCTTCTACACGGGACGAGGATCGGGGGAGCGCGGCTAGACCTGTCCGGCGGATCTTGTCCGGGACGCGTGGCTCTGGCACGCCCGTCTTCGGCGAAAGGCCGGCCGGGCACCACATCGTCCTTGCCGTGTGGACGATCGCGGACCCGGGCAACGCGTTCCACGCCTGCTCGGACGTCTAGTTCTGATCTCGCCGGAGGGGCTGAGTGGCTGAGGGGGCACAGGGGGTGTCCGGTGGGTCAGGGGCGGGATCCCGGTGGGGGATTCGCGGGCGCGCCAGGGTGAATCTTCGGCAAGCGTCCCCCGCCACCCCACCCCGCAATGGGTGGATGGGCCCGTGAAACCCCGCCACCTCACGGCCGCCCTCGCCGCCGCCTCCGCCCTCCTCGCCACCCCGCCCACCCCCGCCATCGCGGACCACCACTTCCGCGAGTACGTCGCCCTCGGCGACTCCTGGTCCGCCGACGTCACCGTCATCGGCATCGACCGCACCTACGCCCCCACCGGCTGCGCCCAGAGCAGCTGGAACTACCCGAAGCAGGTCGCCGCACGGCTCCATGTGTCCGCGTTCCGGGACGCGACGTGCGGCGGCGCCACCACCGCCGACATGACCGCCCCGCAGAACGTGCCCCGCGTACCGCTGCTCGCGGACGGGGTGAACCCGGCCCAGTTCGACCGGCTGACCCGCACCACCGATCTGGTCACCCTCGGCATCGGCGGCAATGACGTGGGGCTCGGGACCGCCGTCATGGGCTGCCTCAACCCGCTGCCGGCCCCGCTGGGCACCCCGTGCCGGACGCGGTTCACGGGCCCCGGCGGCAGGGACCTGATGTCGCAGCGGATCGCCGCCGCCAAGTCCAAGATCACCGGTGTCATCGCGGGCATCCGGCAGCGCTCGCCGAAGGCCAGGGTGCTGGTGGTCAACTATCTGGCGGGCGTCGCCGTCGACCGCGGCTGCTATCCGCAGGTACCGATCTTCGACGAAGATCTGACCTGGCTCGGCGCCCGCCTGCGGGAATTGAACGCCATGCTCGCCACCGCCGCCGCGGAGAGCGGGGCCGGGTTCGTCGACACGTACCGGGGAAGCGTCGGGCACGACGTCTGCCAGCCGCCGGGCAAGAGGTGGGTGGAGGGCGTCGCCCCGGTGCTGACCGAACGGCAGGGCCTCGGCGTCCCGTTCCACCCCAACCGCCTCGGCGCCGACCACCAGGCCTCAACTGTGCTGGCCACCCTGGGTAGTTAGCCCTGTGACCCGGGGGCCCGCGACGCGGGCCCCCGCAGCGTCCCCGCCGCCGATCGAGCCGAGCATCGCCCCGCCGAGCGCCCGCCGAAAATGGGTCAGCCGGGCTCCCACGGCGGAGTCTGGTTCCAGCCCCACTTCGGCATGGGGGCGTCGGCGGAGGGGGTGGGCGGGTTCGGGCCCGAGTAGAGGAGCGCCATCCTGGTGCCCCACTCGATGTAGTACGCGAACACCGCGCGGAACTCGGGGTCCCCGGGCAGCTTCGCTTCGTCCGCCGCGTCCATCAACAGGCTGATCCAGCGGCGGCGCTGCTCCTCGGTGATGCCCCGGCCCAGGTGCTGGGCCGCCATATGGGCGTGCCCGCCGTGGTGCGCGCTGTACTCGGCGGGGCCGCCGAACACCTCGGCGAGCCAGATCGCCACGTGGTGGGGGTGGTCCGGGCCCGCGCTCGCGAAGACCTCGGCCAGCACGGGATCCTTGTGCACCTGCCGGTAGAACACCTCGGTCAGCCGGTCCAGGGCGGTCTGCCCGCCCATCCATTCGTACGGGGTCCTGGTCATGTGGGGTCCCTCCGGGACGCGGGGGCAGCCATCACCTCCCAGCGTCACACGCCACCCGTCGCCGCGTACGAAAAAGCCCCCCGCTTTCGCGAGGGGCTTTCTCCGTCTGTGCGCCGCCAGGGACTCGAACCCCGGACCCGCTGATTAAGAGTCAGCTGCTCTAACCAACTGAGCTAGCGGCGCCTGCTGACAGAGAAAATACTACCTGGTCCGGCGGGGTGCTCATGACCACCCCGGGACCCGCAGGGCGCCGGGTGTCAGATGGCCAGGGAGAGGACCACCGGGGCGGCCCGGCGGTTCAGGGTGTCGGCCGCCGCGCGCAATCGGTGGGCGTGTTCGATCGGCAGCGACAGGGCCAGGCAGCCGACGGCCGAGCCCGCGGTCAGCGGTACGGCCGCGCAGACCGTGCCGACCGCGTACTCCTGGAGGTCCAGGACCGGCACCGTGGCCGGCTGGCTGTCGAGCTTGGAGAACAGCACCCGCTCGTTGGTGATCGTCCGCGAGGTGAGCCGGGCGATCTTGTGGCGGGACAGGTGGTCCCGGCGGCCGTTCTGGTCCAGCTGGGTCAGCAGGCACTTGCCGACCGCGCTCGCGTGCGCCGCGGACTTGAAGTCGACCCACTCGTTCACCTTCGGCGCGCGCGGCCCGTCCGCGTACTGGGTGATCTTGACCTCGCCGTCGATGTACCGGCTGATGTAGACCGCCGCGCCCACCGAGTCGCGCAGCGACATCAGGGTGGACTGGAGCTTGGTCTCCAGGGCCTGCTGGCGGGCGACGCCGGAGCCGAGCAGGACCATCGAGTCGCCGATGGCATAGGCGCCGTCGGCCACCTGCTCCACGTATCCCTCGCGCCGCAGCATGAGGAGCAGGGAGGCCAGATGGCCTGCGGGAAGGCCGGTTTCGCGGGCGATCTGGACATCGGTCACACCCCCGCCGTGCCTGGAGATCGCCTCCAGTACACGGAGGGCGTAGTGCACCGAATGGAACGGCGCGGTCGGCTCTGGCTTCAGCGCCACGGTTTCCCCCTAGCAGGTCGAGACTGCGAAGGTGGCAGGTCTGCCGTTCCACGATAGCTGCCAAGTCCCGTTTTCGGTGGGGGTGTTGACAACTTCGTGGCGTGTCCCAGCGCCCTACGCTGGGACGCGCCACCCTGGCATATGCCAGGGTCATGATCGAGGGCGCATGGATGGCCGGAACGTGAGGTCAGCGTCGTGCACGGCGCGTGGTCAGGCGATCGCGCCGAGGAACTCGCGCGTACGTTCGTGCTCCGGATCCCCGAAGATCTTCTCGGGCGGCCCGGACTCGATGACCTTGCCCGAGTCGAACATCATCACCTCGTCGGAGATGTCCCGCGCGAAGCTCATCTCGTGCGTGACGCAGAGCATGGTGATGTCGGTCGTACGGGCGATGTCGCGCAGCAGGTCGAGCACCCCGGCGACCAGCTCCGGGTCGAGCGCGGAGGTCACCTCGTCCAGGAGCAGCACCTGCGGGCGCATCGCCAGGGCCCGTGCGATCGCGACCCGCTGCTGCTGCCCGCCGGACAGCCGGGACGGCTTGGCGTCGCGCTTGTCGCCCAGGCCCACCAGGTCGAGCAGCTCGCGCGCCCGCTGCTCGGCCTCGTCGGGGGAGAGCCCGAGCACGCGGACCGGCGCCTCGGTGATGTTGCGCAGCACGCTCATGTTGGGGAACAGGTTGAACTGCTGGAAGACCATCCCGATCTCCTTCCGGGCCTGGCTGCGCTCCTTCTCACCGGCCGGGTACAGCCGGGTCCCGTTGACCTGGATGATGCCCGAGTCCGGCCGCTCCAGGGTCATGAGCAGCCGCAGGATCGTGGTCTTGCCGGAGCCCGAGGGGCCGATCAGGGTGACGTGCTTGCCCTTGCGGGCGGTGAAGCACAGGTCGTCCAGGACGGTGTTGTCGCCGAAGCGCTTGGTGACGTTCTCGAAGCGGATCAGCTCGGTGCCGCTCTGCTTCTTCACGGGCATCTCGATCTGGGTTTCAGCGGACAAGGCGGCGCTCCAGGGCTCGTACGAACAGCGAAGCCGGATAGGCGATGAGGATGAAGGCGACGCCGACGACGGTCAGCGGCTCGGTGTACTGGAAGGTGGCGGCCCCCGCCAGGCGCGACTCCTGGAGCATTTCCAGGACGCTGATCCCGGCGAGCAGCGGGGTGTCCTTCAGCATGGAGATGACGTAATTGCCGAGTGCGGGCGCGATGCGGCGGACGGCCTGCGGCAGGATCACCGCGAGCCAGGTGCGGTGCGCGGGCAGGCTCAGCGCGGTCGCCGCCTCCCACTGCCCCTTGGGCACGGCGTCGATGCCGGCCCGGTAGACCTGTGCGGTGTACGTCGAGTAGTGCAGGCCGATGGCGAGGACGCCGGTGGTCAGGGCGGAGAACTTCACGCCCCACTCCGGCAGCACGAAGAACAGGAAGAACAGCTGCACCAGCAGGGGCGTGGTGCGGATGAACTCCGTGATCAGGCTGACCGGCCAGCGCACGAAGCGGGTCGGCGCCCGGAAGGCCAGCGCCCATACCAGGCCCAGGCTGAAGGAGATGAGGGAGCCGAGCGCCAGGACCTGGAGCGTGGTGAGCACGCCGTCCCAGAAGCGCGGCATGAAGTCCCAGACGGCGGACCAGTCCCAGGTCATCGGAGACCACCTCGCGCTGTCGTGCCGCCGACCTCGGCGGTCCTGTTCTTCCGGCCGGGGGTCCGGGGGCCGTCCCCCGGGGAAAAGCTGTACTTGACCGTCACCCCCAGATTCGCCTTGGTCCGGCGTTCAAGTGCCTTCATTCCGCGGGTGATGCCGAAGGCGAGCACGAAGTAGATGACGAGGGTGATCGTGTAGATCTGCGCGCTGTCCTGCGTCGCGAGCCGCACCAGGTACGCCGCGAACGACACGTCGCCCACCCCGAGCAGAGAGACCAGGGCGGTCCCCTTCAGCAGCTCGACCAGCAGGTTGCAGAACGGCGGGATCATCTCCGGCACCGCCTGCGGCAGCAGCACAAGGCGCATCCGCTGCCAGGGCGTGAAGCTCAGCGCGATGCCGGCCTCGCGCTGGGCGGGCGCCACGGAGTTCAGCGCGCCGCGCACGACTTCCGCGCCGTACGCCCCGTACGAGAGGCCGAGCGCGAGCACCGCAGCCCACATCGGGACCAGCTGCCAGCCCGCGAGCGGCGGCAGCACGAAGAACAGCCAGAACATCAGGACCAGGGCCGAGGTCCCGCGGAAGATCTCCGTGTACGCGGCCGCGAGGAAGCGGACCAGGCGCGAGCGGTGGGTCCGGGCGAGGCCGATGCCGAAGGCGACCGCGGCGGCCAACGCGGCGCTGTACACGGTCAGTTGGACCGTGATCCAGATTCCCGGCAGCACCCAGTGCTGCCACAGCCCCGCCGTCATCGGCACAGCTCCTTGGCGGTGAGGGTGGTCATCTCGGCCTGGGTGAAGCCGAAGGGCCGCAGGATCCGGAACAGCTCGCCGCTCTGCTTCATGCGGTGGATCTCGGTGTTGAAGGCATCGCGCAGGGCGGCGTCGGTGGGGCGGAAGGCGAAGCCGCCGCCGTCGATCTTCTTCTTTCCGCCGACGACGGCCGCGAACGGCTCGGTGGCCTCGGCCTTCGAGCTCTTCTTCACCACTTCCCGCACGGTGAGCGCGGTGCCCGCGAAGACGTCCACGCGGCCGGACTCCACGGCGTTCAGGCCCGCCACCTGGTCCTGGAGGATGACGATGTCCTGCTCGGGGTAGCCGGCGGCGGTGGCGTACTTGATCTCGGCGTAGCCCGTGCCGGTCGCGAACCGGGCCTTGGCGCGGACCACGTCCTCGTACGTGTGCAGCCCCTTCGGATTGCCCTTGCGGACGATGAAGGCGTCCAGCATCTGGTACTCGGGGTCCGCGAAGAGGACCTGTGCGCAGCGGTCCTTGTTGATGTACATCCCGGCCGATACGACGTCGAACTGCTGGGAGTTGAGCCCGGGGATCAGCGAGGAGAAGTCGGTGGCCACGGGCTGTACGCGGTCGATGCCGAGCCGCTTGAAGATCACCTTGGCGAGTTCGGGGGCCTCTCCGGTGAACGCGCCCTGGTCGTTCACGTACCCGTACGGGACTTCGCCCGCGATGCCGAGGCGTACGGTGCCGCGCGACGTGAGGCGGGCGAGGGCGTCGCCCTGGGGCACCCGTGAGCAGGCGGCGGCGCCGGTCAGCGCGACGGTGGCCGCGGCGGTGCCGGTGAGCAGGGTCCGCCGGGGTATGGGGGGTCTCGGTCGTGAGGTAGCTCCAGCCATGGCGGCGCGGCTACCCACCCGCGCGCCCCCCATGCCCCCCAACTTGGCGGCCCCCGGGGACAGAGCCTGTGTCTAGCCCCCGCCCGGGTCCGCGGCGTCTGGCACGCACGCTCGCCGCGTTGCCGAAACGCCCTAGTAGCTCCGCTACGAGGACGCTCCGGCGCCTTGCGATCGCACGCACCAGACGCCGCGGCCTGATCCGGACGGGGGCTAGACACAGGCTCTCAGGCCGGGTGCAGGGCTGTCGCCGTCCGCAGCAGCAGCCCCTCCCCGCCCCGCGCCGCGACCAGCTGCACCCCCACCGGCAGGCCGTCCGCGTCTGTCCCCGCGGGGACCGTCGCCGCCGGCTGGCGGGTCAGGTTGAAGGGGTAGGTGAAGGGGGTCCAGCCCGACCAGCGGTGGAAGGGGGAGCCGGGCGGGACCTCCCGGCCCGCCTCGAACGCGGTGATCGGCAGCGTCGGCGTCACCAGCACGTCGTACGTCAGGTGGAAGCGGGCCATCCGCCGCCCCAGTTCCAGCGCGGCCTTCTGTGCGGCGAGGAGGTCCAGGGCGGAGAGCCCGTCGCCCCGCGCGGCGATCTCCCGCAGACCCGGGTCGAGCCCTTCGCGCTGCGACACCGACATCGGGCGGACCCGGCTGGCCGCCCCCGCCTGCCACAGGGTGTGGAACGTCTCCACCGGGTCCGCGAAGTCCGGGTCCGCCTCCTCCACGTACGCGCCCAGCTCGGCGAGCCGGGTCACCGCGGCCCGGACCGCCGCCGCCACCTCGCGGCGTACCGCCACCTGCCCGCCGAAGGAGGGCGAGTACGCGATGCGCAGGCCCTTCACGCCCGCCGCCGCGTCCTCGGCCAGAGCCGCCGCGTACGAGTGGGCCGGGGGTTCGAGCGCGGTGGGGTCCCGCCAGTCCGCGCCGCTGATGACGTCGAGGAGCAGCGCCGCGTCGGCCGCGTCCCGGGCGATGGGGCCCACGTGCGACAGGGTGCCGAACGAGCTCGCCGGGTACAGCGGCACCCGGCCGTACGTCGGCTTGAGGCCGAAGACCCCGCAGAACGACGCCGGGATGCGGATCGAGCCGCCGCCGTCCGTGCCGATGGACAGCGGTCCCGCGCCGGCCGCCACCGCCGCCGCGCTGCCCCCGCTGGAGCCGCCCGCCGTGCGCGCGGGGTCGTGCGGGTTGCGGGTGATGCCGGTGAGCGGGGAGTCCGTGACGGCCTTCCAGCCGAACTCCGGGGTCGTCGTCTTGCCGATCAGCACCGCGCCGTGTTCGCGCAGCCGCGCCACCGCCGGGGCGTCCTCGCTCCAATTCCCGTCCTCTGACGTCGAGTTGGAGCCGAACCGGGTCGGTCCGCCCGCCTGGAGGACCAGGTCCTTCACCGACACCGGCACCCCGTCGAGCAGCCCGCTCGGCTCCCCGGCCCGCCACCGCTCCTCGGCGGCGCGGGCCTGGGCCAGCGCCGGTTCCGCATCGACCCGTACGAACGCGTTCAGGCGGGGCTGGATCGCTTCGATCCGGGCCAGTACGGCCCGGGTCGCCTCGACCGGCGAGAAGGCGCCCGCCCGGTAACCGGCCAGTAGTTGACGTGCCGTCAGATCGGTGAGTTCGCTCGGCTCAGTCATGAACGATGTCGTACCCATCTTCGCGCCCCGCCACGTGGCGCGCCCGGCACCGGTACCGCCGGGAATAAAACGGAGAGTGCCTCCTGTTCCGGTGACGCGGAAGGGCAATGTGTACGTCGTGAACTGGAGGACCGGAGCCGTGGACGTGGATGCGATTCGAGGGGCGGCGGTCGGTACCGCGCCCGTGCCCCTGTCGGTACTCGACCTGGTCACGGTCGGCAGTGGTTACACCGCGCACCGTGCCCTGAAGACCAGCGTGGAGATCTCGCGCCTCGCCGAGCGGCGCGGCTTCCACCGGCACTGGGTCGCCGAGCACCACTCCATGCCGGGCGTCGCCTCGTCCTCGCCCGCCGTGATCCTCGCCCACCTCGCCGCCCACACCGAGCGCATCCGGCTCGGCTCGGGCGGGGTGATGCTGCCCAACCACGCGCCGCTGGTGATCGCCGAGCAGTTCGGAACCCTGGAGGCGCTGGCCCCGGGCCGCGTCGACCTCGGGCTCGGCCGGGCCCCCGGCACCGACGGCGCGACGGCGGCGGCGCTGCGCCGCACGGACCGGCTCAACGAGGGCGCCGACGACTTTCCGCAGCAGCTGGCCGAGTTGACCCGGTTCCTGGACGACGACTTCCCCGACGGGCATCCGTACGCCCGCATCCACGCGGTGCCGGGGCCGGTGCAGGGCCCGGCCGCCCGGCCGCCGATCTGGCTGCTCGGCTCCTCCGGCTTCAGTGCCCGCCTGGCCGGCACGCTCGGGCTTCCGTTCGCCTTCGCGCACCACTTCTCGGCGGCCAACACCGTCCCCGCCCTCGACCTGTACCGCGACTCGTTCCGCCCGTCCGAGGTGCTGGCCGAGCCCTACGCCCTGATCGGCGTCTCCGCACTGGCCGCCGACGACGAACGCGAGGCGCGCCGCCAGACCCTGACCAACGCCCTCTCGATGGTCCGGCTGCGCACCGGCCGCCCCGGCCTCGTACCGACGCCGGAAGAGGCCGAGGCGCACCAATTCAGCGCCCTGGAGCGGGAGTTCGTGGACAGCTGGCTCGCCAACGTGATCTCCGGGACGGCCGAGGAGGTACGCGCCGGCCTTGACGACCTGCAGAAGCGGACCGGAGCGGACGAACTGATGATCACCGCCAACGCGCATGGGCCGGAGGCCCGTTTGCGCTCGTACGAGCTGATCGCCGACGCGTACGGGTTGCCGAGCCTCGCCTCGTAGGGGGCAGGGCTACCCCCCTGCCGCCTCGCAGGAGGGCGGGGTCAACCCCCGTCGGCTCTGCGGGCCAGGGCCAACCCCCTGTCGGCTCCGTGGGCCAGGGTCAACCCCCCTGCCGACTCGGGGGGGGCAGGGCCAACCCCCTAGGGGCGCGGGGAACTGCGCGACCAGCCCGAGACGGCCCGCAGTCGACCTGACCGGCGCGGCAGCGCTTGGTCCCAACTCGCCCTGGCGCGAGCGGGTTTCGCTCCCGCAGGTTGTGCAGTCGGGTGCGGCCCGTCGGGGGCCGGTCGCGTAGTTCCCCTGCGCCCCTGGCGGGGCTGGGGTTCAACTCGCCTTGGCGTTAGGGGGTTTGGCTTCTGCGAGTTGCGTGGTCGGGTGCGGGCTGCCAGTGGCTGAGCGCGCAGTTCCCCGCGCCCCTGGCGGGGCTTGCGGCGGGGCCCGCTCCAACTACTGCCCCAGCGAGGCGGGTTCCGGTTCCAGCAGGGTGGTGACCACCCCGGTCAGAGCGCTCCGCAGGGTCGGGTCGGTGATCAGGCCCGACGGGTCGACCGCGTCGCGCGGCACCGGGACGTGGACGGCCGCCGCGTCGATGACGCGCGCGCCCGTGTAGCCGAGCACGGTACGCAGCGCGGCATGCGCGCCCGCCGCTCCGGTCGGGGCCACCGAGGCGTTGATCCAGCCGACCGGCTTGTCGGAGATCTCGATACCGCCGACCGTCCAGTCGAGCAGGTTCTTGAAGGAGCCCGGCAGGTCGCCCGCGTACTCCGGGGTGCAGATCAGCAGCGCGTCCGCCTCGGCGATCAGGGTGCGCAGGCGTCCGACCTCGGCGGGCAGCGGGTCCTGGTCGTCGTCCGGGTTGAAGTGCGGGAGCGCGCCCATTCCTTCGTAGGTCACCGTCCTGACGCGGCCGTCCGCCACGTCCGCAATCGTGCGGACAACGGCCGAATTGGTGGAGGCGCCGCGCAGGCTGCCGCTGATCAGGGCGAGGGTGGGGATTCGGGTCATGGCGCCGATGCTACGTCGGTAAAACCTGGGTTACCCGAGAGGACTGGTCCAGCCGTGTCCGCCGCCGCCTGCTGGCCGCACCTAGCCAGTCATGGCCGGGGTCGGGAAGCCCAGAACGCCTCAACTCGGGCCCTGACGAGGGGTTTCCTCATCGAATTGGTCTAGTCCTCAATTTGGTTCAGACCATTGACGTGGCCGGGATTCGATCGCTATCACTTCCCCAACCGCCCCTTCGCGCACCCCCCGCGCCCAGCCCCCGGAGGTCGTCTTGCACCCCCGCAGACCCCTTGTTGCCGCCCTGAGCACCGCCGTGCTCGCCGCCGGCGCCCTGGCCGCCTTCGCGGGCCTCGGCACCGCGTCGGCGGCGACCACCCAGAGCGCCGCCGCACCGTCCACGGGCGGCGTGAAGATCGCGTACTACGACCAGTGGAGCGTGTACGGGAACGCCTTCTACCCCAAGCACCTCGACACCCGGGGCATCGCGGGCAAACTGGACGTCCTCAACTACTCGTTCGGCAACATCGACCCCACCAACCTCACCTGTTTCGAGGCGAACAAGGCGGCGGGCGACGACAACAACCCCAACGCCGGTGACGGGGCCGGCGATTCGTTCGCGGACTACCAGAAGTCGTTCTCGGCCGCCGACAGCGTCAGCGGCACCGCCGACACCTGGAACCAGCCGATCGTCGGCGTCTTCAACCAGTTCAAGCAGCTCAAGGCGAAGTACCCCAAGCTGAAGATCAACATCTCGATCGGCGGCTGGACGTACTCCAAGTACTTCCACGACGCGGCGCTCACCGACGCCAGCCGCAAGAAGTTCGTCTCGTCCTGCATCAACCAGTACATCGCCGGAAACCTGCCGGCCGGCGGCGGGTACGGCGGCGACGGCACGGCCGCCGGGATCTTCGACGGCGTCGACATCGACTGGGAGTACCCGGGCTCGCCCGACGGCCACCTCGGCAACCACTACGGCCCCGAGGACAAGGCCAACTACACCGCGCTGCTCGCCGAGTTCCGCTCGCAGCTCGATGCGTACGGGGCCGCGCACGGCGGAAAGCACTACCTCCTGACGGCGGCGCTCCCGGCAGGGCAGGACAAGATCAAGAACATCGAGACCGACAAGATCGGCCCGTACCTCGACTACGCCAACATCATGACGTACGACATGCACGGCGCCTGGAACGCGACCGGCCCGACATACCACCAGTCCCCGCTCGTCTCGCCCGCGGGCGACCCCACCGACGTGATCAAGCCCGGCACCCAGAAGTACTCGGTCTCCAACGCGATCGACTCCTGGATCGACGGCAACGCCGCCTACGGCATCGCGGGCGGCTTCCCGGCCAACAAGATCACGCTCGGGTACGAGTTCTACTACCGTGGCTGGAAGGGCGTCCCCGCGACCAGCAACGGCCTCGCCCAGACCGCGACCGGTCCCTCGGGCGCCCGGCCCACCAGCCAGGTCGCCGGTACCGCGCTCTACAAGGAGCTCGGCGGCATCGTCGACAACCCGGCGACGACGTTCTGGGACCCGGACGCGAAGGCCTCGTACTTCTACAAGGACGGCGAGTTCTTCACCGGCCTCGACAAGCAGTCCGTCCAGGCCCGCGCGGACTACGCGCACCAGCGGGGCCTGGCCGGCGCGATGATGTACAGCCTGCTCGGCCTGGACGACAACACCACGCTGCTCAACTACATCGTGGACGCGGTCGGTTCGTCCCCCTCCTCCTCCCCGGACCCGACGCCGACCGCGACGAACTCCCCGTCGCCGACCCCGACGGCCACCGGCACCCCGACCCCGTCGCCCACCGCGCCCGGCGGCTGCACAGCGACGGCGTGGGACAAGGCGGCCGCGTACGTCGGCGGTACGCAGGTCTCGTACGGCGGCCACAACTGGAAGGCCAAGTGGTGGACGCAGGGCGAGCAGCCCGGCACCACCGGCGACTGGGGCGTCTGGCAGGACCTCGGCGCCTGCTGACCTCTGCGCCGATCGCGCGGACGGCCGCCCCTTGTCACGCGGGGGCGGCCGTTCCCGTACCCGGGTCTCACACGTTCTGCGGGCTCAGCGTGATCATCTGGGCGATCCGGTCCGGCGGGACCGCGCGGGAGTAGAGCCAGCCCTGGCCGGTGTCGCAGCCGATCCGGCCGAGCCGGGCGGCCTGTTCGGCGGTCTCCACGCACTCGGCGGTGACGGTGAGGCCGAGCCGGTGGGCGAGCTGTACCAGCGCCTCCACGATCGTCTCGTCGGCCGGATTGGGGTGGGCGCCGCCCTCGTCGTACTGGAAGCCGCGCACGAACGACCCGTCCAGCTTGAGGACGGAGACGGGCAGCCGGCTCAGGTAGGCGAGGTTGGAGTAGCCGGTGCCGAAGTCGTCGATCGCGATGCGCACGCCCATGTCGGACAGCGCCTGGAGGGCCTGCAGCGGCCGGCCGGCCGAGCCCATCACCGCCGACTCGGTCAGCTCCAACTGGAGCAGCTGGGGCGGGAGTTGGGTCTCCGCGAGGATCTCCGCGACATCCGCCACCAGATCGGAGTCCCAGACCTGGCGCACCGCCACGTTCACGCTGACGAAGACCGGCGGCACGTCCGGGTGCTCGATCTGCCAGCGGCGGGCCTGCCGGCACGCGGTGCGCAGCACCCAGCGGCCGAGCTGGACGACCGAGCCGTCTTCTTCAGCAATTCCGATGAACCGATTCGGCGGAAGTGTCCCGAACTGCGGGTGATTCCAGCGCACCAGCGCCTCCACCCCGTGCACCACCCCGTCGGCCATCCCCACGAGCGGCTGGTACTCCAGGGTGAACTCGCCTCGGTCCACGGCGGGGCGCAGCGAGGAGGACAGCGCCTGCCGGGTCATCCGGTGGGCGTTGCGCTCCGGGTCGAAGAGCGTCCAGCGGGCCTTGCCGTCGGCCTTCGCCCAGTACAGCGTGGTGTCGGCGGCCTGCATCAGACCGGTCGCCGTGGTGCCGGCGCTGGCTCGCTCCACCACCCCGATCGACGCCGACACCGAGAGCCGCTGGCCCGCCAGGTCGAACGGCTGCTGAAGCGCGTCCAGTACGGCACGGGCCAGCTCGGCGAGCTGCTCGGTACCCGTGGAGTCCTCGACCAGGACGGCGAATTCGTCGCCGCCGAGGCGCGCCACCAGATGCCCGCCGCTGCGCGCGTACCCGGACTGGTCGGCGCACTCGGTGAGCCGGGCCGCGACCGCGCTGAGCAGCCGGTCGCCGACCCGGTGGCCGAGCGTGTCGTTGACCGCCTTGAACCCGTCGAGGTCGAGGTAGCAGATCCCGATCCGGCCGGTGCCGCCGTGGCCGTACGCCGAGGTCTCCAGTGCGGTGTTCAGCCGCTCGAAGAACAGCGTGCGGTTGGGCAGCCGGGTCACCGGGTCGTGCATCTGGAGGTGGCGCAGCCGGGCCTGGAGCTCGCGGCGGTCGCTGATGTCCGCGATCGAGAGCAGTACGCCGGAGCCGCCGGGCACGGGGGCGACGGTGACCTCGGCCCAGAGCGAGTGCCCGTCGGGGTGTTTGAGGCGGCGGGTGCAGCGGAACCGGGTGCGGGCGCCGCGCAGCACTTCGTGGTAGGCGTGCCAGGTGCGGTTGTCGGCGGCCAGATCGACGAGGTCGGCGGCGTCCCGCTGGTGCAGGGCCGCCGGGTCGGTGCCGAGGAGGTCGGCGAGCGCCGGGTTGGCGGCGACGACGGTGCCCTCGCGGTCGACCAGCGCCATCGCGAGGTGGGCGGCGTTGAACGCGGCCCGGTAGTCCCGCAGTTCGGCGGCGTCGCGCCCGGCGGCGTACCGCTCGCCGCACTCGGCCTGCTGGGCCCGGCGTTCGGCGAGCAGTTCGGCGGCCCGCTCGGCGAGGGAGCCGGTGCGCTCCTTGCCGGGGGAGCCCGGGGCGAGCCCGGCCTGTTCCGGGGGGCGCTCCGGCGGGGGGTCTCCGGCGCGTTCCTCAGGGCGCTCGGCCAGGGCGCCCGCGACCCGGTCCGTGTGACGCTCTGTGACGGGCGGCCGGACGGTCCCGGGCGCTGGACCCGGTCCTTCGGAGGTTCCGCTCACCGCTCGCTCCCGCAGTGCAATCGAGTTGTGCAGAGGTAGTACGGAGGTGGCCGGGGTCTTCGGCCGGGGTGGACGACAGCCGCTCCAAGGCTGAAACCACGCAGGAAAGTGTGCCGATCATAGAGGCTGGCGCGAGGCGCGATCCAGCTCCGCCGTCGTGATCAAGAGCACCCGGGGTCTCCTGCCGATCGTTGGCCGATCGTTTCTGCGCGGGTGTGGCCGGGCTCGGGCCCTGGGTGATCGGTCGTGACTTTCTGTAAGTCGCCGGGGTGTCGGGCCCCTCACTCATCTGGGGCAGGTGAACAGGGCGTATTTGGATAAACCTGCACAAAGTGGGTGGGATGTCCCGCATTCCGCTCCCGGAGGTCGACGTGCAGCGTCAGCAGACACTCGGGGGAGTGGAGCGTGTCCGGCTGCGCAGTGCCGCGGCGGCGCTCACCTCCCTCCTGGCGCTCGCCGCCATCTCGCTGGTGTCGGGTCCCGCCGTGGCGTCCGAGTCGGCGGTGCCGTGCGCCCTGCCGCGGACCTCCGCCCACCACTCGCTCGGCGTCGACAGCTGGAACTCCTCCTACCCGCGCCCGGTCCGCACCCTCAACGCCGTGATGATCTTCCTGTCCTTCCCGGACTCCCGCCCGAGCACCGATCCGAAGGACCTGGCCGCCGACTACTTCCCCGCCACCAGCCGCTTCTTCGACCAGGCCTCGTACGGGAAGTTCCGGCTGAACGCGGAGCCGCAGCAGCGCTGGGTGCGCATGCCGGCCGCGTCGACCTCGTACCGCATAGAGCGCGACTGGGACCCCGGCCAGCGCACCCGCTACCTCCGGGACGCGATCCGCGCGGCCGATCCGACGACGGACTTCTCGAAGTACGACATCGTCTATCTCGTCGCCGACCCGGACGCGCCCGGCGTCGACTCGGACGCCACGAAGGTCGTCAACTTCGACCGGCCGGTGCGCGCGGACGGGCGCGACATCAAGCGGGTGGTGACGGTCTTCGAGCACCATCCGCCGGACCGCAACGTGCTCGCCCACGAGACCGGGCACGTCTTCGACCTCCCCGACCTCTACCACCGGCCGCAGGACGGGAAGCCGGGCGACTGGGACACGTACGTCGGCGACTGGGACGTGATGGGCAGCCAGTTCGGCACGGCGCCGGACCTGTTCGGCTGGCAGAAGTGGAAGCTGGGCTGGCTGGACCGGCAGGAGGTCGTCTGCGTGACGGGCGACGGGACCAGCCGGATCACCCTGGAACCGCTGTCCGCCTCCCCCGCGAAGGCGGGCGCCGCGGGCAAGCGCCTCGCGGTGATGCGTACCGGCGAGGACCGCGCGATCGCGATCGAGGTACGGGTCTCCGCGGGCCTCGACCGCGCGAGCTGCAAGGAGGGCGTCCTGGTCTACCGGGTCCGCAGCGCGTCCGCTTCGGGCGGCGGCCCGATCCAGGTGCTCGACGCGCACCCGGATTCCGAGGCGTGCTGGGAGAAGTCGGTGTACCCGCCGCTCGCGGACGCGCCGGTGGAGCTGGGAGAAACGTTCACTGTGCCCGGCGAGGGCATCAAGATCGAGGCCGAGGGGCGGACGAAGTCGGGCGCCTGGACGATCAAGATCTCGCACTGACGGGCTGGACGACCGGCGAACCCCGCCCTGGCTTGTTGTGGAATACGAAGAAGCCCCCCGCTTTCGCGAGGGGCTTCTTCCGTCTGTGCGCCGCCAGGGACTCGAACCCCGGACCCGCTGATTAAGAGTCAGCTGCTCTAACCAACTGAGCTAGCGGCGCCTGCTGACGTCGTAGACAGTAGCACCCTGATCGGCGGGAGGAAAAATCGATTTCCGGGAGGCGTCCGAGGGCTCGTTCTTGGCCGCCCGGACGCAGGCCCAGAGCAGTACGTCGGGCCCCGGGAGCCAGGGGCGGCGGGTGTCGGGGGCGACCAGCCAGCGGGCCGCGCCGGGGGTCTCGCGCTCCGGGCGGACCAGGGCGGGGACGGTGACCGCGTCGCCGGCGCCGTGGCAGAGCAGGGGCGGGACCGGGACGTCGGCGCCGCGCCACTCCTCCCACTCCAGGAGCGAGGGCAGGCGCTGCGCGGTGCCCGGGGCGGCGAACAGGAGCATCCGGCCGCGGTGCACGGCGACCGGGCCCGAGCCGGGGCCCTCGGACCAGAGGCGGTCGAGGATGCGGCGGCCGAAGATCGACGGGACGTTGACGACGTCGAAGACCGAGCCGCAGGGCAGCACGCCGGGCGCGGTCGGCCGCGCCTCCCACAGGGCGAGCGTGCTGCGCGGGTGGCGCACCGCGGACGACAGCCAGGCGGCGCCCTCGGCCGAGACCTCGCCGACCTGATGGCGCCCCTCGTCACGCAGGACCCGGAAGATGTCGAACGCGTCGGCGCCCCCGCCCGCGCCCCCGCAGTGCCGTGCCGCGCGGGCGCCCTCGCTCGCCTTCTGCCAAACGCTGCTGCTGCTCATGGCTCTACGTCTACCGGTGGCCACGTTCCGTTTCGCCGTCTTGGCGGAAACCCGGACAGGGCGGGCGGGGAGGGCGTATCTTGCCCTCCGGTATATGCCGGGGGCGCGTGGCACGGCGTCGTGCGCTGGTTGGTGCGGGTCTGCCGCTGGTTGGTGGGGTCCGCCGTCGGTCAGTGCGGGTCCGCGCCGCGCAGGAGATCGCGGCCGAACTCGATCATCTTCTTCGCGTAGTCCTCGGTCCACTCGGCCCGGGCGGCCACGTCGGCGGGGGTCAGGCGGTCGAAGCGGCGGGGGTCGGCGAGCTGGGCGGCCGCGACCGCCTGGAACTCGACCGCCCGGTCCGCCGCGGCCTGGAAGGCGAGGGCGAGCTCGGTGGCGCGGGAGAGCAGCGCGCCGGGATCCTCGATGGACTCCAGGTCGAAGAAGTGCTCCGGGTCGGCGGTGGCCTCGGAAGGCTCGAAGAGAAGCGGTGCGGGCCTCAGCCGCTGCCTCTTCTCCTCATTCCGCTCGTGCTCCGGCATATCTGTCCTCCCAGCACATCACGCTCACGGTCCGGACACCCGGGCCACCGTCCATTCTCCCCGCCCCGCGCAAGGGGGCCGCAGCCCGCGTTCTCCGCCAGCCACCTCCTGCGGATGCAGACCGCGTGCTGAACCGCGATCCTGGAGTGGTCCGGAAATCTTGGCGAGGAGGTCAACGATGTCCGTCATGGACAAGCTCAAGCAGATGCTCAAGGGACACGAGGAGCAGGCCGGAAAAGGGATCGACAAGGCCGGTGACTTCGTGGACGAGAAGACCCAGGGCAAGTACAGCGGCCAGGTCGACACCGCCCAGGACAAGCTCAAGGATCAGTTGGGGCAGGACCGCGGGATGGGGGACGACTAGCCAGAGCCGTAACGCACGGAGTCCGAGCGGCCGGATGGCGTAACGGCCGGTAGGGCACCCGGTGTTCCGCCGAGTGGGCGGCACCGGGGGTGGTCAGGGGCCGCGGCGGCGGTCAAGGACGCCAGAGCACCCGGTGTTCCGCCAGGTGGGACAGGACCGCGTGGTTCGCCTCCCAGCCGTCCGGGAACTTCACGGTCACGCCCAGCTGGACCGGGTCCGTCGACGGGTGGTCGTCCAGGAGGTCGGTGACGCCCGCGCGGCAGACCACGATGCACGCGTGCCGATGGCGCGAGGCGAGGACGCAGAGGCGGCCCGTCTCCAGGTGGAAGGCGGTCGCGTCCGGGCGGCCGGAGAGCGGGTGCAGGACGACCGTCACGTCGAACTCCCTTCCCTGGAGCCGGTTCGCGGTGTCGACGGCGACCCCGCTCACGCCCAGTTCCGCGAGTGCCGCCCGGACCGCGGCGGCCTGGTCGCGGTGCGCGGTGCCGACCGCGATCCGGGCGGCGGTGAGCGGCACCGGTTCCGGTGAGCGCTCGCTGGTCGCGGCGCCACCCCGGTCCAGGAGACGGCGTACGACCCCGGCGACCGCGCGGACCGCCTCCGGGTCGGTGCGCGGGGTGTGCCGGGCGGGCAGTTCGAGCAGGGCCCAGCCCGACTCGGCGGCCTCGTCGAGCGCGCGGTCCGGCGCCGAGCCGTCGCCCGGGACACCGAAGGCGAGCCGCCGGTCGCCGTGGCCGGTGCCGCTGCGGAACGGGGTGAACGGATAGAACGCGTCCGACACGAGCGGCGCGGCCGATGCCGGAAGCCGCCACGAGACCGGCAGGCGGTGCTGGGGCAGCTCCGGGTTGTGCGCGAGCAGCGTCGAGACCGCGCTCGCCGACGGGTCGTACGACAGCCCCGCCCACTGCTCGGCGTCCGCGATCGCGAACGGGTCGAGCTGGCCCGGGTCGCCCACGAACAGCGCCCGCTCGAAGAGCCCGGCGACGGCGAGCAGCGCGTCGGACCGCATCTGGTACGCCTCGTCCACGATCGCGTGCCGCCACGGCTCGACGTCCTTCACATGCGCCCATTTCGCGGCCGTCGAGATCACCACATCCAGACCCGCCAGATCGCCCGCCTTGGACGACTTCCGTACGGTGTCGAGGTCGTCGAGCGCCTTGTCGTACGGGTCCGCGTCGCTGCTGTGCAGGCGGCCGAGCGGCAGGTCGGGGGCCTGCTCGGCGAGGCGTACCACCAGGTCGTCCACCTGGGAGTTGGTCTGGGCGACCACCATCAACGGGCGCCCCGCAGCGGCCAGTTCGAGCGCGGCCCGCACCACGAGGGTGGACTTGCCCGCGCCGGGCGGCGAGTCCACGACGACGCCGCGGGCCGAGCCGTGCAGCGTGTCGGCGAGGATCGCGTCGGTGGCCTCGGCCGCGGCCGCGCCCGGGTCGAAGGCGGTCACAGGATGTCCTCGGGGGTGAGCGGATCGGGCTGTTCGGCGGCGCCGCCCGGCGGGCCGCCATGGGTCCACGGCGTGGCCTCCGGGTCGGGCAGCTTCGGGGCGCCGCGCTGCTCGTGCTCGAACAGCGTCCAGCACAGCCGGTCGCCCTTCTCGGGGACGGAACCGGGCGCCGGGTCCTTGCTCCGGCCCATCTTGTCAAGGAGGCGCAGGACCAGCACGCCCTCGGACTCGTACGTCACGAACTCGGCCTTCTGCGGCTTGCCGTCCAGGGTGCGGAAGACCTTCGCGTCCTTGGCGAGGTGCGGCGCGTCGTCGGTGCGCAGGGTGACGAGCGGGCGCGGGCTCGGGCGCTTGGACTGCGACCACGCCTGAACGACCTCGACCACCTCGCCCGCGAAGGCCTCGCCCGCCAGCCTGCGGCCCGCCATCACCAGCGGATCGTCCAGCGCCTCGCCCGCCTCAAGCTCGGCCTGCGCGCGTTCGCGCCGCAGCAGCTTGGTGGCGGCGGTCACCGCGTCGTCGCGGCGCGGCTGCGGCGGCTCGCCCGCGGTGATCCGGTCCCGGTGGCCGGTGAACGACCAGCGGTCACTGGTCCAGCGCGCCGCCGCCCGCTCACCCTCGGGGAGCTCCCGCAGCAGGTCGAGGGCGCGCCACACCGCCGACCAGGTGGGCATCAGCTGCGCCGCGAGCAGGCGGCGGATCTCCCGCTCCGCGGCGGTCAGTTGACCCAGCCACTCGTCGGCCGCCAGTCCGTCCTCGGCCGCGTGGAGCGCCTGGCGGGCCCGGTCGTAGCGCTCCACGGCGGGGGCGAGCAGGCGGTTGTCGAACGCCGGGTCGGTGGCCGGACCGGCCGGCGGGCACAACAGCTGGCCGTCCGCGCCCCGGCTCAGCTCGGCCCGGAGCGCGGCCTGCGCCCCGGATTCACCGGCGGGCGGGTCGATCCAGGCGAGCAGCGCGCCCAGGTGCTGGTCCTCCAGGCTGGACTGGCCGGTCGCCCAGTGCCGGTTGAGGAGATCGGTGGCGGCAAGCAGCAGCGCGGCCCCCGGGGTGCGGGCGCGCTCGCCGTAGTGCGTGAACCAGCGGCCGAGCAGCGGGATGCGGGGCGGCGCTGGATAGGGCGCGTCCGGGTCCTGCTCGGCGGTGCGGCGGAACCGCATCGAGCGGCCGAGGAGCCGTACGAAGTCGATGCCCGCCCGGCCGGGGACGATCAACTGCGGTGCGTCCGCGCAGAGTTCGGCCTCGACCTTCGTCTTCTTGCCCGTCTCCGGATCGGCCTGGCTGCGCTCGACCAGCTCGATGGCGCCCGCGTACGCGTCCAGATACGGCAGTACGGCGTCGGCCAGGTCGGCCAGGAAGGTGAAGCGCAGGTCGCGGTCGCGGGGCTGGGGCACCACCAGGAGCGTCGGGGCCGCGCGGTCGGTGCCCACCAGCGCGCCGAGCGGGGCGCCCGCCTCGCCCGCCGTGGTGAGCGGCACGAAGACCAGGGGGCGGTCGCTCAGGTGGCGGTGGCGGACGGTGGTCAGCGGCTGGGCGCGGCCGGACTCGACGGCTTCCAGGCGGGCCAGCGTGGAGATCAGCGACACCGGGCGCCCTCCCCGGTGGCGTACCGGGTGCGGACGGACTCGCTCGGCACGGGCGCGCTCGGGACGGACCCGGCCAGGGCGGACCCGGCCGGAACGGACTCGCTCAGGACCGGCATGCGAACGCCTCCGTGCGCAGGGCCGCCGCGCGGCGCACCGCGGCCACTGTCGGATCGTCGGGGTCGCCCGAGGCGCCGCGGGCCGCCGACAGGACCTCGCCGATCGTCGTCAGACCGCCGAGCTCGCCGCGCAGACTCCGGCCGAGCGCCGTCACCTCGCCCTCGGCCCGGGCCCGGTCGCGGCAGTGGAAGGCCAGCTCGCAGGCGGCCAGGCAGTCCGGCGCGTACACCGCGGGAACCGCCTCGACCGCGGCCGCCAGGGACTCGCCGGACTGGCCGTCGAGGTCGAAGGTGGTGCCCGGCGGAAGGGCGTCCGCGAGGTCCTCGATCCGGGCAAGGCGGGTCAACTGGCGCCGGGTGACCGACAGTTGTCTGCGTACGTCGATCACCGAGGCGGTCGGCAGATTGGAGAAGTCCTTGGGGCAGACCAGCAGCACCGAGTGGTGGACCGAGGCCCCTTCGGTGACGGCGGCGACCCGTTCGAGGGCCAGGACGTAGACGGCCGACTGGCGGGCGGCCGCGCCCACCTTCGACGGGTCGGCCGTCGCGTCGATCATGGGGAAGGACTTGATCTCGACGACCGTCCAGCGGCCGTCGGGGTGCACCACCACCGCGTCCGGCTCCAGGTAGGCGGGGGAGCCCGCCACCTCCAGGGCCAGCATCGGATGGTCGAGGAAGGCCCAGCCGCCGGCCGCCGTCGCCTCCCGCAGGGCGAGCGCGGTGCGGGCGGCCCGGCCCTCGGGACCGGCCGCCGCGAGATCGGGGGCGAGCACGTCGCGCGGCGGCTCGGCGCCCGCGCCCGTCCGCTCGTGCAGCAGGCGCAGCAGCTCGGTGCCGCCGTCGCCCTTCACCTTCGCCTCGAAGGCGTTGCCCCGCATGAACGCGAACTGGGACTGGCCGAACGCCGCCGACGGCGAGCCGATCGCCTCGGCGAGCGCGCCCTTGTCCACTCCGGCGCCATCGAGCAGGGCGCGTCTGCGGCAGCCCGGGTTCGCGGCCAGCGCCGCGAGTGCGCGGGCGTCCAGCGGGCGGGCCGGGACGGCCGGGCCGCGCAGCTCAGCGAGCCGGCGACGGAGTGTTGTCGTCGGCGTCCGCGGGGGTGGCGGAGGGGGCCCGCTGTCCAGGGATGCGCTCACCCGGGGAAGTCTCGCATCCACCACTGACAATCGGGGCGCCCGTGGCGGAAGCGGCGGGCGCGAAGCGGGTCCGCACGCGCTCCGCCAGCCGCATCAGGGGCTTCGAGAGCAGCAGGCCCAGACCCATCACGGCGACGCCCGCGAGCGCGTCGAGCAGGTAGTGGTTGGCCGTGCCCATCACCACGAAGGTGATGACCAGCGGGTAGGCGACGGCGGCGATCCTGGCTATTCGGCTGCCGCCGAACCGCCACAGCATCACTCCGCACCACAGCGCCCACCCCACATGCAGGCTGGGCATCGCGGCGAACTGGTTGGTCATCCCGCCCAGACCGCGCGGCGCGCTCGCCTGCCCGCCCCACCAGCCGTACGAGCTGTACTGGGCCATCGTGTCGGTGAAGCCGTGCACCGCGGCGAGCAGCCGGGGCGGGCAGGTCGGCAGGAAGGTGAAGCCGATCAGACCGAGCAGCGTGGAGGTCATCAGCCAGCTGCGGGCCGCCCGGTACTGCCCGGGGCGGCGGCGGAACAGCCAGATCAGGACGGCCGGGGTGACGAGGTAGTGCAGCGAGCCGTAGATGAAGTCGGCGGGTATGCCGATCGCCGGGGTGCGCGTGAAGAGCCGGTTGAGCGGCTGCTCCAGGTTGATGTGGAGCGTCTGCTCCAGGTGCAGGATGGCCAGGCCGTGGTCGACGGCCCCCGCCTCGTTACCGCGTACGATCAGCCGTCCGAGGGAGTAGACCGCGTACACGAGGGCGACGAGCGGGAGTTCGGTCCACCAGCGCGGTCGCGTGGCTTGCTGCGGCGGCTGCATCCGGAAGGTTCCCCCAACTGGTCCTCGGACTGCCCTCAGGGGGCCTCTGGGTCTTTGACGTGCGTTCAACCGTACGGTGTAAGTGATCGCGTTCACGCAGCACCCCGGCGTTCGGGTCAGACGCTGAGATCAGGCTCTAGGTTGCCTCAAGCGGTACGCGATGATGGTCACCGAACATTTCGTACGCGATCGGGAGAGAACACCCATGGCAGCCGCCGCACCGCGCATTCTGCTGGCCCGGCACGGGCAGACCCAGTGGTCGCTCGTGGGCAAGCACACCGGCCGGACCGACATCCCGCTGCTCGACGAGGGCCGGCGCGGCGCGAAGCTGCTCGGCGAGCGGCTGCACCGGGCACCCTGGGACGGGCTGCCCGGCGTCGAGGTCCGCACCAGCCCGCTCGTGCGGGCCGCCGAGACGTGCGAGCTCGCCGGGTTCGGCGACCGGGCCGAGCCGTGGGACGCGCTGATGGAGTACGACTACGGCGGCTACGAGGGCATGACTCCGGCCGAGATCCAGGCCGTCCGGCCCGGCTGGTTCATCTGGCGCGACGGGGTGCCGGACGGGGAGACCCTCGCGCAGGTCTCGGCGCGGGCGGACGAGGTCGTCGCGTGGGCGCGGTCCGCCGGACGCGACGTACTGGTCTTCGCGCACGGGCACATCCTGCGGTCCATCGCCGCGCGCTGGCTGGGCGAGGACATCTCCTTCGCCGCCCGCATCCGGCTTGACCCGACGTCGCTGTCGGTCCTCGGCTGGGCGTACGGCGACCCGGCGCTGGAGCGGTGGAACGACACGGGGCACTTGGAGACGCCCGGGGTCTGACGCCCGCGCCGGGTCAGACCGCCACCGCCGCCCGCCGTTCCAGGAAGCCCGCCACCTCCGGGCAGGCGCGGTGCGGGGTCAGGGTGCGGGAGGTGTCGGCGAGCATGGCCTGGATGCGGGACGACTGGACCTGGTTCAGGAGGTCCAGGACCTGGTGTCCGACGGCGGCGGACTCGGCGGGGGCGCCCGCGCGCGCCAGGTCGTCGGCGAGCTCGGCCCGGTACAGCGCCAGGTTCCGCGCGAAGTGGGGGTCCTGCACGGCGGCCGCGCGGTGGGCGTGCCGGGCCGCCCGCGACCACTCGCCCAGCGCCGACCAGCACTGCGCCTGGAGCATCTCCAGCTCGGCCTCCACGAAGAAGCTCATCCACTCCGGATCGGCCTCCGTGGCACCCCGCGCGAACTGGGAGTGGGCCCGCGCCAGCGACTCCTCGCACGCCGAGCGGTCACCGAGCCCGGCCCAGCCGCCGGCCTCGCGCAGCGCGAGCAGGGACAGCAGCCGGGGCGAGGCCAGCCGGCGGGCCGCGCGCTCGCCCGCCTGCGCGGCCCGCATCGCCTCGCGCGGCCGGCCCATGTCCCGGGCCAGGAACGACATGTTGCAGAACGCGTGCGCCTCAAGCCCCGGATCGCCCGCGAGCCGGGCCGTGGCGAGCGCCTCCGCGTAGTGCGAGCGCGCCTCCTCGAAGCGGCCCGAGTCGTGCGCCAACCAGCCGACGGAGATGGCGAGTTCACCCGCGCCCGTGTGCAGCCGCTCATGCGTGGAGCGCCGGGCCGCGCCCGCGTCGAGCAGGGCGTACGCGGTCCGCAGGGGCTGCGCGGCCCGCTGGTAGAGCCCGTCCGCGCCGTGCCGGTCGTCAAGCAGCCTGATCCTGCGCACCGCCTCCTCGACGGCGCTCACCTCGGCCTCGCCGACGTGCCGGGCGGGATGCACGGGTGCCGGGCCGAGACCCAGCGAGACGGTTGCCACCGTGGCGGTGGAACCGGTCATGAATGCGCGACGCAGCACGTCGCTCTCCTCGTGGTTCTGGTGGTTCTGGTGGTCGGACGGTTGGTGGTGCGGATGGCCGGGCCAGGGCAGGAGGTGGAACGGGGGCGCGCCCGCAACGACGCGCGCGCCGCGGCCCCGTACCGTCTCCCGTGCCGAGAACCCCAGGTCGGCCAGGGTCAGACCCGGGAACATGTGCCGGAAGACCCTTTCGTACGCGTAGTTGGGGCAGCGGATCTCGCCGTTCTCCACGCGTCCGATGTAGCGGGCGTCGCAGGCGACCTGCTCGCCGATCTCGCGGGCGGCCCGGCGGACCGCGGCCGCGAACTCGCCCGGCGAGCGCCCGCCCCTCAACTGCCGGAACGCCGTGTTGGGTTCCCGCGCGAGGGGGGGCCGTTCCTGCGGGGCTTCCGCGTTCGCCCGGGGGTCTGCCTGGGGATCAGTTGACGGCGCCATGGCTCGACAGCTCTCTCTGGCGGGGTGATGCGGAGCAAGAACGTACCTGCTGTGTCGGTGTGTTCACACTCCGTTTGCCTACAAACCGGATATCTCATCCCCGATCCGCCATGAAATGCCATCCTTTGCGGCGGCGTGCCGCCGTTCCCCTTGACGCGTAGGGGCGTTGAACCATGCGGAGAGCGCCAGACACCGCAGAGACGCGGAGGGCTTGCCTTGTTGGAGGACTGCGTGGACACCGACATCGACATCACTGGCTCCAGTACGCAGACGACGACCGCCCGGCATCCGCACGCCCCGCAGGCCAGCGCCCCGCCGGCCCGCCCGCGCGGCGCCGAGGAACCCTGCGATCTGGTGACCGTGCCGGCCCGGCAGGGCCTGGAGGCCGTCGACATCATCCGGCGGGGCGCCGCCCCGGCTGCCGTCGGCCCGGTCCTGCACGACGGGACCTGCGACACCCTCGGCTTCCTGGTGCCGCCGGGCACCGCCGCGGCCTGGGACGTGCCGGGCAGCGCCTGTACGGAGACCGACGGCCGCGGTCTGCGCATCGCGGACCTGCCCGTCGTGCCCCCCGTCACAGGATCGGGCTGGCTGCTCCCGCCGGACACCACCGAGGTCACCGACCCGGGCCTGCTCCGTGAAGCCCTCGGCGAGGCGGCCCGGATGATCGAGGCCGCGGACGGCATTCGCGAGGCCGAGGTGCGCTGAGGGTGTCGGCTCCCAGGGCGCGGGAAGGCGGTGCCTCCCGGCGCGGTCGATAATGGCCGGATGGCGAAAAGCAGCAGGCGGCGCGGGCCCGAGCCGGTGGTCGAGCCCGTGGACGGCGGTCTCGCGGAACTCATACCCGACCGGGACCGGACCGGCGGGTGGACGCTGCTGCTCGACGGCGCGCCCCAGTCCCACGTCGACCTCGACGCCCCGCAGCGGCTGACCTTCGAGTACCAGCGGCGCCTCGGCCACGTCATCGACCTCGCCGCACCGCCCGGCCAGGCCCTGAACGTCCTGCACCTCGGCGGCGGCGCCTTCACGCTGGCCCGCTACATCGCGGCCACCCGCCCCCGCTCCACCCAGCAGATAGTCGAGCTCGACGCCGCGCTCGTCCAGCTCGTACGCCGGGAACTGCCGCTCGACCCGGGGGCCCGGATCAGGGTCCGCGCCGGTGACGCCCGCGCCGGGCTGGCGAAGCTTCCGGACGGCTGGGCCGACCTGATCATCGCCGATGTGTTCAGCGGGGCGCGCACCCCGGCCCATCTGACCAGCACCGAGTTCCTCGCGGACGTACGAAGGGTGCTGAAGCCGGGCGGGACGTACGCCGCGAACCTCGCCGACGGGCCGCCGCTCGCGCATCTGCGGGGCCAGATCGCGACCGCCGCCGGGATCTTCCCCGAACTGGCGCTCGCCGCCGATCCGACGGTGCTGCGCGGCAAGCGGTTCGGGAACGCGGTCCTGGTCGGCTCGGCCGTGCCGCTGCCGGTCGCCGAGCTGACCCGGCGGATCGCGGGCGACCCGCACCCCGGCCGCGTCCAGCACGGGCGGGAGCTCGCCGACTTCACGGGCGGCGCGACGGCGGTGAGCGACGCCAGCGCGAAGCCGTCACCGGCGCCACCGGCCTCGGCCTTCCGGTGAGCCGCCCGGTCGGAGCCGGTGTGCCGGGCGTCGGGGACCCGGGCGGGGTTCAGACCCGGGCCCTCAGGTGTTGTTGATCTCCACCATGGGCGGGTGGCCGTTCCAGGTGCAGAAGACCGAGACGGTCTCGCTGCCGCGCGTGAAGGTGACCCGGATCCACTCGGTCTGGATCCAGCGCTCCATCTGCCAGCCCGAGCCGGGCGTCGCCGAGACCAGTTGGGCCGAGGTGTCGCCCAGGTCGAAGACCACCCGGCCGCCCGAGACGTTGTAGCCCTGCACGCTGCCGGAATTGGCCGGGCCCGAAGAGGCGGGCGGTGTGGGCGACTTGGCGCCGGACGAGGGCGAGCGGCTGCCCGACGGCTTCGCGTCCCCGGGCCCCTTCGACGGCTTCGGCGCGGTGGAGGCCGACGGTGCGGGCGAGGTCTCCTGGGGCCGCTGCGTCGACGACGACAGGGGCTGGTTGCTCTGCGCGATGTGCGCGCCGCCGCTGATCGGCAGGGCGCGGGGCGGGTCGTACACGGTCCCCGCCAGCACCGTGTGGACGCCCCACCAGGAGAGCGTGACCGCCGCGCCCGTGGCGAGCGACCACGCCAGACCGTGTACGAGTCCTCTGTGCATCCGGGCCATACTGCACCACGCGCCCCAGCCGTGTCCCGTCCCGGCCGCCCGCACTCCCACGGGGGACCCGGATCCTCCGGATGGCGTACGGTGCGGGCCATGGCAAGTGTGCTCGTGGTCGAGGACGACCAGTTTGTTCGTTCCGCCCTCATCCGCCACCTCACCGAGGCCTCCCACACCGTACGGAGCGTCGGCACGGCACTGGAGGCGCTGCGCGAAGTGGCCCATTTCCGTTTCGACGTGGTCATCCTGGACCTCGGACTGCCCGATCTGGACGGGTCCGAGGCGCTGAAGATGCTGCGCGGCATCACCGACGTACCGGTGATCATCGCGACCGCGCGGGACGACGAGACGGAGATCGTCCGGCTGCTCAACGACGGCGCGGACGACTACCTCACCAAGCCGTTCTCGGTGGAGCACCTCTCCGCGCGGATGGCCGCCGTGCTGCGCCGGGCGCGCGCCACGGCCGGGGCCGAGCCGCCGTCCCGGGTGCTCCAGGTCGGCGGGCTCCGCGTCGACCCGCTGCGGCGGCAGGCCGAGCTCGACGGCGTACAACTCGACCTGACCCGGCGCGAGTTCGACCTGCTCGCCTTCCTCGCCGGGCGGCCCGGGGTGGTGGTGCCCCGCAAGGAGCTGCTCGCCGAGGTGTGGCAGCAGTCGTACGGCGACGACCAGACCATTGATGTGCATCTGTCCTGGTTGCGGCGGAAGTTGGGGGAGACCGCGGCCCGGCCCCGCTATCTGCACACCCTGCGGGGCGTGGGCGTGAAGCTGGAGCCCCCGAGGTGAGGTGGGCACTGGTCAAGGTGTGCCTCGCGGTCACGGTGATGGTGGTGGTCGCCTTCGCGGTGCCGCTCGGCATGGTCATCAAGGAGATGGCCCGCGACCGGGCGTTCTCCAACGCCGAGCGGCAGGCCGCGGCGATCGGGCCCACGCTGTCCATCACCACCGACCGCGACGCCCTGGAACGGGCCGTCGCCTCCACCCAGTCCGGCGCCGAGGGCCGGATGGCCGTGCACGTCCCGGCGGACCCGGCGGTCACCGGCAGCGCGGCGGTGGAGATCGGCACGCGGCGGGCCGCGGAGAAGGACCTCGACGCCACCCGGAAGATCATCAAGGCGTCCAGCACGGATGTGCCGGGCGGCTCCGCGCTGCTCCAGCCGACCGCGCTGAGCTCCGGCCAGATCGCGATCGTCGAGGTCTTCGTGCCGGAGGCCGAGGTCACCAACGGGGTGACGACGGCCTGGCTGGTGCTCGCCGGCGTCGGCATCGGCCTGATCATCGGGTCCGTGGCCGTCGCCGACCGGCTCGGGGTGCGCATGGTCCGGCCGGCCCAGCGGCTCGCGGGCGCGGCGCAGGATCTCGGCGAGGGCCGGCTCGGGGCGCGGGTCCCGGAGGAGGGGCCGACGGAACTGCGCTCGGCGGCCGTCGCCTTCAACTCGATGGCCGACCAGGTGGTCCAACTCCTCGCCAACGAAAGGGAGTTGGCGGCCGACCTCTCGCACCGGCTGCGTACGCCGCTGACCGTCCTTCGGCTGAACGCGGCCTCGCTCGGGGACGGGCCCGCGGCCGAGCAGACCCGGGCCGCGGTCGAGCAGTTGGAGCGCGAGGTCGACACCATCATCCGCACCGCGCGGGACGCCAAGCCGCAGACGCAGCCGGCCGGGCCCGGGGTGGGCTGCGACGCCTGCGAGGTCATCCTCGACCGGATGGCGTTCTGGTCGGCGCTCGCCGAGGACGAGGGGCGCGAGGTGCGGCTCGCGGGCGTGGACCGGCCGGTACGCATCCCGGTGGCCCGGCCCGACCTCGTGGCCGTACTCGACGCGCTGCTCGGCAATGTGTTCCGGCACACTCCGGAGGGCACCGCCTTCTCGGTGGACGTCCACAACGGGGAGGATGCGGTGATCGTGCTGGTCTCCGACGCGGGCCCCGGCATCGACGACCCGCGGGCGGCGATGGCGCGGGGCAAC
Source organism: Streptomyces sp. NPDC050485 (assembly GCF_044458185.1). Classification (NCBI taxonomy): domain Bacteria; kingdom Bacillati; phylum Actinomycetota; class Actinomycetes; order Kitasatosporales; family Streptomycetaceae; genus Streptomyces; species Streptomyces sp. NPDC050485. The sequence goes on along the minus strand of NZ_JBITHR010000001.1, from coordinate 547,876 downwards.
AGCGGGGGCCGTCCCGGTTCTACGGGGCTCGGGCTCGACATCGTCCGCCGGGTCGCCGAGTCGACGGGTGGCGACGTCCGCATCGGCCACTCCGTCCTCGGCGGCACGGAGGTCCGCCTGTGGATCGGGCTCGGCCGCACCCCGCCCACCCGGCGAGGCCACCGACTCCGAGCCCGCGCCCGCCGCGCCTCCACCGCCTGAGCCCGCAAGGGGCGCGGGGAACTGCGCGACCAGCCTCCCCCAAGCTCTCAACTTCGTTCGAGCAGGGGGGACCCCCATCGGCCCGCAGCCGAACCACACCCCCCGGAGGGTCTGGGGAAGGGGCGGGCAGGGGGAAAATCACCGGCTTAACCGCCCCCCATCCCACCCTTAAGCCCGCCCTAAGATCCTCAACCCCCGCCCCGAACTGGGCATTTGTCCGATTCCGCATCGCTAGCGTGCTGCCGCACCCGGAAATCGCACCCGGGCATCCCCCCAGCAACGCAGAGGCAGGCACGGCATGGGCAGCAGTACGCACCGGCGCAGGGCGAGCGGCAAGACCAAGGTGATCGGCGGGGTGGCCGCCGCGGCGGTCGTCGGCGGCGCGGCCTTCGCGCTCACCGGCACCGCGCAGGCCGCCTCGGTCGGCGCGGCGTACACCAAGACCAGCAGCTGGACCGGCGGCTACACCGGCCAGTACGTCATCACCAACGACACCGGCAAGACCCTCGCCGACTGGACGCTGGAATTCGACCTGCCGGCCGGCACCTCGCTCTCCTCCCTCTGGAACGGCGACCAGTCCGTCAAGGGACAGCACGTCACGGTGAAGCCGCCGAGCTGGGACAAGGGCGGTCTCGCGGCGGGCAAGTCGGTGACCGTCGGCTTCGTCACCTCCGCGAGCGGCAGCGCGGGCGACCCGACCGGCTGTCTCATCGACCAGGAGAAGTGCTCCGTCGACACCGGCGCCACCCCGCAGCCCAGCGGCCGCCCCACCGGAGGGCCCACCCCGGGGCCCTCGCAGTCGGCGTCCACCAAGCCGACGGCCAAGCCCACCGCGCAGCCCTCGAAGTCGGCGACCGCCATACCGACCCCGAGTCAGTCGTCCGGCTCCGGCACCACCACCGGCGCCTCCTTCGCCCCGTACGTGGACACCTCGCTCTACCCCACGTACGACCTGACCGGCACCGCCGACAAGACCGGCGTCAAGCAGTTCAACCTCGCCTTCGTCACCTCCGGCGGCAGCTGCGTCCCGCTGTGGGGCGGGGTCACCGACCTGGCGAGCGACAAGGTCGCCGCGCAGATCGGCGCGCTGCGCGCCAAGGGCGGCGACGTGCGGGTCTCCTTCGGCGGCGCCGCCGGCTCCGAGCTGGGCCTGGTGTGCAAGAGCGCGGATGAGCTGGCCGCCGCGTACGGCAAGGTCATCGACGCGTACAAGCTCACCAAGGTCGACTTCGACATCGAGGGCGCCGCGCTGCCCGACACCGCCGCCAACACCCGCCGCGCGCAGGCCATCGCGAAGCTCCAGCAGTCGCACCCCGGCCTCGACGTCTCCTTCACGCTGCCCGTGATGCCGGAGGGGCTGACCCAGCCCGGTGTGGATCTGGTCGCCGACGCCAAGAAGAACGGGGTCAAGGTGTCCGCCGTCAACATCATGGCGATGGACTACGGGCCGTCCTACAGCGGCGACATGGGTGACTACGCCATCCAGGCCGCCACCGCAACTCAGGCTCAGATCAAGGGAGTTCTCGGGCTGTCCGACGCCGCCGCGTGGAAGGCCGTCGCCGTCACGCCGATGATCGGCGTGAACGACGTCAACGTCGAGACATTCACCGTCGCCGACGCCACCAAGCTGGTGGACTTCGCCAAGTCCAAGGGCCTCGGCTGGCTCGCGATGTGGTCCGCCGCCCGCGACCAGCAGTGCCCGGGCGGCGCCAAGACCTCCGCCGACCCGACCTGCTCCTCGATCACCCAGGCCCCGCTGGCCTTCACGAAGGCCTTCGGCTCCTACAAATAGCCCCCTCCCAGCCCCAACTGCCGTGCGCCCCGGCCGGGTTCGACCTTCCCCCCCATCCGGCCGGGGCGCGCTGTTCAGTGCTGCGAGAGGCAACAGCGAGTGCCCATCACTTGGCTCCCTCGCGGGCCGAGTCCAGGTAGTCCGACCTGGGCGTTCATGGTCCTTCCGGCCCAGTAGGCTCGCCGATTGTGCGTGTACTAGTCCTCGAAGACGACCCCGAACTCGGCCCTGTGATCACCAGGGAACTGCGGGAGGCGGGATTCGCCGTCGACTTCGCTGCCGATCTCGCCGATGCCGACCTCAAGCTCGCGGTCAATACGTACGACTGCCTGATCGCGGACCGCACGTTGCCCGACGGTGACGCGCTCACCCTGCTCGCCGCTCAGCGCAGGGCAGGCTCCACCCTCCCGATCCTCCTGCTCACCGCCCTCGACGCGGTCACCGACCGGGTGGCCGGCTTCGAACACGGCGCCGACGACTATCTCGTCAAGCCCTTCGCGTTCGCCGAGCTCAACGCCCGGGTGCGTACCCTGTGCCGCCGCGGCCAGCCCGCCCGGCTGCCCGAGCTGCGCGTCGGCGACCTGGAGCTCGACCTTCCACGCCGCCGGGTGCGGCGAGACGGCGTGCTGCTCACCCTCACCGCGAAGGAGTTCGCGGTCCTGGAGGTCCTGATGCTGCGGGCCGACGAGGTGGTCACCCGCACCGAACTCATCGAACGCTGCTGGGACGAGCAGACCGAACCGCTCTCCAACGTCGTCGACGTCCTCATAGGCCAGCTGCGCCGCCGACTGGGGCCGCCCGAGCTCATCGTCACGGTGCGCGGCGTCGGGTACCGCATCGCCGACCCGGCCACGGACCTGTGATGTCACTCGCACCCGCCGCCACGCGGCTGCGCCGGGCCCGGTGGGTGATGACCCTGCTCTTCGCGGCGACCACCACAGCCTGCCTGCTGGTGCTCGCCACCATCGCCGCCCACACCGATACGCAGTCCCGCACGCGCGATCTCGACAACGACGTCAGCCACCGGGCCGACGGCCTGGCCCGCACCCTGTACTACGACAGAGGCACCCTGCACCTCGACGCGTTGCCGGACGACGACCTCGCCCGCGGAGCCGACGCACTCGGCGTCCTTCAGGCATCCGCGAATACCCGACCTCAGATCCGCTACGCCTACGCCTCTGCGGCTGGTCTGCCCGACCAGGCTGGTCTCGACGATATCTGGCAACAGGTCCAGCACGACCAGGAGACCGTCCTGGTCACCGCCCCGGCCGGCGGCGGCCGGGAATACCGGTGGGCTGCCGCCCCTGTTTGGGACAACGACAGGATCGGTGCCGCCGTGGTGATCGGAGCCGACCCCGCTCAGAGTCAGGCGGCCCACGACCGGCTGGTCCGCTGGCTGGTCCTCGGCTGCGCGGCCCTCGTGCTGGCGGCCGCCGCAGTCGGCCACCTGCTGTCCGGGCGGGCGACGCGGCCCGCGCTGCGGGGGCTCGAACAACAGGAGCAGTTTCTCGCGGAGGCGGCGCACGAGCTCCGTACTCCGTTGGCCACCTTGCGGCTGGTGGTGGAGAGGGGCAGCACCGCACCGGCTCGGGCACCCGCCGTGCTGGACGAGGCGGTCCGGCTGGTCGACCGGCTGGGGAGGCTGGTCACAGGGCTGCTGGCCCGGGCCCGGGTGGAGGCCGGTACCCAGAAAGTCGAGCTGACCCCGCTACGCCTCGACCAGTTGGTCGAGCAGACCGTTGAGGAACTGCCGGACCACACCGGCGTTACGGTCACCACGGATCCAGTCATCGTCGTCGGCGACCCCGAGCTGCTCGCCCAAGCGGTCCGCAACCTGGTGGAGAACGCCCTGCGGCACGGCGGCGGCACACGGGTCGAAGTGAGGGTCACCGCAGGCCGGGTCGGCGTACGGGACCACGGCCCCGGTGTGCCGGCCGAGGACCGTACGCGGGTCTTCGAACGCCGCGTCACCGGAGCCGCGAGCACCGGCACCGGCACCGGCCTCGCCATCGTCCGCTGGGTGGCCGAGCTCCACGGCGGCTCTGCCCAGCTCTCCCGGGCGCCCGGTGGCGGGCTGCTGGCGGAGCTGCTGCTGCCACCGCGCGCGGGTAGCTGACGCGACCTAGGCGAGGCCCGGCCGCCCTTGCCAGGTCACCTCATCTTCATCTCATGAAGCGGCAGGCAAGGTGAAGCCATGTCCACGTTCTCATCTGGCCCTCCGCGGCGCCTGCGCTCCGCCGCACTGTTTGCAGCCGCCGCGATCGGCGCCACCGCAGTCATTTACGCCCTGCCCGCGACCGGGGCCGGCACCTCGGGCGATGCGGGCTCCGGCACCGCGGTGGCAGTCCGGGTCAACCAGGTCGGCTACGCCGTCGGGGAGACCAAACAGGCGTTCGTGATGGGTTCGGACGCCGCACTGAGCCGGGCCGGTTTCCGGTTGGTGGACGAAGAAGGCGCCACCGTGGCCACCGGCGAGGTCGGCAACCGTACCGGCACCTGGAACAGCAAGTACCCGGTCGTCCACACCGTAGACCTGTCGGCCGTCAACACTCCTGGCAGCTACCGCCTTGAGCTCACCGGCACAGCCTCCGGCAGTTCCCCGAGGTTCAAGATCGCGCCCGCCAAGGACCTGCTCACCCCGCTCATCGAGGACAACGTCCGGTTCTTCCAAGCGCAACGGGACGGCGCAGATGTCCTGCCGCAGGTGCTGCACCGCCGGCCCTCGCATCTGACGGACCGTCAGGCGACCGTCTATGCCACCCCGCACTACAACGCCGACGGCACCCGGCTACTGGACGACAAGCTGACGCCGGTCGGCGGCCCCATCGACGTCTCAGGAGGCTGGTCCGATGCGGGTGACTTCCTGAAGTTCACGCACACCACCGCCTACAGCACCGCCGATCTGCTGCTGGCCCTGCGCACGACACCGCAGGCCGCGGGCCTTGCCGACGAGGCCAGGCAAGGCGTGGCCTGGCTGGACAAGATGTGGGACGGCAAGACCGGCACCCTCTACGCGCAGGTCGGCATCGGGGCGGGCAACGACAACGTGCGCACCGATCACGATGTGTGGCGGTTGCCGGAGGCCGACGACAAACTGGACGTGAAGCCGGGCGACCCCGACTACCTGATCAAGAACCGGCCGGTCTTTCGGGCCAACGAACCCGGCGCCCCGATCAGCCCGAATCTGGCCGGCCGAGTCGCCGCGGTCTTCGCGCTTGCCGCGCAGAACAGCGCACGGAGTGATCCGGACGCCGCCAAGTCCTGGCTGGACAAGGCCGCCGCCGTATACGCCCAGGCGGACACCAAGCCCAGTGGCGAACTGATCACCGCGTTCCCGCACAACTTCTACCCCGAAGACTCCTGGCAGGACGACATGGAGTTCGGCGCCGCCGAGTTGAGCCTGGCCGCCAGGACACTGGGCGACGAGCGGGCCCACAACTGGCAACAGCAGGCGGGCCACTGGGCGAAGGAATACATCGCCTCCGACACCAAAGGCACCCTCGGTGTCGGTGACGTCAGCGCCCTCGGCCACGCCGACCTGCTCGGCCTTCTGAAGGCGGAAAGCGGCGGCGCAGACAGCGTGACCCCCGCCGACCTGCAGGGCGACCTGCGTCGGCAGTTGGACGACGGGGTGAGCCGGGCGGCCAAAGACCCCTTCAGGGCAGGCGCGGTGTACACCGACTTCGACTCAGTGCCACACACCTTCGGCCTGGTCGCCACCGCGCAGATCTACACGAAGGCCACCGGTGACCACCACTACGACGCCTTCGGTGCACAACAGCGCGGCTGGGCGCTGGGCGCCAACTCCTGGGGCAGTACCTTCATGATCGGCGCAGGTGAGATCTACCCCCACTGCCCGGAGCACCAGCTGGCCAACTTGGGCGGCAGCCTCGACGGCAAGGGCGACATCCTGCGCGGCGCTGTGGTCAACGGGCCGAACGCCGCAGAAAAGCTCGCCGACCTCAACACCTTCCCGACCATGAAACGCTGCTCCTCGAACCCCGGTGTCCCCTGGACCGACTTCGACGGGGGCAAGGCCCGCTTCCTCGATGACGTGGGCGCCTGGCAGACCGTGGAGCCCTCCGTCGACTTCACCTCCACCGCGATGCTGGCCTTCGTCCTGTCGACGACCTGAGCGATTGATGGCGCCAGGCCCCGAGCATCGGCCGCAACGGCCAGGCGTCGAAGCGGTCGGCCGCGCCCCGCATCGTCAGCCGCCCCGCCCCGCCCCACCCCGCCGCGACGTCAGACCCCGGGAAATTCGGGCAGTTCACCCGTGCGGGCCAGTTCGGCGTACCAGTGGGCGCTCGACTTCGGGGTGCGCGTCAGGCTCTCGTAGTCCACGTACACCGCGCCGAACCGCTTGCCGTACCCGTACGACCACTCGAAGTTGTCCATCAGCGACCAGAGGTAGTAGCCCCGCACGTCCGCACCCGCCTCGATCGCCTGGCGCACCATCGCGAGGTGGCCGCGCAGATAGCGGATGCGGTCCACGTCGTGCACCCTGCCGTCCGGGCCTGGCTTGTCGTCGCAGGCCGCCCCGTTCTCGGTGACCAGGAGCGGCAGTCCCGGTGCCTCGCGGGTGTAGCGGAGCAGCAGGTCGTACAGGCCCGACGGGTCGATGGTCCAGCCCATCGCGGTCCGCTCGCCCGGCGGCTGGTGGAAGGCGACCGACGCGGCGCCCGGCCAGGGCGAGTGCGCGCTCGCGCCGTGGCCGTCCGCGCGGCTGCCCGCCGGATCCGGCTCGGCCGCCGGATCCGGCTCGGCCGCCGACACCAGGGCGGTCGTGTAGTAGTTGAGGCCGAGCGCGTCGAGCGGCTGGTGGATCGTCCGCAGATCGCCGTCGTGCACGAACGACCAGTCGGTGACGGAGGCCGTGTCCGCGAACAGGTCCCGGGGGTAGGCGCCGTGCAGCATCGGCCCGTGGAAGACGCCGTTGGCGAGGTCGTCGATCCTGCGCACCGCCGCCAGGTCCGCCGGATCCTGCGAAAGCGGCCTGACCACCGAGGAGTTGAGGCTCACCGCGATCTGGTTGCGGGCCGGGAGCGCGGAGCGCAAGGCGAGGGTCGCCTCCCCGTGCGCCAGATTGAGGTGGTGGGCGGCGCGCAGCGCGGCCGCCGGGTCGGTCCGCCCGGGTGCGTGGACCCCGGAGGCGTACCCCAGAAAGGCGCTGCACCAGGGCTCGTTGAGGGTGATCCACCGCTCCACCCGGTCGCCGAGCGCGCCGGCCACCAGCGCCGCGTACTCCGCGAAGCGGTACGCGGTGTCCCGCTCCGGCCAGCCGCCGCCCGCGGCGGAGCCGCTAGAAGACGCAGTCTCCAGCTCCTGCGGCAGGTCCCAGTGGTAGAGGGTGAGCGCGGGCGCGATCCCGTGGTCGAGGAGCTCGTCCACCAGGCGCCGGTAGAAGTCCAGGCCGCGCTGGACGGCGGGCCCGCGGCCGGTGGGCTGCACCCGCGACCAGGAGACGGAGAAGCGGTACGAGGTGAGGCCGAGCTCCGCCATCAGCGCGACGTCCTCGCGCCAGCGGTGGTAGTGGTCCACCGCGAGATCGCCGGTGTCGCCGTCGGCGACCTTGCCCGGGGTGTGGCTGAAGGTGTCCCAGATCGACGGCGTGCGGCCGTCCTCCCCCGCCGCCCCCTCGATCTGGTAGGCGGAGGTGGCGGCGCCCCAGAGGAACCCGGGCGGAAAGCGGTCGGACATACGGCACTCCCAACGTGCGTACGGATGACGGGACTTGGGCTAGCCCTTGACCGCGCCCTGCATGATGCCGCCCACGATCTGCCGCCCGAACAGGACGAACGCGAGCAGCAGCGGCAGCGTGCCGAGCAGGGCGCCGGCCATGATGACCGACTGGTCGGGGATGAAGCCGCGGCCGAGGCCGGTGAGGGCGACCTGGACGGTGGGGCTGCCGTTCTGGGTCAGCGCGATGATCGGCCAGAAGAAGTCGTTCCAGGCCATCACGAAGGTGAGCATCCCGAGCACCGCCATCGCGGGCCGGGCGACCGGGAACACGATGTGCCACACCACCCGCCAGCTGCTCGCCCCGTCCACCCGGGCGGCCTCGACCAGTTCGGTGGGCAGCGCCTCCACGAGGTACTGGCGCATGAAGAACACCCCGAACGCGCTGACCAGGGTGGGCAGGATGACGGCCTGGAGCTGGTCGGTCCAGGACAGCTTGGCGATCAGCATGTACAGCGGTACGACGCTGAGCTGCGGCGGCACCATCATCGTGCCGATCACCAGGAGCAGCAGCAGGTTCTTGAAGCGGAAGCGGAGCTTGGCGAAGGCGAAACCCGCCAGGGTGGAGAAGAACACCGTGCCCGCGGCGATCGAGCCCGCCACGATCGTGGTGTTGAGCAGGGCCGTGCCCATGTTGGCGTCGGTCCAGGCGATCCGGAGGTTCTTGAACAGGTTCCCGCCGAACCAGAACGGCGGGGGAGTCTGCGCGAGGCGGGTGTTGGTGCGCGACGCGGCGATCGCCGTCCAGATCAGCGGGAAGAGCGATCCGGCGGTGAACACAGTAAGGACGGCGTAGGTGAGGCGGCCGCCGTGCAGCTGGCGTCCGGCACGCTGGGCGGTCAACTCGTCATCCCCTTGCGCAACGTGTGGGAAACGAGCCAGTTCACCGCGCCGATGAGGAGCAGGATCAGGAACATCGCCCAGGCGATCGCCGAGGCCCGGCCGAGGTGCAGATTCACCCAGCCCTGCTCGTACAGGTAGAGGCCCAGCGTCTGGAACTGGTGGTCCGAGCCGCCGGTGGCCCCCGCGGCGCCGTTGAACAGGAGCGGCTCGCCGAACAGCTGGGTCGCGCCGATGGTCGAGACGACCGCGGTGAACAGGATCGTCGGCCGCAGCGACGGGACGGTCACATGGAGGAACTGCTGCCACCGCGAGGCCCCGTCGAGCGCGGCCGACTCGTACAGATCGGCGGGCACCGCCTGCATGGCGGCCAGGTAGATCAGCGCGTTGTAGCCGGTCCACCGCCAGATGACGATGGTGGAGACGGCGACCTGGGAACTCAAGCCGCCGTTCTGCCAGTCGATGTGGTCGAAACCCACCAGGCCGAGCGCCCAGTTGACCATCCCGTAGTCGCGCCCGAAGAGCAGCACGAACACCAGCGTCGCGGCCGCCACACTCGTCGCGTACGGAGTGAGCACGGCGACCCGGAAGAACATCGAGCCGCGCAGCCTGTAGTTGAGCAGATGCGCGATGCCGAGCGCGATGAGCAGCTGCGGCACGGTGGACAGGAGCCCGATGGTGACGGTGTTCTTCAGGGCGTTCCAGAAGAAGTCGTCCGACATCAGCCGCGAGAAGTTGCGCAGCCCCACCCACGTCATGTCGTTGGGCGCGGTCAGCTCGACCTGGTGCAGCGAGGCCCAGCCGGTGTAGAGCAGCGGGAAGAGGCCGAAGGCCGCGAAGAACACGAAGAAGGGCGCGATGAACGCGTACGGACTCCAGCGCACATCGCGCCGGTAGCGGCGGCGGCGCCGCTCCTCGGCACGGGTGCGGGCGGGGGCCGTGCCCTCTTGCCCGGGACCGGGGGAGGGCACGGCGGCCGTGGTGTCGCTCGCCATCGTCACTGGTCCAGCGCGTTGTCGATCGCCTTCACCGCGGCGTCCCAGCCCTGCTGCGGCGACTTGCCCTTCTGGTCGACCTGGAGCATGCCGATGTCCGCGAGGTTCTGCGAGATGATCAGGTCCTTCGGGCCGAGGATCTGGACCGGGGTGCCCTCGGCGGCCTTCGCGAAGATCTGGCCGATGGGCGCGTTGGCGAAGTAGGCGTGCTGGGCGTTCGCGACCGAGGGCAGTGCGTACGCCGCCTTGGCGCTCGGGAAGCTGCCGCGCTTCTCGAACAGGACGGCCTGCTGGGCGGGTTCGGTCAGCCAGGCCGCGAGCTTGGCCGCCTCCGCCGTGTGCTCGCCGGCCGACGGCACGACGAGGAAGGAGCCGCCCCAGTTGGAGGGCTTGGGCGCGGCGGCCACGTCCCACTGGTCCTTGCCCGAGGCGCCCGCCTTGTCCTGGATGTAGCCGAGCATCCACGCCGGGCAGGAGACGGTGGCGAAGGAGGCGTTGGCGAAGCCCTGGTCCCAGGTCGCCTGGAACTGCTGGAGCCGGGCGGTCAGCCCGTTGGTGGCGAAGGCGGCCGCGGTGTCCCAGGCCTGCTTCACGGCGGGGTTGGTCTTGTAGACGACCTTGCCGCCGGCGTCGTAGAACCGGGTGGCGCTCGACCCGGTGACCGAGGCCAGCACCCCTGAGGCGGAGTCCACGAAGGCGCTGCCCGCCGGGGCCTTGGCCTTGTACTGTTTGCCGACCTCCAGGTACTTGCTCCAGTCGCCCGCCCACAGCCTGCCCACGGCTTCTCGGTCGGTGGGCAGACCGGCCTTGGCGAAGAGATCCTTGCGGTAGCAGATGCCCTGCGGCCCGATGTCGGTGCCGAGACCGACCGTCCTGCTGTCCTTGGTGGTGGCCTGCGCCCACTTCCACGGCAGGAAGTCGGCCTTGCTGACACCCGGCGCCTTGGACAGGTCCGCCAGCTTGGCGCCCTGGGTCGCGGTGATCTCCGCGATGTTGTCGACCTCGACGGCCTGGATGTCGGCGAGCCCGCTGCCGGAGCCCAGATGGGTCAGGAGCTGCGAGTAGTAGTTCTCGTTCCGCTCGATCGAGGTCTGCTTGATCTCGATGTCCGGGTGGAGCTTCATGTACGCGTCGTAGAGCCCGGCCTCCTTCAGTCCGAAGGCGCCGAAGACGCCGACGGTGAGGGTGGTCTTCGCACCGCCCCCGCCCCCGCCTCCCGTTGTCGAGCCCCCGCCCGGATCCTTGCCGTCACTGGCACAGCCGACGAGCAGCCCGGTGCCGAGCGCGGCCACGGCGGCGCAGGCCGTCAGTCGTCTGCTCATGCGTGTACGCGTGCGCATTGCTTCCTCCAACTGTCGTCCGGGCCAAGCCGATTGAGGCGCGTCGCCGCGGGCGGAAGGTATGCGAAAGGTGTAGGGGTCCTCTAGTGTGGGAGCGCTCCCAGCCGTGATGTCTTGAAGGGTTGCGGCTACCTGTCGGGGTGTCAAGGGACCGCGCAGTGACAGTTGTTGGCGCTCTCCGATCACCTCGTGCTGTTACGTTCACCGGAGATTGGCGCGTTGGGGAGGCAGACATGGCGGCAGCTCGCACGGTCCGGGGCCGGGGCGCGGGACGGCCCACCCTCGAAGAAGTGGCGGCCCGGGCCGGGGTCGGCCGGGGCACCGTGTCCCGGGTGATCAACGGATCGCCGCGGGTCAGCGACGAGACCCGCGCCGCGGTGGAGGCGGCCGTCGCGGAACTCGGCTACGTACCCAACCGCGCGGCCCGCGCCCTGGCCGCCAACCGCACCGACGCGATCGCGCTGGTCGTGCCCGAGCCCGAGGCCCGCTTCTTCGCCGAGCCGTACTTCTCGGACATCGTGCGCGGGGTGGGCGCGGCGCTGGCCGACACCGAGATGCAGCTCCTGCTCACCCTGGTCGGCGGCGACCGCGAGCGCCGCAGACTGGCCCAGTACCTGGCCTCGCACCGAGTGGACGGCGTCCTGCTCGTCTCGGTCCACGCGGACGACCCGCTCCCCGAGCTCCTGGAACAACTCGACATCCCGGTGGTGATCAGCGGCCGCCGCTCCGAGGACGAGCCGCTCCCCTCGGTCGACTCCGACAACTTCGGGGGCGCCCGCACCGCCGTCGCCTATCTGCTCGGCCGCGGCCGGCGCGCCATAGCGACCATCACGGGACCGCTCGACGTGTACGGAGCCCGCTGCCGCCTGGACGGCTACCGCGCGGCCCTCGCCGGGTCCGGCCTCGGCGAACTGACCGCGCAGGCCGACTTCACCGAGGAGGGCGGCCGCCGCGCGATGACCGAACTCCTGGCCCGCTGCCCGGCCCTGGACGCGGTCTTCGCCGCCTCCGACGTCATGGCGTCCGGCGCCCGCCAGATCCTGCGCGAACACGGCCGCCGCATCCCCGAGGACATAGCCCTGATCGGCTTCGACGACTCGGCGATAGCCCGCCACATGGACCCGCCCCTGACGAGCGTGCGCCAGCCGATCGAGGAAATGGGCCGAGCGATGGCGGAGCTGCTCCTGGCGCAGATCACCAACCCCCAGCCGGTGCGGCCGCGCCTGGTGCTGCCTACGGAGCTCGTGGTGCGGGCGTCTTCGTAGCCGCGTACAAAGGCTTGCACCCCATTGCCGAGGGCGGGCCTGTCAGCGAGGGCGTCCACTGCCGCGCGGAAGCACGACCGAAGCCCCTACGGCCCCTACGGACGCTCCACGTAGTCCCACAAAGAAGCCACAAGATCCACCGCTACGGTCCGCCCGGACGTCGACCTCTGGCGGAGATCTGTTGTGAGCGCAACGCGTCGTACCGGGGGTCATGGGTGTGCCCGCAGGGAGGCAGGTAGATGAGGCAGACGGTGCGGAATCGCAGCAGGACGGTGCTGGCGGTCGCCGCCATCACGACCATGGTGCTCACGGTTTCGGCGTGCGGAGGCTCGGGCTCGACCGGCACCCCCTCCTCGAAGGCGAGCGCGTCGGCCGAGGGGAAGAAGCACAAGCACAAGGGGTCGAAGGCACCGTCGACGGGGACCGCGCCCAAGACGCCGGGCCCGCTGGAGCCGGCCGGGGCGTTCTCCGACGGGTTCGAGCGGGCCGCCGACAACGGCTGGCGCCCGACCATCAACGACACGACCGACCCGCAGCGCGCGCAGACGTCGCTGGCCGCGCTCGAAGCCCAGCCGAACAGCCAGATCCGGCAGGTGAGTTCGCCCGGCGCGCCGGCGAGGGACGGCGGCCACGCGCTGCAGATGACGGTGCCGCACCAGCTGGGCAGCTTCCGCTCGGAGGTTTCCCGCGGCTCGGTGCCGATGGGCTCGGAGGACTGGTACGGCTTCAGTGTCTACCTGCCGTCCAACTGGCAGAAGGACCCGCAGTCCAGCATCCTCGCGCAGTGGCACGCCGTCCTGAACGACCCCGGCAAGACCAAGGGAAACGGTGATGGCAGTCCCCCGGTGTCCCTGTCGGTGGCCGGGGACCACTGGCAGATGAAACTGCACTGGAACACCCAGGGCGGCATCTCCAGTGGGCCCGGATCGGGCCACAAGACCATCGATCTGGGGGCCATCACGCCCGGGGTCTGGACGGACTTCGTACTGCACGCCAAGTGGTCCAACACCAGCGCGGGCCTGGTCCAACTGTGGAAGGCCGGGCACCAGGTGATGGACTACAACGGCCCGATCGACTACAGCGCCCAGGTCGGCCCGTACTTCAAGCTCGGCATCTACCACCCCGACTGGAAGTCGTTCAAGAAGAGCAAGTACCAGCAGGACACCACCGCGACCGGCCCGATCGTGGTCTACGACGACGCGGTACGCACCATCGAGGGCCCGGGCACGTACGCGGCCGTCGCCCCGCGCTGACCGGTGCCGGGACGCGAAGAAGGCCCGACCCGTTTTCACGGATCAGGCCCTCTTCGTTCAGGGTGAGTAACGGGACTCGAACCCGCGACATCCTGGACCACAACCAGGTGCTCTACCAGCTGAGCTATACCCACCATGCGTGACCGGACTGTTGTGGTCTTGGGAAGTCCCTGGGGGCTTCCCTACCGGCCGAGAAAAAGTGTACAGGGTCCGGGAGGGTGCTCGCGCACATGTTTCGAGGCACCCTCCCGGACCGCCTCCGGAAGCGTTACTCCGCAGGCAGGACGTACTTTGCCGCGATGGCCTTCGCGGCGTCCGAGTCCGGGCCCGGCTGCGGGACGAAGATCGCCTCGCGGTAGTAGCGGAGCTCCGCGATGGATTCGCGGATGTCCGCAAGCGCCCGGTGGTTGCCGTTCTTGTCCGGGCTGTTGAAGTACGCCCGCGGGTACCAGCGGCGGGCGAGCTCCTTCACGGAGGAGACGTCCACGATCCGGTAGTGGAGGTGGGACTCCAGGCTCGGCATGTCCCGCAGCAGGAAGCCGCGGTCGGTGCCGACCGAGTTTCCGCACAGCGGCGCCTTGCCCGGCTCCTTGACGTGCTCACGTACGTACGCGAGGACCTGCTCCTCGGCGGCCGCCAGCGTGGTGCCGCCGGCCAGCTCGTCGAGGAGCCCGGAGGCGGTGTGCATGGTGCGCACCACCTCCGGCATGGTCTCCAGCGCGGCGTCAGGGGGACGGATCACGATGTCCACCCCTTCACCGAGCACGTTCAGCTCCGAGTCGGTGACCAGTGCGGCCACCTCGATAAGTGCGTCGTCCGTCAGCGAGAGCCCGGTCATCTCGCAGTCGATCCACACCATGCGGTCGTTCATGTGTCCACCCTACGGGGCACTCCGCTGGCCGGGCAGACTCGGACGACCACCGGTGTAGCCGGAGGCGTACAGGTCGGAGCTGGGTTTCCCCGGTTCCGGCGGAGCGTGCGAGGTGGCCGTGGGCCCCACCACCGCGCTGGCCGCCGCCGTCCGCCGGGCCTGTGGCAGCGCCTGGGGCAGGGCGGTCTCCGGCAGCGCGGCCGGCATCGGCACCGCGACGACACTTCCCACCGGGTCCGGTTGCGGACGCCTCGCCCGGTACGCCGCCCGGTAGGACGCCGGGGACGAGCCGAGCTGGCGGCGGAAGTGCCCGCGCAGCGCGACCGGCGACCGGAAGCCGCAGCGGCCCGCGACCTCGTCCACCGAGTAGTCCGACGTCTCCAGCAGGCGCTGGGCCTGCAGGACCCGCTGGGTGATCAGCCACTGGAGCGGGGCCGATCCGGTCAGCGAGCGGAAACGACGGTCGAAGGTGCGGCGGCTCATGTACGCCCGGGCGGCCAGGGTCTCCACGTCGAACTGCTCGTGGAGGTGCTCCAGCGCCCAGGCGACGACCTCGGCCAGCGGGTCGGAGCCGATCTCCTCAGGTAAAGACCTGTCGAGATAGCGCTCCTGCCCACCGCTCCGGCGCGGCGGCACGACAAGCCGGCGGGCCAGCGCGCCGGCCGCCTCACTGCCGTGGTCCGTCCGCACGATGTGGAGACAGAGATCGATTCCGGCCGCCGTTCCGGCCGATGTGAGGACGTCCCCGTCGTCGACGAAGAGCTCCCTCGGGTCCACGTGTACTGATGGATACCGTTTGGCCAGTGTCGGCGCGTACATCCAGTGCGTCGTCGCCGGGCGGCCGTCCAGCAGACCGGCCGCGGCGAGCACGAACGCCCCGGTGCACAGACCGACGATTCTTGCCCCTTCCTCGTGAGCCCGGCGCAGCGCGTCGAGCGCCGCGGCCGGTGGCGGTGAGGTGATGGAACGCCACGCGGGCACCACCACCGTTCCCGCCCTGCTGATCGCCTCCAGACCGTAGGGCGCGGTGAGTTCGAGTCCCCCTGTGGTCCGCAGAGGTCCTTCCTCACCCGCGCACACCAGCAGTCGGTAGCGCGGAACTCCCGCATCCTGTCGGTCGATGCCGAACACGGAGAGCGGAATGGAACTTTCGAAGATGGGGCCGCCGCTGAACAGCAGTACGGCGACGACTTCCCGGCGCCGGCGGCCGGCCAGCTTCTTTGCGGTCTCCGGTGATGCGGCAGCGGAGTCCTGGCTCATGGCGCTAAGCCCCCCTCGGTGTTCGCGGCTCCCCGTTCTTGTCGGGCTTGTCGCTCCTGCACTTTTCCCCTCGGTTTTGCACGAGTCCCCAGCCTTCGATACGCATGATCGAATCTACTGCGTCCCGTGGCGCCGGCGTGACAAGTCCGGCACCCAGCGCTATGTCGACAAGGCAACTTGGCGCGAAGCATTCGATCACGAAGCGTTTCACCCGCGGGGGCCCACAGGGAAGTGCGCCTCATACGGATGGCCCGTACCCGTATGGTGCAAGCGGCCCCAATGGTCCTTTCCTCCCTGGTGGCAAGGGGGTTGGTAGGCCATTTCGCCAAGGAATCCGCCACCGGGGGAAGTTGGCTGAAAATGTATGGGTGCAGGCGTGCGAACGCCTCATCCTTCCGGTCGACAGCCCCGCGTGTGCCGCCCCCCGGGACGCGCTCCCGGGGCCCCTCGGGCGTGCCGCCCGGACGGTGGAAGCGGCCCCCGCGCGCGTTCCTGGGCGGCGGCCCGCTCGGACTGGCGCAGCAGCAGTCGGCACGCCGCGGTCACGGCCGTCAGACCCAGCGCGGAGCCGGCCGCCCCGGCGAACGAGGCCCCGTACACGACGAGCACGACCGGCACGAGTACACAGCTGAACGCCGCCCACCGCACGACCTCGCCCGCCGGGTCGGCGGCGGGTTCGGCCGCGGCCGAAAGTGGTTCTGTGTTCACGGACCGGTTGGTACGTACGGCTTCGGACGCCGACGGCGGTCCGGGTGCGCGATGGCGGGAGCCGGGCGGCGCGGACGCGGCGGGGAGCCTGGCGACCGGGGGAGCGGGCACGGGGAAGCTGCTTCCTGATCGATGTCGGGGAACCGCGTGCCTAACGCGCGGGGTCCGGTCCGGTCACTGGAAGATCATCAGTGCGGGGGTGCAGAACCGGTCGACGGCGACCGCTGTAGAGGCCACCGGGCATTGCCATCCGGGACGGGCTCGTGCATGCTCCGGGGAACGCCGAGTAGGTTCGGCGGGCTCTGGGCAGGGGAGGAGTGTCGCCGTACCCTTGGGGGTATGGGGTTGGGAAGATGATTCCCGGACACAGCTCCGCCGCCGACTAGTTGTTGATCTCTGTCCCCGCTGTCCCCCGACTGAGGACCTCCTTCGCCGAGACACCCATGGCCGGTCACGAATACTCCGAACCCGCGGACCGCAAGCAGGTAGCCGACCCCGCGTCGGACCTCCAGGCGGCGCCAGATCCACGTCATTCCTGCGACCCCGCGTTCCGGCACGGCGTCGTCGTCGGCTTCGACGGCTCGACGTCCAGCGAGCGCGCGCTCGCCTACGCCATCGGCATGGCCAAGCGGTCCGGCTCCGGCCTGATCATCGTCCATGTCGCGAACCGGCTGCCCACCACGGTGTGGGCGGGCTGTGAACCGCCGGTCTTCGTGGACGTGCCGGACCACCGCACCGAGGTGCTCGGCCTCGAACTCGCCTGCGCCGACTACCTCGCCGAGGTCCCCTGGATCCTGGTCGAGCGCGGCGGCGACATCTGCCACGAACTGGAAGAAGTCGGGCGCGAGTACGCGGCGGACGCGATCGTGGTCGGCTCCACGCACGGCCTCGTCGGGCGGATCTTCGGCTCTGTCGCGGGCCGCCTCGCGCGCCGTGCGCAGCGCCCCGTCGTCGTCGTCCCGTAATCGCGCGTTGTCCCAGTTGAGACCGGATCGACGTTTCGCTGATGCGCCGTCAACTTCCTTTGCCCGCAAGTGAATCTACCCGCGCGTAGGGGTGGATTGTGCCCTTGTGAAGGGTAGATAAGGCTCACTGGGAAGCAGCACAACCGCATCTGAAGGGAGCCCGCCGTGGACAACGAAGTCTCCGCGGGAAGCACCACTTCCACTCTCGGTCACCTCGCCCTCGGACTCACCCTGCTGGCCTTCGGCCTCGGCAACACCCGCGTGGTCCACGGCGTGACCGTGGCCGACTCGGTCTCGATCGCGACCTACGTCGGCGGCATCGGCCTGTTCGTCCTCGGCGTCCTCGCCTTCCGCGACAACGACGCGTTCACCGGCACCGCCTTCGCGGGCCTGGGCGCCTTCTGGTTCACCTGGGCGGCGGGTGCGCAGACCAAGTTCTCGGCCAATGCCTCCGGCCTCTTCCTGGTTCTCTTCGCACTCCTGGCGCTGAGTCTGGCGGCGGGTTCGGCGGGCAGCGGGCTCTTCAGGCAGGGGGCGTACGGACTGCTCTTCGTGGCTCTGGTGGTGCTGGCCATCGGCCAGTTCGCCGACAGCGGTGTCCTCGGCAAGGCCGCGGGCTGGGTCGCCGCGGTCGCGGGCGCGGTGGCCTGGTACGGGGCGACCGCCTCGCTCGCCCACTGGCCGACCGCGATGCCCCGACGGGCTGCCGGCCGGGGAGTGACGGCCACCGGCTGACGGGCAGCCGCAGGCCGGTGCTTGGGCGGCACCGGCACGCAGGAAGGGCGACCCCCGCCGGCCGGCCGGGGTCGCCCTTTCGTGTGCGTACGGACTGGCTGCCCGTGTGCGTACGGACTACGCGCCCGTGTGCGTATGGACTACGCGTCTGTGGTGCCTACGGACCGGTCGCCCGTCTGCCGGTACGTCCGGACTATTCGACCGTGACGGACTTGGCCAGGTTGCGCGGCTTGTCGATGTCGCGGCCCATCGCCAACGCCGTGTGGTACGCGAAGAGTTGGAGCGGGATGCCCATGAGGATCGGGTCCAGCTCGTCCTCGTTCTTCGGCACGACGATGGTGTGGTCGGCCTTCTCCTGGTTCTGGTGGGCGACCGCGAGGATGCGGCCGCTGCGGGCCTTGATCTCCTCAAGGGCGGCGCGGTTCTTCTCCAGGAGGTCGTCGTTGGGGACGATCGCGACGGTCGGCAGCGCCGGCTCGATCAGCGCGAGCGGGCCGTGCTTCAGCTCGGAGGCGGGGTAGGCCTCGGCGTGGATGTAGGAGATCTCCTTGAGCTTCAGGGAGGCCTCCAGGGCGACCGGGTAGCCGCGCACGCGCCCGATGAACATCATCGACTGGGCGCCCGCGTACTCCTTGGCCAGCTTCTCGATCTCCGGCTCCATGGCCAGGATCTCCTCAATCTGGCCGGGCAGCTTGCGCAGGCCCTCGATGATCCGCTTGCCGTCGGCCACCGACAGGTCGCGGATCCGGCCGAGGTGCAGCGCGAGCAGCGCGAAGGCGACGACCGTGTTGGTGAAGCACTTGGTCGAGACGACGCAGACCTCGGGACCGGCGTGCACATAGGTGCCGCCGTCCGCCTCGCGGGCGATCGCGGAGCCGACCACGTTCACGACGCCGAGCACCCGGGCGCCCTTGCGCTTGAGCTCCTGCACCGCCGCGAGCACGTCGTACGTCTCACCCGACTGGGAGACCGCGATGTACAGGGTGTCGGGGTCCACGACCGGGTTGCGGTAGCGGAACTCGGAGGCCGGCTCGGCGTCCGCGGGGATGCGGGCCAGCTCCTCGATGAGGCCGGCGCCGATCAGGCCGGCGTGGTACGAGGTGCCGCAGCCGAGGATCTTGATGCGGCGCACGCCGCGGGCCTCGCGGGCGTCCAGGTTCAGGCCACCGAGGTGGACGGTCGAGAACCGGTCGTCGATGCGGCCGCGCAGCACGCGGTCGACGGCCTCGGCCTGCTCGCTCATCTCCTTGTGCATGTACGTGTCGTGGCCGCCCATGTCGTAGGAGGCGGCCTCCCACTCGACGGTCTCGGGGGTGGTGTTGGTGAGCGTGCCCGAGGTCGTGTACGTCCGGAAGTCGTCGGCCTTCAGGGTCGCCATCTCGCCGTCGTTGAGGGTGACGACCTGGCGGGTATGGGCGATCAGCGCGGCGACGTCGGAGGCGACGAGCATCTCCTTCTCGCCAATGCCGAGGATGACCGGGGAGCCGTTGCGGGCGACCACGATGCGGTCAGCGAAGTCGGCGTGCATCACGGCGATGCCGTAGGTGCCCTCGATGACCTTGAGCGCCTCGCGGACCTTCTCCTCCAGGGAGTCGGCCTGGGAGCGGGCGATCAGGTGGGTGATGACCTCGGTGTCGGTCTCGGAGGCGAAGGCGACGCCCTCGGCCTCCAGCTTGACGCGCAGTTCGGCGGCGTTGTCGACGATGCCGTTGTGGACGACGGCGACCTTGTTCTCGGGGTCGAGGTGCGGGTGCGAGTTCACGTCGGAGGGGGCGCCGTGGGTGGCCCAACGGGTGTGGGCGATGCCCGTGGTGCCGGCGAAGCGCTTGGGGACGCGGGCCTCCAGGTCGCGGACGCGGCCCTTGGCTTTGACCATCTTCAGGGCCCCGGACTTGGGACTGTTGACGACGACGCCCGCGGAGTCGTAACCCCGGTACTCCAGCCGCTGCAGGCCTTCCAGCAGCAGCGGAGCCACATCACGCTTACCGATATAACCGACGATTCCGCACATAGAGTCTCTGCCCCTCCATCGATGTACAAAAGTTCCTGCGGTGCTGCGAAGCCTGCTCAGCCGTAGACGATGCGGCGCAGCTGCCGGAGCGAGAGCTCCGGTGGCGCCACGGCGCGGTGCGGCAGCTCGGCCGCGATCCGTTCGAAGATCTCCGCGTTCACGGCTCCACCGGACTGCAGTTCACGGTGGCGCCGGCGGACGAACTCCTCGTACGTCTCGTCGAAGTACGCCAGCACTTCGAGGACCACCCGGGCCGCCTCACCGCGCTGGAGCGCGGTGCTGCGCACCAGATGATCTACGAGGTCGTCGTGGGACGACGGGCTGCGGCGTTCGAGCACCCGTCGATATTGCGGGGTATCGAGGCCATACGCAAGAATCCTGCCCGATTCCGGGCAGGATTCACATGATCACGCTTCTGGTCTGGACCAGGGGTCGACGGGGCCGGGCTCCTTCCGGATGATTTCCGCCGGGACGGGATTCCTTCAGCGGCCCTCGATGTGGTGATCCGCCTACGGTCGTTCCGGTTGTGATGGTCTCCGCCTTGACCCCGGCCGGGTCCCCGGGTCCCATGGGAAGTGTTCGGTTGCTCGGACCCCACAGTTGCGTGACCCCCTGGAAGGGACCCGCTTGTGAGACAGAGACAGCACAGGACATTCGCCCGGCTCCTCGGCTCGCTGGTTCTCGTGGCGGCCGCCGGGCTCACCAGCACCGGAGCATCCGCCGCCCCCGCGCCGAGCGCGCCCCGCCCACTGGGCCAGATCGTCCCCGCCCCCGCCTCGGTCTCCGCGGGCGGGGCCGCGTACACGATCGGCTCGGCCACCCGGATCAGGGTCGCCGCGGGGTCGCCCGAGGCCCAGCGGATCGGCGACTACCTGGCGGCCGTGCTGCGCCCCTCCACCGGGTACGCGCTGCCCGTCACCAGCGCCGCGGGCGCCGACGGGATCCGGCTGCTGCTCGGCGCCGGGGACAAGGGCCTCGGCGACGAGGGCTACCGGCTCACCTCCGGCAGCGGCGCGGTCACCATCACCGCCAACAAGCCGGCCGGGCTCTTCCACGGCGTACAGACCCTGCGGCAGCTGCTGCCCGCGGCAGTGGAGAAGAAGACCAAGCAGTCCGGCCCCTGGCAGATCGCGGGCGGCACGATCACCGATTCCCCGCGCTATGCCTACCGGGGCGCGATGATCGACGTCTCACGGCACTTCTTCGGCGTCGACCAGGTCAAGCGCTACATCGACCAGATCGCCCTCTACAAGATCAACAAGCTGCATCTGCACCTCAGCGACGACCAGGGCTGGCGGATCGCTGTCGACTCCTGGCCGAAGCTCGCCAGCTACGGCGGCCAGACGCAGGTCGGCGGCGGCAAGGGCGGCTACTACACCAAGGCCGACTACCGGGCGATCCTCGACTACGCCTCCTCCCGCTATCTGGAGGTCATCCCCGAGATCGACACCCCGGGACACACCAACGCGTCCCTCGCCTCGTACGCCGAGCTCAACTGCAACGGCGTCGCGCCCCCGCTGTACACGGGCACCCACGTCGGGTTCAGCTCGCTGTGCGTCGCGAAGGACGTGACGTACAAGTTCCTCGACGACGTGGTGCGCGAGGTCGCCGCTCTGACACCGGGCCCGTACATCCACATCGGCGGCGACGAGGCGCAGTCCACCTCGCACGCCGACTACGTCGCCTTCATGGCCAAGGTCCAGCCGATCGTCCAGAAGTACGGCAAGACCGTCATGGCCTGGCACGAGATCGCCGGGGCCAAGCCGGTGCCGGGCGCGGTCGCCCAGTACTGGGGCACGCTCGGCAACGAGGCGGATGTCGCGGCCGCGGCGAAGGCCGGCACCAAGCTGGTCATGTCGCCCGCGAACCACACGTACCTCGACATGAAGTACGACGCGAAGTCTCCGCTCGGGACCAACTGGGCCGGGTACGTCGACGTCGACACGTCGTACGCGTGGGATCCGGACACCTTCGTGCAGGGCGTCCCCGCTCAGGCCGTGCTCGGAGTCGAGGCGCCGATCTGGTCGGAGACGCTGAGCAACAGCTCGCAGATCGAGTACATGGCGTTCCCGCGGCTGCCCGGGATCGCGGAGATCGGGTGGTCGCCGGCGTCCACGCACGACTGGGCGTCGTACAAGGTGCGGCTGGCCCAGCAGGGGCCGAGGTTCGCGGCGCTGGGGATGAACTACTACCGCTCGCCGGTGGTGCCCTGGGTGTGATCCGGGGGTTTTGCCCCCGGACCCCACCCGGGCTTCAGGGCGCTATCGGGTTCCGCAGGGTGCCCACCAGCTGGAGGGCACCCGCGGGGTCCGCCAGGTCCACCATCTGCTCGTTGTCGCGGAGCTGGAGGCGGTTCAGGCAGGACAGGGCGAAGTCGGGCGCGAACAGGTCGAACTGCTGGAAGCGGTCGGCCAGTTCGGGCCTGGCGGCCTGGTACGACCGTACGCAGTCGGCCACCGCGCCCCAGAACGCGGACTCCGCCAGGACGCCCTCCGTCACCAGCGCCGCGCTCAGGAAGCGGAAGAAGCAGTCGAAGACGTCGGTGAAGACGGACAGCAGCCTCATGTCCTCGGGCACGTCCGCGCGGATCCGCTGCACCATCGGCGGCAGCACCGCGTCCGGGTCCATCACCGCGATCTCCTCGGCGATGTCCTTGAAGATCGCCCGCGACACCGTGCCGTCCTCGGCGAGGACGAGGATCACGTTCTCGCCGTGCGGCATGAAGACCAGGTCGTAGGCGTAGAAGGAGTGCAGGACGGGCGTCAGGTACGCGTCCAGGTAACCGCGCAGCCACTCCGTCGGGGTGCGGCCCGACTCGGCGATCAGGGCGCCCGCGAAGGACGCGCCCGTGTGGTCGGTGTGCAGCAGCGAGGCCATCGTGGCGAGCCGCTCGCCGGGTTCGAGCGAAGGGACCGGACTTTCGCGCCACAGCGCGGCGAGCATCTTGCGGTACGGCGAGTACCGGTCGGTGGCCCGTTCGTACTGTTCGTGGCGGTAGCCGATCGCCGCCCGCTCGCGGATGATCGAGAACCGGGCGGCGCGGAACGTCTCGTCGGCCGCGATCACCCCCGCGAGCCAGTCGTTGATGGCGGGCGTCGCCTCCATGTACGCGGCCGAAAGCCCGCGCATGAAGCCCATGTTGAGGACCGACAGCGCCGTTTTGACGTAGTGCTTGGCCGGGTCGGTGGCGTTGAAGAAGGTACGGATCGACTGCTGGGCGAGGTAGTCGTCGTCGCCCTCGCCGAGCAGGACCAGGCGTTCCTGGGCGATCTCGGCGGCGAAGGTGACGGACAGCTTGTTCCACCACTGCCAGGGGTGCACCGGCAGGAGGAGGTAGTCGGCCAGGTCCAGGCCGCGTCGGGCCAGGGTAGCGGCGAAGCGGTCGAGGGTGTCCTGGCCGAGCTCGTCGCGTACCAGCGTGTCGTGGTCGAGTCCGGCGCCCGCCGTGAAGGTGGCGCGGTCGCGGCGGGCCGCCAGCCACATCAGCCGGATGGGGCTCGCGGTCTCGGGGGCGTACGAGAGGTACTCGTGGACGCCGAAGCCGAGCCGCCCGTTGTTGGCGACGAAGCAGGGGTGGCCCTCGGTCATGCCCGTCTCGATGGCCTGGAAGCCGGACCGGGCGAGCTCGGCGGAGGTGATCTCCGGCTTGGTGAGTTTGTACGCGGTGCCGGAGAGGGTGGAGGAGATCTCCTCCAGGTACACCGGCAGGATGTCGTCGCTCAGACCGAGCGAGGCACGCAGCTCGATGAAGAAGTCGAGTGCGTCCAGGGGGAGTTGGCCCTCGTCGTTGTGCCGGGATATCGACTCGGCGAAGACCTGCCAGTGGTCGAGCGCGAACCGGGACGCGGTGAAGCGGTACTCGACCGTGCCGTCGTCGCTGCGCACCCGGAATGGGGTCTCCCCTGGTCGAGCGCAGCCGAGACCTTGGGGAAGGTCGTCGCCGAGCGCCTCGGGGACGAGCAGCCGCTCGTGGGCGAACTCGGCGAGCGCCTTGCGGATGAGCAGCCGGTTGGCCTCGGCCCAGCGCGCGGGGGTGAGGTGGGTGACCGCGGTCTCGGTGGTCATCGTGCTGCCGCCTCTCGGGCTCGTGCGGTACGGAACTGCTCTCGGGTGCAGAAGGACAGATAGGCGTCCTTCTCGGGCTTGGCGATCCGCTCGGCGATCTCGAAGCCGACGGCCGCGTTGAGGGCGTGCACCGCCGTGTTGCGGATGTCGGGCTCGACGACGACGCGCTCGGTGGCCGGGTCCGCGAACAGCTCCTCCATCACGGCGGTGATGACGGCCCGCGTGAACCCGTGCACCGGGGTGTCGGTGGGGGCGACCAGGAAGTGCATGCCGACATCGCCGGGGAGCGGCTCGTACAGGCCGACGAGTTCGACGTACGCCGGGTGGTAGTGCTCCATGAGGAAGGCGGGCTCGCCGTGGTGCAGCCCGACGAAGGCGTGGTGGTGGGGGTGGGCGGCGATCGCCATGTACTCGCGCTCGACGTCCTGGAGCTTCGCGTCCGGCATCAGCCAGAACGCGGCCTTGGGGTGGGTCACCCAGGAGTGGACGAGCTCGGCGTCGGACAGGGGGTCGAGCGGGCGGACGGTGAATCCGCCGGGTAGGGGCGTGCTCATATGGCGAACTCCTGGAAGGCGATGGACTTCTCGACCGGGTAGTACGCGCGGCCGAGCAGCTCGCCGATGATGTACGCGTTGCGGTAGGCGCCCATGCCGAGGTCGGGCGAGGTGATCGAGTGGGTGTGCACCCCGGCGTTCTGGAGGAAGACACCGCGGCCGGTGGTGTCGATGGAGTAGTTGCGGGCCACGTCGAAGCGCCCGTGACCGTCGCGTCGCAGCCGCCCGGACACCGGCGCGAGGAACTCGGGCTCGGCGTACCGGTAGCCGGTGGCGAGGACGAGCCCCTCGGTGGTGAGGGCGTAGTCCTTCTCCTGCTCCTCCTGGCGCAGACCGAGCGTGTACGTACCGGTGGTGGTGTCGTAACTGGCGGCGTTCAGCGCGGAGTTGGTGAGCAGGCGGGTGGGGACGGGCCCCTTGAGGTTCTTCTGGTAGAGCAGATCGAAGATGGCGTCGATCAGCTCGGAGTCGATCCCCTTGAAGAGCCCCTTCTGCGTCGCTTCGAGCCGGTAGCGGGTGGCCTCGGGAAGCGCGTGGAAGTAGTCGATGTACTCCGGGGACGTCATCTCCAGAGTGAGCTTGGTGTACTCCAGAGGGAAGAAACGGGGCGAGCGGGTGACCCAGTTCAGCCGGTAGCCGTGGACGTCGATCTCGGAGAGCAGGTCGTAGTAGATCTCGGCGGCGGACTGCCCGGACCCGACGAGCGTGATCGACTCCTTGGCCTGGAGAGCCTCTTTGTGCTCCAGGTAACGGGAGTTGTGGAGGAGGTCGCCGCCGAGGCCGCGGCAGGGCTCGGGGATCTGCGGCGGCGTGCCGGTGCCGAGGACGAGCCGGCGGGCGCGGAAGACCTCGCCGGTGGCGGTCCGGACAACGTAGAGCTCCTCGCTCTCCTCGTACGTCACGGACGCGACGGTCTGGTTGAAGCGGACGGAGCTCAGCTTCCCGGCGGCCCAGCGGCAGTAGTCGTTGTACTCGGTACGGAGCGGATAGAAGTTCTCGCGGATGTAGAACGAGTACAACCGCCCTGATTCCTTCAGGTAGTTGAGGAAGGAGTACGGCGACGTCGGGTCGGCGAGGGTGACGAGGTCGGAGAGGAACGGCGTCTGGAGGTGGGCGCCTTCGAGGAACATCCCCGAGTGCCATTCGAAGCCCGGCTTGGTCTCCAGGAAGAGCCCGGTCAGCTCCTCGACGGGCTCGGTGAGGCAGGCGAGCCCGAGGTTGAAGGGGCCGAGCCCGATCCCGATGAAGTCGTACGCCTCGGACGGGCCGGGGGCTTCAGGACGCGTGGACAAGGTTCTCTCCCAGGTACTGCTCGGCGTGGCCGGCGATCAGATCGAGTACGGCGGCGATGTCGGCGACGCTCGTCTCGGGGTTGAGCAGGGTGAACTTCAGGTACTGGCGGCCGCCGGACTTGGTACCGGCGACGACGGCCTCGCCGGACGCGAAGAGCGCCTTGCGGGCGTAGAGGTTGGCGCGGTCGATCGCGGCGGGCGAGGTGACGGCGTCGGGGACGTAGCGGAAGACGAGGGTGGAGAGGGAGGGCCGCACGACGACGTCGTACCGGGGATCGGAGGCCAGCAACTCCCAGCCCTCCTCAGCCAGTTGGCAGACCTCGTCGAAAAGCGAGCCGATGCCGTCGGCGCCCATGGTGCGCAGGGTCATCCACAGCTTGAGGGCGTCGAAGCGGCGGGTGGTCTGGAGCGACTTGTCCACCTGGTTGGGGATGCGCTCCTCGGCGGCGCGGCGCGGGTTGAGGTAGTCGGCGTGGTAGGTGGCGTGGCGCAGCGTGGCCCGGTCGCGGACGAGGACGGCGCTTGAACTGACGGGCTGGAAGAAGGACTTGTGGTAGTCGACCGTGACGGAGTCGGCGCGTTCGATGCCGTCGAGGAGGGCGCGGCGGGTGGGGGAGGCGAGCAGCCCGCAGCCGTAGGCGGCGTCCACGTGCATCCAGGCGCCGTACTGGGCGCAGAGCTCGGCTGTGCCGGGAAGCGGGTCGATGGAGCCGAAGTCGGTGGTTCCGGCGGTGGCGACGACCGCCATGGGTACGTTGCCCTCGCTCACGCAGCGCTCCAGGGCGCGGGCGAGTCCGACGGTCTGCATGCGCTTGGCGTGATCGGTGGGGACGGCGACGACGGATTCGCGTCCCAGGCCCAGGAGTTGGGCGGACTTCTGCACGCTGAAGTGGCTGCACTCGGAGGCGAAGATGCGCAGTTTCGCGAGGTCGGCGGTCTTGGCCTCCTCGCGGGCCAGCAGCAGTGCCTGGAGGTTGGACTGGGTGCCGCCGCTGGTGAACACGCCGTCGGCGGCGGGCCCGAGGCCGATCCGGCCGGTGGTCCAGTCGATGAGCCGGCGCTCGATGAGGGTGCCGCCGGCGCTCTGGTCCCAGGTGTCCAGGGAGGAGTTGACGGCGGAGAGCACCGCCTCGCCGAGCACGGCCGGTATGACGACCGGGCAGTTGAGGTGGGCGAGGTAGCGGGGGTGGTGGAAGTAGACGGCGTCGCGGAGGTAGATGTCCTCCAGCTCGTCCAGGACGGCGGAGGCGTCGCCCAGGGGGGTGTCGAGGTCGATGCCGTCGATGAGCGGTGCGAGGTCGTCGACGCCGACTCCGGTGAACGGCCGCCGGGTCGTGGCGAGTTTGTCCGCCACCCGCTCGACCCCTTCGGTCACGGAGCGTCGGTAGTGCTCCGCGGTGGTGTCGTTGAGCAGGTGCGAGCGCATGCGGGTGTCCTCCCGGATCGGGGGTGCGGCGGCCCCTCCGGGGGAAGGGGTGGGTGGGGCCGTGATCTCGAAGTGAGGTTAGCCTAACCTAATTATCGACCTCAATCCGGGGGCTTCCCCACCCACCCGCCCTCCCCCGAGCTCTTAAGGAGCGGTGGGCCCCATCGCGGGGTTGAACCCCACGCCCCCTCCTGGGGGCTGCGCCCCAGACCCCCATCGCCCTGCGGAACGCTTGCCCGCAACTCGGGCGCTGAGAGGTGCAAAAATCAAGCCCCTCATGGGGGTCCCCCCTGGCCCTTTAGGCCTTGGGGGAGCTTGAGGAGCGGGGTGCGGGGCGGAGCCCCCGCCGGGGTCGAGGGGCGGAGCCCCTCGTGGGGGTCCAGGGGGCGAAGCCCCCAGGGGTTCTGGGCGGAGCCCCAGGGATCAACCATCCCAACCCCGAGTCACGGCCGGGCGGGTGGGCAAACCCCCGAAGGGGGTGCAGGGGGCGGAGCCCCCGCCGGGGTTCGAGGGGCGGAGCCCTCAGGGGTTCTGGGCGGAGCCCCAGGGGTCAACCTTCTCAACCCCGAGTCGCGGGTAGGCGGGAGGACAACCCCTGGGGGTCCGGGGCGGAGCCCCCGAGGGGCCGGGCCTCTCAACCCCGAGTCACCGGCGGGCGGGTGGGTAACCCCCCGGGGTCTGGGGCGGAGCCCCAGGAGGGGGTCGGGGTGTCCAACTCCGGGCTATCGGCGGGCGGATGGGCCCCCAGGGCTACGCCGCCGCCCGGAGTTCGTCCTCCGTGCGGCCCCGGCGCCAGTAGCCGACGAACGTGACCCGCCCCCGCTCAACCCCCCGCTCATTCACGAAGTGCCGCCGCAACGAACGGACTTCGGACGCCTCACCCGCGAGCCAGACGTAGGGGGAGGGCCCGGGCAGGGCCGCCGACCGGACGGAGTCCAGGGCGGCGGAGCCCACCAGCCACGTCACCTCCGCAGCCGCCGCCGTGGGCAACGGCAGCCGGTCCCCCTCGTGCGGAACGGAGATCCAGACCCGCGCCGGGGTCCCGGCGGGGAGCCATTCGAGGATGGCCGCCGCAGCCGGCAGCGCCGTTTCGTCGGCCCAGATGACGACGGAGTCGGTCCCGCCCGGCGGCCGGAAACGTACCGCCGTGTTGTCCGCGACGGCAGGCCCGAGTACCGTCACCCGCGCCCCCGGCCGCACCGAGCCCGCCCAGCGGCAGGCCGGCCCGCCGTCGTCGTGCAGCGCGAAGTCGATGTCTATCTCCCCGGAGCCGCCCCCGGAAGCACGGCGCTGCGCGCGGACCGTGTACGAGCGCATCACGGCCCGCTCATCGTCGGGCAACGCGCGATAGGCGCCCCACCAGTTGTCGGAGCCGTCGGCCGGCGGCAGGACGGGCGCCTCCTGGCCGGGGTGCGGGAGGAAGAGGGAGAGGCTCTGGTCGCGGCCCCCGGCGGCGAAGGATGCGAGGTCCTCCTCGCCGAAGCCGCCGAAGGTGACCCGCATCAGCGAGGGGCCGAGCCGCCGGGCCCGTACCACTCGCAGGTCGAAGAGGCGGAAGGGGGCGGTGGCGGTCCCGGCGGGGGTCGGCATCGTCAGGCGACCTTCTTCGCGTTCTCGATGGCTTGGGCGAGCGCGTCCACGATGGGGGCGACCCGGCCGTAGGAGTAGATCGGCTCGGTCAGGCGCGGCACGATCTGGTGGGCCTTGACGGCGGGCAGCCGGCCCCAGGTCGGCTTGGCGCCGAGGTCGCCGGGCTGGAGGGTGCCGGTGCGGTTGTCCATGAGAATCAGGTCGGCCGGGTACTTGGCGACGTTCTCCCAGCTCAGCGATTCGAAGAAGCCCTGCGCGTCGACCTTCGGGGTGACGAACTGGACGCCGAGTTCCTGGAAGTACCGGGTGTCGCAGCTCCGCTTGGCCTCGGAGACGTAGAACAGATCGGGGCTCGCCGAGCCGAGCAGCACCTTGATGCCCGGGTTGGCCTTGGCGGCGGCGCGCAGCCGTGCGGAGGCCTTCTCGAAGGCGGCCTTGGCGTCGGTGACCTTGGCCGAACTCAGGTCGGCACCAAGGGACTTGGCGAGGTCCGCGCGGCGCTGGAGGGCTGCGGGCATGCTCTGGTCGGACGCCCACAGGGCGACACTGGGAGCCAGCTTGAGGATCTTGTCCTTGCTGTTGTCGGGCACGTACCAGAGGACGTCCTGCTGCCACATGTCGGTGATGAGCACATCGGGCTGGAGCGCCGCGTACTTCTCGACGCTGAACTCGCCGTAGGTGTTGCCGATGATCTCGACCTTGCTGATGTCGAGGTCGCCGGCCTGCACATCGGCCTTGCCGTCCTTGGTCTTCGTCGGCCCGAACACGCCCTTGACCTGGATCCCGTAGTCGAACAGGGCGGCCGCGGTACCGGTGTACGCGACGATGTTCTTCGGCGTGGACTTCGTCTCGGCGGTCCGGCCGCGGTCGTCCTTGAACGACCAGGGGCCCGACGCGGCGGCCGGCTGGTCACCGCTCGCGGAGCCGCTCTTGCTGCCGCCGCCGCACGCGGTCAGCGCGGCACCGATCCCGAGGGCGCCGCCCATGGCCAGCAGGCCGCGACGGGTGGGCAGGGACGCTCGGGCGAGAGGCATGACGGTGTCCGCTTTCCTACGTATGTGCCGGGGACCGGCTACTGGCCGATGTGAAGATAGGTTAGCCTAACCTCACTCGCTATCCAGTGGCCGCCCTCAACCGCCCCCACGCGTCGAACGTCTGGCCTCCGTCACACCGCCGCAACGCGTCGAACGCCTGACTTCCGTCATGGTGCCGCTATGCGTCGAACGCCCTGGCCTCCGTCATGCCGCCGCCATGCGTCGAACGCTCTGGTCTCTCTCGTGTCGCCCTACGCGCCGAACGCCGCCCGGCACCCGTCGAGCCCCTCCACCCGTACGTCCACCGTGCGGTGCCGTTCCCAGTCCGCGCGGGCCAGGCGCAGCCGTTGGAGGGTGACCGGCCGGTCCCGTACGACGGCGGTCTGGATCCCGTCCGGCCGGTAGCCGAGGCGGCGCGAGACGCCGAGCGAGCGCGGGTTGTCGGTCATCGCGGCCGACACCGCGCCGCGGGCACCGAGCCCGGCGAACGCCAAGTGCAGGACGGCCGCCCGCATTTCGGTGCCGATGCCCCGGCCCTGGTGGGCGAGCCCCAGCCAGGAGCCCGTCTCGACCTCGCGGCCCACCGTGAACCCGGTCGCCGACACGTCCATCCGGCCGACCGGTGTGCCCTCGTACAGCACGGCGAGGCTCAGTGTCCAGGCGCCCGGGGACCAGTTCGCGATGGTGCCGAGGGCGTGCTGATAGACCGCCCGGCCACGGTCGGTGGGGGAGCCGTCGGTCCAGGGGAAAGTGAAGGGCATGCGGTCTGGTGCGTGCACTCCGTCCGCCGCCACCTGGGCGAGATCGGACAGCAACTCCGTGTCGGGCAGGCGCAGTTCGAGGCGGGGGGTGTGCAGACGGAGGCCGTGCAGGGGCCACCAGGCGTGGGGTTCCATGGGGCGACTGTGCCGGGCGGTCCCGGCCCTGTCGAACCAATTGCCACCGCCCGAGCCAATTGGCTACCGCCCGAGCAGGGAGGCCTGCCGGCCCAGCGGCGCATAGGTGAACCGCACCTTGTGCGAGGGGCTCGGCTCGTACGTCCGCAGACAGGCCGAGCAGTGCCAGTGCCAGCGGTCGGCGGCGCCCGGCGCGGTGGTGGAGGTGTCCTTCCACAGCGGTGGACGGCTCGCACAACTGGGGCAGTTCGGGGGAATCACCCTGACAGGGTGCGGCCCCGGACGGTCCGGGACGGGTCCGACGCGAGCGGCACCACTCCATCGGGGGACCCGGGCATTCCCGGCCCCGCCGGAAGGGTCAGGAGCCTTTGCCCCTGACCCGACCCCGTTCTACCGGCAACTCCTAGGCTGGCAGCCCCAGTTCGCGGGCGATCAGCATCCGCTGCACCTCGCTCGTGCCCTCGCCGATCTCCAGGATCTTGGAGTCGCGCCACATGCGGGCCACCGGGTACTCGTTCATGAAGCCGTAGCCGCCGAAGATCTGGGTCGCCTCGCGGGCGTTGTCGACCGCCACCGTCGAGGAGTACAGCTTCGCGAGCGCCGCCTCCTTCTTGAACGGCTCGCCGTGCACCAGGCGCGACGCGGCGTCGCGCCAGCCGACCCGCGCCATGTGCGCCCGCAGCTCCATGTCGGCGATCTTGAACTGGATGGCCTGGTTGTCGCCGATCGGCCGGCCGAAGGCGTGCCGCTCCTTGGCGTACTTCAGCGACTCGTCCACACAGCCCTGCGCGAGCCCGGTCGCGAGCGCCGAGATGGCGATGCGGCCCTCGTCCAGGATGCGCAGGAACTGGGCGTAGCCGCGGCCCTCTTCGCCGAGCAGGTTCGCCACCGGGACGCGTACGTCCGAGAAGGCCAGCTCCCGGGTGTCCGAGGCGTTCCAGCCGACCTTCGAGTACGGGGCCGCGACCGTGAAGCCCGGGGTGCCGGACGGGACGATGATCGAGGAGATCAGCGGGCGGCCGTCCTCCTTGCGGCCGGTGACCGCGGTGACGGTGACCAGCCCTGTGATGTCCGTACCGGAGTTGGTGATGAAGCACTTCGAGCCGTTGATGACCCACTCGTCGCCGTCGCGCACCGCGGTGGTGCGGGTGCCGCCCGCGTCCGAGCCGCAGTCCGGCTCGGTCAGGCCGAAGGCGCCGAGCAGTTCGCCGGAGCACAGCTTCGGCAGCCACTGGCGCTTCTGCTCCTCGGTGCCGAAGCGGAACACGGGCATCGCGCCGAGCGAGACGCCCGCCTCCAGGGTGATGGCCACCGAGGAGTCGACGCGGGCCAGCTCCTCCAGGGCGATGCCGAGCGCGAGGTAGTCGCCGCCCATGCCCCCGTACTCCTCCGGGAAGGGCAGGCCGAACAGGCCCATGCGGCCCATCTCGCGGATGATCTCGTAGGGGAACTCGTGGCGCTCGTAGAAGTCGCCGATCTTCGGGGCGATCACGTCGTGGGCGAACTCCTCGACGGTGCGGCGGAGTTCCTCGTGTTCGGACGTGAGACGGTGGTCGAGCGGCATGGCTACGACTCCTTGTGGGAGAGGGCGCGAACGGTGCGGGAGGGGCTGGGGCGGCCCAGTTGTCCGGCCATCCACACGCTGGTGGCGGTGAGCAGGCCGAGGTCGACGCCGGTGTCGATACCGAGGCCGTGGAGCATCCACACGAGGTCTTCGGTGGCGAGGTTTCCGGTCGCGGACTTGGCGTAGGGGCAGCCGCCGAGACCGCCCGCCGAGGCGTCCACGGTGCTCACGCCGTGTTCGAGGGCGGCGTACGTGTTGGACAGCGCCTGGCCGTACGTGTCGTGGAAGTGCACCCCGATGACGCTGGTGGGCACACCCTCCTCGTTCAGCTCGGCGAGCAGGGTCTGCACATGGGCGGGGGTGGCCACGCCGATGGTGTCGCCGAGGCTCAGCTCGTCGCAGCCCATGTCCATGAGGGCCTTGGCGACCCGCACCACCTGGTGCACCGGCACGGGGCCTTCCCAGGGGTCGCCGAAGCACATCGACAGATAGCCGCGCACCTGGGCGCGGTCGGCCTTGGCGCGGGCCACGACCGGCTCGAACATGGCCAGCGACTCGTCCACGGTGCGGTTGAGGTTGGCCTTGGCGAAGGACTCGGTGGCGCTGGCGAACACGGCGATCCGGCGGGCGCCGAGCGCGAGCGCCCGGTCCAGGCCTCGCTGGTTCGGTACGAGGACGGGGAGCGCCACGCCCTTGAGGTCGCCGAGCAGCGGGAACAGCTGCTCCGCGTCGGCGAGTTGGGGCACCCACTCGGGGTGCACGAAACTGGTGGCCTCGATGGTGGTGAGCCCGGCCGCGGCCAGGCGGTGGACGAACTCCGCCTTGACCTCGGTCGGCACCACCGACTTCTCGTTCTGCAGCCCGTCGCGCGCCCCGACCTCGTGGATGCGGACCCGGGCGGGCAGGTCCTGCGCCGGGACGACCATGGGCAGTCCTTCACTCATGCCGCTGCCTCGCTCTCGGGATGCGGGGTGACGACCGCGAGGATCTGGTCCATGGCCACGGTCGAACCGGGGGTGACGTCGAGTTCGGTCACGGTGCCGGCGTGCGGGGCGGAGATGACGTGCTCCATCTTCATCGCCTCGACCACCAACAGGCTCTGCCCGGCGGCCACTTCGTCCCCGACGGCCACCTTGACGACGGTGACCGTGCCGGGCATGGGGGCGGCCAGGGTGTCGACGCCGCCGCGGACCGCGCCGCTCAGGGCGGCCGCCACGGGGTCGTGATCGGCGACGTGCCAGCTGTCGCCGTCCCGGCCGAGCCAGTGCCCGGCGCGGTGGAAGGTGTGGGTGAGGCCGTCGAGTTCGACGGTGACCCGGCCCGGGCCGAGATCCGCCGCCTTCGGTGCGGCACGCGTGACGGGTTCGAGTCCCGGTACGCGCAAGGGGAAGACGAGCGGCGCCGGTTCACCGCCCATCCGCCAGCCGCTCGGCACCGAGAACGGGTCCGTCCAGCCGTCGGCCGGCGTGGGCCCGAGCGCTTCGAGCCGTACCGCCGCGGCCGCCGCGTACACCTCGTCGGGTACGCCGTCCGGCACCAGCGCGTCCGCCTCCCGCTCCACCAGGCCGGTGTCCAGCTCGCCCGCCACCACGGCCGGGTGGTCCAGGAGGCGGCGCAGGAACCCGGCGTTGGTGGGCACGCCCAGCGTCACCGTGTCGGCGAGCGCCGCCCGCAGCTTGCGCAGCGCCGTCGCACGGTCGGGGCCGTACGCGATGACCTTGGACAGCATCGGGTCGTACAGGCTGCCGACCTCGGTGCCCTCGCTCAGCCCCGAGTCCGTACGCAGGCCGTCGCCCTGCGGCTCGTTCAGCGCCAGGACCGTACCGCCGGAAGGCAGGAAGCCGCGCGACGGGTCCTCCGCGCAGATCCGGGCCTCGATGGCGTGGCCGGTGAGGGTGATGTCCTTCTGCTCGTACGGCAGTTGCTCGCCCGCGGCGACCCTGAGCTGCCACTCCACCAGGTCGAGGCCGGTGATGAGCTCGGTGACCGGGTGCTCGACCTGGAGGCGGGTGTTCATCTCCATGAAGTAGTACGACGAGGGGTCGCTGCCCGGCACGATGAACTCGACGGTGCCCGCGCCCGAGTAGCCGCAGGAGCGGGCCGCCTGGACCGCGGCCTCGCCCATCGCGGCCCGGGTCGCCTCGTCGAGCAGGACGCTGGGCGCCTCCTCGATGATCTTCTGGTGGCGGCGCTGGAGCGAGCACTCGCGCTCGCCGAGGTGGATCACGGTTCCGTGGCCGTCGGCCAGGACCTGGATCTCGATGTGGCGCGGGCGGTCGATCCAGCGCTCCACGAGCAGCGTGTCGTCGCCGAAGGAGGCGCGGGCCTCGCGGCGGGCGGCCGCGATCTCGTCGCCGAGAAGCGCCTCGTCGCGCACCAGGCGCATGCCCTTGCCGCCGCCGCCCGCGCTCGGCTTCAGGAGCACCGGAGTGCCGATCTCCCGCGCGGCGTCGGCCAGTTGAGTGTCCGTCAGGCCGCTGCCCGAGGAGCCGGGGACCACCGGCACCCCGGCCGCCTGCACGGTCTCCTTGGCGCGGATCTTGTCGCCCATCAGGGAGATCGCGTCGGCGCCCGGCCCGATGAAGACCAGGCCGGCCTCGGCGCAGGCGCGGGCGAACGCCGCGTTCTCGGCGAGGAAGCCGTAGCCGGGGTGGACGGCCTGGGCGCCGGTGCGCAGCGCCGCTTCGATGAGGCGGTCGGCGCGCAGATAGCTCTCCGACGCGGCCGCGGGGCCGATGCGTACCGCCGTGTCCGCCTCCCGGACGTGGCGGGCGTCCGCGTCCGCGTCGCTGAAGACGGCGACCGAGCGGACGCCGAGCCGGCGCAGGGTGGCGATGACGCGGACCGCGATCTCGCCCCGGTTGGCGACGAGCACTGTCGTGAACATGGGAGCCCTCAACGTAGAAGTCGACATGGGAGCCGTCACATCCGGAAGACGCCGAAGGCGGGGTCGGCGAGGGGGGCGTTGGCGCAGGCGGTCAGGGCGAGGCCGAGGACCTGGCGGGTGTCCACGGGGTCGATCACCCCGTCGTCCCACAGCCGGGCACTCGCGTAGTAGGCGTTGCCCTGGTGCTCGTACTGGGCGCGGATCGGGTCCTTGAAGGCCTCCTCGTCCTCGGCGGGCCAGGACTCGCCGCGTGCCTCCAACTGGTCGCGCTTGACGGTCGCGAGGACCGAGGCGGCCTGCTCGCCGCCCATCACGGAGATCTTGGCGTTGGGCCACATCCACAGGAAGCGGGGGCTGTAGGCCCGGCCGCACATCGAGTAGTTGCCCGCGCCGTACGAGCCGCCGACGACGACGGTCAGCTTCGGCACGCGCGTGCAGGCGACCGCCGTCACCATCTTCGCGCCGTGCTTGGC
The DNA here is from genome assembly GCF_044458185.1 of Streptomyces sp. NPDC050485. Lineage (NCBI taxonomy): Bacteria > Bacillati > Actinomycetota > Actinomycetes > Kitasatosporales > Streptomycetaceae > Streptomyces > Streptomyces sp. NPDC050485. The sequence goes on along the minus strand of NZ_JBITHR010000001.1, from coordinate 512,120 downwards.
GATGCCGCCCGCCTCGTAGTCGCGGCCGACCATGAAGCCCGAGATGTTCTGGAGGAACACCAGCGGGATGCCGCGCTGGTCGCACAGCTCGATGAAGTGGGCGCCCTTCTGGGCGGATTCGGAGAACAGGATGCCGTTGTTGGCGACGATCCCGACCGGGTGGCCGTGGATCCGCGCGAACCCGGTGACCAGGGTCTGCCCGAACTCCGACTTGAACTCCTGGAAGCGTGAGCCGTCGACGACCCGGGCGATCACTTCCCGTACGTCATAGGGCGTGCGCGAGTCGACCGGGACCGCTCCGTAGAGACCGTACGGATCGGCCTTCGGCTCCTCGGCGGGCTCGACCGACCAGGGGAGCGCGCCGCGCGCGGGAAGCGTCGCCACGATGTTGCGCACGATCCGCAGGGCGTGCGCGTCGTCCTCGGCCAGGTGGTCGGTGACGCCGGAGACCCGGGAGTGCACCTCGCCGCCGCCGAGCTCCTCGGCCGTGACGACCTCGCCGGTCGCGGCCTTCACCAGCGGGGGGCCGCCCAGGAAGATGGTGCCCTGGTTGCGGACGATCACGGCCTCGTCGCTCATCGCCGGGACGTACGCCCCGCCGGCCGTGCAGGATCCGAGCACGGCGGCGATCTGCGGAATCCCGGCTCCCGACATGCGGGCCTGGTTGTAGAAGATCCGCCCGAAGTGCTCGCGGTCCGGGAACACCTCGTCCTGCATGGGCAGGAAGGCGCCGCCCGAGTCGACCAGATAGAGGCAGGGCAGGCGGTTCTCCAGGGCGACTTCCTGGGCCCTCAGGTGCTTCTTCACCGTCATCGGGTAGTACGTGCCGCCCTTGACCGTGGCGTCATTGGCGACGATCACGCACTCGCGGCCGCTGACCCGCCCGATCCCGGCGATCACCCCGGCGGCGGGCGCCTGCCCGCCGTACATCCCCTCGGCGGCGAGCGGCGCCAGTTCGAGGAAGGGCGAACCCGGATCGAGCAGGGTGTCCACCCGGTCCCTGGGCAGCAGCTTGCCGCGCGCGACATGCCGCTCGCGGGACCGCTCGCCCCCGCCGAGCCGGGCGGCGGCGAGCTTCGCTCGCAGCTCCTCGCCCAGCGCGCGGTGCGCCGCCTCATTGGCCCGCCAGGCCTCGGAGGCGGGATCCGCCGCACTCCCCAGGACCGGTGCCTGCTGCATCGTGTCGAGCCCCCTTGCCCGTACGCCGCGAATCCAACGGGTGTTAATGACCGTTAACTCGTTTCCCTCAGGTTAACGAGCGCTAACCGCGTTGTCTAGAATGAATTCCCATGAGCACCCGTACCGACGCCCCGACCCGCCGCGAGCAGATCCTGCGCGAGGCAGCCCGCCTCTTCGCCGAACGCGGCTTCCACGGCGTGGGCGTGGACGAGATAGGGGCCGCGGTCGGCATCAGCGGGCCCGGTCTGTACCGGCACTTCGCGGGCAAGGACGCGATGCTCGCCGAACTGCTCGTCGGGATCAGCGGGCGGCTGTACGACGGCGGGCGCAAGCGGGTCGCCGAGGCGGCGGGCGACCCCGAGCGGCTGCTCGGCGCTCTCATCGACGGCCACATCGACTTCGCCCTGGACGACCGGGCGCTGATCACCCTGCACGACCGCGAACTCGACCGGCTCCGCGACAGCGACCGCAAACTGGTGCGCCAGCTCCAGCGGCAGTACGTCGAGCTGTGGGTCGGCGTGGTGCGCGAGCTGTATCCGCCGGTGGCGGAGTCGGAGGTGCGCGGCGCGGTGCACGCCGTGTTCGGCCTGCTCAACTCGACGCCGCACCTGGGTTCGTACGGCACCGGGCTGCCGGGGCGGGCGGCCACCGAGGAACTGCTGCGCCGCCTGGCCCACGGGGCCTTCGCCGCGCTGGACGCGCACTGAACGCGTCCGGGCGCGGGCGGTGGCCCCGGTGGCGTCCGGTGCTCGGGACGCTCCGGCCCCGGGCCGCGCGCGCGGGGCAGAATGGCCGCATGCCGATACCCAGCCGTGCCGCCCTCGTCGACCACCTAGTCCGCACCCGCATCGCCGGTGAGGTCGCGACCCCCCGCGACAACAACCTCTCCCACTACCGCAAGCTCGCCAACGGCGACCGCCACTACTGGCTGGGCCTGGAGCTGGGGGAGCGCTGGAGCGACGAGCAGGACGTCCTCGCCGTGATGGCCGAGCGCTGCGGCGTCGTGGACGACCCGGGGCACCGGACGGGCCAGGACACCATCGACCCCGAGCTGACGGTGGACGCCCTGGAGCGGATGGCGGCGCGGCTGCGCAAGGCCGCCGCGGGCAAGCAGCGGGTGCTGTTCGCGACCGGGCACCCCGGCGCGCTGCTCGACGTGCACAGCCGCACCGCCGCCGGGCTGCGCGCGGCGGGCTGCGAGATCGTACGGATTGCGGGCGGGCTCACGGCCGACGAGGGGTACGTCGTGCAGTTCGCGGACGTCGCTGTCTTCGAGCGCGGCGCGAGCCTGTGGCACACCCACTCGCCGGAGCCGATGCGGGCCATCCTGGACGCGCTGGACACCCCGCCGGACCTCGTGATCGCCGACCACGGCTGGGCGGGCTGCGCGGGGCAGCGCGGCATCGACGCGATGGGCTATGCGGACAGCAACGACCCCGCGCTGTTCATCGCCGAGGCGGAGGGCACCCTCCAGGTGACGGTCCCCCTGGACGACCACGTCCTGGACCCCCGCTTCTACGAGCCGATGACGGCGTACCTGCTGGACGCGGCGGGGCTGACGGTCTGACCCCCTGGGGCGAGGGCGTTGGCGCGGTCCGCGACGTCAGCGCGGGATGCGGACGACGCCCTCTTGGATGACGGTGATCGCGAGCCGTCCGTCCTGGGTGTAGATGCGGGCCTGCCCGAGCCCGCGCCCGCCGGACGCCGACGGCGACTCCTGGTCGTACAGCAGCCATTCGTCGGCGCGGAACGGCCGGTGGAACCACATCGCGTGGTCGAGCGAGGCCCCCACCACATCGCCGACCGCCCAGCCGCCGCGCCCGTGGGCGAGCAGCACCGAGTCGAGCAGCGTCATGTCGGAGACGTACGTGGCCAGGCACACATGGAGGAGCGGGTCGTCGGCCAGCTTGCCGTTGGTGCGGAACCATACCTGCGAGCGCGGCTCGCGCGGGGTGCCGACGCTGCCCCACGGCGGCGCGTCCACGTACCGCAGATCGACGGCCGCGCGGGCCTCCAGCATGCGGTCCAGCACGCCCTTGTCGAGGAAGGCGTCCGCGTAGCGCGGCAGCATCTCGGCGGCCGTCGGCAGCGACTCCGGGTCCGGCGCGGGCGGCATGCCGGCCTGGTGCTCCATGCCCTCCTCGTACGTCTGGAACGACGCGGAGAGGTGGAAGATCGGCTGGCCGTGCTGGATGGCGACGACGCGGCGCGTGGTGAAGGAGGCGCCGTCGCGGATGCGGTCGACGGTGTAGACGATCGGCGCGCCCGGGTCGCCCATCCGCAGGAAGTACGCGTGCAGCGAGTGCGCTGTGCGGTCTGAGGGGACGGTGCGGCCGGCGGCGACCAGCGCCTGGGCGGCCACCTGGCCGCCGAAGACACGGGGGACGACCGCCGAGCGGGAGTGCCCCCGGAAGATGTCCTCCTCGATCCGCTCCAGGTCGAGCAGATCGAGGAGGCTCTCAAGTGCCTGATGCATGAAGGTAGTTGTACCGGACCGGCCTTACAGGCCCATGTCCTTGGCGATGATCGACTTCATGATCTCGCTGGTGCCGCCGTAGATCCGGTTGACCCGGTTGTCGGCGTACAGGCGGGCGATCGGGTACTCGTTCATGAAGCCGTAGCCGCCGTGCAGCTGGAGGCAGCGGTCGATGACGCGGTGTGCGACCTCGGTGCAGAACAGCTTCGCGGACGCGGCCTCGGCCGGGGTCAGCTCGCCCGCGTCCAGGGCCTCCAGGGCGCGGTCGGCGACGGCCTCGGCGGCGTCCACCTCGGCCTGGCAGGCGGCCAGTTCGAACTTGGTGTTCTGGAAGGAGGCGACCGTCTTGCCGAAGACGGTGCGGTCCTGCACGTACTCCTTGGCGAACCGGACGGCGGCCTTGGCCTGCGCGTACGCGCCGAACGCGATGCCCCAGCGCTCGGAGGCGAGGTTGTGGCCGAGGTAGTAGAAGCCCTTGTTCTCCTCGCCGAGGAGGTCCTCGACCGGGACCTTCACGTCGACGAACGCCAGCTCGGCGGTGTCGGAGGTCTTCAGGCCGAGCTTGTCGAGCTTGCGGCCGACGGAGTAGCCCTCGGACTTGGTGTCCACGGCGAACAGCGAGATGCCGTGGCGGCGGTCCTCGGCGCTGGGCGCGTCGGTGCGGGCGCAGACGATCACGCGGTCGGCGTGCACGCCGCCGGTGATGAAGGTCTTGGCGCCGTTGAGGACGTAGTGCGAGCCGTCCTCGGAGAGCTTGGCGGTGGTCTTCATGCCCGCGAGGTCGGAGCCGGTGCCCGGCTCGGTCATCGCGAGGGCCCACATCTCCTCGCCGGAGACGAACTTCGGCAGGAAGCGCTTCTTCTGCTCGTCGGTGGCGAGCATCTTGATGTAGGGCAGGCCGAGCAGCACGTGCACGCCGGAGCCGCCGAACTGGACGCCCGCGCGAGCCGTCTCCTCGTACATCACGGCCTCGAACTTGTACGAGTCGATGCCGGCGCCGCCGAACTCCTCGTCCACGCGGATACCGAAGACGCCGAGCTCGGCGAGCTGGGAGTAGAACTCGCGCGGCACGATGCCCTGCGCGAACCACTCGTCGTAGACGGGGACGACCTCGGCCTCGATGAAGGCGCGCAGAGTCTCCCGGAACGCCTCGTGGTCCTCGTTGAAAACGGTACGGCGCACGGACGCCCTCCTTGGCTGGCATGTTTGGCTAAGCGCTTGCTCAGGTTATTGAATAACGAAGTTACCCGGCAGTCACCACGACTGTCCAGAGTGAGCCGCCCCACGTTTGAGCCACCCGGCGCGGTCGTTCAGCGGACCGGGGCGTCAAGGTGCCGGTGGAGGGCCAGGTGGCCTTCGGGGGTGGGGTGCAGGCCGTCGACAAGGAGGTGGCCGGCCTCGCGCAGCGGCTCCCACAGGTCGAGGAAGTCGATGTGGTGCTCGGCACACCAGGTCCGCAGGGTCTCGCGCAGGGCCAGTGCCCGCGCCCGCGTGAAGCGCAGGCCCTCGTAGTCGCGGGTGCGCTCCTCGTCCAGCCAGACGGGGCCCGCCACCACGAGGCGCGCGTTGTGGGTCAGGGCCGTGGCGGCCAGCGCCCCGAGGCTGTCCGGGATGTGTGTCAGCCGGCTCTCGTCGGTCCCCGGGGCTGTGAGCGGCACGGCGGAGTCGTTGATGCCGGCGGCGACCAGGAGCGTGTCGGGGTGGCGGGGGGCGAGGAGCGCGGGGGTCTGCTCGCTGACGTCGCGCAGGGTGCTGCCGGGTATGGCCAGGTTGAAGACCCGGTGATCGGTCTCGTTCCGGGCGATGTGGGCGGCCGCCAGGTGCGCCGCCCAGCCGCCTCGCGGATCGCAGCGCCCGTACGCGATGCTGTCGCCCACGATCACGATCCGCGCCGCCGGGCGCAGCGGGTTCGCGTCCAGGTAGGCCCAGGCCTGCTCCCCGCAGGACAGGAGCACCCGGCGGCGCGCGTAGTCGTCCACCTCGTACGCGTCGGCCGCGGCGAGTTCCTCGTCGGTGAGGTGCAGGACGGAGCCCTCGACCTCGGCGCCGATCTTCCGCTCCAGCGTCAGGTGCACGTCGAGGCCGCTGGCGTCGATCACGGCCTGGTCGGTGATCGGCTGGGGCCTGGTCGTGTGGCCGGCCAGCGAAGCCGGCGTACTGGGCACGGTCCGGCCGAAGAGGGCGGTCTGGACCCGCCCGTCCCGCAGGGTGCCGAAGGAGAAGAGGGCGTGGGGGCGTGCTGCGGTCACGTGAACTACGCGGCCTTTCCTGGACTCGGAGAAGCGATCACAAGGGGTGATCAAGTCACCCTAACGGCCTGGTCAACGGCCTGGCCGAGCCGCCTTCCGGCCCTCCCGGTGCCCGCTGTCCTCAGATGTGCCGCAGTGCCAGCCACAGTTCGGTGCGTACGTCCATGTCGTCCAGGTCCACCCCGAGCAGCGCCCCGCACCGGGCGATCCGCTGCCGCACGGTGTTGCGGTGCACGCCCAGCGCCACCGCCGTCCGGTCCCAATTGCCGTGCAGGGAGAGCCAGTTGCGCAGGGTCTCGGGGAGCGGGCCGGGGAGTGGTGCCAGCAGTGTCCGGGCGTACGCCGCCGCCTCCGCCGGGTCGACCAGTGCCGCGAACCCGCCCGCCCGGTGCCGCACGAGCCCCGACCGGCTCGCCTCGGCGCGTTCGAGGGCGCGGGCGGCCTGGGCGTCGGCGACGGCCAGCCCGTCGAGCGCGGCCGGGGCGCTGACGCCGAGGATCCAGCCGGAGTGCGGGGCGACCTCGCGGTCCGCCGCCACGAGGGCCCGTACGAGGTGTTCGCCCGCGTCGGTCAGCGGGGTCGCGAGGTCGGGCGGGGTGCCCGTGCCCCGGGCGTGCACGACGACCCAGGGTCCTTCGCCGAGCAGGGGCGCCACCTCGCTCGCCGGGCCGTCGAGCAGCAGCCGCACCAGCGCGGCCGAACGGGCGGCCTCGTCGGCGCCCGGCCGCTCGGCGGTGAGCAGCGCGAGCAGGACGGCCGCGACGCCGGCGATGGTGTGGTCGCTGGGGTCGCGGTGGGGGGTCGCGACGGCGAGGGTCAGGCCTCGGGGGCCGGTGAGGGCGTAGGCCGCGAGGTGGGTGTCGCCGACGGAGTCGGTGGCAGTCAGCGCCTTCGGCGGAATCCCCCCACCCCGCCCCTCAAACGCCGGAGGGGCTGGGGATGCCAAATCAAGCCCCTCCGGCGTTTGAGGAGCGGGGTCCGGGGCGGAGCCCCGTGCCCACCGGCCCGAGGCCGACGAACCATCCGCCGGGGCCGCGCGGCGGAGCCGCATGGTGTCGCTGCGGGAAGGGGCGGGGTGGGGAAGGTCCGCCGAAGGCGCCACCACCCGCACCAGCCCCCGCACCGCGCCCAGCCCGGCATCGGACGGCTCGCGCCCCGCCGCGTACAGCACCGCCCCTTCCGGGGTCACCAGCGACGCCCACCCCCCGAGCCGCCCCGCAAGCACCCGCAGCACCGCCGGAACCGGATCCGGCCGCCCCGCCGCCGCGGCCAGCGCGCGCTGCGCCTCGCTGACCCGCCGCACCTCCTCGTCCCGCGCCCGAGCCATCAGCAGCCACACCGCCCGGGCCACCCCCGAGAACGTCGTACGCGGCGGCACCTTGACCAGCGGCAGCCCGTGCCGCTCGCAGGCCTCGACCAGCGCGGGCGGCACCGCCTCGTACACGGGCGCGAGACCGAAGCCCAGTGCCGCCGCCCCCGCCGCCACGACCCGGGACACATAGCGGTCGGGGTCGGCGAGCTGCACGCCCGCCGTCATCAGCAGCTCGCCGCCGAGCAGATACGGGTACGGGTCGGCCATCTCCGAGGTGTGCACCCAGCGGATCTCGGCGTCCGGCGGCCCGGCGATCTGCCGCAGCCCGAGGTCGGCGCGGGCGAGCAGGGCGGCCAGCGCGATGGGCGGAGTGGGGGGAGTGGGCGCAGCGGTCGGTTCCGGCATGGTGGACGATCCATCCATCAGCAGCGTCGGGTGTGTAGGAAACGTACACTTCAGCGTTGCTTTCCGGCCACCTAAGGTCGTGCCGACCGGCGGCCGCGGGTACGGGCGGATGTCCCCGCGAAGAGCCGACGGAACCTCGATTCCCCCTGCACGACACGCCACCGAGTGAGCGCGAAGGAGGGCCCCCGCATGGCCGTCGACTACACAGTGATCGTCGTCTATCTGGCCGGGATGCTGGCGATGGGCTGGTGGGGCATGCGCCGCGCCAAGTCGAAGAGCGAATTCCTGGTCGCGGGGCGGCGGTTGGGGCCCGCCATGTACTCCGGCACCATGGCCGCCATCGTGCTCGGCGGCGCCTCCACCATCGGCGGTGTGGGCCTCGGCTACAAGTACGGCCTGTCCGGTGCGTGGATGGTGCTCACCATCGGGCTCGGACTGCTCGCGCTCAGCGTCTTCTTCTCCGCCCGCATCGCCCGTCTGAAGGTCTACACCGTCTCCGAGATGCTGGACCTGCGCTACGGCGGCCGGGCCGGGCTCATCTCCGGCGTCGTGATGTGGGCCTACACCCTGATGCTCGCGGTCACCTCGACCATCGCGTACGCCACCATCTTCGACGTCCTGTTCGACCTGAACCGCACCGTGGCGATCATCCTCGGCGGCGCGATCGTCGTCGCGTACTCGACGCTCGGCGGCATGTGGTCGATCACGCTCACCGACATGGTGCAGTTCGTGGTCAAGACCATCGGGGTGCTGCTCCTGCTGCTGCCCATCGCCGTCGTCAAGGCCGGCGGCTTCGGTGCGATGCGGGCGAAACTGCCCACCACGTACTTCGACCCGCTCGGCATCGGCGGCGAGACGATCTTCACGTACGTCCTGATCTACACCTTCGGCATGCTGATCGGGCAGGACATCTGGCAGCGGGTGTTCACCGCCCGCAGCGACAGGACCGCCCGCCTCGGCGGCACCGTCGCCGGTACCTACTGCCTGCTCTACGCGGTCGCGGGCGCCGTCATCGGCACCGCGGCCAAGGTCCTCTACCCGGCGCTCGGCAGCGCCGACGACGCCTTCGCCACCATCGTCAAGGACGAACTCCCCATCGGCGTACGGGGGTTGGTGCTCGCGGCCGCCCTCGCCGCCGTGATGTCCACCTCGTCCGGCGCGCTGATCGCCTCGGCCACCGTCGCCAACAACGACATCTGGGCGCGGCTGCGAGGGAGGGCCGGGGGCGACCGGGCGGACCACGACGAGGTCAGGGGCAACCGCGTCTTCATCCTCATCATGGGTCTCGCCGTGATCGTCATCGCGACCCGGCTGAGCAGCGTCGTAGAGGGCCTGACGGTGGCCTACGACCTGCTCGTCGGCGGGCTGCTCGTGCCGATCCTGGGCGGGCTGCTGTGGAAGCGCGGCACCGCGTCCGGCGCGCTCGCCTCCGTCGTCGTCGGCGGCCTCGCGGTCGTCGCCCTGATGGCGAAGTACGGCATCCTCGCCAACGAGCCCGTCTACTACGGACTGCTCGCCTCGCTGCTCGCGTACGTCCTCGTGTCGTACGCGACGAAGCCGACCGACGCCGCGGTGCTCGCCCGCTGGCGCGAGCAGCTCGCGGGACGGAACCCCGGGCCGGACGCCGGCCCCTACCCCACCGAACCGGCCGCCGACGCGGCGCCGGCGCACAGCTAGAGTCACACTGATAAAGCGCACAAACGCTGAAAAAACGAAGGGCAATTGAGATGAGCAGCAACGAAACGCCGTGCGGTCCGATCGACTCGTCCCGCATCCCGCGGTACGCCGGACCCGCGACCTTCGCCCGGCTGCCCCGCCTGGACGAGGTCGGCACCGCCGATGTCGCCGTCGTCGGTGTGCCCTTCGACTCCGGGGTCTCCTACCGGCCCGGCGCCCGCTTCGGCGGCAACGCCATCCGTGAGGCCTCGCGCCTGCTGCGCCCGTACAACCCGGCGCAGGACGCCTCGCCCTTCGCGCTCGCCCAGGTCGCCGACGCCGGTGACATCGCGGCCAACCCGTTCAACATCAACGAGGCCGTCGACACCATCGAGGCCGCCGCCGACGACCTCCTCGGCACCGGCGCCCGCCTGATGACGCTGGGCGGCGACCACACCATCGCGCTGCCGCTGCTCCGCTCGGTGGCGAAGAAGCACGGGCCGGTCGCCCTGCTCCACTTCGACGCGCACCTCGACACCTGGGACACCTACTTCGGCGCCGAGTACACCCACGGCACCCCGTTCCGCCGGGCCGTCGAGGAGGGCATCCTCGACACCGAGGCGCTCTCCCACGTCGGCACCCGCGGCCCGCTGTACGGCAAGCAGGACCTCACCGACGACGAGAAGATGGGCTTCGGCATCGTCACCTCCGCCGACGTCTACCGGCGCGGCGCCGACGAGGTCGCCGACCAGCTCCGCCAGCGCATCGGCGACCGCCCGCTGTACATCTCCATCGACATCGACTGCCTCGACCCGGCCCACGCGCCCGGCACCGGCACCCCCGAGGCCGGCGGCATGACCTCGCGCGAACTCCTGGAGATCCTGCGCGGCCTCGCGTCCTGCAACCTGGTCTCCGCCGACGTCGTCGAGGTCGCCCCGGCCTACGACCACGCCGAGATCACCAGCGTGGCCGCCTCGCACACCGCGTACGAGCTCACCACGATCATGTCCCGCCAGATCGCGGCCTCCCGGAACGCCTGATGACCCACGACCACGACATCGTCCTGCGCCCCACCGCGGCCCAGACCGCGGCCGCGCTGCACCCTCCCGCCGGACGCAACGGCGGTGACCTGGTCGTGGAGACGCTGGCCGGGCTCGGCGCGACCACCGTGTTCGGGCTGCCCGGCCAGCACGCGCTCGGCATGTTCGACGCGCTGCGCCGCTCCGACCTCAGCTACGTCGGACTGCGGGTCGAGAACAACGCCGGGTTCGCGGCCGACGCGTACGGCCGGATCACCGGCGAGGCGGCCCCGCTGCTGCTCTCGACCGGCCCCGGCGCGCTGACCTCGCTCGCCGCCCTCCAGGAGGCGGCGGCCGCCTCGTCGCCGGTCCTCGCCATCTCAAGTCAGGTGCCCACGGCGGGACTTGGCGGCGGGCGGCACGGCTATCTGCACGAGCTCCGCGACCAGAAGGCGTCCTTCCGCGACATCGTGAAGTCCGTCCACACCGTCCGCAGCCAGTCGCAGATCCCCTCCGCGATCGCGGCCGCCTGGGAGTCGGCGCTGACCGCCCCGCACGGTCCGGTCTGGGTGGAGATCCCGCAGGACGTGCTGCTCGCGAAGACGGCGCTGCCCGTCGTCACGGCCATGGACGCCTACCCCGAGGACCTGCTCCCGCGCCCCGAACTGACCGCGGTGGCGGCCGAGTTGCTGTCGAAGGCGGCCCGCCCGGTGATCATCGCGGGCGGCGGAGTCGTACGCTCCGACGCCTCGGGCAAGCTCCTGGCGCTCGCCGAGAAGCTGGACGCGCCCGTCGTGACCACCTTCGGCGGCAAGGGCGCCTTCCCCTGGGAGCACCCGCTCTCGCTCCAGTCCTGGCTGGAGGACCGCCACACCACGGACTTCCTTCAGGACGCGGACGTCCTGCTGGTGGTCGGCTCGGGCCTCGGCGAACTCTCGTCCAACTACCACACGTTCAGCCCCCGGGGCCGGATCGTCCAGATCGAGGCCGACCTCGGCAAGCTGGAGTCCAACCACCCGGCGCTCGGCATCCACGCGGACGCCCGCATCGCCCTCCAGGCCCTGCTCGAAACGGTCCCGGAGCGCCGGGACCCGACGGCGGCCGAGTCGGTACGTTCCGTACTGGCGCAGGTCCGCGCCCGTATCGACGGGCAGGACCTCGGCGCGGAGCAGGACATCCTGGCCGCCGTCCACGCGGCACTCCCGGCCGGCACCCCCAGCTTCTGGGACATGACGATCCTCGCCTACTGGGCCTGGTCGGCCTGGCCCGGCGCGATGCACTCGGCGCAGGGCGCGGGTGGCCTCGGCTACGGCTTCCCGGCGGCGCTCGGCGCGGCCGCCGCGGACCGCACCCGGCCCGTCCTCGCGGTGTCCGGCGACGGCGGCGCGATGTACTCGATCGCGGAACTGGCCACGGCCAAGCAGTACGGGCTCCCGGTCACCTGGCTGATCGTGGACGACGGCGGCTACGGCATCCTGCGCGAATACATGACGGACACCTTCGGCGAGGCCACGGCCACCGAACTGGCCCGCCCCGACTTCGTCGCCCTCGCCGAATCCTTCGGCGTCCCCGCCGTCCGCACCACCCCGGACACCCTCTGCGCCGACCTGTCCAAGGCACTGGCAGCCCCGGGCCCCTCGGTGGTCGTACTGCCCGCCCTCCTGAAGATGTTCGCGCCGACCCACCTGTGAGGTCCTAGGCCTCAGGTCCCGTATTTGTTGCGCCGGGATGAAATCCGCAGGCCCGCGTGTTGGGCCTTGCGGTAGGGCTGGAACAACGGGAGGCATCGGTGGCGTCGGCTGAGCGGGCTGCGGAGCAGGGGTGGGCGCGCAGGCTCACCGGGTACGCCTGGCGGTACCGGCGCGATGTGGTCCTTGCGCTGGGGTCGTCGCTGGTGGGCATGGCCGTCATGGCGCTCGTCCCGCTGATCACCAAGGTGGTCATCGACGACGTCATCGGGCACCACACGCGCTCGCTCGCCGTCTGGACCGGGCTGCTCATAGCCTGCGCCGTCGTGGTGTACGGGCTCACCTACATCCGGCGGTACTACGGAGGGCGCCTCGCCCTCGACGTCCAGCACGACCTGCGCACCGAGATGTACCGCACGATCACCCGGCTCGACGGGCGGCGGCAGGACGAGCTGTCCACCGGGCAGGTCGTCGGGCGGGCCACCAGCGACCTCCAGCTGATCCAGGGCCTGCTCTTCATGCTGCCGATGACCATCGGCAACGTCCTGCTCTTCGTGATCTCGCTCGTGATCATGGCCTGGCTGTCGCCGCTGCTCACCCTCGTCGCACTCGCCGTCGCGCCCGCGCTCTGGTTCATCGCCAAGCGCAGCCGGACCCGCCTGTTCCCCGCCACCTGGTACGCCCAGGGGCAGGCCGCCGCCGTCGCGGGCGTGGTCGACGGCGCGGTGTCCGGCGTCCGGGTCGTCAAGGGCTTCGGGCAGGAGGACCAGGAGACCGGCAAGCTCCGCGAGGTCGGCCGCAGGCTCTTCGCCGGGCGGCTGCGCACCATCAAGCTGAACTCCCGCTACACCCCCGCCCTCCAGGCCGTCCCCGCCCTCGGTCAGGTCGCGATGCTGGCGCTCGGCGGCTGGCTCGCCACCCGCGGCGAGATCACCCTTGGCACGTTCGTCGCCTTCTCCACCTACCTCGCCCAGCTCGTCGGGCCGGTCCGGATGCTCGCCATGGTGCTCACCGTGGGACAGCAGGCCCGGGCCGGCGTCGAGCGGGTCCTGGAGCTCATCGACACCGAGCCGTCGATCGCCGACGGCACCAAGGAGCTCCCGGCCGACGCCCCCGCCACCGTCGAATTCGACGCCGTGAGCTTCGGGTACGACGCCGAGCGGCCGGTCCTCGACGGGTTCTCGCTCGACATCCGCCCCGGCGAGACCGTCGCCGTCGTCGGCTCCTCCGGCTCCGGGAAGTCCACCGTCTCGCTGCTCCTGCCCCGCTTCTACGACGTCTCGCACGGCGCCGTCCTGGTCGGCGGCCACGACGTGCGCGAGCTGACCCTCGACTCGCTGCGGGCCGCCATCGGACTCGTACCGGAGGACTCCTTCCTGTTCTCCGACACCGTGCGCGCCAACATCGCGTACGGAAAGCCGGACGCGACCCAGGAGGAGATCGAGAAAGCCGCGCGCGCCGCCCAGGCCGACCGGTTCATCGCCGAACTCCCCGAGGGGTACGACACCACCGTCGGCGAGCACGGGCTCACCCTCTCCGGCGGCCAGCGCCAGCGCGTCGCACTCGCCCGCGCGATCCTCACCGACCCCCGCCTGCTGGTCCTGGACGACGCGACCTCGGCCGTCGACGCCCGAGTCGAGCACGAGATCCACGAGGCCCTGAAGTCGGTCATGACGGGCCGCACCACCCTCCTCATCGCGCACCGCCGCTCCACCCTCGGCCTCGCCGACCGCATCGCCGTCCTCGACGGCGGCCGGCTCGCCGCCATCGGCACCCACGAGGAACTGGAACGCGACAGCGCCCTGTACCGCCGGCTGCTCACCGACCCCGACGAGCTCGGCGCCGTATCGCCCGGCCACCTCCCGTCCGCCCCGGCCCTGGAGGACGACGACCACTGGGTACGGGACGAACTCGACGCGGAGTTCGACGCCGAGCGCGGCATCACCCCGCAGCTGTGGGTACGCGAGGAGAAGCCCGAATCGGCCGCCACCGGCGGAATGCCGGCCACCCCCGAACTCCTCGCCCAGGTCGAGGCGTTGCCGCCCGCGACCGACACCCCCGGCATCGACGAGGCGAAGGCCGTCCAGGCCGAGGACTCCTACGGGCTGCGCAGGCTGCTCCGCGGCTTCGGCCTCCCGCTGCTCGTCAGCCTGCTCCTGGTCGCCGTCGATGCCGGGATGTCGCTGATCCTGCCGGTCCTCATCCGGCACGGCATCGACCAGGGCGTCACCCGGCTCGCGCTCGGCGCGGTGTGGGCCGCCTCCGGGCTCGCGCTGTTCACCGTCGCCGTCCAGTGGCTCGCCCAGACCGGCGAGACCCGGATGACCGGACGCACCGGCGAACGCGTCCTCTACACCCTGCGCCTGAAGATCTTCGCGCAGCTCCAGCGGCTCGGACTCGACTACTACGAGCGGGAGTTGACCGGCCGGATCATGACCCGCATGACGACGGACGTGGACGCGCTGTCCACGTTCCTCCAGACCGGCCTGGTCACCGCGTTCGTCTCCGTCGTCACCTTCTTCGGCATCATGGTGGCGCTGCTCGTCATCGACATCCAGCTGGCGCTCGTCGTCTTCGCGACGCTGCCGCTGCTCGTCGTCGGCACCTACTTCTTCCGCAAGAAGAGCGTGCAGGCCTACGAACTGGCCCGCGAGCGGGTCAGCGCCGTCAACGCCGACCTCCAGGAGTCGGTGTCCGGGCTGCGCATCGTGCAGGCCTTCCGCCGCGAGCACGACGGGGCCGAGCGGTTCGCCGGGCGCAGCGACCACTACCGGCAGGCCCGGGTGCGTGGCCAGTGGCTGATATCGGTCTACTTCCCGTTCGTGCAGCTGCTCTCCTCGGTGGCCGCGGCGGCCGTGCTGATCGTCGGCGCGGGCCGGGTCGACAACCACACCCTCACCACGGGCGCGCTGGTCGCCTACCTCCTGTACATCGACCTGTTCTTCGCCCCCGTGCAGCAGCTCTCGCAGGTCTTCGACGGCTACCAGCAGGCGGCCGTCTCGCTCAAGCGGATCCAGGAGCTGCTCCAGGAGAAGACGTCCACGGCCGCGGCCGCCGAGCCGCTCGACGTGCCGTCGCTGCGCGGCGACATCGCCTTCGAGGACGTCGACTTCGCGTACGGCGACGACGAAGAGGCGCTGTCCGGCGTCGCGTTGCGGATACCGGCCGGGCAGACCGTCGCCTTCGTCGGCGAGACCGGCGCCGGGAAGTCCACCCTCGTCAAGCTCGTCGCCCGCTTCTACGATCCGACGGGCGGGCGGGTCACCGCCGACGGCACGGACCTGCGCGACCTGGACATCACCGCCTACCGGCACCGGCTTGGCGTGGTGCCGCAGGAGGCGTACCTCTTCGAGGGCACGGTCCGGGACGCCATCGCGTACGGGCGCCCCGAGGCCACCGACGCCCAGGTGGAGGCCGCGGCCCGCGCGGTCGGCGCGCACGACATGATCGCCACCCTGGACGGCGGCTACCTCCACGAGGTCGCCGAGCGCGGGCGCAACCTGTCAGCGGGGCAACGGCAGTTGATGGCGCTGGCCAGGGCGGAGCTTGTGGACCCGGACATCCTCCTGCTCGACGAGGCGACCGCCGCGCTCGACCTCGCCACGGAGGCCCAGGTCAACCAGGCCACGGACCGGCTCAGCGGTCGCCGCACCACGCTGGTCGTCGCCCACCGCCTGACGACGGCGGCCCGCGCGGACCGGGTGATCGTGATGGACCACGGCCGGGTCGCCGAGGACGGCACCCACGACGAACTCCTCGCCCTTGACGGCCAGTACGCGCGCCTGTGGCGCACCTTCATCGGCCGGGCCGAGGCCGAGGACGAGGGCGAGTCGATGGCGGCGGTGTGAGAACCGAGGTGCGAGAACCCGGTCTGAGAACCGCAGTCCGAGAACCGCAGTCCGAGAACCGCAGTGTGAGAACCGCAGTCCGAGAACCGTCGCGCGGCCTTCTGCGTCCCACCCCACATACGCTCAGGTGGCGGAAGGGTGCAAGCGTGTTCGGTGGGGTTGTGGACAGGAAGCTCCTCGGGCCGGCGGTCGCCGTGCTCGCGGCGGCGGGCGGGCTCGTCGTGTTCGGACCGGTCAGCGGCAGCGCGGACGCGGCGGCCGCGTGTGCGGGGCGTCCCGTCAAGACGGTCGGGTTCAGCACGGGCGAGCTGCGGCTGTACAAGGGCAACGGGTACGCCTGCGCGGTGGCCGCCGCCAAGAACCCGGGCCCCAGGCGCCAGATGTCGGTGACGATCCAGGCCCGCGGCGGCGCCCCGGCCGCCGACTCGGGCAGCTATACGAAACTGGCGGGCCCGATCACCGTGCACTCCGGCAACCGCTGCGTACGGGCCACCGGGGCGATAGCCGGGAGCTCGGCGGACACCGGCTGGGTCTGCTGAGCCCCCGCGCGCCCGACGCGCACCTTCCGTGAAGGTCAACTGGGTCTGGCGGGGCGGGTGTTGCCCCCGCTAGGTTCACGGGCACGTGTTCCGTGCCCACAGGGGCCGCACAGGGGAGGGTGAATGCGCAAGGCGCTCAGATGGCTGTTGTCGCTCGTCGTGCTGATAGGCACGATGACCGCGGCGGGAGCCACGGCCAACGCGGCTACCGCCGCAGAGCCGGACATCAAGGACCGCATCCTGGCGATACCCGGGATGAGCCTGATCGAGGAGAAGCCGTACAGCGGCTACCGCTACTTCGTACTGAACTTCACCCAGCAGGTCGACCACCACAACCCGTACAACCGGGCCACCTTCCAGCAGCGGATCACCCTGCTGCACAAGGACACCGACCGGCCCACGGTCATGTACACCAGCGGCTACAACGTCTCCACGACGCCCGGCCGCAGCGAGCCGACGCAGATCGTGGACGGCAACCAGGTCTCCGTCGAGTACCGGTTCTTCTCGCCGTCGCGGCCGACGCCCGCCGACTGGTCCAAGGACGACATCTGGCAGGCCGCCAGTGACCAGCACGCGATCTACCGGGCCCTGAAGCCCGTCTACACCAAGAACTGGCTGACCACCGGCGGTTCGAAGGGCGGCATGACCGCCACGTACTACAAGCGCTTCTACCCGCACGACATGAACGGCGTCGTCGCGTACGTGGCCCCCAACGACGTGGTGAACAACGAGGATTCGGCCTACGACCGGTTCTTCGAGACCGTCGGCACCAAGGACTGCCGCGACAAGCTGGAGGGCGTGCAGCGCGAGGCGCTGGTGCGCCGGACGCCGCTGGAGAAGAAGTACCAGGGTTACGCGGCCGCGAACGGCTACACCTTCGGCACCGTCGGCACGCTCGACAAGGCGTACGAGGCCGTCGTGCTCGACTACGTCTGGGGCTTCTGGCAGTACCACCTGCTGGCGGACTGCTCCACGATCCCCGCGGATGCGGCGCACGCCACCGACCAGGCGATCTGGGACTCGGTCGACACGATCTCCGGGTTCTCCTTCTACACCGACCAGGGTCTCGCCCCGTACACGGCCTACTACTACCAGGCCGGTACGCAGCTCGGCTCGCCCACCATCAAGCAGCCCTGGCTCGGGGGCCTGAGCCGGTACGGCTACCAGCCGCCGCGCAACTTCGTGCCGCGGGACATCCCGATGCGGTTCCAGCCGTGGGTGATGCGGGACATCGACACCTGGGTGCGCCACCACGCCGATCACATGCTGTACGTCTACGGGCAGAACGACCCGTGGGGTGCGGAGCGGTTCGGCCTCGGGGCGGGGGCGCGCGACTCGTACGTCTACACGGTCGCGGGCGGCAACCACGGCTCGAAGGTCTCGATGCTGGCGGCGAACGAGAAGGCGTCGGCCACGTCCTCGATCCTCCGCTGGGCAGGCCTCACGGACGCCCCGGCGAAGCCGCAGGCGCCGTTTGACGCGAAGCTGGATGTGCAGGTCGCCGACAGGGAGCCCGCCCTGCACCCGTAGGACCTGGATTTTGCTCCGCTCCAACTTCTAGCCCCTCATGGGGGTCCCCCCTGGCCTTTGAGGCCTTGGGGGAGTTTGAGGAGCGGGGTCTGGGGCGGAGCCCCCCACGCGGCGGAGCCGCAAAATGTCACAGCGGGAAGGGGCGGGGTGGGGAAAGTTCAGAGCCGTCGCGCGCACCCCACCACCCCTTCCCCACCCGTCAGTTGGACGTACAGCACCGTGCCCGAAGGGCAGTCCGCCCGGCGGGCCACGGCCGACACCACCTTGAACTGGGGCGCCCGCCCCGACCCGTCGCACGGAGTCTCCTTCACCAGCTCCGCCCCCGCGTCGTACACACAGTCCCCGACCACCGTGTAAGGCCCACCCCCCATCCCCGGGTCACCGGGATGCGGCGCCTCCAGGTTGCGCATGCACGCATAGCCGCGCGACACACTGCCGTCACCGTTCTCGTCCGCCGAAGGCCGGCTCTCGGCGACGTACAGCACGAAGTCCGTGTTGAGCGGGCATGACACCGCCGCTCCCTTCGCCACCGCCCCGTCGCGCCGGACCAGCACCCGCGCCACCGCCCGCTCACTGGTGCACGCCACCTCGTGGAAGTCCTTGGTGTCGCCCACCGCCCCCTCGCGCGAGGCGCAGTGACCGGTCGCGAGGAACGTCGCCGCGAGGTCGGGCGACGGGCTCGCCGCGGGCGACTCGGCGGCCGACAGCTTGCCCTCGGCCGCCGAGCCGCCCGCGGCGTTCTGGCACGCCGTGGCGGAGCCCAGCGGCACGAGCAGCAGCAGGCACGCCGACAGAGCATGCCGCCGCAAACGGTACGTACGCATACGACCCCCCAGAACCCCCCGGATACACCTCAAGCGTGACCTGCCGGAGCGCGAACGCGCCAGGCGTCCGGGGGCTTTGCGCCCGATGGGGGGACTGGGCGGGGTCTTCGGCGTAGGTCTAGTACGACAGTCCATAGCCGATCGGGTACAGCACCTGCGTTGGATCACCGGCGCGCGGGACGGCGACCGGGAGGCGGCCGCGCGGCTCGGCCCGGCCCGCCAACACCCGTACGGCGGCCCGGAGTTCGACATCGGTCCAGGAGTAGGTGGCGAGCGAGGCGGCGTACCCGCTGAGGTACGCGATGTCGTACGGGTTGCGGATCGCGAGGTGCACGACCGGCACGCCGGTCGCCCCGAGCGCGGCGACCAGCCTGCTCTGGGCGCCGCCCGCGCCCGCGTTGTAGGTGCCGACGATCACTGCGTCCCGCCCGGCGGCAGCCGCCACGGCCGCGTCGATCTGCGTCTGGGTCGGCAGCGTGCCGGTGGGCAACACCGTTGTACGGAAGCCCAGTTCGGTGAAGGCGTGGGCGAGCACGGTGGTGGGCGGGCCCGTGGTGCCGGACGGTGACACGGGGTCGGCGCCGGCGATGAGGAGGTTCCGGTGGCGCCGCCGGGAGAGCGGGAGCAGCCGGTGCGGATCGGCGAGCAGGGTGGTGGTCCGCTCGGCGATCGCGTCGGCGGCGGCGAGGTGCGCGCGGGTGCCGACGGTCCGGTCCACGCCCCGGGCGCTGACGTACGGACGGGCGAACAGGCCGCGCCTGTCCTTGAGCCGGAGGATGCGCAGGATCGATTCGTCGAGCCGGGTCCCGGTGAGCTCGCCGCTGTCCACGGCGGCGCGCACCCCGTGCCAGGCCACGTCCAGGTTCGGCGGGTCGAGCAGCTGGTCGGCGCCCGCCTTGAGGGCGAGCACGGGCACCCGGTCGTCGCCGTACTTGTCGCGTACGCCCTTCATGCCGAGCGAGTCGGTGATGACGACCCCGCCGAAGCCGAGCTGCTCGCGCAGGATGCCGGTCAGGATGGGGCGCGAGAGCGTCGCCGGGTCGTTGCTCGGGTCGAGGGCCGGGAACTGGATGTGGGCCGTCATGATCGCGTCGATCCCGGCGGCGATCGCGGCCTTGAACGGCGGCGCGTCGAGCCGCTCCCACTCCGCGCGGCTGTGGGTGATCACCGGGATCCCGGTGTGGCTGTCGACGCTGGTGTCGCCGTGCCCGGGGAAGTGCTTGGCGGTGGCCGCGACGGAGGACTCCTGGTAGCCGCGCACCTCGGCCGCGACCAGGCAGGCCACCGCGGCGGGGTCGGCGCCGAAGCTGCGTACGCCGATGACGGGGTTGGCGGGGTTGACGTTCACGTCGGCGTCGGGGGAGTAATCCTGCCGGATGCCGATCGCCGCGAGTTCGGCGCCCGAGATGCGGCCGAGGGTGCGGGCGTCGCGGACCGAGCCGCCGGCGCCGACGGCCATCGCGCCCGGGAAGAGCGTGGCCGGTCTGCCGACCCGGCAGACGGTGCCGTGCTCCTGGTCGGTGGCGATGAGCAGCGGCAGCGGAGTGCGCTGGGCGAGACCGGCCGCCTGGATGCCGTTGGACAGCTCGGCGATCTGGTGCGGGTCGCGGGTGTTGTGCGCCCAGGTGAAGTAGATGATGCCGCCGACGTGGTACTTGGCGATGAGCTCGGCGGCGTCGCGCACGCCGATCTCGCGGAGGTTGGCGTCGATGTCGGCCTGGTCGGGGTCGGTCGCGGAGTGCCCGTACACCCGCATGACGAAGAGCTGCCCGATCTTCTCCTCGACGGACATGCGGGCGACGATCGCGCGCAGCCGCGCATCGGTGGCCGCGACAGGGGCTTCTTCGTTCTCTTCCTCGGCGGCGTGGGCGGGGAGCTGGGGGCCGAGGGCGGCGATGGCGGCCGCTGTGGCGGTGGTGGTGAGGAGGCTGCGTCTGGAGGTGCGGTGCTGCACGTGCGCTCCTTCCGGCGGTGTACCCAGGGAAGTGGAAGAAACTTCCAAGGCGAACCGATATCCGGAAAGTTATTGCCAGTCAAGGGTATGCGCACAAAGCCGCCCGGCGTGGCCGGGGGAGGGGCGCCGCCACCGGCGCAATGGGAGGGGGCGGCACCGGTGACGGCGTCCTGCCGGCCACAGGCGGCCGTCACCGCTCCGCGGAGACTCACCGGCAGAACGGGGGTTGGACGGGGGTGGGCCGGGGAGGGTTCCGGCCTTCGTGGTCGAATCCCGGCGGCAGCGTGCCGCAAACGGCAGGGCAATGCCATGTCCGGCAGCGGCGCGCCGCCCCTGTACGCACGAACAGCTTGGCTCAGCGAGTTGTGCTCGTTGGGCCAAGAACGTTCCGTCAAGTGGCCGTTGCAGAAGGGCAGTTCAGGGGGAGTGGCGTGCCGTAACCCGATCCTCTCAGATGATTGAGTCCCTATCGAACGGTTCAGATAACGCCCCTTGGTCGAGGTAAATCTCGACCAAGGGGCGTTACTTGAATTGCGAGGGCTGTTCGTCGAGCAGGTCGAGGCTACGCCCGACGAGACGTCGACTCCTGAGGGCCTGCGGGGGGAATATCAGCGAGCCTGGCTACATATGGATCCGAGGCATGATTTCCACCCGGCATCTCCTCACAGGAATTTCGGGTCTACGATATCCAGACTCCAAACATCGCCGTACCCGGGATATACGCCGCGTTCTGAGGACGGATCGTCGATCACATGGACAGTAGCTCCTGTCTTTCTTGATCGGTACGTTCTGTACTCCTGCGTGACGGTTGACGGGTCGAACGGCTGGCGGCTGGCCAGGCGTTGGAGCTCGTCCTCTACATCCGTCCACGCCGTATAAGGTGCGAGATCGACGCCTGTCAGCTCTCTGATCTTGTCCGCAAGGTCGGGCATGGAGGCGAGTCGGTGGAGTTCCAGAATGATGGACCGGCACACCCATTCTGACTCATCGCCAAAGGTAGCCTCGAAGAGCCCGTAGTCTCGCCGAAGGGTTCTTGCACCTCGACGACCTTGAATCTCCTCAATGTAGTCGAGAGTGATCTTCTTCTCGACCAGAGCCAGCTTTCCTCCGATGGAGAAATCGAATACCGACCCTGTTTCGATTGCTCTCGCGATAAATTCTTGTCCGTTCATCTCATCTTCTTCAGTGCGTTAATCAGGCGACTCATTTCGGCCGCACGATTCTTTTCGTTGCCCCAGTTGTGTTTGTTCATCTCGGCCATCGCCTCACTGGCCTTCGCGATCAGATCCTCGCGGAGTTCGGGGCTGGCATTGAGGGTATCGAGAACCTTTTGAACGCTTTTGTCGGATGCCCATCCATTGCTCATTCTGAGCGGCTTGGCCCCGAGCCCACCGGATTCGTTGGCGAATACGCGGACCTCGTCTGCACCGAAGTGCAGATGCGCGCCCTTCGTTGCCCAGTCCGAGGCCATGGGGGATACGCGGACTCCGCAAACCTCGTTGTGGACCAGTACCGGCGTATGCCCCGCGAACACATAGTAGGTGTGCAGGCTGTCGACTGTCAGGTTGTAGGTCCGGGCACGCTCGGTGAACGATGTGTTGGACTGAACTTCCGCTGCACTGCCGTCGGCAGTTTTCAAGGTCATTCCGCGCTGAAGGCTGTCGGCCTCGACCCATTTGCTTTCCGATGGGGACCAGAAAGGGTGCTCCCGTGTGGCGGTGAGCAGTTCACTCCCGCGATCGGTGGCTATGGTGAGCTTGTTGAAGCTCTTGTCATAGTCCGTAATGATCAGGTCGGATACTTCCTGCTGTTCGGTCTTACCGGATATGGGGTCTGTCGAGACCACCCTGTCGCCGATTTTTACCGATTCGATGTTCTTCGCGGACTTGTCCGCCATGAGAACCTTCGTTCCGGCAAGGAAGCATGTAGCGCATTTGATGATCCGGCTCGCGCGTGACGCCTCGGCGATGTCCTCGACGCCGTCGGCGGCCTTCTTGAGCAGCTTGAGCTTTCCGACCGGGAGGACGCCCGCTACGGCAAGGGCGCACTTCCCGATGGTGGGGTCGTTCACGCAGTCGAGAAGGTCGTTGACGCCGAGGACTTCCATGCCGCCCTGGAGGAGGAGCTTGGCGAGGGCAGGATCGGTGGTCGGGACGACGATGACGGCGTTCTCGTCGTATCTGCAAGGCGCGAGGCTGTCCCGGCTGGCGAACTGAATGCACTCGTGCGTCTTGGGCTTGCTCTGTTCCTGTTGCTTGCGCTGCTCTTCGGCGAGCCGACGCTCCTCCGCCTCCTCCGCCTGTCGCTTCGTCAGCACGTCGGCCCACGCCTCAGAGGCGATGGCGTTGGCCTCACCGGAGCTCTTCCCCGCCTCCAAGGCCGAGGCCTTGGCGTCGGCTGCGGCACTGTCGGCTTCCTGAGCGGAGGCTCGAGCGTAGCTCGCGGAGAATGAGGCCTGGGCTGCGGATTCTGCTGCGGCTGCTGCGTCGCGATCTGCGGCGTCGGCGGCGTTTCGTGCGGTGATGGCGGACTTGGCAGCCTGGTTCGCACTGGCTTCGGCCCGGTCGGCAGAGGTCTTGGCGTCGTCGGCGTAACCCGCGGCGAGCTTGGCGTTCCTGTCGGCCTCGGCTGCTGCCTGGTTGGCATCGCTGCTGGCCTGGTTCGCCTCGGCTGCTGCCTTGGCGGCGAGCCACCGGTTCTTCTGAGCGGTGGCAGCGATCCCGTCCGCTTCGTTGATCAGACGCTGAACCTGGGCGACGTGATTGTTGGTGAGCTGGTCCTTACGGTCGGCCATGTACTGGCCGGCCTGGATGAAGATGTGCAGTTCGTCGGCCGGCCCCTGCAGGGCTGCCATGGCCGCACCCTTGACTTCGGGGCCGCCACTGGCGGCGAGCTTGGTCGCGATGACGCGTTCGTCGGTGTTGCGTGCCTGGTACTGGCCGCTGTTGAGGAAGGCGGCCAGCGCCTTGGCGCTGCCATCGACGAGTGCGGCCTTGGCGGCCTCCTTCACACTCGGGCCGCCCTCATTGCTGATCTTCGAGATCAACACCCGATAGTCGGTTGAAGCCACCTCGTACTGCCCGGTGGCCAGGAAGTCACGGACCTGCTGGTCGCTGCCCTTCAGCACGTTCGTGGCACCCGTACGCACCGCCTCATAGGGGCTGCCCGAGGCGAGGTCCGAGACTTGCTGGCGCACCTCGTTTGCGGCCGCCTTCTTGGCATCAGTGCGGAGGTAGCCGAGTACTTGGGTGTCGGTGCCGGATAGCGCCTGGGCGGCAGCTTCCTGGCGCCAGGAGCCGTAGTGCTTGAGCGCGCGCAGCGCGACGGCGCGCCCCTTGGCAGCGATGTCCTTGGTGTCGGCCCCGGGCTTGTCTGCATCCGCGGCGAGTGCGGCGGCGTCGTTGGTGATGGCGGTGTCTTCGAGGGCGACCTTGGCCAGCTGCCTGGTGAAGTCGTCGGCGGCTGCCCTATTGGACTTCGCACGCTCGATGGCCGCGTTGGTCCGGGTGGCGAGCTCTTCGCTTTCGGCTTCCCGGGCGATAGCGAAGACCTTCTTCGCCGTGGCGACTGCGGCAGTGGCCGCGTCGGCGGCCTCTTTCGCTTTGTCGGCCTGCTTGGTCGACTCAGCGGCCGCCTTGGAGGAATCGCCCGCGTACTTTGCGGCCTCCTCTGCGGCGGCTGCGGCGTTCTCCGCGTGCGTGGCGGCCGCGTTCGCATGGTCGCGCGCCTCGAAGGCGGCAGTCGCGGACTTGGTCGCCAGCGCCTCAGCGGCATTGGCAGCGCGGTTGGCTTCCTTGGCGTGGCGGCGGGTCTCCGCCGCGGCAGCAGCGGCTTCGCCCGAGTGGACCCCGGCGGCTTCGGCCGCCGCGTTGGCCTCGTCGGCCGACGCTGCCGCGGAATTGGCATTGTCGGTCGCGCTCTTCGACGCGCTGACGGCGGCGGCGGCGGCGAGAGACGCCTTGCCCGCCTGCTGGGCAGCGAGCGCCGATGCCCTGGCGAGCGCACCGGCCATGCGGGCGTTCTTGGCGTAGTTCTTGGCCTCTTCGGCCTTGTTCTTGTCGCCGAGGGCGGCGATCGAGGCCCTATAGGCATCGTTGGCCGCGCTCGCGGCAGCGGCCGCGGCGCTCGCGGTCTGCGCGGCAGCGAAGGCGGCGATACGGGCGGAACGGTTAGCGGCATTCGCCGCGTCGATCGCGGTCTGCGCGGCGGCGGCCGCGGCCTTCGCCGCCTCCGCAGCCTGCATCGCCTTGGCGCTGGCCTGCTTGGCCTCGCCCTTAGCCGCGACGGTTTCCTTCGCGGCAGTGTCGGCTGCTGCCTTGGCCAACTCGGATGCGGCGATCGCCTTGGCCGAGGCTTCCTGGGAAGCCTTCGTCGCGTCGTCCGCCTGCTTGCCGGCCTCCACAGCTTGCTCGTTGAGCTGGGCGATGGTGGCGTGTTCCTGGTCGCGGTTACGCGCCGTGAACTGGCCGATCTCCAGGAACTCCTGGACGTCTTCCGGGGTGCCCTGCAGGGCGATCTTGGCGGCTGCCTTCATCGCAGGGCCGCCGGAGTAGATCAGTTGGGAGACCTTGACCCGGTTGTCGACCTTCCTGGCGTCGTACTGTCCCTCCGCCAGGAATTTGGCCACGTCCTCCGGGGTGCCCTCCAGAGCCGCCTTGCCTGCGTCCTGGACGCCAGGGCCGCCGAGGTTGATGAGCCGCGACACCTCGACGCGCCGGTCCACCTGCAGCGGGTCTTTCCAGCCATCCCTGATGAACGCGGCCAGGTCATCCGGGTTCTTGGAGGCGAGGGCCTTCTTCGCCGCCTCCCGGACCTGCAGGCCACCCGCGTTGATGATCCGGCTGACCGTTACCCGGTCGTCAACAGCCTGGATAGTGGGCGCGTCCGTGAGGAACTGTTTGATGTCCTCGTCAGAACCCAGAAGCGCTTTCTCTGCCTCTTCCTTGGTTCCCGCGCCGCCGGTCTCCCACAACTCGACGGCTTGGCCGCGGAAGGCCGCCGCATCGAGGTCGTCAGACGCGGCTGCGGGTGTGCCTCCAAGCAGCCCAGCCGTCAGTGCGGCGGGTAGCACTCCGGCGGCTATGACTCGCCGACCGAGGTGCCCTCGCCAGGGTGTACGTGTCGCCGGGGTGCGTTGCGCTCTCGCGGAGCGCAGTGGGTATTTCACCTGCTCTGTTCCTTTCAGACGGGGCGCGGTTCGCTGCGGCGGCCCACCCGCAGAACGCGGCGAAATCAGGACATACCTGACTCGGCAGTAGGGGACAGATGTAAGCGTGGCTGCGAAATTACGGCTCGTCAGACGCGGCAGTCGCCCCCCTGCCAGCCGCAACACCCCCTGGTCAAGCCTGATTGGGGGCGCGCTGAACGTGATCTTACATATGTTTTACTTACGTAAAACTCATGGGTTTCTCATGTGCCCATGCATCCACGACTGTGAGGACTTCGTGTCGATATCTCGTGCCCGCAAGGCACTTATTTCGGGTGTGATGGGTGTTGTCGCGTCCTCTGCCGGACTTGCCGCGCTCACCGTGGCGCAGGCCGCCCCTCACGCGGCAGCTCCAACGGCTGTGACCGCAACGGCTGGTGATATGCCGTCGGCTGCGGAAACCTTTGCCTACCCCAATGCGGCGAAGGTCCTTCAGGACAAGAAGATCACCCTGAAGCGCGGCGACGGACACGTCCTGCTGACCGACTGCGACTCGGCGTGGGACATCCAGGTCGAGTCCCGCACCGGCGGAGTCTTCTTCTGCTTTGCAGTCAGCTCCAAGCAGGGCTACCTGACCATGGAACTACCCGACACCTACGCCATCTGGACAAAGAACCACCCGGTCAGGGCCACCCTGACGGCCAAGACGGACGGTGAACGGTCCGTCGTAGACGCCCCCGCCCAAGAGCCCGGCGCAGCGACGCCTGAGCACACCCCGGTCGGTGAGACCGGTGGCATCGGCAAGCGCTCTGCCTTGGTCGAACTCCGCGTTACCGGCTGACCGAACAACTTCGCGCGGAACAACGCCGCCGCGAGCACCAGCCCGGGCAACCAGTGGCTCAGCTTGCCAGTTGGTCTGGCCGAACGTGCACCTGGATGCGGCCGCGACACCGCGGCCCCACAGCGGCAGCCGACTTAAAGGCCGTCTCGCCCTCGGGGCAGTCCCCTGCGGCACCCCACTCGGCGCTCCTCCGTACCACCAACATCCAAAAGGATCACCATGCCTGCCAAGAGTTCGCGCGCTGCGTGGACGACCGCCCTGCTCGCCGCTGCGGTGGGTCTCGGTCTCACGACCGCCGTTCCTGCTTCGGCTCTCACTGGCAGTGATGCCGCCAGCGGTAGCTATGCATTCACCGCCAAGCTCAACATCGGCGAGGCAACGGCGTGCACCGGCGCGCTGGTTGACCCGCAATGGGTCATCACCGCAGCCAGCTGCTTCACGATCGACGGCAAGCCCGCGCAGGCAGGCAAGCCCGCCGTGAAGACGACCGTGACCGTGGGGCGCGCGGACCTGTCGCAGGCGGGCGGCAGCGTGCAGGAGGCTGTCGAGCTGGTGCCGCGCACCGACCGGGACGTCGTGATGGTCAAGCTGGCCCGGCGCATCCTGGACCCGAAAATCAAGCCGGTGCAGATCGCGGCCCAGCCGGCCGCCACGAGCGAGACGCTGACCTCCCTGGGCTTTGGCAGGACCAAGACCGAGTGGGTGCCCAACCAACTGCACAGTGGCGTGTTCACCGTCGCTTCGGCTTCCGGTAGTTCGGTGAATCTGAACGGTTCGGACACTGCCGTGCTGTGCCAGGGGGATGCGGGAAGCCCGGCTGTGCGCATGAACGGCACCACCCCCGAGCTCGTCGCCGTCAACTCGCTGTCCTGGCAGGGCGGCTGCCTGGGCAACGATCCTGCCGAGACGCGTACCAGCGCCACTGATGTCCGGGTCGATGACCTGGGTGCCTGGATCCAGCAGACCGCCTTCCGGGCCCAGGACGACCTCACCGGTGACGGCATCGCCGACCTGGCCGCGATCTGGGGCGACGGCTCCCTGCACGTGTACCCCGGTGACAAGGCCAAGGGCCTGAGCGGCGCGAACATCGCGCAGCTCGGCGGCACGACCTGGAAGAGCACCCGGCAGCTCGCCAAGGGAGACTTCACCAACGACGGTGTCACCGACCTGATGGACATCTGGGACGACGGCACCCTGCACCTGTACAAGGGTGACGGCAAGGGCAAGTTCACCGACGGCATCACGGTCACCGAGGGTGGCAACACCTGGGGCACCGTCAAGCAGATGACTGCGGGCGACTTCGATGGGGACGGCATAGCCGACCTGATGGCGGTGTGGACCGACGGCTCCCTGCACTTCTACAAGGGCAAGGGCGACGGCCAGCTCGCCAGCGGCGTCCAGGTGTGGGGCGGCAACACCTGGGGCACCGTCAAGCTGCTGCCCGGCGGTGACTTCGACGGCGACGGCATAGCCGACCTGATGGCGGTGTGGAGCGACGGCTCCCTGCACTTCTACAAGGGCAAGGGCGACGGCCAGGTGACCGACAGCGTCCCGGTATGGGGCGGCAACACCTGGGGCACCGTCAAGGACATGACCGCAGGCGACTACACCGGGGACGGCATCGCCGACCTCATGGCCATCTGGAGCGACGGCACCCTGCACCTGTACAAGGGCAACGGCAAGGGTGGCCTCACCGACGGTGTGCCCGTATGGGGCGGCAACACCTGGGGCACCGTGATCCATATCGCCTGACATCGCACGCACTCGCAGAAGCCCCCTGTGCCGGGCCCGGCAAGATTTTCCCGGGCCCGGCAGCACCGCGTAGCTCTGGAAGGATGACCGTGAAATCCTCGGCGGCCACCCTGGCGAGTGCGGAGGGCCGCGAAGCGTTTTGCGGCCGAGACCAGCTGGTGAGGCGCCCCTTCCAGTCTGCCGACGATCACCGAGGCGCCTTCGGCGTCAAGCGGCTGTGCCGGATCCTGCGGGTCCGTTGAGCGGATGCCGTCGCCTGGCCCCTCTTCCATGAGCCGATGTGTGGCTAGAGCCACGCACAGATGGACCGGCCACCTGGGTGCCACGTGCGAATATGAGCGGCACACAACTTACTCACAGGTACTTCACAACCTGTGATTCACTTCGATCTATGGCGTCCCTGACCAGGATGCTGCGGGGGTTTGCATGATGGCCGAGCGCCGCTCGGGGAACAGGCTTGCCGCGCTCGACGGGCTCCGGCTGTTCGCCGCGTTGATGGTGGTCTTCTACCACTACGTCGCGCTGGCGCGGCCCTGGGGCCACTCCACTGGGACGATCTTCCCCACCGCCCACAAGTTCGCCCAGTACGGGTGGCTCGGCGTGGAGGTCTTCTTCCTGATCAGCGGCTTCGTCATATGCATGAGCGTGTGGGGCCGTACCGCCGGAGAGTTCGCCGTCTCCCGCATATCCCGGCTCTTCCCCGCCTACTGGGTCGGCATCCTGCTCACCTCGCTGGTCATCAAGATGTGGCCGGAATTCACCTCCATACGCGGTTGGGACTCGGTGATCACCAACCTGACCATGCTGCAGAGCGGCAACGGCACCCCCGACGTCGACCCCGTCTACTGGACGCTCTTCGTCGAGCTCAAGTTCTATCTGCTGATGTCGGTCGTCGTGATCTGCGGCGTCACCTACCGCAACTGCCTGATCTTCTGCGGGATATGGACCGCGGCCGCCGCGCTCGCCCCGGTCATGGGTACCCCCCTGCTCACCGCGTTCGCGATGCCGCAGTACGCCCCGTTCTTCATCGCCGGCATCGCCTTCTACCTCATGCGCCGCTACCGGCCCAACGCCGTACTGTGGGCCATCGTGATCCTGCAGTTGCTGCTCGCCCAGCGGTACATCGATTACCGCATGGCCTCCAACCTGGGCAAGGCCGTCTCGGACACGCTGCCCACCTGGCCCGCCCGCTTGATCATCATCGCCGCGTTCGTGGTGGTCGGCGCCATCGCCCTCGGCGTTTTCGACAAGATCCAGTGGAAGTGGCTCACCACGGCAGGCGCGCTCACCTACCCGCTCTACCTCATCCACATGAACATCGGCATGACCCTCATCCACCACTACCAGGGCCGCATCCCCGCCCCCGCCCTGGTCGCGGCGATCACCGCGGTCATGCTCGCCACCGCATGGCTCATCCACCGCCTCATCGAACGCCCCCTCGGCATATGGCTCCGTAACGTCATGCGCCGCGGCATCGACGATGTACGCCAGCACGTAGCCCCACCCCGCCGACGCGCCCGCATTGCCTCCACCCAGCCCTCATCGCCAGCACACGAACGCGCGCCCTCACCCAGTCGCACCCATGAGCCGACGGCAGCGGGAGTGTCCTAGCTTGATCCTTAACGTGCGCGGCGGGGTGTGGGTTGGCTGAGTCGTGGCCCGCGGCGACCGCCTGCTGGAGGGGCAGGCGGCCGATCCCGCTGCTCGCCGCGCACATGGTGAGCTTCATGGATTCGCTCCCCGCGCGGCCGCCCGCTACCAGGTCGCGCCGGCGACCTGGCGGGTCGTGGCGTTGAGGCGGTTGAAGAGGTTGGTCACGGCGATCATGAGGACCAGCGCCGAGAGCCCCTTCTCATCGAAGTGGCGGGCCGCCTCGTCCCAGATCTCGTCCGGCACCGCGTCCGCACGGTCGGCGAGCCGGGTGGACGCCTCGGCCAGCGCGAGCGCGGCCCGCTCGTCGTCGCTGAAGTACGGCGCCTCCCGCCACGCCACGACCGTGGCCAGCTTGTCCTCGCTCACGCCGTGCTTGCGCGAGCTGGCGATCCCGCCGAAGACGCACGGGGCGCAGCCGTTGATCTGGCTGGCCCGCAAGTGCACCAGCTCCAGGGTGGACTCGGGCACCCCGCCCTCCTTGGTGGCCTTGATCAGGTCGAGGATGGCGGGCATGGCGCCGGGGAGGACCTGGGCGGGGTTCGTGATACGTGCCTGCATGGCAGTGGCTCCTGTGTTGTGTAGTGGGTGGTGCTTCGTTCGCGTTCACTGCCCTGACACGCGCCGGGGCGGGAGTGTGACAGCCCGCCCCGAAATTTTTTCGTCACTCACTCCCGCAGCGCGGGCACGCGCACGGCGGGTACCGCAAGGCCGAGTCGAGCGGCCCCGGGTCCAGCCCCGGCCGGGGCATGACGTACGGCTCCCACGTCCGCCCGCCGTCCCGTGACACCCGCAACGCGAGCGGCGGGCCCGCTACCACTGGCCCCCGTGCCGGACCGCCTTCTGCGTCAGCCATGCGCGTACCTGTCCTTCCTCCTGCGCAGAGGCGGTGCGCAGATCGCGCACGGCGATCGTCGCGACGAAGTAGACGAACCGGACCCGCCGCCATTCCCCGTCGGCGCCGATCACTTTGCCGGGCCCGTACACGTCGGTGCCCGTGTGGGCGACGTATGCCCCCACGTCGTGCGCTCCCATGCCACTGCCTCTCACGCTGTGTGCTGTTCCGCTTACAGGGTGCGGTTACGTTCCGTACGCTGAACAGTGCACACAGCGTGACAACCAAAGCCGCACGCAAGGGAGTTGGGCATGGCGATCGAGGACAACCCCGTATCCCGTACGAAGTACGGCGAGGAACTCAGGACCAAACGGGAGGCGGCCGGGCTCACCCAGGAGGAGCTGAGCCAGCGTGCGGTGATGTCGCGCACGCACATCGCCCACATCGAGGCGGGGCGGCGCAGGCCGGACGTGGACGACGCCCGTCGCCTCGATCAGGTGCTGGGGACTGGCGGGTTCTTTGTCCGCTTCCTGCCCACGCTGGACGGTAGGAAGGTGGCTGAACACTTCAAGGAGGCGCTGGAGTTCGAGAAGCAGGCGACGCACATTCATCAGTACGCACCCAAGTTGGTACCGGGCTTTCTGCAGACGGAAGCGTACGCGCGCGAGGTGCTCGGCTCGGGCTATCCACCCAAGAGCGACGAGGAACGTGACCGGCTCCTTGGGGCACGGCTGGAACGTGCGCGGATTCTCCATGACTTCGACAAGCCCGTGGTGTGGACGATGCTCGACGAGGCGGTGTTGCGGCGCCCCATCGGCGGCCCGCTCGTGATGTGCGAACAGCTTCGGCACTTGCTGACGTTGGGTGAAAGCCGTCGCATCCGATTCCACGTGCTCCCGTACGAGGCAGGCGCGCACGCCGTGTTGGAGGGGCACGTCTCGCTGCTGTGGTTCAGCGACCTCCCGCCCATCGCGTACGTGGAAGGCCTGAAGAACGGCAGGGTCTGGGAACTTCCGTCCGTGGTGCGGCAGTGTCAGGAAGTCTACGATCACGCTCTGGGTGACGCGTTGTCGCACCATAGGTCTCTGGCGCTGATGCGGTCCGTGGCGGAAGATTACGAGCATGAAGCGCAGTGAGAACATCGTGTCCGATGCCTCGGTTCTGACCGGTTGGCGGAAGTCCAGCTACAGCGGCGGCGACAGCGGCGAATGCCTCGAAGTCAGCGAGATGTACGCGTCGTGGCGGAAGTCCTCGTACAGCGGGGCGAGCGAGGGCAGTTGCCTCGAAGTCAACGACGCATGCGCGACCTGGCGAAAGTCCACATACAGCGGCGGCACCAGTGGCGAGTGCCTGGAGTTCAGCGACAGCTGCTCGGCCTGCATACCCGTGCGGGACAGCAAGAACCCCACCGGTCCCGCCGTCGTGTTCGGTCCAGGCGCCTGGACGTCGTTCGTTGGGGCGGTCAAGGGTGGGGTGCTCGGTCGCTGAGGCGGTCGGGGGCGTCCCAGGCCTCCCGGAGTGCCTGAACTGCCGCCGTGATCGCGGGGCGGCGGGCCGCGCCGGTGCGCCACAACGCGTACAGGCGTCGGGTCGGAACGGGCTCCAGGCGTAGCGCCGCCACGCCCTCGGGGAGCGGGCCCCGGCCCAGGCGCGGGACCAGCGCGATGCCGAGTCCGGCCGCGACCAGGGCGAGTTGGGTGTGGTACTCGGCGGCCTGGTGACGCAGTTCGGGTTCGTGGCCGTCGGCTCGCAGCGTGCGTACCAGCCAGTCGTGGCAGACCGAGCCGGGCGGCTGGCAGATCCACGGCTCGTGGGCGAGATCGGCGCGGCGGACGGTGCGGCGGGCTGCCAGGGGGTGGCCCGCCGGGACCAGGATGTCGCAGTGGTCGTCGCCGATGGCCGCGTGCTTGACGCCCTCGGGGGCGGGCAGCGGGGCGATGTCCCAGTCGTGGGCGACGGCCAGATCGATGACGCCCTTGGCCACCAGGTCGACCGAGACGTGCGGGTCGACCTCCGACAACTGGGTGTGCAGAGACGGGTGTTCGCGGGCGAGGGCGGCGAGCGCGGCCGGGAGCAGGCCCCGGGCCGCCGTCGCGAACGCGCCGATCGTCAGGCGCCCGGTGGGCCGCCCGCGCCGCTCTTCGAGCGTCGTCTCCGTACGCTCCACGATCGACAGCAACTCCCGTGCCGCAGAGGCGAGATGGAGTGCGTCCTCGGTGAGCGCTATGCCCCGGCCGCGGCGTTCCAGGAGGGTCGTACGGGTCTCCCGCTCCAGTTTGGTGATCTGCTGGGAGATCGCGGACGGGGTGTAGCCGAGCGCGGCGGCGGCCGCCGCGACCGAGCCGTGGACGGAGACCGCGTGCAGCGCACGCAGCCGGGCCAGATCGAGCACGGGGACCTCCTTGGATCAGATGATGAAGCGGTTGGATTAAGCAGTGCTTCATCCCATCATCAATGAATCCGCGCTGGTGCTGAATGGTCGTGGGCGGTGATCCTCGACGCATGCGTCCCGTACACATCGCGCTCGCCGTGCTCGTCACCGCCGTCTGGGGGGTCAACTTCGTCGTCATCGATGTCGGTCTCGGCCACTTCCCGCCGCTGCTCTTCTCCGCCCTGCGCTTCCTGGTCGCGGCGCTGCCCGCGGTGTTCTTCGTGGGGCGGCCCAAGGTCGGCTGGAAGCCGATCGTGTCGGTCGGCCTGGTGCTCGGGGTCGCCAAGTTCGGGCTGCTGTTCATCGGGATGAGCCAGGGGATGCCGGCCGGGCTCTCCTCGCTGGTGCTCCAGGTGCAGGCCGTGTTCACCGCCGTGTTCGCCATGGCCGTACTGGGTGAACGACTGGGCAGGATAAGGCTGTTGGGGATGGTGGTGGCGCTCGCGGGGATCGTCGTCGCGGGGGTTGACGAGGGTGCGAGCGGGCCGCTACTCGGGTTCTCGCTGACCGTGGGCGCCGCTGCCTGCTGGGGCGTGTCCAACATCCTGACCCGCCGGGCCGCCCCGCCCGACGCGCTCAACTTCATGGTGTGGGTGTCCGTCGTCCCCGTACTCCCGCTGCTCGCGCTCTCCCTCCTCTTCGAGGGCCCGGCGCGCGACGCGGAGGCGCTGTCCGGGTTCGACTGGAGCGGGGCGGGGGCGCTGGTGTACGTCGCGTGGATCAGCACGATCTTCGGTTTCGGGGCCTGGGGGCTGCTGCTGCGCCGCTACCCGGCGTCGTCGGTCGCGCCGTTCAGCCTGCTCGTCCCGGTGTTCGGGATGTCGTCGGCCGCGCTGCTCCTGGGCGAGTCGGTGACGCCGCTGCGGTGGTGCGCGGCGGCGCTCCTGGTGGGCGGGGTCGCCCTCACCTCCCTCAGGTCAGCTGCTCCACGTACTCCCGCCCCGCCGCGAGAAGCCCCGGCAGCGGGACCGCCCCGGGATACCAGCGCTTCTCGTACTCCCAGCACACCCAGCCGTCCGGCGGCAGCAGGGACAGGCACGCACTGAGCGGCAGGACGCCCGCGCCGAGCGGCAGCGGGGTGGTGTCCTCGGCGGACGCGATGTCCTTGACCTGTACGTAGCCGAGGTGCGGGGCGAGGGCGGCGAAGGACTCTTCGGGCGTCTCGCCGCCGAGCCAGGTGTGCATGACGTCCCAGAGGGCGCCGATGCCCGGTGCGGCCACGCGGTTGAGGAGGGCGGCGGCTGCGGCGCCGGTGCGGTGCGAATCGTGGGTTTCGAGGAGGATGCGTACGTTGTTGTCCTCCGCCAACTTCGCTGCTTCGGTCAGTTGGTGTACGGCTCTGTTCTCGGCGGCGGGGGTGCCGTCGGCGCCGGGGAAGACCCGGACGAAGCGGGCGCCCAAGTCGTGTGCGAGCCGCACGAGCTCGGCGAGTTCGCCGGGGTCCAGGGGCTGGGCGACCCTGGCGTACCCGGCGACGGCCAGGATCTCGATGCCCGCGGCCTCGAACTCCCTGACTGCGGCGGCCCGTTCGCGCATCCCGATGCCGGGGTGGACGGGTTCCTCCGGGTGGGCGCGGAGTTCTACGCCGTGGTAGCCGGTGGTGCTGGCCAGGCGGGCGACGTCGGGGATTGGCATGCGGGGGAGGCCGAGGGTGGAGAGGGCGAGCTGCAAGGTGATCCTTCCGGGGGTGGGGCTAAATCGCCAGGGCTGTGAAGCGGCGCAGCGTGTCCGTCAGCAACCCCACCCCGTCCCCCGCCCACAACTCCTCGTTGAACAGCTCGACCTCGATCGGCCCCGAATACCCCGTCGCCTCCACGACCGCGCACCACCCCCGGAGGTCGACCGAACCCTCCCCCAACTGGCCCCGCCCATTCAGCAGGCCCGCCGGCAACGGTGTAACCCAGTCCGCCAACTGGAAGGAGTGGATACGCCCACCCACCCCCGCCCGAGCCACCGCCGCCGCAGCCATGTCGTCCCACCACACGTGGTACGTATCCACCACCACCCCCACCTGCGCGGCAGGAAACCGCTCGGCCAGCGAGAGGGCCTGGTCCAGTGTGGACACCACACATCGATCCGCCGCGAACATGGGATGCAGCGGCTCGATCGCGAGCCGCACGCCCTGCTCGGCGGCATATGGCCCCAATGAGGCCAGCGCGTCGGTGATCCGCTCGCGCGCGCCCGCCAGGTCCTTCGAACCGGCCGGCAGCCCGCCCGACACCAGGACCAGCGTGTCCGTGCCCAGCGTCGCCGCCTCGTCGATCGCCGCCCGGTTGTCGGCGAGCGCGGCGGCCCGCCCGGCGGGGTCGAGGGCGGTGAGGAAGCCGCCCCGGCAGAGGGTGCTGACATCAAGTCCCGCTGCCCGCACCAGCTTTGCCGTCGCCTCCAGCCCGTACTCCGCCACCGGCTCGCGCCACAGCCCCACCCCCCGCACCCCGAGACGTACGCACGCCTCCACCAGTTCCGGCAGGGAGAGCTGCTTCACGGTCATCTGGTTGATACTGAAGCGGGAGAGGGCGTCGGCGGATGGCTTCGTCATTGCGCTACTCCGTACACGTTCAGCAGGGACTTCATGCGGGACTCGGCGAGCGCCGGGTCGGAGAACAGGCCGAGTCCGTCGGCGAGTTCGTACGCTCGCGCCAAGTGTGGCAGCGAGCGGGCCGACTGGAAGCCGCCGACCATGGTGAAGTGGGACTGGTGCCCGGCCAGCCAGGCCAGGAACACAACTCCCGTTTTGTAGAAGTGGGTTGGTGGTTGGAAGAGATGCCGGGACAGTTCGACCGTCGGGTCGAGGAGGCCCCGGAAGCCCTTCGCGTCGCCGGTGTCGAGGAGCCGTACCGCCTCCGCCGCCAGCGGGGCCAGCGGGTCGAAGATGCCCAACAGGGCGTGGCTGAAGCCCTGTTCGTCGCCCGCCATCAACTCCGGATAGCTGAAGTCGTCGCCGGTGTAGCACCGTACGCCGTCCGGGAGGCGCCGCCTGAGTTCCACTTCGCGGCGGGCGTCGAGAAGGGAAACCTTGATGCCGTCGACCTTGCCGGGGTGCGCGGCGATGACCTCCAGGAGGGTCTCCGTCGCCGTGTCGAGGTCGGCCGCACCCCAGTAGCCGTCGAGCGCCGGGTCGAACATCGGGCCCAGCCAGTGCAGGATCACCGGCCCGGAGGCCTGGCGGAGCAGGGTGCCGTAGACCGCGAGGTAGTCCTCGGGGCCGCGGGCCGCCGCCGCGAGGGCGCGCGACGCCATCAGGATCGGCTGCGCGCCGACGCCCTCGACCAGCGCGAGCTGCTCCTCGTACGCGGTTCTCACCTCGGCGAGGCCGCCGCCTGCCAGTTGATCCGTGCCCACTCCGCACGCGATCCGTCCGTCAACTGCCTTTGCCTCGGCGGCACTTCGGCGGATCAGTTCGGACGCTGCCGCCCAGTCGAGACCCATGCCGCGCTGGGCGGTGTCCATCGCCTCCGCGACCCCGAGCCCGTGCGACCACAGGTGGCGGCGGAAGGCGAGCGTCGACTCCCAGTCGACGGCGGCGGGGGAGTCCGGCGACACGTCCGGGTACGGGTCGGCGACCACGTGCGCGGCCGAGAAGACCGTACGGGAGAGCAAAGGTCCGCCCGGCGCGATGGAAAGCGGTGTCATGCGCGGCCGGTATGTCCTCGTGGTGCCGTCGGGGTGCGGCAGTCGCAGGGTCACAGCGAGACCTCCGGTACGTCGAGCCGGCGGCCCTCGGCGGCGGAGCGCAGTCCGAGCTCGGCGAGCTGGACGCCGCGCGCGCCCGCGAGCAGGTCCCAGTGGTACGGCTCGTCCAGTGCGACGTGCCGCAGGAACAGCTCCCACTGCGCCTTGAACCCGTTGTCGAACGTGTCGTTGTCGGGCACCTCCTGCCACTGCTCGCGGAAGGACTCCGTGGCCGGGAGGTCGGGGTTCCAGACCGGCTTCGGTGTTGAACTGCGGTGCTGGACACGGCAGTTGCGCAGGCCCGCGACCGCCGATCCCTCCGTCCCGTCCACCTGGAACTCGACAAGTTCCTCGCGGTTGACGCGTACTGCCCAGGAGGAGTTGATCTGCGCGACCGCGCCGCCCGCCAGCTGGAAGATCCCGTACGCGGCGTCGTCCGCCGTCGCCTCGTACGGCTTGCCGCGCTCGTCCCAGCGCTGCGGGACATGGGTGGCGGTGTGCGTGGTCACGGAGGTGACCCGGCCGAACAGCTCGCGCAGGACGTACTCCCAGTGCGGGAACATGTCCATGACGATGCCGCCGCCGTCCTCGGCGCGGTAGTTCCACGACGGTCGCTGCGCTGACTGCCAGTCGCCCTCGAAGACCCAGTAGCCGAACTCGCCCCGCACGGACAGGACGCGGCCGAAGAACCCGCCGTCGATCAGGCGCTTCAGCTTCAGCAGGCCCGGCAGGAACAGCTTGTCCTGGACGACGCCGTGCTTGATGCCGGCGGCGCGGGCGAGCCGGGCGAGTTCGCGGGCGCCGGACAGGCCGGTGGCGGTGGGTTTCTCGGTGTAGACGTGCTTTCCGGCCGCGATGGCCTTGGTGAGCGCCTCCTCGCGGGCGGAGGTCACCTGGGCGTCGAAGTAGATGTCGATGGCGGGGTCGGACAGCACCGCGTCGAGGTCGGTGCTCCACGCGGTCAGGCCGTGCCGCTCGGCCATCGCCCGCAGGGCGTGCTCGCGCCGGCCGACCAGGACCGGCTCGGGCCACAGCGCGGTGCCGTCCCCGAGATCGAGGCCGCCCTGCTCGCGGATGGCGAGGAGGGAGCGTACGAGGTGCTGGCGGTAACCCATGCGTCCGGTGACGCCGTTCATGGCGATCCGCACGGTCCTGAGTGCCGTCATGTGATCCCTCCGGGGCTGCGCTGATGCGGGTGGCATGATGGGGAGAACGGATAGCAAGCGCTTTCTACAGGGCAGGACGCTAGCCTGCGCACAGCGCCTCGGACAAGAGGCTGAAAGCGGGAACGGCCCGAGCGGCTCGGAGGCAGAGATGACAGCGACCCTGGCGGATGTGGCGGCCCGGGCCCGGGTGTCCCCGGCGACCGTCTCGCGGGTCCTCAACGGCAACTATCCGGTCGCCGCGGCCACCCGCGAGCGGGTGCTGCGCGCGGTCGACGAGCTGGACTACGTCCTGAACGGGCCCGCGAGTTCGCTCGCCGCGGCCACCTCCGACCTGGTCGGCATCCTCGTCAACGACATCGCCGACCCCTTCTTCGGCATCATGGCGGGCGCGGCCCAGTCCGCGATCGGCGAGGAGCGCGGCGCCCGCGAGAAGCTCTCCGTCATCTGCAACACCGGCGGCTCACCGGAACGCGAACTCACCTATCTGACCCTGCTCCAGCGCCAGCGCGCGGCCGCCGTCATCCTGACCGGCGGCGCCCTGGAGGACCCCGATCACGCGGCGGCCGTCGGCGCGAAACTCGCCCGGCTCGCCGACGCGGGCACCCGGATCGTGCTGTGCGGACGGCCGCCGCTGCCCGGCGACAGCGTCACCGCGACGCTCGCCTTCGACAACCGGGGCGGCAGCAGGCGCCTGGCGCAGCACCTCATCGGCCTCGGCCACCGGCGGATCGGTTACGTGGCCGGGCCCCCCGAGCGCACCACGACCCGGCACCGCCTGGAGGGACACCGGTCCGCCCTGGAGGCCGCCGGGCTCCGCCTCGACCACCTCACGGTGCACAGCTCGTACGACCGCCGCTCCGGCTACGACGCGGCCCTTGAACTCCTGCGCCGGGACCCGGAGTTGACGGCCGTGGTCGCCGCCAACGACACGGTCGCGCTCGGCGCCTGCGCGGCGCTGCGGGACCGCGGGCTCGGCATCCCCGAGGACGTCTCGGTGG
Organism: Streptomyces sp. NPDC050485; assembly: GCF_044458185.1. Classification (NCBI taxonomy): domain Bacteria; kingdom Bacillati; phylum Actinomycetota; class Actinomycetes; order Kitasatosporales; family Streptomycetaceae; genus Streptomyces; species Streptomyces sp. NPDC050485. Next base: position 472,950 of record NZ_JBITHR010000001.1, on the reverse strand, counting down.
CCGGTTTCGTGGACCTGCCGTTCAGCGCGGACGCGGTGCCCGCGCTCACGACCGTACGGCTGCCGCTGTACGAGGCGGGCGCCCGGGCCGGCCGCCTCGCCCTCGGCCTGGAAGCGGCGCCTCCGGGCGGAATCGCCACGGTGCACGGGGAGTTGATGGTCCGGGGGTCCACGGGGCGCCTCGGGGGTGAGCGTGCCCCCTAGCGCGGGCTCTGGTTTGCCGCGACCTCGGCTCCTCGTGCGGGCCCTGGGCCAGCGACTGGGCGCGGTGCGCTCGGTGGACTCGACGTCGCCGCCGAAGGCGAGGGTGATGGTGCCGGGGGGAAGCTCCGGTGTGGGCCCGGCCGTGATGTCCGGGGCGGCCGCCGGGCCGGCGGTGGGTGTACCTGCCTGTGGCGGTCAGCTCTCCAACTCGTCGGCCCGTACGGGGTGTTGGTGAGGTTGAGTCAGGGGGATGTGGCTCAGGAGCAGGCGACGAGGTCGCAGTCGAACTTCACTGCCAGCGCGGAAGGGGTTCCGTCCGGCTTACTCCACGCCGTGCCCCTTCCGGTTCCGGGATCGGCCGCCACGGCGGCGATTTCTCTCGTGCTGCACTGGGCGTCCTGGAAGAGGTGAGCCTTCTGGTTGGTCGCGTTGGTGACCCTGATGACCTGATAGGGGAATTTGATGCACCTGCCCGAGGGCGGGTTGTTCATCTCTCCCGTATGGCCGGCCGCGTTCTCGAAAATGAAGCGGCCGTTCGCCGCGTATGCCGGGGCTACGCCCGCCGTGGTGGTGAGCAACGCCGCTACAGGCAGCGCGAGCAGGATGCTCATGCGGTGTTTCACTTGGTCCTTCCTCCTCGCCTTCACTCGGTCCTCCTTCCTCGCCGTGCTCATGTGTGGGTGATCTCGATCTGGGTGTGGCAGCTCGGGCTGGGGTTGATGTTTCCGGTGTGGAGGACCTCGCGGTTGCCGATGAAGGCGCTGGCTGCGAACTGCCGGACGTCCGAGCAGGGGCCGAGGTCGAAGCTCGCTGTGGCTCCTGACACCACGTGGCGCTGGGTCTGCAGCCGGATGACCGGGTCGCTGAAGCGCGCGACGGCGAGGTCGACCTCGTCCAGACCGAAGCCGGAGTGGTTGACGACATCAACCCGGTAGTTCGGTTCGGCTGCCTGGCGGACGGCCGAAGCCGGCGAGGCGGGTGCGACCGCCGCGGCGAGTGCGAGTGAGGCGGCGCAGAGCGCCATGACCGCGCGCCTCATCGGACTTTCCTGTGCGTTTCGAATGCTGCCGTGTTCCGGATGGTGACGATGTCGTCGCAGCCGACCGGATCGGCGTCGACGTCGCCGGTGGTGAACTTGCGCTCGCCGCCCACGAGGCCGCTGACCGCGTACTGCTTGACGTCGGAGCACGGTCCGAGGTCGAAGATGATCACGCTGGAGGCCGGCACGTTGAACTGGTGGAGGATCTGGGTGACGGGTGTGCTGTTGCGAGTGAAAGCCAGAGCGACCTCGTCGAAAGCCTGGGTGGAGAAGTTGTCCACCTCGACTTGGTAGTTCTTCTCCTGGCGCATGATCGCGCGCGGAGCCGATGCTGATGCCGTCCTCGTCTCAGCCGCATGCCCGGAAGCCGGAGCCGCGGCCAAGGCCGCGAGGCAGGCCGCTGTCACGGCCACGGCGCGGTCGAAGAACGAACGTCGCATGTCTTCCCCCCTGGAAGAGCCAGCGGAGGCCAGCTCACCCGGCCCCTACGCTGAGTAATCAAAGTATCGCTCGTCGTAGCAGCCCGGATAGCGCCCGATCGGGTGAATAGTCCGACATTCGACGCCCGGGCCGCGCGACGGGCGGCGGCGGGTGGAGGAAAGGCCGGGATTCCGGAAAAATAACTGCCCGCAGTCGTGCAACCCTTCCGGGGTGACGGAGGTCTAGGTGTCGTCAGTGCTTCAGGGGAGGGATCCGGGGGGATCGGGGAGCGCTGACGGGGAGGGAAATCAGCGGGGCCCGGTCGACGGACCGGGCCCCGCTTGAGTTCCCCCGCACGCGCCCCCGGGCCCTCGCCGGAGCTCCCCCGCCGCGTCCGCCCCCCCCGGCCTGTGCCCCCAGCCCCGACTGCCCTTGTCCGGCCCCGGGTTGTCAGACCGGGGAGGTAGCGTCGGGGCATGTCCAATCTGGCGGGTGCGGCGGTTCTGGAGGGGGTCCTTGAGCGGATCACGTACGCCAATGAGGAGAGCGGCTACACCGTCGCGCGCGTTGATACCGGCCGGGGCGGCGGCGACCTCCTGACGGTCGTCGGCTCGCTGCTCGGCGCGCAGCCGGGCGAGTCGCTGCGGATGGAGGGCCGCTGGGGGTCGCACCCCCAGTACGGCAAGCAGTTCACGGTGGAGAACTACACGACCGTCCTGCCCGCCACCATCCAGGGCATCCGCCGCTACCTCGGCTCCGGCCTCATCAAGGGCATCGGCCCGCGCATCGCCGACCGGATCACCGAGCACTTCGGCGTGGACACCCTCGACATCATCGAGAAGGAGCCGAAGCGGCTGGTCGAGGTGCCGGGGCTCGGGCCGAAGCGTACGAAGCTGATCGGCGCCGCCTGGGAGGAGCAGAAGGCCATCAAGGAAGTGATGGTCTTCCTGCAGGGAGTCGGCGTCTCCACGTCCATCGCGGTGCGCATCTACAAGAAGTACGGGGACGCGTCGATCTCCGTCGTGAAGAACCAGCCCTACCGGCTCGCCGCCGACGTCTGGGGCATCGGCTTCCTCACCGCCGACCGCATCGCCCAGGCCGTCGGCATCCCGCACGACAGCCCGGAGCGGGTCAAGGCGGGCCTGCAGTACGCGCTGTCCCAGTCCACCGACCAGGGCCACTGCTTCCTCCCCGAGGAACGCCTGATCGCCGATTCGGTGAAGCTGCTCCAGGTCGACACCGGCCTGGTCATCGAGTGCCTGGCCGAGCTGATCGCCGAGGAGGGCGCCGTACGGGAACGGGTGCCGGGGCCCGACGGCGGCGAGGTCGTCAACGCCGTCTACCTCGTGCCGTTCCACCGCGCCGAGCTGTCGCTGGCCGGTCAGGTCGGGCGGCTGCTGCGGACCGGTGAGGACCGGATGCCGGGGTTCGGCGACGTCGACTGGGACAAGGCGCTCGGCTGGCTCGCCGGGCGGACCGGCGCCGAGCTCGCGCCCGAGCAGCAGGACGCCGTCAAGCTCGCTCTGACCAGCAAGGTCGCCGTGCTCACCGGCGGCCCCGGCTGCGGCAAGTCCTTCACCGTCCGCTCGGTCGTGGAGCTGGCCCGCGCCAAGAAGGCCAAGGTGGTGCTCGCCGCGCCGACCGGCCGGGCCGCCAAACGCCTGGCCGAGCTGACCGGCGCCGAGGCCTCCACCGTGCACCGCCTGCTCGAACTGAAACCGGGCGGCGACGCGGCGTACGACAAGGACCGGCCGTTGGACGCCGATCTGGTCGTCGTGGACGAGGCGTCCATGCTCGATCTGCTGCTCGCCAACAAGCTGGTCAAGGCCGTCGCGCCGGGCGCGCACCTCCTGATGGTGGGCGATGTCGACCAGTTGCCGTCGGTCGGCGCGGGGGAGGTGCTGCGCGACCTGCTCGCCGAGGGCGGCCCCGTCCCGAACGTACGGCTGACCCGGATCTTCCGGCAGGCCCAGCAGTCCGGCGTGGTCACCAACGCCCACCGCATCAACTCCGGTTCCCAGCCGCTGACTTCGGGACTCGACGACTTCTTCCTCTTCGTGGAGGAGGAGACGGAGGACGCGGGGCGGCTCACCGTCGACGTGGCCGCCCGCCGTATCCCGGCGAAGTTCGGGCTCGACCCGCGCCGCGACATCCAGGTGCTCGCCCCGATGCACCGGGGTCCGGCCGGCGCCGGCACCCTCAACGGCCTTCTCCAGCAGGCGATTACGCCCGCCCGGCCCGATCTGCCGGAGAAGCGGTTCGGCGGCCGGGTGTTCCGCGTCGGCGACAAGGTCACCCAGATTCGCAACAATTACGAGAAGGGCAAGAACGGCGTCTTCAACGGCACCGTCGGCGTGGTCACCTCGCTCAGCCTGGACGACCAGCGGCTGACGGTGCTGACCGACGAGGACGAGGAGGTGCCGTACGAATTCGACGAGCTGGACGAGCTGGCGCACGCCTACGCGGTGACGATCCACCGCTCCCAGGGCAGCGAGTACCCGGCGGTGGTCATTCCCGTCACCACCGGCGCCTGGATGATGCTCCAGCGGAATCTGCTCTACACGGCGGTCACCCGGGCCAAGAAGCTCGTCGTCCTGGTGGGGTCCCGCAAGGCGATCGGCCAGGCAGTGCGTACCGTTTCCGCAGGCAGACGCTTTACCGCACTCGCTCACCGGCTGGCAGGGGGCGCTTTGGTGTGAAAGATCACCCAGGACTTTCGGAACTGGGGCGAACGGGGCAGGATGAGCAGGTTGACGGCACTGAGTGCCGTGAATAAGCCCAATGGGCGACCCCGAGTGCACTCTGCTGAGCCAAATGGGGGATGGTAGAGACAGTCAGGGCACCTCGAAGAAGAGGCACTACGTCGGTGAGGGATGACGTGAGCGAGAACGCGAACAACGCTGTAGTACTGCGGTTCGGCGATGGCGAGTACACCTACCCGGTGATCGACAGCACCGTCGGCGACAAGGGCTTCGACATCGGGAAGCTCCGAGCCCAGACCGGGCTGGTCACCCTCGACAGCGGATACGGCAACACCGCCGCCTATAAATCCGCCATCACCTACCTGGACGGGGAGCAGGGCATCCTGCGGTACCGCGGGTATCCGATCGAGCAGCTCGCGGAGCGCTCCACCTTCGTGGAGGTCGCGTACCTGCTGATCAACGGCGAGCTGCCGACCGTCGACCAGCTCTCCAGCTTCAAGAGCGAGATCACCCAGCACACGCTGCTGCACGAGGACGTCAAGCGGTTCTTCGACGGCTTCCCGCGCGACGCCCACCCGATGGCGATGCTGTCCTCGGTGGTCTCCGCGCTGTCCACGTTCTACCAGGACAGCCACAACCCGTTCGACGAGAAGCAGCGCAACCTCTCCACGATCCGGCTGCTCGCCAAGCTGCCGACGATCGCGGCGTACGCATACAAGAAGTCGATCGGCCACCCCTTCGTCTACCCGCGCAACGACCTCGGCTACGTCGAGAACTTCCTGCGCATGACGTTCTCCGTGCCGGCCCAGGAGTACGAGCTGGACCCGGTCGTCGTCTCGGCGCTGGACAAGCTGCTCATCCTGCACGCGGACCACGAGCAGAACTGTTCGACCTCCACGGTCCGCCTGGTCGGCTCGTCGCAGGCCAACATGTTCGCGTCCATCTCCGCCGGTATCAGCGCGCTCTGGGGCCCCCTGCACGGCGGCGCCAACCAGTCCGTCCTGGAGATGCTGGAAGGCATCCAGGCCAACGGCGGCGACGTGGACTCCTTCATCCGCAAGGTGAAGAACAAGGAGGACGGCGTCCGCCTGATGGGCTTCGGCCACCGGGTGTACAAGTCCTTCGACCCGCGCGCGAAGATCATCAAGGCTGCGGCGCACGATGTCCTCTCGGCGCTCGGCAAGTCCGACGAGCTGCTCGACATCGCGCTGAAGCTCGAAGAGCACGCGCTGAGCGACGAGTACTTCGTCTCGCGCAACCTGTACCCGAACGTGGACTTCTACACGGGGCTGATCTACCGCGCGATGGGCTTCCCGACCGAGATGTTCACGGTCCTGTTCGCGCTCGGCCGCCTTCCGGGCTGGATCGCCCAGTGGCACGAGATGATCAAGGAGCCCGGCTCCCGCATCGGCCGCCCGCGTCAGATCTACACGGGCGAAGTGCTGCGCGACTTCGTGCCGGTCGAGGGTCGCTGAACTTCCGGGTGCTGCCCGGCAGTTCACGGGCAGTAGTGCGGAGTCAGTAGTTCAAGAAGTCGGAAAGCGCCCCGCTGCCGATCCCCCCACGGGTCGGCAGTCGGGGCGCTTCCCTGTTTCCCGGTGCGGATTCCCCCCACGGGATCCGAGCCGGGGGTCTAGGCGGTCTGCCGGGGTACGTACCAGTCGGGTGGGCCGCTCAAAGCTCCCCGATGTACGTGCCCCGGCCAACGCGCTGCCTGGAACGTCCCCCAAGACATTCCATGGACGTCCCCCAAGACATCCGTGGCATCGCCCACTTAGACTCCCGACCCCTCCCGATGGTTACCTCAAAACCTCTGTGATCTAGATCTCTTTGTGGAGGTCAGGTGAAGGAACGCAACCGTAGGCTGTTGGTTACCACGAACACCGATGAGAACGCCATAGCCGCGCCCGCGATCATCGGGTTCAGCAGCCCCGCGGCGGCCAGTGGAACCGCGGCCACGTTGTAGCCGAATGCCCAGAAAAGGTTGCCCTTGATGGTGGCCAGGGTCCGCCGGGACAGCCGGATCGCGTCCGCCGCGACCCGCAGATCACCCCGTACGAGTGTGAGGTCGCCCGCCTCGATCGCGGCGTCCGTACCCGTGCCCATGGCCAGGCCCAGATCGGCGGTGGCGAGGGCGGCCGCGTCGTTGACGCCGTCCCCGACCATGGCGACCGTACGGCCCTGCTCCTGAAGGCGTTTGACCACGGCGGCCTTGTCCTCGGGGAGCACCTCCGCGTACACATCGGCCGCCGCGATGCCGACCTCCGCGGCCACCGATTCGGCGACCGCCCGGTGGTCGCCGGTGAGCAGGACCGGGGCGAGGCCAAGCGCCCGCAGCCGGGCGACGGCCTCCGCGCTGGTCGCCTTCACGGTGTCCGACACCGTGAGGACGCCCCGGGCCGCCCCGTCCCACGCGACGACGACGGCCGTACGCCCCTGGGTCTCGGCGGCGCTCTTGGCCGCGGCGAGTTCGGGCGGCAGTTCCAGGGTGGTGTCCCGGCCCACGTACACCCGGTGGTCCTCCACGACGCCCTCGACGCCCCGGCCGGGCAGTGAGCGGAAGTCCTCGGCGACGGGCAGGACGCCGGCCCGGTCCTCGGCGCCGGCGGCGATCGCGCGGGCGACGGGGTGCTCGGAGGAGTGCTCCAGCGCGCCGGCCAGGCGCAGGAGTTGCTTCTCGTCGGTGCCCTCGGCCGGGTGGACCCCGTACAGGCTCATGCGGCCGGTGGTGACCGTCCCCGTCTTGTCGAGGACGACGGTGTCGACGCGGCGGGTGGACTCCAGCACCTCCGGGCCCTTGATCAGGATGCCGAGCTGGGCGCCGCGTCCGGTGCCGACCACGAGGGCGGTGGGGGTGGCCAGGCCCAGCGCGCACGGGCAGGCGATGATCAGGACGGCGACGGCCGCGGTGAAGGCGGCGGTGGTGTCGCCGGTGGCCAGGAGCCAGGCCGCCAGGGTGGCCAGCGCGATCAGGAGCACCACCGGCACGAACACGGCCGCGATGCGGTCGGCGAGGCGCTGGACCTCGGCCTTGCCGTTCTGGGCGTCCTCCACCAGGCGGGCCATCCGGGCGAGTTGGGTGTCCGCGCCGACCCGGGTCGCCGCCACGACCAGGCGGCCGCCGGCGTTCACCGTCGCGCCGGTGACCGGGTCGCCCACGGTCACGTCCACCGGCACCGACTCGCCGGTCAGCATCGACGCGTCGACGGCCGAGGCCCCCGCCACGACGATGCCGTCCGTGGCCACCTTCTCGCCGGGCCGTACGACGAAGCGGTCGCCGGTACGCAACTGGCTTACCGGGATGCGTACTTCAGCCCCGCCGCGCTGGACGGCCACGTCCTTGGCGCCCAGTTCCATCAGCGCGCGCAGGGCGGCGCCGGACTTCCGCTTGGCGCGGGCCTCCAGATAGCGGCCGAGCAGGATGAACGTGACGACGCCCGCGGCGACTTCGAGGTAGATGCTGCCGCTGCCGCCGGTGCGGCTCGCGGTGAACTCGAAGCCGTGCCGCATGCCGGGCATCCCGGCGGTCCCGAAGAACAGCGCCCACAGGGACCAGCCGAACGCGGCGAGGGTGCCGGTGGACACGAGGGTGTCCATCGTGGCGGCGCCGTGCCGCAGATTGGTCCACGTCGCCCGGTGGAAGGGGAGGCCGCCCCAGACGACCACGGGGGCGGCCAGGGTGAGGGAGAGCCACTGCCAGTTGTCGAACTGGAGCGAGGGGATCATCGCCAGCGCGACGACGGGCGCGGAGAGGATGGCCGACACGATCAGCCGCCGTCTCAGGGCGGCCGACTGCATCGTGGTGCGGTCGTCCCCCGCCCCCGACTCCGTGGACACGGGGCTCCGCCCCGGACCCCGCTCCTCAAACTCCCCCAAGGCCTTAAGGGCCAGGGAGGGACCCCCATGAGGGGCTTGAATTTGCTGGGGCTCCGCCGTGTACCCCGTCTTCACCACCGTCGCGACGAGGTCCGCCACCTCCACGCCCGTCGGGTAGGAGACGCGCGCCCGCTCCGTCGCGTAGTTGACCGTCGCGTCGACCCCCGGCATCCGGTTCAGCTTCTTTTCGATGCGTGCCGCGCACGACGCGCAGGTCATCCCGCCGATGGCGAGTTCGATCCGCTGAGCGGGGCCGGGGGGGTTCACGGTGGGCTCCGGGTGGGGGGTCAGGCCAGGCCGACCAGTTCGTAGCCGGCCTCGTCGACGGCGGCGCGTACCGCCTCCTCGTCGAGCGGGGCGGCCGAGACCACGGTGACCTCGCCGGTGGCGGCGACGGCCTTCACCGAGCTGACGCCCTCGATCTCGGAGATCTCCCCGGACACCGCGCCCTCGCAGTGGCCGCAGCTCATGCCGGAGACCTTGTAGACGGTGGTGAAGTCGGTCGCGGCGGGGGTCTCGGTCTCGGCGGTCATGGCGTTCTCCTCTTCACGGGCTTACGGGTCCATGGTGCATCAGGGTGCCGGAAGGGAACCGCGCGCCCTGAGAGTTCCACTGTATACCCCCAGGGGGTACTTGGCGACTCTCGGAGGCCGCGTGGCTCGCTTCGGCGCACTGATAACGACGGGCCGCCCGCTCAGTCCCCTCGGCGGCTGCGGTTGCCGGGGCGGCGGGCGACCCACGCGCGGATCGTGTCCGCGAACCAGAACGGCTTGCCGTTCTCGACGAGGTCCGGCGCGGGCAGCAGCCCGTGCTTGCGGTACGAGCGGACGGTGTCCGGCTGCACCCGGATGTGCGCGGCGATCTCTTTGTACGACCAGAGCCTTCGGTCGGTCATGGGGGCACCTCCCTGCGTGCGCCGCAGCGGCGGCCGGAAGGTCGTCGGGGGAGCTGTGGCGCGAACGCTTGGCGATCACTGAGCCTGTGCCCGCTCAACGACAGAGAGTGAGCCGAGGGGAGTGCCTGTTGACCACCTGTGACGCAAGACCCGTGTAATGGAGACATGTGTGACAGGAAGGGGAACCTTGTAACGGACGTGGCGAACAGGGTGGTTGGGGCAAATGGGTGCCCCCCCTCGGTCCGCCCCCTCGGTCCGCCCCCTCGGTCCGCCCTCGGGAATGGGCCCGGCTACGCGTACAGCGCGGGCCGCTCCGCCAGCTGTACGCGGACCCGCTCGCCGGTCTCCTGGGCGCGTACCCCCGCCTCGCAGACCACGGCCGCCGCATAGCCGTCCCAGGTGCTGGCCCCCTCGACGCGGCCCTGCCGGGTCGCGTCCACCCACGCCTGCACCTCGCGGTCGTACGCGTCCGCGAACCGGATCGTGAAGTCCTGCGGGATGTCGCGGCCCGCCCGCCCCGCGGATCGCGTGCGGAGCCCGCCGCTCCCGCCGATCGAGGCGGTGCCGCGTTCGCACACCGCCTCGCAGCGCACCTCGTAACCGAAGCCGCAGTTGACGAAGATCTCCACGTCGACCACCGCGCCACCGGACGTCTCGAACAGGACCAGCTGCGGATCGCCGAGCCCCTGCGGTGCGTGCGAGGAGGGGCGCGGGCGCAGCACCTGTACGGCGGTGATCTCCTGGCCGAGCAGCCAGCGGGTGGCGTCCACCTCGTGCACCACCGAGTCGCGGATCAGCATCTCGGTGGTGAAGAAGGAGGGTGAGGCCGCGTTGCGGTGGCGGCAGTGCAGCATCAGAGGGCGGCCCAACTCGCCGTGTTCCAGGGTGCGTTGGAGCTCCTGGTACTCGGCGTCGTACCGGCGCATGAAGCCGACCTGGACCAGCCTGCGGCCCAGGCGCTGCTCGGCCTCCAGGACGCGCAGGGCGCCGGCCGGGTCGGGGGTGAGCGGCTTCTCGCACAGGACCGGCAGGCCGCGCGCGAAGGCTTCGAGCAGGGCCGCCTCGTGGGCCGGGCCCGAGGAGGCGATCAGGACGGCTCCGACGCCGGGCGCGGCCATCGCGGCCGCCGGGTCGGTGTGCGCGCTGCACCGCTCGATGCCCGAGGCCACGGCCTTGGCGCGTTCCGCGTCCAGGTCGGCGACGGCCGCGACGCGGGCGCCGCTGATGACGGAGTCGATGCGGCGCACATGGTCGGCGCCCATCCTGCCGGTGCCGATGACGGCGATGCCGAGGGTCATGTCAGGCCCCGCAGGAGCGGAGGAAGGCGCGGGTGCGCTCGGCGACGGGCAGCGGCCGGTCCGGCTCGCAGGGGTACATGTCCTGCTCGACGATCGCGAACAGGTCGACGTCCAGGGCCTGGGCGGCGGCGAGTACGGGTTCCAGCGCCGGCACCCCCGACGGCGGCTCGCACATCACACCCCGGGCGACCGCGGGCCCGAACGGCAGCTCCTCGGCGCGCACTTGGGCCAGCACCCCGGGATCCACCTGCTTGAGGTGGAGGTAGCCGATCCGCTCCCCGTACGTCTCGATCAGCTTGACGCTGTCGCCGCCGCAGTAGGCGTAGTGCCCGGTGTCCAGGCACAGCGAAACCAGCTCGGGGTCGGTGGCGTCCAGGAAGCGGGCCACGTTCTCCTCGCTGTCGATGTGCGTGTCGGCGTGCGGGTGCACGACGATCCGCAGGCCGTAGTTCTCCCGCACCTCGCGGGCCAGGCGCTCGGTCTGCCCGGCCAGATCGCGCCACTGCGCGGCGGTCAGGGTGCTGTCCTCCAGGACCGCCCCCGTCTTGTCGTCGCGCCAGAAGGACGGGATGACGACGAGGTGTCCGGCGCCGGTGGCCCGGGTCAGCGCCGCCACGTCGGACACGTGCGCCCAGGTCTTCTCCCAGACCGCGGGGCCGTGGTGCAGCCCCGTGAAGACGGTCCCGGCGGAGACCCGCAGGTCGCGCTTCTCCGTCTCTTCGGCGAGGCGCGCCGGGTCGGTGGGGAGATAGCCGTACGGTCCGAGTTCGATCCACCGGTAGCCCGCGCCCGCGACCTCGTCCAGGAAGCGCTGCCAGGGGACTTGGCGCGGGTCGTCGGGGAACCAGACGCCCCAGGAGTCGGGGGCGGAGCCGATCCGGATGCGGGTCTTCGCCGTCGTCATGGGGGCCAGCCTTCCGGGGGCGCGGGAGGAGTGTCAAGACTACGTCCGAATGTAAGGACAAAAGATTGACAGGGGTGGGAGACGGCGGCTAGACCTGGGGGCACCGGCGACCCGGCGACCCCGAAGGGACGTGCATGGACGAGGCCCCGTACGGCACTGCGTACGACCTGATCACGATGGGCCGGATCGGCGTCGACCTCTACCCGTTGCAGACCGGCGTGTCGCTGGCCCGGGTCACCTCGTTCGGGAAGTTCCTCGGCGGCTCGCCCTCCAACGTGGCGGTCGCCGCGGCCCGGCTCGGCCGCCGCACGGCCCTCATCACCCGCACCGGGCGCGACCCCTTCGGCGAGTACCTCCGTGCGGAGCTGGGCGAGTTCGGGGTCGATGCGCGCTGGGCCACGCCGGTGGACGGGCTGCCCACGCCGGTCACCTTCTGCGAGGTGTTCCCGCCGGACGACTTCCCGCTGTACTTCTACCGGTTGCCGAAGGCGCCGGATCTGGAGGTGCGGGAAGGGGAGCTGGATCTCGATGCGATCCGGGGCGCCCGGATTTTCTGGGTGACGGGGACTGGGTTGTGCGCGGAGCCCAGTCGGAGGGCGACGCTGGCGGCGGTGCGGGCCCGGACTGAAATCTTCCCCACCCCGCCCCTTCCCGAACCGGGGGCTCTGCCCCCAGACCCCCGCTCCTCAATCTCCCCCAAGGACTTCGTCCAGGGGGGACCCCCAGGGGCTGGGTTTGGCGCGGGAGGGGCGGGATTTGCTCCGGTCACCGTCTTCGACCTCGACTGGCGGCCCATGTTCTGGGAGGCCCCGGAGGCAGCCCGCACCTACTACCGAGAAGCCCTCGCCCACGCCACCGTCGCCGTCGGCAACATCGACGAGTGCGAGGTGGCCACTGGCGAGCGGGAGCCACGGGCCGCCGCCGAGGCGCTCCTTGCCGCCGGGGTCGAGCTCGCCGTCGTCAAGCAGGGCCCCAAGGGCGTGCTCGCCGTGCACCGGGACGGCACGGTCGCCGAGGTGCCGCCGGTGCCGGTCGAGGTGGTCAACGGGCTCGGCGCGGGCGACGCGTTCGGCGGGGCGCTCTGCCACGGGCTGCTGGCCGGCTGGGAGTTGGAGCGCGTCATGCGGTACGCGAACGCCGCCGGGGCCATCGTGGCGTCCCGGCTCGCCTGCTCCTCCGCGATGCCGTACCCCGCCGAGGTCGAGCGCGTACTGGAAGGCGGCCGGGCATGACCGCCGACCTCGGCCCCGCCGGGCTCGCACGGATCCGGGCCCGCCACCCAGAGGCCGTCGCCGAGGCCGCGGCCCGCCGGGTGCGCAGACCGCTGCTGCGCGAAGACGGCGGGCGGCTGATGGTGATCGCCGCCGACCATCCGGCCCGGGGCGCGCTCGGGGTCGGCGCGAACGGCCTTGCCATGGCCGACCGGGGCGATCTCCTGGACCGGCTGCGCCTCGCGCTGTCGCGGCCCGGCGTCGACGGGGTGCTCGCCAGCGCCGACATCCTGGAGGACCTCCTGCTGCTCGGCGCCCTCGAAGACAAGGTCGTCGTCGGCTCCATGAACCGCGGCGGCCTCGCCGGGGCCGTCTTCGAACTGGACGACCGGTTCACCGGCCACCGCGCCCAGGACCTCGCCCGGCTCGGCTTCGACGCGGGCAAGCTGCTGCTCCGGATCGACTACCAGGACCCGGGCTCGCTCAGCACGCTGCACGCGGCTGCCCGCGCCATCGATGAGATGGCCGAACGTCAACTCCCGGTGTTCGTCGAGCCGTTCATCTGCCACCGCCGCGCGGGCCGGATCCGCAACGACCTGTCCGCCGAGGCCGTCACCCGGTCCATCGCCATCGCCTCGGGCCTCGCCGGGACCTCCGCGTACACCTGGCTGAAGGTGCCCGTCACCGAGAACCCCGACGACATGGCCGAGGTCATGGCCACCAGCACGCTGCCCGCGGTGCTGCTCGGCGGCGACATAGGGGACGACCAGGAGGCCGCCTTCGAGAAGTGGCGCGGGGCGCTGCACCTGCCCACCGTGCAGGGTCTGGTCGCCGGGCGCTCGCTGCTCTATCCGGCCGACGGCGATGTGGCGGCGGCCGTCGATACCGCCGTAGGGCTGCTGTAGGGGGTAGGAGTCGGACATGGATGACCAAGGACTGGTGGAGGACCGAGGACTGCTCGTACCGGCCGGGGCCGCCGCCCGGGACGCGTACGCACTCGACATCGACCCGGAGCGGGCCGGCTGGGGCTACTCCTCGCTGCGGGTGCTCGAACTGCCGCCCGGCGGCTCGCACCTGCTGGCCGCCGGTGACAGCGAGTGGCTCGTGGTGCCGCTCAGCGGCGGCTGCACGGTGCGTACGGACGACGGCCCGGCCGTCGAACTCCTCGGCCGCACGACCGTGTTCGAGGGTGCCACCGACTTCGCCTATGTGCCGCGTGACGCGCACACCCAGATCGCCTCCGGCGCGGGAGGCCGTTTCGCGCTGGCAGGAGCGCGGTGCGAGCGACGACTCCCCGTTCGCCACGGCCCCGCGCCGGAGGTACCCGTCGAAGCCCGGGGCACCGGGAACTGCTCCCGTACGGTGCGCAACTTCGCCGCCGCCGACGCCTTCGCATGCGACCGGCTGATCGCCGTGGAGGTGATCACGCCCGGCGGCAACTGGTCCTCGTACCCGCCGCACAAGCACGACGAGCGGCGGCCGGGCGAGGAGAGCGAGCTGGAGGAGATCTACTACTTCGAGTTCGAGCGCCCGGACGGCTACGGCTACCAGCGCGTCTCGCCGTCCCGCCCCGGCGGCGCCGACGTCCTCGCCGAGGTGCGGTCGGGTGATGCGGTGCTTGTGCCCAACGGCTGGCACGGGCCGTCGATCGCCCAGCCGGGCAACGCCATGTACTACCTGAACGTCATGGCGGGACCGGGGCAGGAACGGGAGTGGAAGATCTCCTTCCACCCTGATCACGTGGAGGGATACCGGTGACCGGTACGACGCGTCGACTCACCACCGCCCAGGCGCTGATCGCCTTCCTGGCCCGCCAGTACACCTCCCGCGACGGCGTCAACCACCGGCTGATCGCGGCCACTTGGGGCATCTTCGGGCACGGGAACGTCGCCGGGATCGGGCAGGCGCTCCTTGAATCCGGGCCGGCCGCCATGCCGTACCACCAGGGCCGCAACGAGCAGGCCATGGTGCACGCCGCCGTCGGCTACGCGCGCCAGAGCGACCGGCTCTCCGCGCACGCCGTGACCACCTCGATCGGCCCCGGCGCGACCAATCTGGTCACGGGCGCGGCGCTGGCCACCGTCAATCACCTCCCGGTGCTGCTCCTGCCCGGCGACACCTTCGCCACCCGCCCCGCCGACCCGGTGCTGCAACAGCTCGAAGTCCCGTACGCCGGTGATGTGTCGGTCAACGACTGCCTGCGCCCGGTGTCCCGCTACTTCGACCGGATCGTCCGCCCCGAGGCGCTGATCCCGGCCGCGCTGAACGCGATGAGCGTGCTCGCCGACCCCGCGGCCACCGGCGCGGTGACCCTCGCGCTGCCGCAGGACGTCCAGGCCGAGGCGTACGACTGGCCGGAGGACTTCTTCCGGGAGCGGGTGTGGCAGGTGCGGGCCCCGGCAGTCGACCCCGGTGAACTGGCCGCAGCGGCATGGGAGTTGAAGGAGTCGAGCCGTCCGCTGATCGTGGTGGGCGGCGGGGTGCGGCACGCCGGCGCCCAGGAGGTGCTCGGCCGGCTCGCCGAGGACACCGGCATCCCGGTCGCGAGCACCCAGGCGGGCAAGGGTGCGCTGCCCCACGACCACCCGCGCGACATCGGCGGCATCGGCCACACCGGCACCGCCGCCGCCGACGAACTGGCCCGCACCGCCGATGTGGTGCTCGGCATCGGCACCCGCTGGACCGACTTCACGACCGCTTCCTCGACCCTCTTCCAGAACCCGGCCGTCCGCTTCATCAACCTGAACGTCCGGCCCGCCGACGCGCACAAGATGGGCGGCCGCCAGCTGGTGGGCGATGCCCGCACCGGTCTGACCGCGCTGCACGAGGCGCTGGCGGGCCACCGCGTACCTGCCGCGTACGAGGCCGAGTGCGCGCGCCTGAAGGCGGACTGGGAGCGCCGGGTCACCGCCGCGTACACCCCCGCCTCCGACGACCGGCGCCCCACCCAGGCCCAAGTCCTGGGCGTACTCGACACGTTGGTCACCGGGGACGACATCCTGATCAACGCGGCGGGCTCGCTCCCCGGCGACCTCCACAAGCTGTGGCGGACCCGCTCGCGCGACCAGTACCACGTCGAGTACGGCTACTCCTGCATGGGATACGAGATCCCGGCGGCGATCGGAGCCGCCCTCGCGGCGCCCGGGCGGCCGGTGTGGGCGCTGGTCGGCGACGGTACGTATCTGATGAATCCCACCGAGATCGTCACCGCCGTGCAGGAGAACATCCCCATCAAGGTGGTGATCCTGCAGAACCACGGGTACGCGTCGATCGGCGGGCTCTCGGACGCGGTGGGGGGTGAGCGGTTCGGCACGGCGTACCGGTTCCGCGCGGCGGACGGGACGTACGGCGGCGATCCGCTGCCGGTCGACCTCGCGGCCAACGCGGCCTCGCTCGGGATGCGCGTCCTGCGCGCCGAAACCGTGCGTGACCTGCGGGAAGCCCTGGCCGAGGCGCGCAAGGCCGACGTTCCCACATGTGTCTACGTCGAGACCGAAACGCCCGACACAGTGTCGGGCCCGCCCCCGGCCCAGGCGTGGTGGGATGTGCCCGTGGCCGAGACCGCGACCCGGGCGTCGGCGGTCACGGCGCGCGAGGAGTACGAACGGCACGTCACCGCCCGACGCCGCCATCTGTGAAGGAGCACTTGGACATGACGAAGACCGTCAACCACTGGATCGGTGGCAAGACCGTCGAGGGCACGTCGGGCAACTTCGGCCCGGTGACCGATCCGGCGACCGGAGCGGTCACCACGCAGGTCGCCTTCGCGTCGGTGGAGGAGGTGGACCAGGCGGTGGCCACCGCCCGGGCGGCGTACGCGACCTGGGGCACGTCATCGCTGGCCCAGCGCACCACCGTGCTCTTCAAGTTCCGGGCGCTGCTCGACGCGAACCGGGACGCCATCGCCGAGCTGATCACCGCCGAGCACGGCAAGGTCCACTCGGACGCGCTCGGCGAGGTCGCGCGCGGCCTGGAGATCGTCGACCTGGCCTGCGGGATCACCACCCAGCTCAAGGGTGAGCTGTCCACGCAGGTCTCCAGCCGGGTGGACGTGGCCTCCATCCGCCAGCCGCTGGGCGTCGTCGCGGGCATCACGCCGTTCAACTTCCCGGCGATGGTGCCGATGTGGATGTTCCCGATCGCCATCGCGTGCGGCAACACCTTCATCCTGAAGCCCTCGGAGAAGGACCCGTCGGCCTCGATGAAGATCGCCGAACTGCTCGCCGAGGCGGGCCTGCCGGACGGCGTCTTCAACGTCGTGCACGGTGACAAGGTGGCCGTCGACGCACTGCTCGCCCACCCGGACGTGGCCGCGGTCTCCTTCGTGGGCTCGACGCCGATCGCCCGCTACATCCACACCACCGCCTCCGCCCACGGCAAGCGGGTGCAGGCGCTCGGCGGCGCCAAGAACCACATGCTGGTCCTGCCGGACGCGGACCTGGACGCGGCGGCCGACGCGGCGGTCTCGGCGGCGTACGGTTCCGCGGGCGAGCGCTGCATGGCGATCTCGGCGGTCGTCGCGGTCGGCGCCATCGGCGACGAGCTGGTGGAGAAGATCCGCGAGCGCGCCGAGAAGATCAAGATCGGTCCCGGCAACGACCCGGCGTCCGAGATGGGCCCGCTGATCACCGCGGCCCACCGCGACAAGGTGGCCTCGTACGTGGCGGGCGCGGCGGCGCAGGGTTCGACCGTCGTCCTCGACGGCACGGACCACACCGTCCCCGGCTTCGAGGACGGCCACTGGATCGGCCTCTCCCTCCTGGACCACGTGCCGACCTCGGCGGACGCGTACCGGGACGAGATCTTCGGCCCGGTGCTCTGCGTGCTGCGTGTGGCGACGTACGAGGAGGGCCTGGCGCTGATCAACGCGTCCCCCTTCGGCAACGGCACCGCGATCTTCACTCGCGACGGGGGTGCGGCCCGCCGCTTCCAGCTGGAGGTCGAGGCCGGCATGGTCGGCGTGAACGTGCCGATCCCGGTGCCGGTGGGCTACCACTCCTTCGGCGGCTGGAAGGACTCGCTCTTCGGCGACCACCACATCTACGGCAACGACGGCACGCACTTCTACACCCGCGGCAAGGTCGTCACCACCCGCTGGCCGGACCCCGCCGACGCCCCGAGCGGCGTGGACCTCGGCTTCCCGCGCAACCACTGACACGGTGCGTGCTGGACCCCCGCAGGCTTCGGCCGGCGGGGGTCTTCGGTTTCCCGCCCCCGGCGATGCTCATTGGCGAGGAATGTGGTTGACCTCAACTCGTAGAGGCTGTGCACTGGCGTCACTTCAAGATCCAAGGAAGGAAGATCCGCCATTCCCACCAAGACGCTGCAGATTCCCACCGCCGACGGCCGGGCCGACGCCTTCGCCGCCTTCCCCGACGACGGTGAGCGGCACCCAGGGGTGCTCATGTACGGGGACGCCTTCGGCATCCGGCCCGTGCTGCGGGAGATGGCCCGCGAACTGGCCGGGCACGGGTACTACGTGCTCGTCCCCAACTTCTTCTACCGGCACGGCCCGGCACCGGTGATCGAACTTCCCGAGTACATCGGAGAAGAGGCCCGGCCCGCGGTCATCGCCCAGGTGATGCCCTTGATCAAGGCGCACACCGCCGAACGCATCCTGAGCGACGCCGAGGCCTACCTCGGGTTCCTCACCACCCAGCCCGAGGTGAGCGACGGACCGGTCGCGGTGACCGGCTACTGCATCGGCGGCCTCCTGGCGATGCGCACCGCCGCGGCCCACCCCGGCCAGGTGGCCGCCGTCGCCGGATTCCACGGCCCGGTGGGCGCCGACGGGCCCGAGAGCCTGCACCACCTGCTCTCCACGCTCACCGCCGAGGTCCACCTCGGCCACGCCGAAACCGATCTGACGCCCGAGGCCCTCGGCGAGCTCAACAAGGCCCTGGATGCCGCGGGTGTCGACCACACCTCCGAGATCTACCCCGGTACCGTCCACGGCTTCACCATGTCCGACACCGACGCCTTCAACCCCGCCGGACTGCAACGCCACTGGGACCGCCTGCTCCCCCTCCTCGCCCGCACCCTGGCCAACGGCTGAGCCTTCTAGCCACGACCTGCGCGAGCCAACGGGCTCGCCGTCCGCGCGTTCGGCATCGTGCACGCGGGGACGTAGGCCGCGAGCAGGCGTCTCACCGGGACTCCGCGTGGTGGGCCGCCGTCGTGGCCAGGCCCCGGATCAGGGGGTGCGGGCCCGCCGCGCTGACCCGCCCTCGCCGACGCCCTCACGGTGGTGCGCAGGTCCGCCCCCGGACTCGCGGCGACCGTGCGGGTGCTCGGGCACGAGGAGGTGGTCCGGGCCGTCGTGACGGGCGGGCCGACCTGGGTCTGGTGTCCGGCGCCGCCGCCCCCAGGGACCCCCTGCCCCTGCCCGACGCGGGACCGATGGCCACCCTGGGGATCGCCGAGGAGCCCCTCGCGGTGCTGCTTCCCGCGGGCCACCCCCTCGCGGACCGCCCCGCCCTGCGCCTGGCCGACCTCGCCGACGCCCGCTGGATCGACGCTGGGCTGCCGAGCGCCCGCGGCCGAGCGGGGCGGAACCGTCCGCACTGCGGGAAGTCGCGGAAAGTTAAGGACAAACTTCGGCGCGGGCGCTGCGATTCCCGCACCGCCCGATCCTGGTGCCTTGTCGCGCCCTTAACGCCGAAAACCGGGGTTTACGCGTGCCGGATCTTCGGATTCCGCAGGAGAACAGCTATTGACCTGCGGTTCTCCGGAGGCTTCCATGACGTCCACCCGGGAGCCACCGAACCACTTTCACCAGCCGCCTATGGAGGCGATACCGCTCCCGCGCATCGGACACCGCACCAGTCGATCGGAACCGCACGATGACGGAAACGCTCAGCGCCCCCCAGGCGCTCGCCCCCGCGACCGGCCCCACCCCGCAGAAGCTCAAGCGTTCCATCGGCGTCGTGGGCGGTACCCTCCTCACGCTGTCCTGCGTGACGCCCGCCTCCACCCTGTTCGTCGTCGTGCCCGACCTCTTCGCCACCCTCGGCACCTACACCGCCCTCACCATCGCGATCGGCTCGCTGCTCTGTATCGCCGTCGCCTTCTGCTACTCGGAGCTGGGCACCCTCATCCCCAGCGCGGGCGGCGAGTACGCCATGGTGTCCACGATGGCCGGGCGGCTCGCCGGATGGCTGGTATTCGTCCTCTCACTGCTCGTCGTGATGATCGTGCCGCCCGTCATCGCGATGGGCACCGCCGACTACCTCGCACCGATCGTCCACATCCCGGCGCCCGTCGCGGGCGCCGGGGTGATGCTGCTCGCCACCCTGGCCGGCCTGCTCGACCTGCGCGCCAACGCCTGGATCACCGGCATCTTCCTGGTCCTCGAAGTCATCGCCGCCGGTGTCGTCGCGGTGCTCGGCTTCTCCCACAGCGAGCGCGGCGCCTCGGCCCTGGTCCACGGCTCGGTGGCCGGTTCGGGCGGCGCCCCCTCGACGGTGACCACGATGATGGTGATCTCCGGACTCGCCATCGCCCTCTTCATCACCCAGGGCTTCTCGACCGCCGTGTACCTGTCGGAGGAGCTGGAGCACCCCCGGCGCAACGTCGCCCGCACCGTGCTGGCCACCCTCGCCATCTCAACCGCCGTGATCCTGGTGCCCGTTGTGGCGATCACCCTGGGCGCCCCCGACCTCGCCGCCCTCACCGGCGGCGACCTCAGCGGCATGGTCGCCGCCTGGTCGAACTCCGCGGTCGGAACCTTCGTCAGCCTCTGCGTCGCCCTCGCGATCATCAACGCGGGCATCGTCATGGTCATCCAGAACTCCCGCGTCCTGTTCGCCTCGGCCCGCGACAAGGCCTGGCCCGAGCCGGTCAACCGGGGCCTGTCCCGGCTCGGCCGGTTCGGCTCCCCGTGGGTGGCCACCCTCCTCGTCGGCGTCCCCGGCGCGGGCCTGTGCTTCGTCAAGCTCGACACCCTGTACGGCGTCACCGGCGTCTCCGTCACCGGCATGTACCTGCTCGTCGCCGTCGCCGCCCTGCTCTGCCGGCGCGGCTCCCACAAGGACGTCGCGGCCTGGCGCATGCCGCTGTGGCCCGCGGTGCCGGTGCTGCTCATCGCCGTACTCGCCTACATCCTGACCCAGCAGGAGACCCAGTACCTGCTGTGGACCGGCGGCATCACCGCGGTCGCCACCCTGTACTGGGCGCTGTACCTGCGGCCGCGGCGCGCAACCCGGTGGCTGGTCAGCATCCCGGAGGATGCACGGGCCTGAGGCGTTGCCTAGGGTGGCGTTCATGACTGAACTGGATGCCACCGGATACCTGGACCACGCCGTCTACTGCGATGAAATCCTGCGCCAGACCGATGAGTTGAGGTCCCACCTGGCCGGTGCGGACCTCGACGCCACGGTGCCGACCTGTCCCGACTGGAGCCTGCGGGAGCTCGCCGTCCACGTGAGCGGCGCCCATCGCTGGGTCGCCGAGATCGTACGGACCAGGGCCCTGGCCAACATCCCGCCGGAGCAGGTGCCGGGGGGCGGCGGGCCGGCGAGCGCCGAACCGGCCGCGCTGGACGCCTGGTTGGCCGAGGGCGCCGAACTGTGCGCCGGTGCCCTGCGGGACGCGGGCGCCGAGGTGCCGATCTGGACCTGGGTGGGGGACACGACCACGGCGTTCTGGGCGCGGCGGATGGTCCACGAGACCGCCGTCCACCGCGCCGACGTCGCGGGCCTCACCGGCGCCGAGTACCGGCTGGCGCCCGAGCTGGCGGCCGACGCCATCGACGAATGGCTCGGCATCATCGCCTTCATCCAGACCGCCCGGGGCGGCGAGAAGGCGGACGCGCTGCGCCGCGGCGGCCGGACCATCCACCTGCACGCCACGGACGCCCCCGGCGCCGAGTGGCTCATCGAGCTCGCGGACGAGGGCGTCAGCTGGCGCCGCGCGCACGAGAAGGCGACGGTCGCCGTGCGCGGCCCGCTCACCGATGTGATGCGCGTCTTCTACCGCAGGCTGCCCGTCGACACCCCGGCCGTCGAGGTCCTCGGCGACGCGGACGTCCTCGACCAGTGGCTGGCCGCGACGGCGTTCTGAGCCCCTTCACGGCCTGGCGCGGTCACTCGAATGGCCAGGTCAGCATCGCGAACCGGCCCTCGTCGCGCGCGCCCGCCGAGCGGTACGTGGCGAGGGCCGGGTCGTTGTCGGTGTCCACGCCCACCCACATGTCGTAGCAGCCGCGGGCCCGCGCGACCGCCGCCAGCGCGGCGGCCAGGGCCCTGCCGATGCCCCGGCGGCGGTGCCGCTCGGCCACGGCCAGTTCGTACAGGCACATCTCGGTGCCCTTGTCGGGATGGAGCATCTCGATGCCGGAGACGAACCCCGCCGCCTCGGCGCCGACGTACGCGATGAGCATCAGATGGCCCGGCGCGGCCAGGAAGCGGGCCGCCCACTCCTGGCGCGCCGGGCCGTCGAACAGGTGCTGGGCGGCGGTCAGCTCGGCCGCGGTGGTGGCGCGGCGGATCTCGTACGGGGTGTCCACCTCGGGTTCTCCCTACTCCCGCTGCGGTACGGGACAGGGCGACCGTACTCCCCGGGTACAGCACGCACTTCCACCCACCGGCAGGTTCGGTTGTCGTACCCGGCGCATACGGTTGGGGGATGGAGATCAGCATCCGCAGACGCCGTTGGCGGGTGGCCGCGGCGGCGGCCGCCGCCGCAGTCCTGGCCGGCGTCGGCGTCTGGAGTGCCACCGGTGCCTCGGGCGCACCCGCCGTGCACCGCGAGGACCAGGTGCTCGACATGCCCGGCGCGAAGATCGACACCTCGTTCTTCACGGCGGGCGGCGCAGCGGACAAGCGGCCCGCCGTGCTGATCGGGCACGGCTTCGGCGGCAGCAAGAACGAGGTGAAGGGCCAGGCCGAGCAGCTCGCGCGGGACGGGTACGCGGTGCTGACGTGGTCGGCGCGCGGCTTCGGTAAGTCGACCGGGCAGATCGGGCTCAACGATCCGCAGCTGGAGGTCAAGGACGTCTCGCGGCTGATCGACTGGCTGGCGAAACGCCCCGAGGTGCGGCTCGACGCGCCCGGCGACCCGCGCGTCGGCGTGACCGGCGTGTCCTACGGCGGGGCGATCTCGCTGCTCGCCGCCGGGTACGACAAGCGGGTCGACGCGATCGCGCCGGAGATGACGTACTGGAACCTGTCCGACGTCTTCTTCCCCGACGGGGTCTACAAGAAGCTCTGGGCGGGGATCTTCGTCTCCACGGCCGGCGGCTGCAAGGCGTTCGAGCCGCAGCTCTGCGCGATGTACGAGCGGGTCGCGACCGCCGGGAAGCCGGACGAGGCGGCACAGCAGCTGCTTGCGGCCAAGAGCCCGTCGGCCGTGGGCGACCGCATCAAGGTGCCCGCGCTGATCATGCAGGGCCAGACCGACTCGCTGTTCCCGCTCGGCCAGGCCGACGCCATGGCGAAGCGGATCGCCGCCAACGGCGCGCCGGTCTCCGTCGACTGGATCGCGGGCGGCCACGACGGCGGCGACCGCGAGACCGGCCGCACCCAGGCCCGCGTCACCCAGTGGTTCGACCGGTATCTGAAGGGCGACAAGAGCGCCGACACCGGGCCCGCGTTCCGCGTGACCCGCACCGGAGGCGTCAACTCCACTGATGGCGCTGCCCAGTTGAGGGGCGCGAGCAGCGGCAGCTACCCCGGCCTGGAGAGCGGGCGCCGCACGATCGCGCTCACCGGCCGCGAGCAGAGCTTCGACAACCCGCCGGGCGGCGCGCCACCCGCCATCTCCGCGGTGCCCGGCCTCGGTTCGGGCCTGTCGGGCCTGTCCTCGCTGGGCGTCGGCATCTCCCTCGACTTCCCCGGCCAGTACGCGAAGTTCGACTCCGCGCCCCTGACGACCGGCGTCGCCATCACCGGCTCGCCGACCGTCAAGGTCAACGTGAAGTCGAGCGGCGACGACGCCGTGCTGTTCGGGAAGGTGTACGACGTCGGCCCCGACGGCAAGCAGCAGGTGCTGCCCGCCCAGCTCGTCGCCCCGGTCCGGGTCGACGGCGCCAAGGACGGCAGGACCGTCGAGCTGACGCTGCCCGCCGTCGACCACACCGTCGAAGCGGGTCACCGGCTGCGCCTCGTGCTCGCCGCCACCGACCTCGGCTTCGCCTCCCCGGCCGCGCCCGCCACGTACACCGTGTCCCTGGCCGGCGGCGGGCTCGGCGTGCCGACCGTGCCCGCGGCGCGGACCGCGTCGGCGGCGCTGCCCTGGTGGGTGTGGGGCCTGCCGCTCGCCGGGGCCGTCATCGGCGCTGCCCTCCTGGTCACCCGGCGCACCCGCACCCCCGAGCCCGATGCCGAGCTGGCCGAAGTGCCGCTCCAGATCACCGACTTGACCAAGAAGTACGCCAAGTCCGGCGAACGGTACGCCGTCCGCGACCTGTCCTTCACCGTCGAGAAGGGCCAGGTGCTCGGCCTGCTCGGGCCCAACGGCGCGGGCAAGACCACCACGCTGCGCATGCTCATGGGCCTGATCCGGCCCGACGGCGGCGAGATCCGCGTGTTCGGCCACGCGATCAGGCCGGGCTCGCCCGTCCTGTCGAGGGTCGGCGCGTTCGTCGAGGGCGCGGGCTTCCTGCCGCACCTGTCGGGCCGCGAGAACCTGGAGCTGTACTGGCGGGCCACCGGCCGCCCCGACGGGGACTCCCGCATCGAGGAGGCCCTGGAGATCGCGGGCCTCGGCGACGCACTCCAGCGTGCGGTACGGACGTACTCCCAGGGCATGCGGCAGCGGCTCGCCATCGCCCAGGCCATGCTCGGCATGCCGGACCTGCTGATCCTGGACGAGCCGACCAACGGGCTCGACCCGCCGCAGATCCGCGAGATGCGGGACGTGATGATCCGGTACGCGGCGGGCGGGCGCACCGTGATCGTCTCCAGCCACCTGCTGTCCGAGGTCGAGCAGTCCTGTACGCATCTGGTGGTGATGGACCGGGGCCGGCTCGTCCAGGCGGGACCGGTCGCCGAGATCACCGGTGAGAGCGACACCCTGCTCGTCACCACCGCCGAACCGGTCGCCGAGGTGGTCGCGGACAAGGTGGCCGCGCTGCCCGGCATCGGCTCCGCGCTCCGCACCGACGAGGGCCTGCTGGTCCGCCTCGACGGGGCGAGTCCGGCGGCGCTCATCGCCGAACTGGTGCGCCTGGACGTGCCGTTGACCGGCGTCGGCCCGCACCGCCGCCTGGAGGACGCGTTCCTCACCCTGATCGGAGGGTCCGCATGACCACGCTGTTGGAGTCCCCGGCGGGCGAGACGGCCCCCGGCTACCGGGCCCGGCGCACCCTGCCGCTGCGCGTCGAGGCCGTACGGCAGCTGAAGCGGCGGCGCACGCTGGTGATGGGGGCGGTGCTCGGCGCGCTGCCGTTCGTCCTGGTCGTCGCGTTCGCGATCGGCGGCAGCCCGAGCAGCCGCAACGGCCGGATCACCCTGATGGACACGGCGACCGCGTCCGGCGCCAACTACGCGGCGACCTGCCTGTTCGTCTCGGCGGGCTTCCTGCTCGTGGTGCCGGTGGCACTGTTCTGCGGGGACACCGTGGCCTCCGAGGCGAGCTGGTCCTCGCTGCGGTACCTGCTCGCGGCGCCGGTGCCCAGAGCCCGGCTGCTGTGGTCCAAGCTGGCGGTGGCGCTCGGGTTCAGCGCGGCGGCGATCGTGCTGCTGCCGCTGGTCGCGCTCGCGGTCGGCACGGCGGCCTACGGCTGGGGCCCGCTGCAGATCCCGACCGGCGGACAGCTCGGCTCGGGTGACGCGCTGCCGAGGCTCGCCATCGCGGTGGCCTTCGTCATCGTGTCCCAACTGGTCACCGCGGGGCTCGCGTTCTGGCTCTCCACCCGGACGGACGCGCCGCTGGGCGCGGTCGGCGGCGCGGTCGGCCTGACCATCGTCGGCAACGTACTGGACGCGGTGACCGCGCTCGGCGGCTGGCGGGACTTCCTGCCCGCGCACTGGCAGTTCGCCTGGGCCGACGCGCTCCAGCCGCACCTGGAGTGGGGCGGCATGCTGAAGGGCTCGGCGGTGTCGGTGGCGTACGCGCTGGTGCTGTTCGCGCTGGCGTTCCGGGGTTTCGCGCGCAAGGACATCGTGTCGTAGCGGGGACGGTTCGCGGCGACGACGACGGCCGCCTTCGAGACCGCCGAGCCGGTGGCAAGCGGCTCGTACGGTGTGCTCGAAGGCGGCCGCCGTCCTGGCGGGTGCGGAACGGATCAGGCGGCGAGGAGCTTCTCGTACCCCACGAGCCGCACGCAGGCCGTCAGGCCCAGGATCGCCTGCTCCAGCTCGGCGACGCCCGGGTAGCTGGGCGCGATGCGGATGGTGGCGTCACGCGGGTCGCTGCCGTACGGGTGCGTGGCACCGGCCGGGGTCAGGGCGATGCCCGCCTCGGCGGCCCGCGCCACGACGTCCTTGGCGCAGCCCTCCGGGACCTCCAGGGTGATGAAGTAGCCGCCCGCGGGGGCGGTCCAGGTGGCGAGACCGGTGCCGCCGAGCTCGCTGTCGAAGATCCGCCGGACGGTCTCGAACTTCGGCTGGAGCAGGGCGCGCTGGCGCTCCATGTGGGCCCGTACGCCGTCCGTGTCGCGCAGGAACAGGACGTGGCGCAGCTGGTTGACCTTGTCCGGGCCGATCGAGCGCTTGGAGTTGTTGGCGAGCAGCCACCGCACGTTGGCGGGCGAGGAACCGAAGAAGGCGACACCGGCGCCCGCCGCCGTGATCTTGGAGGTGGAGCCGAAGACGAAGGTCCGGTCGGGGTGGCCGGCCGTGGCGCAGGCGCCGAGCAGGTCGGCGATCTCGACGGGCTCGTCGGTCAGGTGGTGGACGGCGTAGGCGTTGTCCCAGAAGATCCGGAAGTCGGGGGCGGCGGTCTCCATCCGGGCCAGCCGCGCCACGGTCTCGTCGCTGTAGCTGACACCGCTCGGGTTGCTGTACTTCGGCACGCACCAGATGCCCTTGATGCCCGCGTCCTCGGCGACGAGCCGCTCCACGACGTCCATGTCCGGGCCCGCGTCGGTCATCGGCACCTGGATCATCTCGATGCCGAACCGCTCGCAGAGCGCGAAGTGCCGGTCGTAGCCGGGCACCGGGCACAGGAACGCGATGCGCTCCTGGTCCACCCAGTGGGACTCGGCACCCGGCAGCACGCTCAGCATCGCGTGCACGAGGCAGTCGTGCATGAGCTCCAGACTGGAGTTCCCGGCGGCCAGCAGCTGCGGGACCGGTACCTGGAGGACCTCCGAGAAGATCTCCCGAAGCTCGACCAGACCGTGCAGACCCCCGTAGTTCCGTACGTCCGTGCCGTCGGCGGAGGTGTGGCGTCCGCCGGGCAAGCTGAGCAGGTCCTCCGAGAGGTCGAGCTGCTCGGGCGACGGCTTGCCCCGGGTGAGATCGAGCCCCAGGCCGCGGGCCGCCAGCGCCGCGTAGTCCTGCCGGGCCTGATCGAGCAGTCCGGCCAGGGCGTCGGAGCTCAGCTCGGTGGTCATGGTGTTTCCTCTCGCGGGGCCGCGCGTGCGGGAACGGCATGGGTGGGGGTGCCCTGCCGAGCTTACAAACCGGCACCTGAGCGGTGGACGACGGGCTTCCGGGGCGGTGCGGAGGCGACATGATCAGGCAGAACGTTCATCGCGGTAAAGGGAGCTGAACGCAACGTGAGGTATCGCGAGCTGGGCACCGGAGGTCCGACGGTTTCGGCCGTTCGGGGTGGTGGCGTACAGCCCGCTCGGCCGCGGCATGCTGACCGGGGGCATCGCCTCCACGGCGGACCTGGACGGCGCGGACAACCGCAGGCGCTGGCCGCGGTTCGCCGAGGAGAACATCGGGCGCAACCTCGCCCTCGTGGCCGCCGTGCGGAACATCGCGGCCGAGATCGGCTGCACACCGGCGCAGGCCGCCCTTGCCTGGCTGCTCGCCCGGGGCGAGGACATCGTCCCGATCCCCGGCACGAAGAAGCGCCGCTACGTGGCGGAGAACGCGGGGGCGGCCGAGCTGTCCTTGACGCCGGAGCAGGTGGCCTCGCTGACCCGGGCGGTCCCGGAGGGGGGCGGTGGCCGGGGGCCGGTACCCGGAGGGGGCGCTGGGGAGGCTGGGGCACTGAGCACGCGGTCGGCTTCCCGCTGCGCGGCTCCCACCCGGGTGGGGACTGTCGGGGCGGCAGCGGACGGCTGCCAGCCCGGAGGCCGTCATTCCAGCCCGGAGACCTTGAACACCGTGTGGGCCGTCTCCTTGTCGACACGGGCCGCGATCTGGCGCAGGGCCGTCTCGCCGCAGCGGAGGGTGCCCCGGCCGGCGCTGGTGCGGGCATCCTCGTCCAGTACGTGCCACAGCGGGGGATTGGCGACGAGCACGTTCGGGTCGAGCTCGGCCCGGTTGCCTTCGATGTCCCGCAGCACCAGTCGCTGGGCGACGCCGTCGGACCAGCGGACCGACACGAGCCGGTCGGTGCGGACCTCGGCCCGCCGCAGCAGCCCGCGCGAGACCAGGCGGCCGGGGCCCGCCGACACCCGGGCGGGCCAGAGCACGACGAGCAGCAGGAGGGCGAGGCCGAGCCACAACAGCGTGCGGAGGCCGCTGAGCGTGCCGGACACGGCGTCGACCGCCAGCAGCAGGGCGAGCAGCAGCGCGGCACAGCCCACCGCCGAGCGTGCCTCGCCGGCCCAGCGGGTGTCGTGCACGGCGTCGTCGGCCGCCGGCGAAGGCCGCCCCGGCGCGCCCTGGATGGTCCGTCGTCCCATGGTTGGGGACGGTAAGGGGGCACAAGCCCCGGAGCGCGGACCTTGATGGAGCGTTGATGGATCGCTAACGGGATGGGTGCGCGGCGACGCCCATCCGGCACGGGAGTCGTCAGACGCCACTCCGGCACAAGCGTGGTCAGGTGCCACTCCGGCTCACGCGTGGTCAGGTGCCCATCCGGCACATGCGTGGTCAGGCGCCCGTCAGCCGCGCCTCCTCCAGGTCCAGGGAGCGCTGGAGCCTGCGGCGGGTGGTGTCGCTTATGCGGTGGCCGTCATAGAGGCGCTGGAGTTCGGCCGCCTCCTCCGCTATCAGGTCGCGGCGCAGCTGGCGGTAGACGTGGTCGGCGGACTCGGACTGGCTGTTGTCGGTGTCGTCGAGGCGCTCGCGGGCGTGCTCCTGGCGCGCCAGCAGAGCGCGGCGCAGCCGGTCGGCCACCACCTCGGGGACGGCTTCCAGCTCGGCGATCTCGTCCAGGCGGCGCAGCCCCGCGTCGGCCAGGCTCAGCCGGGCGCGGGCCTCCTCGCGTTCGGTGCGGTCGGGTTCGAGGGCGATGCCGGAGCGGCGTACGACGGGGGCCAGCGAGAAGCCCTGGACGACGAGGGTGACCACGACCACGGACGTGGTGAGGACCAGGACCAGGGGGCGGCCGGGGAGCAGGGTGCCGTCGGCGGCGGCGACCGGGATGGAGAGCGCGGCCGCCAGCGGCATCACGCCCCGGGTGCCGGCCCAGGACAGCACCACCGGGACCCGCCAGTTCGTCTTGCGCTGGCCGCCCTTCCACTGGAGCAGCGCGGACAGCGGGAAGATCCACAGCATCCGGACCGCGATCAGGGTCCCGGAGAGTGCGAGGGCGTACAGCGGCCAGAGCCGGTCGGCGTCGCCCAGTTCCCGGATCAGGCCGGGCAGGGAGAGGCCGATGAGGCTGAAGACCACGCTCTCCAGGAGGAAGACGACCGTGCCGTAGACGGCGTGCAGTTGGAGGCGGATGCGGGCGCTGGTCAGCCGGTCGGCGTTGCCGCCGAGGACCACGCCCGCCACCACCACGGAGGTGACGCCGGAGGTGTGGGCCGCTTCGGCGAGTACGTACGCCGCGTACGGGGTGACCAGCGCTATCACGGTTTCCAGGACCGGTTCCTCGGTGCGCCGCCGGATCACCACGACCAGTCCGGCGACGGCCGCGCCGATCAGGGTGCCGCCGCCCGCCAGGAGGGCGAACTCGCCGCCCGCGCCCGCCCAGGAGACCGCCGACGCGGCGACGGCGATGCTCACCGCGACCTTGAACAGGACCAGCGAGGTGGCGTCGTTGAACAGGCTCTCGGCCTGCACCAGGACCTGCACCTTGGGCGGCAGCGCCAGGCGCCGCCCGAGCGCGGTGACCGCCACGGGATCGGTGCTGGCCAGCACCGCGCCGAGGACCAGCGCCAGCTGCCAGGGCAGCGGGGTCAGCACCGAGGCGACGTATCCGACGGCCGCGGCCGAGGCGAGGACCAGGCCGATGGCGAGGATGCTCACCGGCTTCCACACGACGCGCAGTTCGCGCCAGGAGATCTCCTCGGCGCTGGCGTACAGGAGCGGCGGCAGGACGACGAGGCCGATGATCTCGGGGGTTATGTGTATCGCGGGGGTGCCCGGCAGCATCGCGACGGCCAGACCCGCGACGACCAGGAGCGAGGGCGCGGGGATCCGCCAGCGCCGGGCGCCCGTGGCCACCACCGTGGCGAGCACCACGAGGAACAAGACCGTACCGACGCCGCGCATGCCGCCCCCTGGACCGAATGCGGGCCCGTATGGCCCACAACGCCGACCAGACTTCCCGGCACACCGCCTTCACCCTATCGATACGTGCATCGTCAAGGCGACGTCAATGAAGTGCGGGCCCGCGACAGAAAGGTGTCAAGACGCATGCCGCGCGACCGCCGGAAGGAGTTCGGTGGGAGGGCGCCCATCGCCGCGCCGCCAGTCGTGGCCGCCCCACATGGCCCCAGGGAGTTGAACGACCGTGAGCTTCGAGAACATCGTCGGACTCTGTGTCGCCGGATGCCTGCTCGGCTATCTGGTGTTCGCGCTGATCCACCCGGACCGGTTCTGACGAACACCGGCCTCCGGCACCAAAGTTGGATCAGGAACACATCAAGGTCGGCCGCCTCGGTCGTGCTGCCCGGCGACGGCCGGTGATGATCAGGAGCACACATCGCGCCCCCGGTCGCGCAGGGCCCCTGCCCGGCGACCGGGGCGCGCGTTCTGCGCGAGGAGGCGTGTGCTGTGGTGCTGGAGCCGGATGTCCCGCCCGGACGGCGGGGTCGGCTGAAGGTCTTTCTCGGGGCGGCTCCCGGGGTGGGCAAGACATACCGGATGCTGGACGAGGCCCGGCGGCGGGCCGGGCGCGGCACGGACGTGGTGGTGGCGTACGTCGAGTGCCACAAGCGGCGGAACACGCTGGCGGGGCTCGACGGTCTGGAAGTGATTCCCCGTTCCCAACGCACGTACCGGGGCGGGAAGTTCGAGGAGATGGACCTGGACGCGGTGCTGGCACGGCGCCCGCGGGTGGCCCTCGTCGACGAGCTGGCGCACTCCAATATCCCGGGCGGCCGCAATGCCAAGCGGTGGCAGGACATCGAGGAACTCCTCGCCGTCGGCATCGACGTGGTGACCGCGGTCAACATCCAGCACGTCGAGTCGTTGAACGACGTGGTCGAGAAGATCACCAAGGTGCCTCAGCAGGAGACCGTCCCCGACGAAGTGGTGCGCCGCGCCCACGAGATCGAACTGGTCGACATGCCCGCCGAGGCGCTGCGCCGCCGCATGGCGCACGGCAACATCTACGCGCCCGAGAAGGTGGACGCGGCGCTGGCCAACTACTTCCGGGTGGGGAACCTGACCGCGCTGCGGGAACTGGCGCTGCGATGGGTGGCCGACAGCGTGGACGAGGCGCTCCAGAAGTACCGCTCGGACCACGGCATCGGCGGCGTGTGGGAGACCCGCGAGCGGGTGGTCGTCGCCCTGACCGGCGGGCCCGAGGGCGAGACCATCATCCGGCGGGCGGCCCGGATCGCCGACCTCTCCCGAGCGCTCAACTCCTCCCCCAAGTTCCCGGCTTCGCCCGAACAGGGCGGACCCCCATGCGCGGGGGAGGCCCCGTTGGCCCGCGGCGACCTGCTCGCCGTGCACATCGCGCGCAGCGACGGCCTCGCGGCGGGCTCCTCGGCCACCGCCCTGGCCCGGCAGCGGGCCCTGGTCGAGAGCCTCGGCGGCAGCTACCACTCGGTGGTCGGCGACGACATCCCGACCGCGCTGCTCGAATTCGCCCGCGCCGAGAACGCCACCCAGCTCGTCCTCGGCACGAGCAGCCGCAGCAGGCTCGAACGCTTCATGACCGGGCGGGGCATAGGCGAGACCGTGGTGGCGCTCTCCGACGACATCGATGTGCACATGGTGACCCACGAACGGGCGGGCCGGGGGCGGCTGTTGGCGTCCCGGCGGCGCACCCTGTCCACACCGCGCCTGATCGCGGGCCCGGTGTCGGGGCTTGTCCTGCCCTGGCTGCTGACCTTCGTCCTTGCCCAGGTGAGGGGGACGCTCACCCTCACCAGCGAGGCGCTCCTCTTCCTGCTCACGGTCGTCGGCGTGGCCTGCGTCGGGGGCGTGGTGTCCGCCGTGGTCGCCTCGGTGACCGCCTCGCTGCTCCTGAACTACTGGTTCATCCCGCCGGTCGGCCAGTTCACGACGAACCTCAACAGCGTGCTGGTGACGGTGGTGTTCGCGCTGGTCGCCGGGATCGTCGCGGCCGTCGTGGACCGCTCGCTCAGGCTCTCGCGCCGTTCGGCCCGGGCCACCGCCGAGGCGGAGACCCTGTCCTCGCTGGCCGGCTCGATCGTGCGGGGCGACCGGGCGATCCCGGCGCTCCTGGAGCGTACGAGGGAGACCTTCGGCATGGACTCGGCCGAGCTCGTGCCGCTCGCCGTCGCGGATCCGGGCGTCGTGCAGGTCCCGGTGGGACCGGATGCCTTCCTGGTGCTGCGGGGCCGGACCCTGCCGTCCTCCGAACGCAAGGTGCTCACCGCGTTCGCCGCGCACGTCACCGTCGCCGTCGAACGGGCCCGGCTCGCGGAGGTGGCCGCCGAGGTCGAACCGGTGAAGGCCGCCGACCGGATGCGCACCGCCCTGCTTGCGGCGGTCAGCCACGACCTGCGTACTCCGCTGGCGGCCGGCTGGGCCGCCATCACCTCGCTGCGCAGCCGCGACGTCGACTTCAGCGACGAGGACCGCGAGGAACTCCTCGCCACCGCCGACGAGTCCATGGCGCGCCTGGGCCGGCTCATCGACAACCTCCTCGACATGAGCCGCCTGCAGGCCGGGGCGCTCAAACTGAGCCTGCGGGCCACCGCGTTGGAGGAAGTCCTCCCGACCGCGCTGGAGTCACTGCCCCCCGGGGCGTCCCCGGTCGACATACAGGGCCTGGACGCCGTCCCGCCGGTTCTTGCCGACCCACCGCTCCTTGAGCGGGTCGTCGCCAACCTCCTGAGCAACGCGGCCCGGCACACCCCGCGCGGTGAAACAGTCCTGCTCACCGCGAGCACCCTCGCTGACCGGGTCGAGGTGCGGGTGATCGACCGGGGGCCCGGCCTGCCGGCCGAGGACCGCGAGCGGGCCTTCGTGCCCTTCCAGCGGCTCGGCGACACCGACAACACCACCGGGGTCGGCCTGGGCCTGGCGCTGTCCCGCGGCCTCACCGAGGCGATGTCCGGCACCCTCGCCCCCGAGGACACCCCCGGCGGCGGGCTGACCATGGTGCTGTCGCTGCCCGTCGCCCAGGGAGCCGTGGGCGCGCAGGACAGGGCGTAAGGAGTCCGTCAGGACAATCGCGGCCCCCGGGCCGGGCAGTCCACGCGGGAGCATGGTGGAAGGCGGAACACTGGAGGTGGCCATGTCCGGGTTCACGCTGCCAGGGGCCTTGCGGCACCACGTCCGGCCCGCGGGGATCTCCCGCCCGACCCGCGACCAGCTCGCGCTGGCGACGGCGGTGGCCGGTCCGCTCGCCGTCGCCGCCGCGCTCACCCCGTTGCGTACGCACGTGGCGGGCACCAATCTGGCGCTGATCCTCGTGGTGGTCGTGGTGGCCGTGTCCGCCAACGGCCACCGGGGCGCCGGGGCGCTGGCCGCGCTCTCGTCGGCCCTCTGGTTCGACTTCTTCCTCACCCGTCCCTACGAGCGGTTCACCATCTCCGGCGGCGACGAGATCACCACCGCCGTACTGCTGCTCGTGGTCGGCCTCGCGGTCTCACAGCTCGCCGCGCGGGCCCGGCGCCTGAAGGTCGTCACCGTCACCGACGCGGGCCATCTCGCCCGCATCCACGAAACCGCCCGGATCGCCCAGCACGCCGCGTCCGCGGACGACGTCGTCAGCCACGTCCGCGACCAGCTCACCGAGTTGCTGGCCCTGGACGGCTGCCGCTTCGAGTACGGAACGCTTCTCGGCCACCCGCCCCAGCTGGGGCAGGACGGAGAGGTCAGCGCGGCGCGTGGTGCCCGGTGGGACGTGGAGCGCCACGGCTGGCCGCGAGGGCAGGAGATCGAGCTGCGGGCCGTCGGCAAGGGGCACTACTACGGCCGGTTCATGCTCACGCCCGGGCCTGGTGAAGTCGTTCCCCTGCAGGCCCGGCTGGTGGCGGCGACGCTCGCCGGGCAGGCCGGGGCGGCGCTGGCGGAGGCAGGGGAGGGCACGGTCCGGGAGGCCTGAACGCCGGGCCGGGTACAAACAGGGCGGCCCCGGATTCCAGCCGTCAAGTAGGCGTTAAGCCAAGGGTCTTGGGCGTCAGGGACGCGTCAACGCGAGCGATCACTCGAACTTCTGCCCCACATGATGGTCAGCGCACGGGAACGTACGAGCGGCCCGTGGCGCGAGGTTGGAGGGCGAGTGGCGATCACCGCCGGTGCCGGGCAGCGTCAGGGAGCGGGGGCCCCGTCGACTGCTGAACCAGACCCCGCGCCGGCCGTTCGGCACGGGGGAACTCCCGAGCCGCGGTCCGGAGGGGGTCCGCGAAGCGGACAGCCGGGGCGACGGCCTCCCACCGCCGTCGCCCGGCTCGTCCGTCTCTTCCGGTACGCTGCCGGCCGCTACTGGGCCAGCACGCAGGGGCGGCTGCGGCTCGCCCGCGCGGTGTGCCTGCTGATCGGCGCCGGACTCGTCGTCCTGATCGCGGTGGCGGCCGGCGGGCTCTCCACCACCTGGGACACGATCCAGCACCGCGCCGCGCCCCGCACGATCGCGGCGACCCAACTCGACCTGGCACTGAACGACATGGATGCCCAGGCCGCCAACATCCTGCTGTCCAGCGGGGATTCGGGCACGGGCAAGGGCCGCCTGGACGAGTCGTACAGCAAGGCGAGCGGCTTCTACGCGGACGCCCAGCAGACCATCAGCCGCTCCCTGCGCACGCTCGGTGCCGCTTCCGAGGGCGACCGGGCGACGGAGGACACGGTGGTCGCCCTCACCGACGACTTCGCGCACTACCAGGAGCTGGTCGGCCGGGCCCTGGAGAACGACGGGCACGTCGGCGGCAAGGAGGCCGCCCGGGCCGACTACCGGCGGGCCACCGAACTCCTGGCACAGCGCCTGCTGCCGCAGGCCCGCCAGCTCGTCGACGCCAACAGCGCGGTGTACGAGGGCGAGTACGAGGCCGCGCGCTCGGACCTGTCCGTCCAGCTCGTCACCGAGGCCGTCCTCGGGGTGCTGCTGCTCGTCGTCCTGGTGGTACTCCAGGTCCGCATCGCCCGCAGCTTCCGGCGTGTCTTCAACCCCGCACTCCTCGCGGCCACGCTGTGCGCGGTCGTCGCGGTGGTGTGCGGCAGCCGGCTCCTGACGGTCTCCGAGGAGCAGCTGAAGATCGCGCGCCACGACTCCTTCGACTCGGTGGTCGCCCTCTCCCGCTCCAAGGCGATCGGCTACGACGCCAACGCGGATGAGAGCCGCTTCCTGCTGGACGCCGCACGCAGGGACGCGTACGAGGAGTCGTTCTTCAACAAGTCGCAGGAGCTGTACGGGCTCGACGGCGTGAGCCTCGGCACGTACGACGCGAAACTGGCCGAGACCTGGTCGGCGTATCAACGCGACCACGGCGACAAGCAGTTCACCGGCGAGTACCGGCGCGAGCTGGACAACATCACCTTCGCCGGGGAGCGCGAGGCGGCCGAGCAGACCGTCGATGCGTACGCCGTCTACCAGAAGGACGACCGGACCTTCCGCCGGCTCGTCGCCGAGGGCAAGGTGCAGGAGGCCACGGTCTTCTGCATCGGCTGGGCGTCCGACACCTCCAACGCTCACTTCGGCGTCTGGATGAAGGCCCTCGACCAGGTGACCGCGATCAATGCCGCCCACCACGAAGCGGCCATCACCGCCGGTCGCGACGCCGTCGACACCCAGGCGTCCACGGCCGCCGGCGCCCTGCTCCTGGCGGCCGGGCTCCTCGTCGTGGGACTGCGGCCGCGGCTGGCCGAGTTCCGCTGAGGGGGCGCGGGCGCATGGCCCGGCACCCTGAGCGGACGGCCAGGAATGAGCCGGGCCGCCCCGAACACGCCCGGATCAGCCGCCAGCAGGCCATGTACCGCCACGTGCTCGGTACCTTGGCCCCGCAACTTCCTGCGGGCCTTCGAAGAAGGCGCCCTCGACTACTTCACGGTCACCGCGGCGCGCCCCACGGCGGCGTGACGGCCCCGGGTCGAGTCCAAGGACGACCCGGGGCCCCGCTGATCCCGGTCAGCCGAGCCCGGGGATCATCGACACGACCACGTCGATGAGCTTGATGCCGACGAAGGGCAGCACGAGTCCGCCGAGACCGTAGATCCCCAGGTTGCGGCGGAGCAGGTCGTGGGCGGAAGCCGGGGTGTAGCGGACGCCGCGCAGGGCGAGCGGGATGAGTGCCACGATGATCAGGGCGTTGAAGATGATCGCCGAGGTGATGGCGGACGTCGGGCTGTGCAGGCCCATGACGTTCAGGGCTTCGAGGCCCGGATACGCGGAGGCGAACATCGCCGGGATGATCGCGAAGTACTTCGCCACGTCGTTGGTGATGGAGAAGGTGGTCAACGCCCCACGGGTGATGAGGAGTTGCTTGCCGATCTCGACGATCTCGATGAGCTTCGTCGGGTTGGAGTCCAGGTCCACCATGTTCCCGGCCTCCTTCGCGGCCGAGGTCCCCGTGTTCATCGCCACGCCCACATCGGCCTGAGCCAGCGCCGGGGCGTCGTTCGTCCCGTCGCCCGTCATCGCGACCAGCTTGCCGCCCTCCTGCTCCTTCTTGATCAGGGCGAGCTTGTCCTCGGGGGTGGCCTCGGCGAGGAAGTCGTCCACCCCGGCCTCCTGCGCGATGGCCCGGGCGGTGAGCGGATTGTCCCCGGTGATCATGACCGTGCGGATGCCCATGCGGCGCAGTTCCGCGAAGCGTTCCGCGATGCCGTCCTTGACGACGTCCTTGAGGTGGATCACGCCGAGGACGCGGGGCCCGTTCCAGTCGTGCACACCGACGAGCAGCGGGGTGCCGCCGGATGCCGAGATCGCTTCGCTGAACTGGAGCGCCTCGGGCGGGACTTGGCCCCCATACATCGTGACCCACTCGATGACCTGGGCAGTCGCGCCCTTGCGGATGTGGGAGACGGCGCCGTTCTCCCAGCGCAGGTCCACACCGCTCATCCGGGTCTGGGCGCTGAACTCCACGAACCGGGACCCGACGAGGTCGCCCTCCGCGGGTTCGCGCAGCCCGTAGCGCTCCTTGGCGAGGACGACGACCGAGCGGCCCTCGGGCGTCTCGTCGGCGAGCGAGGCGAGCTGGGCGGCGTCGGCGAGGTGGTGCTCGCGCACGCCGGGCATGGGCAGGAAGGCGGCGGCCTCGCGGTTGCCGAGGGTGATGGTGCCGGTCTTGTCGAGCAGCAGGGTGTTCACGTCGCCCGCCGCCTCAACTGCCCTGCCGGACATGGCCAGTACGTTGCGCTGCACCAGCCGGTCCATGCCCGCGATGCCGATCGCGGAGAGCAGCGCGCCGATGGTGGTCGGGATCAGGGTCACCAGGAGTGCCACGAGCACCGTGGTGGACTGCGCGGCCTGCGCGTACTCGGCCATCGGCTGGAGCGTGACCACGACCAGCAGGAACACGATCGTGAGCGCCGCGAGCAGGATGTTGAGCGCGATCTCGTTCGGCGTCTTCTGCCGGGACGCGCCCTCGACCAGCGCGATCATCCGGTCCAGGAAGGAGTTCCCGGGGCGTGAGGTGACGCGGACGACGATCCGGTCCGAGAGCACCGTCGTGCCGCCGGTGACGCCGGAGCGGTCGCCGCCGGACTCGCGGATGACCGGCGCGGACTCGCCGGTCACCGCCGACTCGTCCACCGCGGCGACCCCGTCCACTACATCGCCGTCCGCCGGGATCAGCTCGCCCGCCTCGACGAGGACGAAGTCGAACGGCTTGAGGTCGGTGGCGGCGACCGCCTCCGTCCGCGCCCTGCTCAGATCGGTGCCGACCCGCCAGTTGTCGCGAAGGCGCAGTGCCACCGTGTCCGTACGGGCCCGGCGCAGCGACTCGGCCTGCGCCTTGCCGCGGCCCTCCGCGACGGCCTCGGCGAGGTTCGCGAAGATCACCGTGAGCCACAGCCAGACGCTGATCACCCAGGTGAAGACGGACGGGTGGATGAGCGCGGAGAGCGTGGTGAGCACCGCCCCGACCGAGACCACGAAGAGGACCGGGGTACGCACCAGGGCCCGCGGATGCAGCTTGCGCAGCGCGTCGGGGAACGACGTGACCAGCTGTACGGGCTCGAAGAGGCCGCTGGGGCGGCGCGCACGCCGGTGCGGGGGCCCGCCGGGCCGGGGCAGCCGGGGATTGCGGGGCGGCGGACCACTGGGGGCGGGGACGGTCTGGGCCTGCTGGGGGGCGGCGGGAGGCATCGAGGGTGACCTTCTGGTGGGGACGCGATGCGGCGAGACATCGCCGCAGGTCACCGCTCATGCCGGGACTCTGGAAGAGCACGGCCCGAGTGCGGGCCGGCCATGGATGTCCGCGACTGTCAGTGAGCGGCAGCACACGAATCTAGGCGACGGAGAAGCCGCTCTCCGCCCGATGAGCGGAGTTTTACGCCCCTCTGACGGCGCCTCGCCGCCCGGGTGTCAGTGTCCTGTCAGGATCCCGTACACGGGGGTTTGGCCGACCTTCGTCCATCCGGCTGGAAAGCGGTGAGACCCCCTCGGGAAAATGACCGGTTCGGCGTAGAGCGTGCCGATATATCCCCAGGTCGGTGGGTGGCTGTTCGTACCGGCGTAAGAGTCCCGTCAAAGGGACGCCAATGGCCGTAAGAGGCCCGTCAACGGAACGCGCAAACGCCGTCGGAGGCGGTTTCCTCATGGCGTCCGTTCTTTTTCGAACCTCTCTCAGGAGTTCACGATGGCCGACGTGGCCTTCGTCGTCACCACGATCGCGGTTTTCGCGCTGGTGGCGCTCATCGCCAAGGGGGTGGCAAAGCTGTGACTGCCGAGAACATTGTCGGTCTGATCGTGGCCGTCGCCCTGCTGGGTTACCTCGTCCTCGCCCTCGTTTACCCGGAGAGGTTCTGAGCCCCGACATGTCACCTGTCCTCTCCGGTGTGCTCCAGTTCCTCGCGCTCGCTGTGGCGCTGGCCCTGGCATACCGTCCCCTCGGCGACTACATGGCCCGCGTCTACTCCTCCGACAAGCACCTGCGTGTCGAGAAGTGGATCTACAAGGCCATCGGCGCCAACCCGTCCACCGAGATGCGCTGGCCCGCCTATCTGCGCGGTGTCCTCGCCTTCTCCGCGGTCAGCGTCCTCTTCCTCTACCTGATCCAGCGGGTGCAGGGCTCGCTGCCGGGCTCGCTGGGCTTCGTGTCGATCGACCCGTTCCAGGCGTTCAACACGGCCGCCTCCTTCGTGTCCAACACGAACTGGCAGTCGTACTCGGGCGAGCAGGCCATGGGCCACGTCGTGCAGACCGGTGGTCTGGCGGTGCAGAACTTCGTGTCGGCCGCCGTCGGCATCGCGGTCGCCGTCGCCCTGGTACGGGGCTTCGCCCGCTCGCGCACCGGTGAGCTGGGCAACTTCTGGTCGGACCTGGTGCGCGGTGTCGTACGCATCCTGCTGCCGATCTCGGTGATCGGCGCGATCGTCCTGGTCGCCTGTGGCGCGATCCAGAACTTCGCCGGGATCCACGAGGTCGGCCAGTTCCTGGGCGGCTCGCAGCAGTGGAACGGCGGCGCGGTCGCCTCGCAGGAGGCCATCAAGGAGCTGGGCACCAACGGCGGCGGTTACTTCAACGCCAACTCGGCCCACCCCTTCGAGAACCCCAACGGCCTCTCGAACCTGTTCGAGATCTTCCTGATCCTGGTCATCCCGTTCGCGCTGACCCGGACCTTCGGCAAGATGGTCGGTTCGGTCAAGCAGGGCTACGCGATCCTCGCCACGATGGTCACCATCTGGGTCGGATTCACCGTCCTGATGATGTGGACCGAGTTCCACCACGGCGGCCCCGCCTTCAACGTCGCGGGCGGCGCGATGGAGGGCAAGGAGACCCGCTTCGGGATCAGCGGTTCGGCGATCTTCTCGGTGGCCACGACCCTGACGTCCACGGGCGCGGTCAACTCCTTCCACTCCTCCTTCACCGGCTTCGGCGGCGGCATCCAGCTCCTGGGCATGCAGCTCGGCGAGATCGCGCCGGGCGGTACG
This sequence comes from Streptomyces sp. NPDC050485, assembly GCF_044458185.1. Lineage (NCBI taxonomy): Bacteria > Bacillati > Actinomycetota > Actinomycetes > Kitasatosporales > Streptomycetaceae > Streptomyces > Streptomyces sp. NPDC050485. The sequence continues at coordinate 432,935 of NZ_JBITHR010000001.1, read as the reverse complement.
GGCTCCGGTCTCTACGGCATGCTGATCATGGCGATCATCGCGGTGTTCATCGCGGGTCTGATGGTCGGCCGCACGCCCGAGTACCTGGGCAAGAAGATCGGCACCCGCGAGATCAAGTTCGCGGCCTGCTACATCCTCGTCACCCCGGCGCTTGTCCTTATCTTCACGGGTATCGCGATGGCCATGCCGTCGACCCTGGACTCGATGGCGAACTCGGGTGCGCACGGCTTCTCTGAGGTGCTGTACGCCTACACCTCGGGCGCCAACAACAACGGCTCCGCGTTCGCGGGCCTCAACGCGAACACCCCGTGGTTCAACACCTCGATCGGTCTGGCGATGCTGCTCGGCCGGTTCGTGCCGATGGTGTTCGTCCTCGCTCTGGCAGGTTCGCTGGCCGAGCAGAAGCCGATCCCGGAGACCGCGGGCACCCTGCGTACCAACAAGCCGCTGTTCACGGGCCTGCTGGTCGGCACCATCCTGATTGTCACCGGTCTGACCTACTTCCCCGCGCTCGCGCTGGGTCCGCTGGCCGAGGGGCTGGCGTCATGACCACCAACCTGAAGCACGAGGACGAGATGTCCACTGCCACTCCGACCCGGGCCCCGCACAGCGACGTCCCGACGGGTCACAAGGACCAGGGCAAGGTCGGCGGGGGTCTGTTCGACCCGAAGGCGCTGGTCAAGTCCTTCCCGGACGCGATCAAGAAGCTCAACCCGAAGACCATGATCAAGTCTCCGGTCATGTTCGTGGTGGAGATCGGCTCGGTCCTCACGACCGTCCTGGCGATCAAGAACCCGAGCGACTGGTTCGGCTGGGCGATCGCGGCCTGGCTGTGGTTGACCACGATCTTCGCCAACCTGGCGGAGGCCGTCGCCGAAGGCCGCGGCAAGGCGCAGGCCGACACCCTGCGCAAGGCCAAGACCGACACCATCGCCCGCCGTCTGAACGGGAGTTCAGAGGAGCAGGTGCCGGGCACCGAGCTCAAGATCGGCGACCTGGTCGTCTGCGAGGCCGGCGACATCATCCCCGGCGACGGTGACGTGGTCGAGGGCGTCGCGTCGGTGGACGAGTCGGCGATCACCGGCGAGTCCGCTCCCGTCATCCGGGAGTCCGGCGGCGACCGCTCGGCCGTCACCGGCGGTACGAAGGTGCTGTCGGACCGCGTGGTCATCAAGATCACGACGAAGCCGGGCGAGACGTTCATCGACCGGATGATCAACCTGGTCGAGGGCGCGTCCCGGCAGAAGACGCCCAACGAGATCGCGCTCAACATCCTGCTGGCGTCCCTCACGATCGTCTTCCTGATGGCCGTCGTCACGCTCCAGCCGTTCGCGATGTACGCGAAGGCCGAGCAGTCGATGATCGTCCTTGCCGCGCTGCTGATCTGCCTGATCCCGACGACGATCGGCGCGCTGCTCTCCGCGATCGGTATCGCGGGCATGGACCGCCTGGTCCAGCGCAACGTACTGGCCATGTCCGGCAGGGCGGTTGAAGCAGCGGGCGACGTCTCCACGCTGCTGCTCGACAAGACCGGCACCATCACGCTGGGCAACCGGCAGGCATCCGAGTTCGTGCCGGTCAAGGGCACCACGGAGGCCGAGGTCGCGGACGCGGCCCAGCTCTCCTCGCTGGCCGATGAGACGCCCGAGGGCCGCTCCATCGTGGTCCTCGCCAAGGAGAAGTACGGCCTGCGCGAGCGCCACCAGGGCGAACTCGCCGGCGCCGAATGGGTGGCCTTCACCGCCCAGACCCGTATGTCGGGTGTGGACGTGGACGGACGCAAGACCCGTAAGGGCGCCGCCGGTTCGGTCATCACCTGGGTCAAGGAGCAGGGCGGCCAGGTCGCCGAGGACGCCGACGTACTGGCGAACAAGATCTCCGAGGCGGGTGGCACGCCGCTGCTCGTCGCCGTCCAGGACGAGCAGGGCGCCCGTGTCCTGGGTGTCATCCACCTCAAGGACGTCGTCAAGGAAGGCATGCGGGAGCGGTTCGACGAGCTGCGCCGGATGGGCATCAAGACGGTCATGATCACGGGTGACAACCCGCTGACCGCGAAGGCCATCGCCGAAGAGGCGGGTGTGGACGACTTCCTCGCGGAGGCCACTCCCGAGGACAAGATGGCGCTGATCAAGCGGGAGCAGGCCGGCGGCAAGCTGGTCGCGATGACCGGTGACGGCACCAACGACGCCCCGGCCCTCGCGCAGGCCGATGTCGGCGTGGCGATGAACACGGGTACGTCGGCCGCGAAGGAGGCCGGCAACATGGTCGACCTCGACTCGAACCCGACCAAGCTGATCGAGATCGTCGAGATCGGCAAGCAACTCCTCATCACCCGGGGCGCGTTGACGACCTTCTCGATCGCCAACGACGTCGCGAAGTACTTCGCGATCATCCCGGCGATGTTCGCGGTGGTCTACCCGGGCCTGGACAAGCTCAACATCATGAGCCTGCACAGCCCCGAGTCCGCGATCCTGTCCGCGGTCATCTTCAACGCGCTGATCATCATCGCGCTGGTGCCGCTCGCGCTGAAGGGCGTGCAGTACAAGCCGACCAGCGCCGACAAGATGCTCCGCCGCAACCTCGGCATCTACGGCCTCGGCGGCCTGATCGCGCCCTTCATCGGCATCAAGATCATCGACCTGCTCATCTCCCTCATCCCCGGAATCGGCTGATCGGTCATGAATAACTCGCTGGGAAACACCGCCCGTCTGCTGGGCGCAGGTCTGCGCGCGCTGCTGGTCCTGACGGTCGTGTGCGGGGTCATCTACCCGCTCGTCGTGACCGGCATCGCCCAGGCCGCGTTCGGTAACAAGGCCAACGGTTCCGAGATCAAGTCCGGTGGGAAGGTGGTCGGTTCGGAGCTGATCGGGCAGAGCTACAACCTCCCGAAGAAGGACCCGAACAACGCCGACGAGCAGGCGCAGCCGGACCTGAAGTGGTTCCAGCCGCGCCCCTCCAACGGGCTGGCCGCGAACACGGTCAACACGCAGTACCAGTTGATCGTGTCGGGTGCGACGAACCTGTCGGGTGACAACGACAAGCTGATCAAGCAGGTCAAGGACGCCAAGGACGCGGTCGTCCAGGACAACTCCACCGCCGACTACAAGGTGAACCCAGCCGACGTGCCCGCCGACGCGGTCACTTCCTCCGGTTCGGGTCTGGACCCGCAGATCTCTCCGGAGTACGCGAAGATCCAGGTCCACCGGGTGGCCGAGAAGAACCACCTCGACGTCAAGCAGGTGGCGAAGCTCGTCGACGAGAACTCGGACGGCCGGATCCTCGGCTTCATCGGGGAGCCGCGCGTGAACGTCCTGAAGCTCAACATCGCGCTCAAGGAACTCGTCCAGAAGTGATCGGCTTACCGCGAGGGGCGGGGGCCGGCGGTCCGGGAACTTCCCGCCGCGGGCTCCCGCCCCTCGGCACACCCGCGCCCGTTCCCGGGCTCCCTCTGGACGCATGGCACAACAGGAAGGCGGCACACCGATGACCCGGGTGCTGGTGGTCGAGGACGAACCACAGCTCGTACGGGCTCTTGAGATCAACCTCAGGGCGCGAAAATACGTCGTCGATGCCGCGTCCGACGGGCAGACGGCGCTCCGCCTGGCCGCCGCGAGTCAACCGGACGCGGTGCTGCTCGACCTCGGGCTTCCGGACATGGACGGCCTCGACGTGATGAAGGCGCTGCGTCGCTTCTCCCGGGTGCCGGTCCTGGTGGTCTCGGCCCGCAACACCTCCGACGAGAAGGTCGCCGCGCTGGACGCGGGCGCCGACGACTACATCACCAAACCGTTCAGCATGGACGAACTCCTCGCCCGGCTGCGGGCGGCCACCCGGCGCACCGGCCCCGAGACCCAGGCCGAAGCGGAGCAGGGCGTCGTCACCACCAAGGGCTTCAGCATTGATCTGCTCGCCAAGAAGGCCAGGCGCGGCGGCAAGGAGATCCGGCTCACCCCCACCGAATGGCATCTGATCGAAGTCCTCGTCCGCAACCGCGGCCGACTGGTCACCCAGCGCGAGCTGCTCCAGGAGGTGTGGGGGCCCAGCTACCGTACCCAGAGCAACTATCTCCGGGTCTACATGGCCCAGTTGAGGCGCAAACTGGAGGTCGATCCGTCCCATCCGCGCTACCTCATCACCGCCCCCGGCATGGGGTACCGCTTCGAGGTGTGACCCGGATTCAGTAAACAGGGCTCAGCAGCAATGAGGCAGGGACCGGCCTGGCCCCGCCATCCGCAGCGACCACAGAGATCGGAACAATGGCACGCGGCAAGCTCCGCATCTACCTCGGCGCGGCGCCGGGTGTCGGCAAGACGTACTCGATGCTGTCCGAGGCACACCGCAGGATCGAGCGCGGCACCGACTGCGTCGTCGCCTTCGTCGAGCACCACAGCAGGCCGCGCACCGAAGTGATGCTGCACGGTCTGGAGCTGCTGCCCCGGCGCGAGATCGAATACCGCGGAACCGTCTTCACCGAGATGGACGTGGACGCGGTCCTGGAGCGCCGCCCGTCGGTGGTCCTGGTGGACGAGCTGGCGCACACCAACATCCCGGGCACGCGCAACATCAAGCGCTGGCAGGACGTCGAAGAGCTCCTGGCGGCCGGCATCGACGTCGTCTCCAACCTCAACATCCAGCATCTGGAGTCGCTCGGCGATGTGGTCGAGTCGATAACGGGCGTACGGCAACAGGAGACCGTCCCGGACGAGTTCGTCCGGCGGGCCGATCAGATAGAACTTGTCGACATGTCGCCGCAGGCGCTGCGGCGCCGCATGGCGCACGGCAACATCTACAAGCCGGAGAAGGTCGACGCGGCCCTCTCCAACTACTTCCGGCCCGGAAACCTCACCGCACTGCGGGAGTTGGCGCTTTTGTGGGTCGCCGACCGGGTGGACGAGTATCTGACGGAGTACCGCAGCGAGCACCGGGTCAACAAGATCTGGGGCTCGCGCGAGCGCATCGTCGTCGGTCTGACCGGTGGACCGGAGGGGCGCACGCTCATCCGCCGCGCGGCCCGGCTGGCCGAAAAGGGCGCGGGCGGTGAGGTGTTGGCCGTATACGTCGCGAGAAGCGACGGCCTGACCGCCGCCTCACCGAAGGAACTCGCCGTCCAGCGCACCCTGGTCGAGGACCTCGGCGGCACCTTCCACCACGTGGTGGGCGACGACGTGCCGCCGGCCCTGCTCGACTTCTCACGCGGGGTCAACGCGACGCAGATCGTGCTGGGCACGAGTCGCCGCAGAGCTTGGCAGTACCTCTTCGGGCCGGGCGTCGGCGCCACGGTCGCCCGCGACTCCGGTCCCGATCTCGACGTACACATCGTCACGCACGAGGAGGCCGCGCGCGGGCGCGGTCTGCCGGTGGCGCGCGGGGCGCGGCTCGGCCGGACCCGGATCCTGTGGGGCTGGCTGACCGGAGTCATCGGCCCGGTGCTGCTCACCGTGCTGCTCACCCGCATCAGCATGGACCTCGGCCTCGCCAACGAGATGCTGCTCTACCTCTCGCTGACGGTCGGGTCGGCGCTGCTCGGCGGTCTGCTGCCCTCGTTGGCCTCGGCGGCGCTGGGCTCGATTCTCATAAACTGGTACTTCACCCCGCCGGTCCACGAACTCACCATCGCCGACCCGAAGAACATCGTCGCCATAGCGATCTTCTTCCTGGTCGCGGTGTCGGTGGCCTCGGTCGTGGACCTGGCCGCCCGGCGCACCCACCAGGCCGCGCGGCTGCGCGCCGAGTCCGAGATCCTCTCCTTCCTCGCGGGCAGCGTGCTGCGCGGCGAGACCAGCCTCGACGCCCTGCTGGAACGCGTCCGGGAGACCTTCGCCATGGAGTCCGTGGCCCTTCTGGAGCGTACGAGCGAGGTCGAGCCGTGGACCCGCACGGGCAGCATCGGACCCGCTCCGGCCACCCGCCCCGAGGACGCCGACGTGGACATGCCGGTCGGTGACCGCATGGCCCTCGCGCTCTCCGGGCGCGTCCTGCCCGCCGAGGACCGGCGCGTGCTGGGCGCGTTCGCGGCCCAGGCCGCGGTCGTCCTGGACCGCCAACGCCTCCAGGAGGAAGCCCACCAGGCCCGTCTGTACGCCGAGGGCGACCGCATCCGCACCGCGCTGCTCGCCGCCGTCAGCCACGACCTGCGCACCCCGCTCGCCTCCATCAAGGCGTCGGTGACGTCGCTCCGCTCGGACGATGTGGAGTGGTCCGAGGCCGACGAGGCGGAGCTGCTCGAAGGCATCGAGGCGGGCGCCGACCGCCTGGACCACCTGGTGGGCAACCTCCTGGACATGTCGCGGCTCCAGACCGGCACGGTCACCCCGATCATCCGCGGGATCGACCTCGACGAGGTCGTGCCGATGGCGCTGGGCGGCGTACCCGAGCACAGCGTGGTCCTTGACATCCCGGAGGACCTGCCGATGGTGGCGGTGGACGCGGGGCTGCTCGAACGCACGGTGGCCAACATCGTGGAGAACGCGGTCAAGTACAGCCCGCCCGGCGAACGGGTCCTGGTGTCCGCGAGCGCCATGGCCGACCGGGTCGAGGTCCGCGTCGCCGACCAGGGCCCGGGCGTCCCGGACGAGGCCAAGGACCGCATCTTCGCGCCGTTCCAGCGCTATGGCGACGCCCCGCGCGGCGCGGGAGTCGGCCTCGGCCTCGCGGTGGCCCGCGGCTTCGCCGAGGCCATGGGCGGCACGCTGGCGGCGGAGGACACCCCGGGCGGCGGCATGACCATGGTCATCACCCTGAAACAGGCCCCGGACCACCCACCCGTCAGGCCGGACCTGCCTACGACGACTACGTCGTAGGCCCTGCCGGTAAGGGCGGGACCGGGGGCTCAGCCAGGTCTTACGCCCTTGCTACGCCATGCCCGCTAGCCTGCCCCCACCAGCAAAAAGGCCCTCCCGAAGGAGGGCCGGACGCTCGGTTGCACATGAGCGCCCCCGGCAGGACTCGAACCTGCGGCCAAGCGCTTAGAAGGCGCCTGCTCTATCCACTGAGCTACGGGGGCCGAATGGTGGCCTCGGTGGCCTGGAGCCCCGGGCGGGCAAGGGGGCGGGTCCGGGACGGGGTCCCGGGCCGTTGACCTTGCCGGGACAAGGATAGGGCTCCTGTCACCCAGTCCCGGTTGCTTCACCTGCGTGGCACGATGTGGAGGTTCGGTGAAGCGAACCGATAATCGCAGGCAGGTGCGAATCCTGCAGCGCTTTTGACGCTTGTGGCGCAGGGTGTTGTGCACTCGTTATGCCTGCGTCCTACTCGTCCCCTCTGCCCCATGTGTCCGTCCGGTATGCCCTGGCGGTGGATGGACGCGCGCGGAAGTGGCCATACGCTTCAAAAAGCCGCCAAAGTTGGGCATTCTTCGCATGTGGTGACCTTGGACGTACGGCCTCAGCTCATCGACGCACTCTCCGCCCTGCGCGACAGTGTCGCCGCCGTGCGTCTCCCGCTGCCCCTGCCGGGTGCTCCACGCGCCCGGCAGACGCGCAGCGAGCTGCTCGCACAGCTCGACGACTATCTGCTGCCCCGGCTCCGAGATCCCGAAGCGCCCCTGCTCGCCGTCATCGGCGGTTCGACCGGTGCGGGGAAGTCCACGCTCGTCAACTCCCTTGTGGGGCGCCGGGTCAGCCAGGCGGGCGTGCTGCGGCCCACCACCCGTACGCCCGTGCTCGTCTGCCATCCCGACGACAAGGACTGGTTCGCCGGGCCGCGCGTACTGCCCGAACTCACCCGCGTATGGCTGCCGCAGCAGCAGGAGGACGCCGAGGGGGGCGACCTGCCCGGCGGGGACGACGTCGGGGCGGTACGGGTCGAGACCGTCGCCGCGCTGCCGCGCGGGCTCGCGCTGCTCGACGCGCCCGACATCGACTCACTGGTCGTCAGCAACCGCATCCTGGCCGCCGAACTCATCTGCGCCGCCGACGTATGGGTCATGGTCACCACCGCCTCCCGGTACGCCGACGCGGTGCCCTGGCATCTGCTGCGTACCGCCAAGGAGTACGACGCGACGCTCGTCACCGTGCTCGACCGGGTGCCGCACCAGGTGCTGGCCGAAGTGTCGCGCCAGTACGGGGCGTTGCTCACCAAGGCCGGGCTCGGGGAGGTGCCGCGGTTCACCGTGCCCGAGCTGCCCGAGTCCGCGGGGGCCTCGCACGGGCTGCTGCCCGGCACCGCCGTCGCCCCGCTGCTCGCCTGGCTCACCCACCGCAGCCAGGACCCGGCCGCCCGCCAGCAGGCCGTGGCCCGCACCGCCTCCGGCGCGATCGAATCGCTCAACGCGCGGATGCCCGAGCTGGCTTCGGCCGTCGCCGCCCAGTACGCGGCCGCCGTACGCCTCACCGGCGCGGTCGAGGACGCGTACGCCAAGGAGGGCGCCCGGGTGCGGCGCCGGGTGCGGGCGGGCGAGGTGCTCGCCGGGGACGCGATCACCCGCTGGCGCGCCCACCCCGGCAGTGCCACTTCCGCGGAACTCCTGGACGCGCTCGTGGACAGCCTCGCCGAACTGCTGCGGTGTGCGGCCGCCGCCGCCGACGAGCGGGTCAGGGAGGCGTGGGCGCGCGAGCCCGCCGCGGGGCGGTTCGCCGAAGCCGTACGCCATGAGGACCCGGAGGACCGGATCGGGCTCGCCGTGCGGCGCTGGCGCAGGGTGCTCGAAGAGCTGGCCGAGGACGAAGTGCGGGAGATGGAGCGGTCGCTGGCGCCCGATCCGGAGACCGTGGCGGCGCTGCTCGCCGCGGCCCTGCTCGGTGGCCGGCGGGCCCGCCGGGCGGGCGAGCGGCTCGCCGAGCGGATCGGCGCCCAGGGTGCGCTGCGGCTGCGCGACAAGGGCGGTGAGCTGGTCACCACGTACGTCGACCAGGTGCTCGGCGCCGAACGGGAACGGCGGCTCGCGCCGCTGGACGCGCTGGAGGTGACGCCCGAGCCGCAGGCCGGGCTGATCGCGGCGCTGTCCGTAGTGCAGAAGGAGAGGAAAGCGGCATGACGCAGGAGGCTGAGGACCGCTGGGACGACGGGCTGATCGCGCGGCGCGCCGCCGAACCCGGCGAGGGGGCGGAAGCAGCCCTTCCGGGAGAGGGAGAGAGGGAAGGAGAGGGGCAGGACGAGGAGGATGCCGCCGAGGCCGCTTTCGAGCCCATCGGCGGGCCGTACGTCGGTGCGCTGCGGGGCCGCCTGGACGCGCTGAGCGAGCTGGTCGGCCTGTCCCGCACCCGCCTGGAGGGGCGGACCCTCGCCGAGGCCGGCCGCGTACTCGACGAGGCGGCGGCCCGCCAGCGCCTCTCGTCGCGGCACACCGTCGTCGCCGTCGCGGGCGCCAGCGGAAGCGGCAAGTCCACTCTCTTCAACTCCCTTGCCAAAAGCCAGATTTCGGACACCGGGCTGCGTCGTCCGACCACCGGTGCGCCCATCGCGTGCAGCTGGACCGACGGCGCCGCCGGTCTGCTCGACCGGCTCGGCATCCCCGGCAGGCTGCGCCGCAGACCGGTCGACAGCGCCGAAAGCGACCTGGAGGGCCTGGTCCTGGTCGATCTGCCCGACCTCGACTCGGCGGTCGTCTCGCACCGCCACGCCGCCGACCGGGTCCTCGCGCTGGTGGACGCGATCGTGTGGGTGGTGGACCCCGAGAAGTACGCGGACGCCGTGCTCCACGAGCGCTATCTGCGCCCGCTCGCCGGGCACGCGGAGGTGAGCTTCGTCGTGCTCAACCAGGTGGACCGGCTGCCCGGCGAGGCCGCCGACCTGGTCCTCGACGATCTGCGCCGGCTGCTCGACGAGGACGGCATGGCGCTGGGCGAACACGGCGAGCCCGGCGCCTCGGTGCTCGCACTCTCCGCGCTGACCGGCGAGGGCGTGGGCGAACTCCGCGAACAGCTCGGCCGGTTCGTGCAGGAACGCGGCGCCGCGGCCCGCCGGCTGGCCGCCGACCTGGACTCCGCCGCCGCCGAACTGCGTCCGCTGTACGTCGCGGACGGCCGGCCGCGCCTCGGTGAGCGGGCCCGCAAGGACTTCGCGGAGCGCCTGGCATCTGCGGTCGGCGCCGGCGCGGCGGGCGAGGCCGCCGAACGCGAGTGGCGGCGCAACGCCGGGCGCGCCTGCGGGACTCCGTGGCTGCGGCTGTGGCGCTGGTACGACCGGATCCGCGTCCCGGCCGTGCTGCGGCCCCGCTCCGAGGTCCGGGTCGAGGAGCAGGTCACCGCGCGCCAGCGGGTCGAGCAGGCGGTCCGCACGGTCGCCGACGAGGCCGCGTCGGGGCTGCCCGCGCCCTGGGCCCAGGCCGTGCGCGAGGCCGCGGTGCGCGGCGCCGAAGGGCTCCCCGAGGCCCTGGACGAGCTCGCGGCCCGGGAGGAACTGGAACGCGGCACCTCACCCAGGCCCCCCTGGTGGCCGGCCGCCGTGCTGGCCCAGATGCTCATGACCGGCGTTCAGATCGTCGGCGGGCTGTGGCTTTTCGGCCAGATCGTCGGGGTGCTGATGCCGGGTCTCATCGTGCCCGCGCTGGTGATGCTGGGCGGGATCGTCGGCGGTCCGCTGGTCGAGTGGGCGTGCGCGGTGGCGGCGCGCGGCCCGGGACGGCGCTACGGGCAGGAGGCCGAACGCCGGCTCCGGGAGGCCGCGGGGGCCTGCGGCCGGGCCAAGGTCCTCGACCCGGTCTCCGCCGAACTGCTGCGGTACCGCGAGGTGCGCGAGCAGTACGCGGCGGTGGTGGGGGTGGGGGCGCGGTGAGGGGGTTCAAGCGGGCCGTCAAGCGGGCCGTCAAGCGGGCCGTCACGCGGGCCGGGGCGGCGGGGTTTCACGCGGGTCCGCGTGACGGGCGCCGGGTGAGCGGGTTGTCCACAACCGGGCGGTAGTCCACAGGCCTGCACGCGGACTCCCCGTCCGGTCCAGCATGGAGATCGACAGCGCAAGGGTTCGATCGACGGCCGGGCCGGACGGGGCTCTTCTTTGCGCTGCGGGAACGCAGGGTCTGAAGGCAGGGCTCGGACACACGGTCCGGCGCAGGGTCCGGACGCACCGTCTATGAGCTACGAGGCACACGGGGGTTGAGGGCAGTGAACGACACGATGGTGACGCTGGTCGGCAATGTGGCGACGCAGGTGGAGTGGCGGGAATCGGCGACGGGCGGGGTGGCGAGGTTCCGGCTCGCGGTGACCGCGCGCCGCTTCGACCGGGAGAAGCAGTGCTGGGTGGACGGCGCCACCAGCTTCTACACGGTGTGGGCGGCGCGGGCGCTCGGGATGAACCTGACGGGCTCGGTCTCGATCGGTGAACCGCTCGTGGTGCACGGGCGGTTGAAGGTACGGGACGAGGAGCGCAAGGACGGCCCGCGCTGGTTCTCGGCGGATGTCGACGCGCTGGCGATCGGACACGACTTGTCGCGCGGAACCACCGCGTTCCGGCGGGTGTTCAAGGGCGAGGCGAGCCCGGCCGGGCGGTCCGGGACGCAGGGGGCGGAGGGGGGCCCGGCGCCGGGAGCCGAACCGGCGACACCTGATGGACTCTCGCCGGTGGTATGGGAGTCGGCCCCGGCGGCGGCTCCGGCCGGGGCTCCGGTGGGTGCCTAGGCGGGCGCACTTGAGCGGAGGTCGCGCGGAGGCGGGTGCGGTGGCGGAGCACGGCGGGTGTCCGAAACTCCCTTTCTGTGCCGGGGATTTGTCGATATCGCTGGCTGGAATGCATAGCCTGGGATAACGATTCCGAATCAGAATGGTTATCTGATGTCATCGCTGCGGATCGTTGACTTCCGTATCCCTAGGATTCCCGCGTACTCACGGGGCACTTGAGTCTGCCGGCGAGGCACTTCCCCCAACGCGCACCTCCGTGCACGCGCACCACCTTGCGAAAGAGCCTCGCCCGAAGGGGAATTCTGTGTTTTCAGCCGTTCACGGGCCTTCTGCCCGCAAGCGGGGTGCGCTGCGCCTCGTCACCGCCATAGCCGTCTCGGGACTCGTCGCGGCCGGTGCCGTAGCGGGCGCCGGTGCGGCCGTCGCGGACACGCCTGACCAGCAGGGCCAGGGCGGCGCCACCGCCACCATCCAGGGCCTGGAGCCCGGCTCGTACGACCAGGCCGTCATCACCGGCGACAACAACAGCAAGGAATCCGTCCGCGCGGGCCTGTTCCGGATGAACGTCGACGGCGGCGGCACGCTGCGCACGTACTGCATCGACATGCACAACCCGACGCAGTCCGAGGCGAAGTACAACGAGACGCCGTGGAGCGGCACCTCGCTGAACAGCAACAAGGACGCCGGGAAGATCCGCTGGATCCTCGAGAACTCCTACCCGCACCTCAACGACCTCGACGCGCTGGCCAAGAAGGCGGGCATCACGGGCAAGCTCACCAACGGCCTCGCGGCCGCGGGCACCCAGGTCGCCATCTGGCGCTTCTCGGACGGCGCCCACGTCGACGCCACCGACCCGAGCGCCGAGACGCTGGCGGCCTGGCTGGTCAAAAACGCCCAGGACGCCGGGGAGCCCAAGGCCTCGCTGACCCTCGACAACCCATCGGTGGCCGGCAAGGTCGGCAAGCAGCTCGGCCCGGTCACGGTGCACACCAACGCCGACAAGGTGACGGTCACCCGTTCCCAGGAGCTCACGGACGCCGGAGTCAAGGTCGTCGACAAGGCGGGGCAGGCCGTAACCACCGCCGCCAACGGCAGCCAGCTCTTCTTCGACGTGCCCGCGACCGCCAAGCCGGGTTCCGGCTCGGTGCACCTGCAGGCCGCCACCCAGGTGCCGGTCGGCCGCGCGTTCGCCAGTGACTCCAAGAGCCAGACGCAGATCCTGGCCGGTTCCAGCGACTCGACGGTCCAGGCGGACGCCAAGCTGACCTGGGCGAAGCAGGGTGCCATCCCGGCCGTGTCGGTGAAGAAGGACTGCGCCAAGGGCGGCGTGGACATCACCGTCAGCAACAAGGGCGACGAGGCCTACCCGGTGAAGGTCGGCGGCAAGACCATCGCGTCGATCCCGGCCGGCGGCTCGCAGACCGTGCTGTTCCCCGTCGCGGAGAACGAGAAGTACGACTTCACCATCGCCGGTCAGCACTTCTCCGGCGTCCTTAACTGCAAGACCGCCGGTTCCGGTACGCCCACCCCGTCCTCGAAGCCCAGCCCGGCCTCGGCCGGCGGCAGCTCGACCGGGACCAACGGCACCAACCTCGCCGAGACCGGCAGCTCCAGCGCCACCCCGATGATCGCCGGTGCGGCCGTCGTCCTGGTGCTGCTCGGCGGCGGCGCGGTGTTCTTCCTCCGCAAGAGGAAGAGCGCCGGTCAGTAAGGCACGTGCTGAGCACAGAGTGACCGCCCGGTAACGGGCAGCGGCCCCGGTACGCCTCGCGTACCGGGGCCGTTTCCGTCGGGGTGTGGACGACTGGCAAGATGGGGTGTATCTGCCCACACATCAATCTGCCGGACGGTTTCTCTTGGCTGAGTACATCTACACCATGCGCAAGACGCGCAAGGCGCACGGCGACAAGGTGATCCTGGATGACGTCACCCTGAGCTTCCTGCCCGGCGCGAAGATCGGTGTGGTCGGCCCGAACGGTGCCGGTAAGTCCACCGTTCTCAAGATCATGGCGGGACTTGAGCAGCCCTCCAACGGCGACGCCTTCCTGTCGCCCGGGTACAGCGTCGGCATCCTCATGCAGGAGCCCAAGCTCGACGAGTCGAAGACCGTCCTGGAGAACGTCCAGGACGGCGCGGCCGAGATCATGGGCAAGCTCAAGCGCTTCAACGAGGTCGCCGAGCTCATGGCGACCGACTACTCGGACGCGCTGCTCGACGAGATGGGCAAGCTCCAGGAGGACCTGGACCACGCCAACGCCTGGGACCTCGACGCCCAGCTGGAGCAGGCCATGGACGCCCTGGGCTGCCCGCCCGGCGACTGGCCCGTGGTCAACCTCTCCGGTGGCGAGAAGCGTCGCGTGGCGCTCTGCAAGCTGCTCATCGAGGCCCCGGACCTGCTCCTGCTCGACGAGCCCACCAACCATCTCGACGCCGAGTCGGTGAACTGGCTGGAGCAGCACCTCTCGAAGTACGCGGGCGCCGTGGTCGCGGTCACCCACGACCGGTACTTCCTGAACAACGTCGCCGAGTGGATCCTGGAGCTCGACCGCGGCCGCGCCATCCCGTACGAGGGCAACTACTCCACGTACCTGGACAAGAAGTCGTCCCGCCTGAAGGTCGAGGGCCGCAAGGACGAGAAGCGCGCCAAGCGGCTCAAGGAAGAGCTGGAGTGGGTCCGCTCCAACGCCAAGGGCCGTCAGACCAAGTCCAAGGCGCGTCTGGCCCGCTACGAGGAGATGGCCGCCGAAGCCGACAAGATGCGGAAGCTGGACTTCGAGGAGATCCAGATCCCGCCGGGCCCGCGCCTCGGTTCCATCGTCGTGGAGGTCAACAACCTCTCGAAGGCCTTCGGCGACAAGGTCCTCATCGACGACCTCAGCTTCACCCTGCCGCGCAACGGCATCGTGGGCGTCATCGGCCCCAACGGCGCCGGCAAGACCACGCTCTTCAAGATGATCCAGGGCCTGGAGACGCCGGACTCCGGCAGCGTCAAGATCGGCGAGACCGTCAAGATCTCGTACGTCGACCAGAGCCGCGCCAACATCGACCCGAAGAAGACGTTGTGGGCCGTCGTCTCGGACGAGCTGGACTACATCAACGTCGGGCAGGTCGAGATGCCGTCGCGGGCGTACGTGTCCGCCTTCGGCTTCAAGGGCCCGGACCAGCAGAAGCCCGCGGGCGTGCTCTCCGGCGGTGAGCGCAACCGCCTCAACCTGGCGCTGACGCTCAAGGAGGGCGGCAACCTGCTGCTCCTCGACGAGCCGACCAACGACCTCGACGTCGAGACGCTCTCCTCGCTGGAGAACGCGCTCCTGGAGTTCCCCGGCGCCGCCGTCGTGATCTCCCACGACCGCTGGTTCCTGGACCGGGTGGCCACCCACATCCTCGCCTACGAGGGCGAGTCCAAGTGGTACTGGTTCGAGGGCAACTTCGAGTCGTACGAGAAGAACAAGGTCGAGCGCCTGGGTGCCGACGCGGCGCGGCCGCACCGCGCCACGTACAAGAAGCTCACCCGGGGCTGAGTGACCGTGGCCCGTCATATCTACCGCTGCCCGCTGCGCTGGTCGGACATGGATGCCTTCGGGCACGTCAACAACGCGGTCTTCGTCCGGTACTTGGAGGAAGCCCGCATCGACTTCATGTTCCGGCTGGCGCCGGGTGACGGCTCGCCGTCGTTCCAGGGCGGGTCCGTCGTGGCCCGGCACGAGATCGACTACAAGCGGCCGCTGGTGCACCGGCACGAGCCGGTGACCATCGAGTCGTGGGTGACGAAGATCGGCGCGGCGTCCCTGACCATCTCGTACGAGATCAAGGACCCGGGTGAGGGCGGCCAGGTGTACGTCGCGGCGTCCACCGTCGTCGTGCCCTTCGACCTGGCGGCGGGGCGGCCGCGGCGGATCACCGCCGAGGAGAAGGCCTTCCTCCAGGAGTACGTGGACGACGGCGTCCGGGGCGACGGGCCGGAGCGGGCCGCGGCGTGAACGCCGTGCTGCGGTTCGCCGATGCCAGGGAGGTGGCGGATCTCGCCGCCTTCCTCGGCCGGCTGATCCACTACGACCGGGCCGCCGCGGTACGGCTGCAGGCGGGCGGCGGGGCGCTGGCCGTCTTCGGCCGGCCGCCTTCCTTCGAGGTGCTCGCCATCCGCACGGCCCGGCTCCGGGACGAGTCCGTCGCCCTCGACGTGACCGTCTCCGCCGGTGAACTCCTGGAGTCCCTGGACGAGCCGGCCTCCACCGCGCGGGTTCCGGGGGCCGTCACCGGGCCGCCGTGGGCCGGGGTGCTGCCGCCGCGCGGCGGCTGGCAGCCGGTGCCGGGGCTGCCGGCAGCCGAGCAGATGCGGGGTGCGGTCGCGGCCGCCGTCGCCGAATTCCGGGCCCGGGACGAGGCGCTGCCCGAGGCGCGGCGCAACCGGGCCGAGCGCGATGTGATCGGGCACGAGATCTGGTCCCGGACGCTCGGCTCGACCGAACTGCCGCTGCGGGCCGTGCACGCGGCCCAGTCACTCGGCTTCCTGCGGCCGGTGCGGGTGCTCGCCCCGGCGGGCGCGCCGTCCGCGCCCGAGCCGGTGGCCCTTTTCGCCTCCGGCCCGTGGCTGCGGCTGCGCACACCGTACGGTTCCGTCGCGGTACGCCGCGCGGGGCTCGGCGGGCTGACCGTCAGCCCGGTCTGACCCCGGGACGGATGCCGGAGGGCTCAGCCCTCCGCCGAGTTGACCATCGACGCGGCCGCGTACGTCAGATAGTTCCAGAGCGTCTCCTGGTGCTCCGGGGAGAGGCCGAGGCCGTCGACCGCGGTGCGCATGTGGCGCAGCCAGGCGTCGTGCGCGGCCCGGTCGACCGTGAAGGGGGCGTGCCGCATCCGCAGCCGCGGGTGGCCCCGGCCGTCGCTGTAGGTGCGCGGGCCGCCCCAGTACTGCATCAGGAACAGGGCGAGCCGCTCCTCGGCCGGGCCCAGGTCCTCCTCGGGGTACATCGGCCGCAGCAGCGGGTCGTCGGCGACGCCTTCGTAGAAGAGGTGGACGAGCCGGCGGAAGGTCTGCTCGCCGCCGACCTGCTCGTAGAAGGTCTGCTCCTGAAGCGTGCCGCGCGGAATCTCGGTCACGTTGAACACCCTCGCAATGTCATTCGGCCTGCCCCACTCTGCCGGCGGTCCGGCACCCCTCCATGGTCTCAGACCCGGTGGCCGAGGACCGGGGGCGTAGGACCACTCGCCTCCCGGGCTCCGGCGCAGCACAGTGGACGTATGAGTGCGTACGGTGCGGACCGGGTGCTGCGGCGGGCCCTCGTGCGGGAGATCGTGGCCGGCGGGGCGCTGGCGGACCCGGCCTGGCGGGCCGCGTTCCAGGAGGTGCCGCGCCATCTCTTCGTGCCGTACTACTACGAGAGCGCCTGGGGCGAACACGACCGGCTGTGGGGCGAGGACCCCGACCCCGGGCGGCGCGAACGCTGGCTGACGGGGGCCTACGCGGACGCCCCGCTGGCCACCCGGCTGCGCGACGGCGACCTCGTCTCCTCCAGCAGCCAGCCCTCGCTGATGGCCCGGATGCTGGAGGCCCTGGACATCCGCGACGGCGACCGGGTCCTGGAGATCGGCGCGGGGACCGGATACAACGCGGCGCTGCTCGCCCACCGGCTCGGCGACGACAACGTCACGACCGTCGATCTGGACCCCGAGATCACCGAGTCCGCGCGGGCCCATCTGGCCGCGGCCGGGTACCACCCCGCCGTGATCACCGGGGACGGGGCGCGCGGCTGTCCCGCGCGGGCGCCCTTCGACCGGATCGTGGCGACCTGCACGGTGGGCTCAGTGCCGTACGACTGGGTGGCTCAGTGCCGGGCGGACGCGGTGATCCTGGCCCCGCTCGCGACCGGCCTCATCCGGCTGCGGGTGAGCGAACCCGGCCGCGCCGAGGGCCGGTTCCTGCACACGCCCGCCTACTTCGTGCCGCTGCGCGGTACGGGATGGCAGGCGCGGCGGGTCCCTTACGCGGGCGGGCTGCCGCGCGAGACCGTGGCCAACGAACTGTTCCGCTTCCTGCTCGAACTGACGGCGGGCAGCCTCGACCCGTACGAGGCGTACGCGCTGTGGCGCCGCGAGAAGCGGCCCCGGCGCGAGCGCTTCGGGGTGACCGTGGACGGCACCGCCCAGTGGGCGTGGCTGGACGATCCGCAGGGGCCCTACATCTGGCCCCTGCGGGAGACGCCGGTCAGCCGCGCCGGACCGTGATGGTCGTCCAGGCGCCCACGTGCACCTGGTCGCCGTCCTGCAGCGGCACCGGAACGTACGGCTGGATCGGCTCGGCGCCGCCGTTGAGCGTGGTGCCGTTGGTTGAGTTCTGGTCGACCACCGCCCACGTGCCGTCCGGCTGCTGCACGAGCACCGCGTGCTGGTGCGAGACGCCCGGGTCCTCCGGCGGCACCGACAGGTCGATGTCGGGGGCCTCGCCCGTGGAGTGCCGGCGGCGGCCGATGGTGATCTGGTTGCCGGCCAGCGGGCGCTGCTGCTCGGGCGAGTACGCGGGCAGGTTGAGCCCGGCCGCCTCGGGGCCGCTGCGCTGCATCATCGCCAGGAAGTAGTCCCGGTCCGGGCCGATGGTGATGGACCAGGCGGCCGGCGGGGGTGGCGGCACGGCCTGCGGCCAGTCGTCGTCGCCCTGAGCGGGCCCCGTCTGCGGCCAGTCGTCACCGCTCTGCGCCGGTCCGCTCTGCTGCGGCCAGTCGTCGTTGCCCTGCGCCGGGCCGGTCTGCTGCCGCGTGCCCGGTACGGGCTGGGACGGCGGCGGCAGCATCCAGTCGTCCTCGCCCTGCGGCTGCGGGACCGGCGGCGCGGGCGGCGCCGGCTGCTGGAAGACGGGCGGCGGCGGAGGCGGGCCGCCCTGGCCGCCACCGAAGGACGGCGCGGGCGGCTGCTGCTGGAAGGCGTTCGGCGGCAGCGGCGGCGCGGAGCGCTGCGAGGGCTCGGCGGCCAGCGGTTCGGCGGGCCGGTTCACCTGCGAGGGCCGCGAGCTCTGGTACTCGAACGGGTCGCGGGTCGCGGGCGGCGGGCCCTGCTGGAACCCGGGCGGCAGATTCAGGCCGGGGCCGGGGCCGGGAACAGGGCCGGGGCCGTTCGCCGGGCCGGGGGGCTGCGGCATGGGCTGCTGCGGGGCCAGCGGGGTGTACGAGGTCGCCGTATTGGTGAGGAAGTTCCAGCGGCACTCCTCGCAGAAGGGCGCCCCGGCCTCGCGTGGGGTGCGGCACTGCGGGCAGAGCTCCGCCTGGGCGGTGGCGTTCGGGTCCCCCGGGCCCGGGTGGCCGTACGCGGGCGGTGGCGGGGGAGGCGGCGGCACGGCACCCATGCGATGGCCGCAGATCTCGCACCAGTCGTCGGAACCCGACTGGTGTCCGTTCGGGCAGGTCGGCATGGAGTCGCTTCCCCCTCTCATCGTCCGGCCCGGTGGGCCGCGGTATTTCGGCGGTTCTGGGTGGTTCTCTGTGGTTCTCGGGTGTAGCTACTTCTGTGGCTACTTCTTGTTCGCTTCTGGCTACTTCTTGACGCGAACGGTCTTGGTGGAGCGCGTTTCGAGGGTCATCTCGTCCGCTTCCGCGACCTTCGCTTTCAGTCGCACAGTACCGGTCACCTCGTCCACGACGTCCACCACCTTCGCAAGCAGTTTCGCAGTATCCGCGTTCCCCGAGGCGGCGGCCAGCTGCACCGCCCGGCCCAGCTTCGCGGTCGCCCCGTCGACATCTCCGGACTTGCGCGCATCCAGCCCCTGTTGGATGACTTGTGCCAGTTCGGCCTGGCCGGTGTAGTGCGCGACCTGGGGGTTGATGGAGGTGGACGCCGCCATGTCGTCGGTCCACACCGCCCGCACCAGACCCTGTGACAGCGTCTGCGCCGGACCGCCCTCGCGGTCGGGGACGACGAGCGAGACGCGGGCGGCGAGCATCTCCTGGCCGACGCCGGCCTCGGGGACCTGCACGCACACGTGGTAGTCGCGGGACTCGTCGCCCCAGGAGCCGGTCGGATAGTCCCCGGCGCGCGGGCCCGCCTCGGTGCGACGGTGCGTCAAGTCCTCGACGGTGGGCGCCACTTGCTTGACGAACTTGATCTCCACGCCGACCGGGTTCCACAGCCGCAGCGCCACGTCCGCGACCTCCTTGCCCATCGCGTTCTCCATCATCTGCGTGAAGTCCGCGGCGAGGTTGGCCGGATCGGCGACGATGTCGGCGGTGCCGAGCAGTGCGGAGGCGATCCCGGTGACCTCCTTGACCTCCCAGTCGGTCCCCACGCCCCGGGCGTCACAGGTGAACCGTCCCGCGCAAGCCTGCAGCGCGGCCCGCAGGTCCTCGGGCGACTCGTGCTCGTTGCGCCCGTCGGTGAGCAGGATGCCGTGCCGGATCGGGACGTCGGCGGCCCCGAGCAGCCGGTCGGCGAGCCGCAGCCAGGTGCCGATCGCGGTGCCGCCGCCCGCGCTCAGCTTGCGCAGCGCCTCCTTGGCCTGCGCCCGGGTCTGGCCGTCGGCGGTGGCGAGGCGGCCGTTGCCCGGGTAGACCTCGCGGGCCAGGTGCGTACCGGCGACGACCGCGAAGGCGACCCCGTCGCGCAGGGTGTCGATGGCGGCGGCCGTCGCGTCCCTGGCATTGCGCATCTTGGTCGGCGGATAGTCCATCGAGCCCGAGCAGTCCACCATGATCACCACCGCGGCGGTGGGCGGCCGGCCGGGTATGTAGGAGGGCGCGGCCGAGGCCCCCGTGAAGGGGGCGCCGAGGGTGCCGCCGCCCGTGGAGGTCACCGTGACGATCGCGTTGACCTCGCGGCCGCCCTCCGGAAGGAACTCGTTCTGGTACACGTCTACCGAGAACTGCGGCACGGTGGACTTGGAGAAATTGGCCATCGGAAAAGGCTCCTTGAGGCTCCGTGGACCCGAAGTGAAGTAAGTGCGAGAAATGGCGAAATAGGGTCGGACACCCGCTAGTAGGCGGATCCTGCCCCTTGCGGGTCCACCGCGAACGGCAGCACGGCCACTGTTACGTTGTCGTGGCCCCCGCCGTCCAGGGCGTGCCCGACGAGCACCTGGGCGCTGTGCAGCGGCCGTGCGGCGGCGTCCGCGGGAATGACGCGGGCCATCTCCTCGGCGGCTTCCGCGTAGTTCCACAGACCGTCCGTGCAGACCACCACCACACCGGACCGGTCCGGCTTGAACGAGGCGGTGTGCGGGTCCAGTTCGTACGCGTCGGCGCCGAGCCAGCCCGTGATGGCGTGAGCCCGCTCGTCGGCGTAGGCGTCGGCCTCGCTCATCAGGCGGGCCGCCACCATCTGCGCGGCCCACGAGTCGTCCTCGGTGAGCCGGGCGGGCGCCGTCCTACGGTCGTCGGGCACCCAGTACGCCCGGCTGTCGCCGACCCAGCCCACCACCAGCAGACCGCCCGCCGAGACCGCCCCCACCAGGGTGCAGGCGGGCGCGTTCTGGTGCCGGTGCGGATCGTGCTCGACGGCCGAACTCGACTCGGTGGCAAGGGAGTTGACCGCACCGGCGGCGGCCAGGATCGCGTCGTGCATGGCCTGCTGCGGATGCGTGCCCTGCGGCAGTGCCGCGAGCAGCGACTCGTTGGCGGCGACCGCCGCGGCCGCGGACGCCTCGTCGGGGCGGGTCGCCGACGACACCCCGTCGCAGACGATCGCCACGACGGCGGGGGAGCCGTCGGGCAGCGCCGTCGAGGACAGCGCGAAGGAGTCCTCGTTGCGGTGGTGGCGCAGCCCGCGGTCGCTGACCGCGCAGACCGAGTCCAGCTCCTGCTCCATGTGGTCGCGCTCGCGCGGCTGGGCGTGCCCGCAGTTCTCGCAGTAGCCGTCGTCGTCCACCCGGCCGGCCCGGCACGCCACGCACACCTTGGCACCGGCCGCGGGGGGCCTTGCGACATGGGTGTCCGGGGCCGGCTCCGCGGCGCGCGGGTCGGGCGCGGGGGGCGCGTACTCCTCGGGCCGCTCCTCGCCCACGCCCGGCGGGCCGAACCCTGCGGGCGGCTGCGGCAGTTGGCCGCCGCCCGAGTCCGTACCCGGCAGATCCGTCGGCAGCTGTACGGGCGCGGGCTGCCCGGCGCCGTCCGCCTCGTGGGCGGCCGGCCACCCGGGAGTCTCCCCGCCCATGACGATCGTCGGGTGGTCCCGCGGCGGCTCGGGCACGGCCGACAGGTCGTACCCGCAGGCACCGCAGAACAGGTCCCCCGGCTCCAGCGGCTCTTCGCAGCCGGGGCAGGCGGCGAGCTGATGCGTCTGCGACATCGTCACACCCAGGTCCGTGGGCGGAATCGGTTGGCCCGTTCCACCAGGTCGATCCTTTCCTCGCCGCGCTGCGCGAGCCGGGCGAGCACCCGGTACGAACGTTCCAGACCGAAGCGCAGGCCCCGCTCGTCGACTTCGCTGCCGAGCAGTGCGGTCTTCGCCTGCCCGGCGCCGGTGCTCCCCGACAGTACCCAGTCCAGGGCGGTGCCCAGGACCTCGGTCGCCAGCTGTTCACGCCGTACGGCGTCGAGCCCGAACGCGTCGAGCGCCTCGACCTGGGCGGCGGCCGCCCGCAGGTCCTCGATCAGCGGGTCCCGCGGGGCGCGGCTGCGCAGCCGCGCCCGGACCGCGGCGACCCGCGCCGCGGTGTAGTGGATCGACGCCTCGGGCACCGACTCCAGCGTCCGTACGGCGCTGACGCGGTCGCCGGCCGCGAGCTGCACCCGGGCCAGGCCGAAGGCGGCGCTGACATAGCTAGGGTCGGTCGCCCACACCAGGCGGTAGTACTCGGCGGCGTTGTCGAGCTGGCCGAGCACCTCCGCGCACACGCCGAGCGCCAGCTTGGGGGCGGGCTCGCCGGGGAACGCGTCGTAGATCGCGTCGAAGGAGAGCGCCGCGTTCTCGTTGTCGCCGGCGGCGAGCGAGGCGAGGCCGCGGTACCAGACCACCCGCCAGTCGTCGGGGTGGTCGTGCTCCAGGGACTCCAGCGCCTTGGCGGCGGACACCCGCTCGTCCATGTCGAGCCGGGCCCGCAGCTCGCGCAGTCTGAGCTCGACGGAGCCCGTCGGCGCCGAGCGCAGCGCGGCGATCAGCTCGGCGGGGGCCGCGGCCATCAGACCCGCGAGGAACCCGGCGTTGGGGTCGCTCGCGACCACGTGCGGCACGGGCAGCGCGAGCGAGGTGGCGCGCGGGTCCAGGGCGGCGAACAGCGGCGAGGCCGCGTACTCGCCTGCGCCGCCCGGGGCCCCGGTGCGGGGCAGCGGGATCGCGGGCTGCGTCGGCGGGTGGCCGGGGTCCGGCGCGAGGGCGGGCAGCGGCGGGGCGCCGGCCGGGACGGCCGCCGTCGCCGGGGCCGCCGCAGCCGCCAGGGCCTTGCGGCCGCGGCGGCCGACCGGCGCCACCCGCGCCCCCAGGCGCGAGGCGTCCCCGCTCAGCTCCGCGAACAACTTGGTGTCCGTGACGCGCAGTTCGGTGCCGAACAGCGTCGAAAGCGCGGGCCTGGGCCGACCCGTCTGGAGCGCCACGACCTCCCGCAGCACCCCGGTCAGCTGCTCCGCCATCTCCTGCGCGGAGGCGAACCGGCGCGCCGGATCCGGGTCGGTGGCCCGGACCAGGAACCGGTAGAACGACTCGTACCTGCGGAACACCTCGATGGTGTCGGGGTCCGGCAGGCTGTCCGCGTACACATTCGTGTAGCCCTGGAAGTCGAAGGTGAGGACGGCGAGCGTGCGCGCCACCGTGTACAGGTCGGAGGCGGTCGAGGGGCCGAGGTCGGCGACCTCCGGGGCCTGGTAGCCGACCGTGCCGTAGATCGCCGACTCGTCGTCGTCCATGCGGCGCACCGCGCCCATGTCGATCAGCTTCAGCTGGTCCTCGGTCTGGATCGCGTTGTCGACCTTGAAGTCGCAGTACAGCAGGTTGCGGCTGTGCAGGTGGCCGAGCGCCTCCAGGGCCTCGATCCCGTACGCGCAGGCCTGCTCGACGGGCAGCGGATCGCGCTTGCCGTCGCTCGTGCGGCGCTCGTTGGCGATCTCCTTCAGCGATTTGCCGCCGACGTACTCCATGACGATGTAGCCGTCCAGCGAACCGGTCCGTTGGTCCAGGTGCTCCACGAAGTTGTAGATCCGCACGATGTTGGAGTGCTCGATCTCGGCGAGGAAGCGCCGCTCGGAGATCGCCGCGGCCATCGCGTCCTGGTCGCCGGTGTCGAGCAGGCCCTTGAGGACCACCCAGCGGTCGGAGACCGCGCGGTCGACGGCGAGGTAGACCCAGCCGAGCCCGCCGTGCGCCAGACAGCCCACCACCTCGTACTGGCCGTGCACGATGTCGCCCGCGTGCAGCTTCGGTACGAAGGAGTACGGATGGCCGCACTTGGTGCAGAAGCCCTCGGTGCGCCCCAGCCGCTCGCCGCGTGAACGGCCCACCTGCGCCCCGCAGTCCGAACGCGAGCAGAATCGCTTCCGCTCGGGAACCTCGGGGTTTTCCATCACCGCGGAGCGCGGATCGGGGCGCGGCACCTCGGGCACCGACACCAGGCCCGCGCCGAGCCGGCTGCGCGCCGAGGCGCTCGCCGCCGCGCCCGAGCTGCGCACCGACACCGACCGCGAGTGCGAGCCGCTGCCGGTCAGCGAGGACAGCCGCCCCGACACCGAGCGGCGCGAGGTCGAGGACCGCGAGGACCGCGACGAACTGCGCGAGGACGAGCGCGAGGACTGCGAGGCCGAGCCGTGCCCGCCACCGGTGATCCCGGTCGGCGGCGACGACAAAGTCCCGTTCGGGGACACCACCGGCGCCAGCCCGCAGGTGTCGCAGTACAGCTCACCGCCGCCCATGTCCTCGTACGAACCCTCGCAGCCAGGGCGCTGGCACTTGGCGTTCTCGCTCACGAATCCCCCCTCTGGTCAACGGGCCCGGGCTGTCGCGGGACCAGTACATCGGCCGCCGCCCGCTGATAACGCAGCACCGCCTCTTCGGCGACGCGCAGATCGCAGGGCGCCGACCACAGCATCCGGCGGGCCGCGTCGTACCGCTCGATCAGGAGCGGATCCTCGGCCATGCCGTGCCGGGCCACCTTCGCCTTGTAGGCGTCGAGCCGCCCGCGCAGCTCCGCGCGGACCGCCAGCGGCGCGGTGACCGCCGTCAACGACTCGCGGGCGCGCAGCAGTTCGTCCTCGGCCTCCCGCTCAAGGGATTCGAGCAGCGGCGAGAGCCGGTGCCACTGCGCATGCCTGCGGTACTCGGCGGCGGTGGCCAGCTGCTCCTGGAGCACGATCGACGGGCCGCTCACGGCGGGCACCTCGCTGGCAGCGATCTTCGCGAGGACCTCGCCGCGCGCCGACCGGGCCTCGGCCAGCGTGCGATCCGCTCGCGACAGTACATCGCGCAACCGGACGAGCCGCTGCTCGGCGTCCTGCCGGACCGTCAGGACCGCGTCAATTTCGCGGCGTACGTCCTCCAGGGCGCGCGCCGCCCGGTCGTAGCGCCCGGTGTCGGGACGGCCGCCGCCCGGTGCGGAGCTGCCCGGCGCGGGCACCCAGAACGCCAGCGGGTCGGACACCACCTGGGCGCGCAGCTCGGCCAGTTCGGCCGTGATCGACTCCAGATCGTCGCCCGAGGGGTGCTCGCCGGGGCGCACCCCGACCGAGTGCGCCAGACCCCGGGTGCGGTGCAGCTCGGCGGCCAGGAGGTCTATCCGGGCGGGCAGCGCCGACCACACCGCGTCGGCGGCGACCACCAGGTCCAGCGAGTGCGCGTACAGCTCGTTCATCCGGTTCACCAGCTCGCCCAGGGTGAACCGCTCGGTCAGCCGGGCCGGGCCGGTCAGCGTCGGCGCGTTGTGCAGCGCCGCCCCGGCCAGCGTCACGGACTCGCCGCGCAGCCGCTCGGTGAGCTCCGCCAGATCGTCCCGGGTGGGCCAGCGGCGCCGGTCGCGCAGCTCGCGCGCGGACTCCAGGGCCGCCGTGTACGCGTCGAAGTACGCCCACAGCAGGGAGATCGACTGCTCGGCGGCCGCCCAGCGCTCCTTGGTGACCCCGGTCAGCCCCGCGCCTTCGAGGAGCCGGCGCCCGGCATGGTCCTGGAGGGCGAGCAGCGAGGTCTCGACGGCCTCGTGCTCGGCGCCGAGGCGGGCCAGCGCACGGTCCACCTCGTCCCGGTCCATCACCGGCCCCGGGGGTCCCCCGGTGGAGCTGGGGGAGGATCCCGCGCCCATCGATCACGTCTCCGCTCTGTGGTTCGCCGTCATGAACTCGCTCATCCTGCCCGGTACTTGGGGGCGGGCGGCCCGGATATCCCGGGCAGGTCCGCGGCGAGCCACTTGCGGTACGCCGTCATCCAGGGGCTGCTGTCCCCGCCGTTGCGGTAGTCCACCAGGACCTGGTTGATCCGCTGCACGAGGTCGTCGTTGCCGAGCTTGACGGCGACGCCGTAGTACTCGGTGGTGAACGGGCTGCCCTTCAGCTGGACCGCCGGGTCCTGCGCGGCCTGTCCGGCGGCCAGCGCGTTGTCGGTGACGACCGCGTCCACCAGGTTCTGCTGGAGCCGGACCAGGCAGTCCAGCTGGTTGGGGACCGTGAAGTCCTGGTAGTCCGTGCCGTGCGGGTCGGCCTTCAGCGCGTCGAAGGCGGTGGAGCCCGCCGCCACACAGACCCGCTTGCCGTTCAGCGAGGAGTCGAAGCCCTTGATGCCGGAGACCTTGGGCGCGAGCACCTGCTGGCCGGCCTCGAAGTAGGCGGTCGAGAACGACGCCTGCTTGATACGGGTGCAGTTGACGGTCATCGTCCGTACGACCACGTCGACCGTGCCGTTCTGGAGCGCGGGGATGCGCTGACTGGTGGGAATGGCGCGGTAGATGACCGCGTTCTCGTCGCCCAGGATGTTCTTCGCGATCGCCTTCACCAGGTCGATGTCGAAACCTTCCAGGGTGCCCGTCGCCGGGTTGCGGTACCCCCAGCGGAAACTGTTCTGGTCGACGCCCGCGATCAGCTTGCCGCGCTTCTTGATGGCGTCGAGGTTCGGCCCGCCCGCCGCCGACGGGGGCAGGCTCGCCTCCGGGTCCTTGCAGCTGTCGGCCTTGGCCTGCAGGCCCTGCGCGTATCCCGGGCCCGCGACCGCGGCCGCGGTGTCGGCGCCGCCGTGCCGGGTCAGCGGGACCAGCGCGGAGGCGGCGACCGCGAGTGCGAGCGCCATTCCGGCGACACCGCCCCAGCCGCGCAGCCGCCCGGCCCCGCGACGCGCGGTGCGGCGGGTACGGCCGCCGGACGCGTCCGTGCCGGGGGCGGTCGGCTCCGCCGGATCCGCCGAGCCCTTCGCGCCGCTCATCGCGACCCCTCTCGCCCGTCCGCCGTCGGCGGCACGTCCGTTGCCGCTGTCCATGCCGCTCACCTGTACTCCGCGAGGCGGCGGCTGATGCCGAGGCCGGCGCCCGCCGCGGCGAGCACCGCGAGGAGCGCGGCACCCACCGGCAGGCCGGTCAGCGCGTCGCGGCCGTCGCTGGCGGCGGTGGTGAACTCCTGCTGCTCGTGGGCGAGCGCCGAGTCCAGGGCCGCGTCCACCTTGTCGAAGCACTCCCCGGTGGAGCCCGTCGCGCCGATGACCTGCTTCAGCGCGCCGTCGTAGTCACCGCTGTCGTCCGTCTTGCGGGCCGCCGCGTGGCGGCTCTGCCACTGGGCCATGTTCGCCTGGGCGTCCTTCACCGGGGCGTCGCCCGCTTTGTCGTCCGCCAGGTTCACCGCGGCGCCGAGCTTCGCGGAGAGCGTCGACATCTCCTTGGTGAAGTCCGCCTCGTACTTGTCCTTGCCGTCCTCCAGCACCGCGCCCCGGGCGACCAGGGTCAGGTTCTCGTTGGCGCGGGCCTGGAGCGAGCTGATCCGGGCGTCGTTGAGCACCTTCAGCGACTCCTGGCCGTGCGAGCGCGAGGTGGACAGGTCGTGGGCGGCCACCGCGTGCCCCACCACCAGCCAGAGCAGCACCACCGTGGAGGCGGCGGTCGCCGCGAGCAGCCCCTGGTTGAACACCCGGTTGGTACGCCGGTAGTTGCGCCGCTGGGCCCAGCCGAGCCCGCCGAGCGCCACCACGCCCAGCGCGGTCGCGATGTACGGCCAGGTGTCGGCCTGCCCGTAGTCCTCGTACAGCCGTCCGGTCTCCGCCTCGTACAGCTTCTGGGCGGCCGGCAGCAGCTCGGTGGTCATCTTCTGGTTGGCGAAGCGCAGATAGGCGCCGCCGACCGGGAAGCCCTGCCGGTTGTTGGCCCTGGCCTGCTCCACCAGGCCGTTGTAGAGCGGGAGTTGCTCGTTGATCCTGGCTATCTGCTGGGCGGACTCGGCCGAACCCGAGGTGTTCCCGGCCGCCTTGACGAGCAGCCGGGACGCGGTCGCGATGTCCGTGTCGTACCGCTTGCGCACATCGAGGGGCTCCTGGCCGCCCGCGAGGAATCCGCTCGCGGCGGCCGTGTCGGCGTCGGCGAGGGAGCGGTAGATGGATGCCGCGTCGGCGCTCAGCGGCTGGCTGCGGCTCACCACGTCCTGGGCGGCGGCCGAGCGGTCCGAGACCTCCCAGGCGGTGATGCCGCCGAACGCGACGACGAGCACCGCAACGACCGTACCGATGATCCACAGGCGGCCGGGCTCGGTCTTCGCGGCGGCGCTCAGCCGCCCCCGGGTCCCGGCCCAGCTCTCGCCGAGCCCCCGGCCCCGTTCGAGCAGGGGGGACCCCGCTCGGCGGATGCCGGGGCGCGGCTGCGCCGGCACCTGAGCCGCGGGCTGCCGCGACCCCGGTTCGCGCACATTCGGCGGATTCGCCACCTGACCTCCCCCTCGGTCGCTGCGTAGGCAGTATGGCGGCAGGCACCGACAACCATCCAGGGTTGTATGGATCTTGTTACCTGCCGCGCCCCGTCTCTGCCACCTGCCCCGCCTCCCCATCATGTATACGCGGACCGGATCCGTTCGGTTCCCCAGGGACCCGAACGCACCCGAACGGAGGCCGAACGGCTGCGGCTACGCGTACTGCGCGCGCAGCCGGGCGTAGGCCGACTCCGGGGCGGCCACCTGGTCCAGGCCCAGAAGGGCCGCACCGAGCACGGGAGATGTGGTCACCACCAGCGGCACCGCCTTGGGGGCGCGGGCCGCGAGGAGCTCGCGTACGCCGTCGTCCAGCTGTGGATGGCGGGCGGCGAGCACGCTGCCGCCGAGCAGCACCGGCGTCTGAGCGCCGAGCAGGCAGAGCCGGTCCAGGGCGACCACCGCCAGGGCCACGATCTCCTCGGCCTGCCGGTCGACGACGGCCCGCGCCACCCGGTCCCCCGCCGCCGCCACCGCGAACAGCACCGGAGCGAGCTCGTGGCGGCGCGCGGCCGGGATCTTCTCCAGGTGCAGCGCCTCGATCAGCTCGTACATCGAGGCGAGCCCGAAGTGGGCGGGCAGCGCGGCCGCGAGCCCGGTCGGCTCGCCGCGGCCGTCCTCGGCCCGCGCCGCGAAGAACAGGGCCTCCTCGGCGAGCCCGCCGCCCCCGCCCCAGTCGCCGGAGATCTTCCCGAGCGCGGGGAAGCGGGCGGTGCGCCCGTCGGGCGTCATGCCGACGCAGTTGATGCCCGCGCCGCACACCACCGCGACCCCGCACGGCTCGGCGCCGCTGGGCAGCCCGGCACGCAGGATCGCGAAGGTGTCGTTGTGCACCCGCACGGAGTCCCCCCAGCCGCGCGCCCGCAGGGCCGCCGCCAACTCCCTTTCCTCGACGGGCAGATCGGCGTTGGCCAGACAGGCCGACACGTGCTCGACCCGCAGCGGTGCGGTGATCCCGGAGGCGAGGTGGGCCTCCTCCACCGTGCCGGCCAGCATGTGCACGGCCACCTCCACGCCCACCGACGGCGGCTGGAAACCGCCGCCCCTGGCCGCGCCGAGCACCGCTCCGTCCGCCCCGACGATCGCCACGTCGGTCTTGCTGTTGCCGGCGTCGATCGCCAGCACACTCATGCCCACGCGAGGTGCTCCCGGTTGTGCGCGATCAGCCGGTCGGTGAGCCCGTCGGCGTACTCGTACTGCCCGACCAGCGGATGGGCGAGCAGCGCCCGGAACACCCGGTCGCGCCCGCCGCGCAGGGCGGCTTCCAGTGCGAGGTCCTCGTAGGCGGTGACGTGCGCGATCAACCCGGCGTACAGCGGGTCGAGTTCGGCCACCGGCAGCGGCACCGCGCCGCGCCCGTCCACCCGGGCCGGCACCTCGATCACCGCGTCGTCGGCGAGGAAGGGCAGGGTGCCGTTGTTGTACGTGTTGACGACCTGCACGGGGCTTCCCCCGCTGCCAAGCAGCGAGGCCGCCAGGTCGACGGCGGCCTCCGAGTAGAAGGCGCCGCCGCGCTGGGCGAGCAGCTCGGGCTTCTCGTCCAGCGCCGGGTCGCCGTACATCGCGAGCAACTGCCGCTCCATCTCAGCGACTTCGGCCGCGCGCGACGGCTTGGTGCCGAGCTCGCGCACCACCTCGTCGTGCGCATAGAAGTAGCGCAGGTAGTACGAGGGGACCACGCCGAGCCGGTCGAGCACCTGGCGGGGCAGCCGCAGGTCGTCGGCGATGGCGTCGCCGTGCTCGGCGAGGAGCTTCGGCAGCACGTTCTCCCCGGCGGGCCCGCCGAGGCGCACCCCGAGCTCCCAGGTCAGGTGGTTGAGGCCGACGTGGTCCAAGTGGACCTCGGACGACGCCACGTGGAGCAGGGCGGCGAACTTGCGCTGGAGGCCGATGGCCACGTTGCACAGCCCGACCGCCTTGTGCCCGGCCTGGAGCAGGGCGCGGGTCACGATGCCCACCGGGTTGGTGAAGTCGATGATCCAGGCGTCCGGGTTGCTCCGGCGCACCCGCTCGGCGATGTCCAGGACGACCGGCACGGTCCGCAGCGCCTTGGCCAGGCCCCCCGCGCCCGTCGTCTCCTGGCCGACGCAGCCGCACTCCAGCGGCCAGGTCTCGTCCCGCTGGCGGGCCGCCTGCCCGCCGACGCGCAGCTGGAGCAGTACGGCATCGGCGTCCGCGACACCCGCGTCCAGGTCGGAGGTGGTGACGATCTTCCCGGGGTGGCCCTGTTTGGCGAAGATGCGCCGGGCGAGCCCACCGACCAGCTCCAGGCGGTCGGCGGCCGGGTCGACCAGGACGAGCTCACCGACCGGCAGGGTGTCCCGCAACCGGGCGAAGCCGTCGATGAGTTCGGGGGTGTATGTGGACCCGCCCCCTACCACTGCGATCTTTTTCGGCCGGGGGTTCGGGGGTTGTCCCCCGATCGACTGCGGCATGCGGATCAGCCCTTCACTCCGGTCAGTGTGACGCCCTCGACGAAAGCCTTCTGTGCGAAGAAGAAGACGAGGATCACGGGGGCCATGACCAGAACGGTCGCGGCCATGGTCAGGTTCCAGTCGGTATGGTGCGCGCCCTTGAAGGACTCAAGGCCGTAGCTGAGCGTCCAGGACGCCGGCGTGTCGGACGCGTAGATCTGCGGTCCGAAGTAGTCGTTCCAGGCGTAGAAGAACTGGAAGAGCGCGACGGCGGCGATGCCGGGGCGCGCCATCGGCAGCACCACCTTGATCAGCGTCCTGAGCTCCCCGCACCCGTCGACCTTCGCGGCGTCGAGGTACTCGTTCGGGATGGTCATCAGGAACTGCCGCAGCAGGAAGATGGTGAACGCGTCGCCGAACGCCAGCGGAATGATCAGCGGCCAGAGCGTGCCGGACAGGTCCAGCTGCTTCGCCCAGAACAGGTACATCGGGATGATGATCACCTGCGGCGGCAGCATCATCATCGAGATGACCAGCATCAGCGACAGATTGCGGCCGCGGAAGCGGAACTTGGCGAGCGCGTAGGCGACCGGCACGGACGACACCACGCTCAGCACGGTGCCGAGCCCCGCGTACAGCAGCGTGTTCTTCCACCAGGTCAGAAAGCCCGGGGTGTCGAACACCTTGCGGTAGTTGGACCACGCCCAGTGGTGCGGGATCAGGTCCCGGGTGAGCGTCTGCTGGTTGTCCATCAGCGAGGTGAGCAGCAGGAAGACGAAGGGCAGCACGAAGAACAGCGCCGCC
This sequence comes from Streptomyces sp. NPDC050485, assembly GCF_044458185.1. Taxonomy (NCBI): domain Bacteria; kingdom Bacillati; phylum Actinomycetota; class Actinomycetes; order Kitasatosporales; family Streptomycetaceae; genus Streptomyces; species Streptomyces sp. NPDC050485. The sequence goes on along the minus strand of NZ_JBITHR010000001.1, from coordinate 401,339 downwards.
GCGACGCCGAGCGAGTGCACCGCGATCCATTGGAGCGCGGCCTTGCGGCGGGCCACCTTGGCCGCCGGGGTCGTGACCGCTGCCTGAAGGGCGTACGTCATGTCACTCACCTGCCTGGATGAGTCCGCCGCGGCGCTTCATCAAAAGCGCCGTGAAGGCCATGGAGAGGGCGAACAGGACAAGGGCGACCACACAGGCGGAGCCGTAGTCGAAGCGCTGGAAGCCCAGGTTGTAGACGAGCTGGGGGAGCGTCAGCGTCGACTTGTCGGGATAGCCGGGCTCGAACTGCTGGCCCGAGTTGCCGATGATGCCGGAGGCGACCTTCCCCGCCACCAGCGGCTGGGTGTAGCTCTGCATCGCCTGGATGACCCCGGTGACCACCGCGAACATCACGATCGGCGAGATGTTCGGCAGGGTGACGTAGCGGAACCGCTGCCAGGCGGACGCGCCGTCCAGCTCGGCGGCCTCGTACTGCTCCTTGGGGACGTCCAGGAGCGCGGCCATGAAGATGACCATGAGGTCGCCGACGCCCCACACCGCGAGCAGGGTGAGTGCGGGCTTGGACCAGGTGGGGTCGGTGAACCAGTCGGGGGCCGGGATGCCGAGGTCCCCCAGGATCGAATTGACCGGCCCGGTACCGGGGTTGAGCAGGAACACGAAGCCGAGGGTGGCCGCGACCGGCGGCGCCAGGTAGGGCAGGTAGAACAGGGTGCGGAAGACGCCCACACCCGTTTTGATCTTCGTGATGAGCATGCCCACGCCCAGGCCGAACACGACCCGGCAGGCCACCATCACGATCACCAGCCACAGCGTGTTGCGCAGCGCCGGCCAGAACAGCGGGTAGTGGTTGAAGACGTACGACCAGTTCTTGAGGCCGTCGAAGGTGGGCGCGGCGAAGCCGTCGTACTGAGTGAAGGAGAAGTAGACCGTGGAGATCAGCGGATAGGCGAAGAAGACGCTGAAGCCGATCAGCCACGGCGACAGGAAGGCCAGGGTGCGCAGCGCCGACCTGCGGTGCTTGGCGCGCAGTGGGTACGTCGAGCTCATGGCGCGGCTACTTCGCCTGCGCGATCGCGGCGTCGATCTCCTGCGCGGTCTTGGCCAGACCCGCCTTGATGTCGCCCTGCTTGCCGCTCTCGACGTCGTAGCCGAGGTTCTGCAGGGACACCAGGTACTGGCCGCCGTTGACGGAGGCCGGGGTGGTGGTGGAGTTCGCGTTCTGCGCGATGTCCAGGAAGGTCTTGAAGCGCGGATCGACCTGCAGCTTCGGCGACTTGAGCGCCTCGAAGGTGGACGGCACGTTGTGGATGGCGTTGGCGAAGCCGACCACCGCGTCGGTGTTGGTGGTCAGGAACTTGACCAGCTCCCAGGCCGCGTTCTGCTTGTTCGAGGTCGCGGCGATGCCGGCGATGGTGCCGGTCAGATAGCCCTTGCCGTACGTGCCCACCTGGTCGTCCGGCACCGGCAGCGCGGCCACCCCGATGGTGAACTTCGGCTTGCTGTCCATCGCCATGCCGAGCCGCCACTCGCCGTCCATCGACATCGCGACCTGGCCGGTGTTGAACGGGTTCGTGTCGCCGTACTCCTCGCCGAAGGAGCTGCGGAACTTCTCCAGCTTGGCGAAGCCGCCCAGGTCGTCGACGAGCTGCTTCTGGAAGGCGAGGCCCTTTTCGAAGGCCGGGTCCTTGGCGATGTTCGACGTGCCGCTCGCGTCGAAGTACGTCGGCGACCACTGGGCGAGGTAGTGCTCGGTCGTCGTCTCGTAGGCGTGGTAGTTCGGCATGAAGCCGAGCTGCTCGAACGAGTCGCCCTTGGGCTTGGTCAGCTTCTTGGCGTCCGCCTCGAACTCCGACCAGGTCTTGGGCGCCTCGGCGATCCCGGCCGCCGTGAAGGCGTCCTTGTTGTAGTAGAGCGCGTAGGAGTCGCCGAGCAGCGGCAGGGTGCAGCGCCTGCCCTGGAACTGGGTGTACTCGTTCATGGTCTTGGGGAACGTCTTCGCCGGGTCGATGCCGTCCTTCTTGAGGAAGGGGGCGAGGTCGACGAAGGCGTTGGAGGAGCAGAACTTGCCGACGTTGTTCGTGGTGAACGACGACACCACGTCCGGGGCGCTCGAACCGCCCGCCCGCAGCGCCTGGTTGATCTTGTCGTCGTTGATGTTGCCGACGACCTTGACGTGGATGTTGGGGTGCGCCTTCTGGAAGGCGTCCACGTCGGCCTGGATGGCCTTGACCTCGTTGGGGGCGCTCCAGCCGTGCCAGAACGTGATGGTCGTGTCCTTGGACGCGTCGTCCTTCGCGCTGGTGCTGCTCTGGCCCGTACAGGCGGAGGCGAACAGGGCTATCGAGGCGGTCGCGGCCAGTGCGACGGCCGACTTCCGGCGGATTGCGGGCATGGAGGTGTCTCCCGACGAGGGGGTGGAGGGGGTGAGGTGCGGGTTATTCAGCGTGCGGTGTCGAAGACTTCGTCGCGGGTGGCGGCGAGGGCGGCCTCCAACGCGCCGCGCAGTACGGGGAGTCGGGTGACCTCCCCGACGACGAGCCGGGGCCGGGAGGCGGCCAGCTCGCTCAGTTCTCGCTGGACGAGCTCGCGCAGCGGCTCGCCCCCGGCGGAGATCAGCCCGCCGGACAGCACCACGAGTTCGGGGTCGAGTACGGCGACCATGGAGGCGAGTCCGGTCGCGAGTCCGGTGGCGAACGCCTTCAGGAGGTCCTTTTCGGGGCCTTGCTCGGCCTCGGCGCCCCGGGCGATCAGGACGGCGGCCACCTCATGGGCGGCCCCGCCTGGGATGTCGCCGACCCCGAGCTCACGGGCGAGCCGGGGCAGCGCCTGCCCGCCCGCCAGCTCCTGGAAGCCGCCGGAGTTCGCCTTCGTCACATGGCGCACGAGGGGGGCGCCGGGCACCGGCAGGAAGCCGACCTCGCCGGCGCCGCCGGTGAACCCGCGGTGCAGCCGCCCGCCGATGACCAGGGCGGCGCCGAGCCCGCCCTCGTTCCACAGCAGGACGAAGTCGTCGTGGCCACGGGCCGCGCCGAGGCGCTGCTCGGCTATGGCGACCAGGTTCACGTCGTTCTCGTACTCGACGGGCATCGGCAGGGCCGCCGCGAGTTCGTCGAGCAGGGTGGGCGAGTGCCAGCCGGGCAGGTGGGAGGCGTAGCGCAGCCGGCCGGTGCCGGGGTCGAAGGCGCCCGGGGTGCCGATGACGACCCGGTGCAGATCGGCCCGCGAGAGCCCGGCGGCCTTCACCGCGCCGTCGAGGGCGTCGGTCACCTGCCGCACCACGGACTCGGCGCGCCGTCCGGGCGTGGCGACCTCGAACTCCCCGACGACACTGCCCGCCACATCGGCGACGGCGGCGCGGATCCGCCCGGGCGTCACATCGAGCCCCGCCACGTGGGCGGAGTGCGCGTTGACCGCGTACAGCTGGGCGTTGGGTCCCGGGCGCCCCTCGGTCGTGCCGGTGGCGACGACGAGCCCGGCCGCCTCAAGACGGGCGAGCAGCTGCGAGGCGGTCGGCTTGGAGAGCCCGGTGAGCTTGCCGATGCGGGTCCGCGAGAGCGGCCCGTGCTCCAGGAGCAGATCGAGCGCGGCCCGGTCGTTCATGGCGCGGAGTACGCGCGGCGTTCCCGGGGTAGTACCGGCCACGACGAATCCCCCTGCCCTTCGGCGCCGCTTCTCCACACCACTGTTAGGAAAGTTTCCTATCTGATGAGAGGAACGTAGGGCGCCTGTCGGCAGCACGTCAATGGCCAGGGGCCCGACGGCTACCAAAGCGTTACCTGGCGGTGCCGGGACGGGGCTGGTGGTTCACTGCCCTGCGGCCCGCCCGAGCCCGGCGGTGAAGGCCGCCCAGGCGGAGGGGGTGAGGCGCAGGACCGGTCCTTCGGGGGACTTGGAGCACTTGGAGGGAGCGCGCCGTACAGAGAGGACGACGGGACGGTCATTCCCAGGCCCGAGCTCACCCTCCCCGCTCTCCGGCAGGCCGTCGCCCCGTCCCGGCTGCCCGAGTTCTTCGAGGAGCTTCACGGTGGGGTGTCATCGTGGAGATCGAACGACATCCGGAGACGGCCCGGCGCCTGCACGCTGCCGAGCGGGCCGTGGACAGCCCGGACCCCGACGCGCGGGCCGCCGCGGTTCTGGAAGCGGGCGAGATCGTACGCGCCGCGCATCGTGAGGTGGTCGGTGGCTGAGTGGCACTGGGAGCCAAGGACAACCCTGCTAGGGGCGCGGGGAACTGCGCGAGCAACCACGCACGGTCCGAGGCCGAAGGAGGGGTTAGGGGCGCGGGGGAACTGCGCGAGCGGCCCCCCCGGCGTACCCCTGCTCCGGCTACTTCGACAGATTCGGGTTCGGGATCGGGGCCGTGGCCAGGGACTGGGGGGAGGCAGGGTTGGCCAGGGCGGAGGGTGCGGCCGTCGCGGCCGAGGCGTCCGCGGCGGGCGGCTCCTCCGCGAGCGGCAGGCCGCCCACGATGCGGATGCCCGCCGCGTCCAGGGCCACCTTGATCCGCCAGCGCAGCTCGCGCTCCACGCTCAGCGCCTTGCCCGGCATGGTCTTCGCCGACACGCGCACCACCATCGAATCGAGCAGCACCTCGTCCAGGCCCAGGATCTCCACCGGACCCCACAGCCGCTCGTTCCACGGCTCTTCCTTCGCCATGGACTCGCCCGCCTCGTTGATCACCGTCCGCAGCCGCTCCAGGTCCTCGCTCGCGCGGACCCGGACATCGACCCCGGCGGTCGCCCAGCCCTGGGACAGGTTTCCGATGCGCTTGATCTCACCGTTGCGCACGTACCAGATCTCGCCGTCCGAGCCGCGCAGCTTCGTCACCCGCAGCCCGACCTCGATCACCTCGCCGGAGGCGACCCCCGCGTCGATCGAGTCGCCGACGCCGTACTGGTCCTCCAGGATCATGAACACGCCGGACAGGAAGTCGGTGACCAGGTTGCGCGCGCCGAAACCGATCGCCACGCCCGCCACACCCGCCGAGGCGAGCAGCGGGGCCAGGTCGATGTTCAGGACGCCGAGGACCATCAGGGCGGCCGTGCCCAGGATGAGGAACGACGCCACCGAGCGCAGCACCGAGCCGATGGCCTCCGAGCGCTGGCGGCGGCGCTCCGCGTTGACGAGCAGACCGCCGAGCGCGGTGCCCTGCACGGCCTGGGCGCTGCGGTTCATCCGCTCTATGAGCTTGGTCAGGGCCCGACGGACCAGGACCCGCAGGACCGAGGCGATGACGAGGATCAGGAGGATGCGGACTCCGACGTACAGCCACGTCGACCAGTTCTGCTCCACCCAGCCGGCGGCCTGGGTGGCCGACTTCTGGGCGTCTTGGAGCGTCGCGGGTGTGGGCGGCGGCGATCCGTCGGCCAGGACGGCGGACCAGTTCACGGCAGGAACCTCCAGCGTTGCGGTGCCGGCGAAGACGGCGGCAGACCCACCACACTAACGGGGCAAGAGCTGTGCTCCGTTGACGTGTTCGGGGGAGAGGGCCCGCCAGCCTGGGAAAGAAGGGGGGTGTGGTCGAAAACACTTCGAGCCCGTTACCTGGACGTGGTGGCGCTTCGACCAGCCATGAGGAGAGACTGGAGAGCAGATCGTCCCGGCGCGAGCCACGCGCCGCCGGCGTAATAGGAGGCACCCGTGCCGCACGTCCTGGTCCTCAATGCGTCGTACGAGCCCCTCGGCGTCGTACCGCTCCGCCGCGCGCTCGTCCTCGTCCTCGAAAACAAGGCCGTCAGCCTGGAGGAATCCGGCGCCTTCATGCATAGCGCGACCCGTGCCGTCGCGGCGCCCAGCGTCGTGCGGCTCAAGAGATTCGTACGGGTCCCCTACCGGGGGCCCGTTCCGCTGACCCGCCGTGCCCTGTTCGCGAGGGACGGCGGGCGCTGCATGTACTGCGGTGGCGTCGCAACCAGCGTCGACCACGTCATCCCGCGCAGCCGCGGCGGCCAGCACGCCTGGGAGAACGTCGTCGCCGCGTGCCGCCGCTGCAACCACGTCAAGGCGGACCGCCACCTCATGGAGCTCGGCTGGCGGCTGCGCCACCAGCCCGCCCCGCCCACCGGCCTCGCCTGGCGGATCATCGGCACCGGCCACCGCGATCCGCGCTGGCTGCCCTACCTCCAGCCCTTCGGCGCGGACGACGCCCTGGCCCGCATCGACGGCATCTCCGCGTAGGCCCGGCTCAGCCGTCCCCGGCGACGGCGTACGCCTCCACCGACCACAGCGCGTAGCCCGACCCGGCCGCCCGTTTCATCCCCTGGACCCGGATGAAGCGGGCGTCCTTCTGGTCCATGTGAAGCGCCTCACGGCCGCCCTTGGACCCGCCCACGGTCGCCGCCGTACGCCAGCTGCGCCCGTCGGCCGACACCTGCACCGCATACGCCGCGCCGCCCGGGCTCTGCCACTGGAGCACCACCAGGCCGACCCGGGCGGGCCCGGCGAGCTCGGCCTGCCACCAGGCGCCGTCGTCGGGGGCCGAGACCCAGCGGGTCGCCGGGTCGCCGTCGGCCGCCGCGCGGGCCGGGAAGGCGGGGTCCGCGTCGCCGGACGAGGTCGCCATCGAGCCCGCGATCAGGTCGGGGCCGCCGGTGCGCGGGTAGGCCCGCACGGTCAGCGCGGTCTGCTGCCCCGCGAAGGACAGCGGCACCTGGTACTCGCCCGCAGGGGTGCCCTTGGCCACGCTCACCTCGACCGGCACGTCGGCGCTGGTGCCCCGGGCCACCGTCGTGTCCTGCGGCAGGCGCACCGTGATGCCCTGCGGCGGCTTCGCGGTCAGCGCGCCCCGCACGTCCTCGGGCCCCATCGCGGCCACCGACGCCGTCACGCTCTGCGCCGCGCCGCCGATCTCCGCGTCCGTGTCGGTGCGGGCCAGCGCCAGATGGGCCTGCGGATCGTCGGCGTACCAGGGCACCAGGCGCCGCACGGCGGCCGAGCCGCCGGACACCCGCACCGCGTCGGCCCGCACGCCCCCGGTGTCGAGCTGGGTCCAGCCGGCGGCGGCCAGCGGGGCCAGCGGGCGCCAGCCCTCGCCCGGGATGTGCGCCTGCACTTCGCCGGTGGTGCCCGGCAGCGCCAGCACGGTCAGCGCCTGGACGGGCCGGGTGCGGCCGAGGCGGACGGTGTACGCGTCGGGCGACGCGGTGACATCACCGGCCGGACGGTCGGCGCCCGTCCAGGCGTCGCCGTCGCGCGCCACCCGGTCGAGGAACGCGCCGAGGACGTCCTTGCCGACGGTGACCGGGGCGGCCGCGATCGCCTCGCGCACCGGAGCCAGGGCGAGTGAGGCCCGCCAGGCGCCCGCGCCGTCGCCCGCCGACTGGGCCTGGAGCAGATCGACAGCGAGCTCGCCCGCCTGCCCGTAGCGGGCCAACTGGTCGGTCCACGGCCGCACTTCACCGCTCACGGGCGCGTCGGCGAGCCGCTGCGGGGCCTCGCGCATCACGGTGAAGGCGGCCCGCAGCTCCTTCGCGGCCCGGTCGCGGGCCGCCTTGTCCGGGCCCGTACGCGATGCCCAGAAGGCGTCCATCAGCGGACGCAGATACGCCGACTCGGGGCTGCCGAGCACCGAGGAGGAGTCGTTGCCCGCGAGCGCGGCGAGCGCCTCGCGGGCCTTCGGGTCGCCGCCCGCGAGGTCGTCGACGGCGGCCCGCCAGGACTCCTGGGGCTGGTAGCCGCGCGGGTTCCACGCGTAGTCGGCGGCCGTGAACAGCGGGATGCGGGACGCCGCCGGCTGCTCCATGGCGTTGGCGAGCAGGGCCGCCGAACCGGCCGCGACGGCGGGTTCGCGGCCGGTGTAGGGGCCGAGGAAGATCCGGCCCGGCGCGTAGTCGTTGACCGGGTAGTTGTCCATCGTGACGAGCGGATGCCCGAACGCGGCCCGGGCGTCCGCCAGTTCGGCGCCGGTGATGGTGCGCGGCACGACGCCCACCCCGGTCCAGGCGACCTGGACGCGCGGATCGAGGGCGGCCGCGAGCGCGCCGCGGTACTTGGTGGCGCCGTTCTGGTAGTACTCGGTCGGCATCAGCGACAGCGGCTCGGCGCCCGGGTGGGCCCGGGCGAGGTGCGCGGCGACCGCGTTGGCGACCCGGGCGTGCGCCTTGGCGGCGGCCTTCGGGCCCGAGCCGAACGTTTCAGCGTCCGCGTCGCAGTTCCACTCGCTGTAGGAGACGTCCTGGAACTGGAGCTGGAAGGCGCGCACCCCGAGCGCCCACATCGCGTCCAACTTGCGGTTCAGCTTCGCCACGTCGGCGTCCGACGACAGGCACAGCTCCTGGCCGGGCGCCACCGCCCACGCCAGCGTCACATGGTTGCGGGCCGCCCGGTCGGCGAGCGCCCGGAAGCCGGCCCGCTGGTCGGCCGGGTACGGATCGCGCCAGCGGGCTTGGCGGTACGGGTCGTCGCCCGCCGCGTACAGGTAACGGTTCTGCTTGGTGCGGCCCATGAAGTCCAGCTGGTCCAGGCGCTGTTCAAGACTCCAGGACTGGCCGTAGAAGCCCTCGGTGGTGCCGCGCACGGCCGTCCCCGGCCAGTCGCGTACCACCACGCCGGGAATCCGCCCGTCCCCGCGCCCGTCCCGGCCCACCAGCTGGCGCAGCGTCTGCACCGCGTGGAAGAGGCCGTCGTCGCCGGTCCCGTCGAGTGCCACGGTGTCCCGCCCGTCGACCTGCCCGACGCCGACGCGGTAGCCGCCGGCCGGCAGATCGCCCTGCGCCGGCACCCGCAGCGCCCGCAGGGCATCGGCGGCACCGGCCCCGCCGAGCCTGAACACCGGCCCGCTGCCCGGCAGTTGGCGGTGCACGGTACGCACCCCGGCCGCCTTCAGGATGTCCTCGGCCCCCTGCACGGCGTACGGGTCGGCGCCCGGGTCCGCGATCAGCACGGCCTCGCCGCCGAAGGAGACCGGATGGCCCGCGGGCTTCAGCGACTGCGGCCGCGGCCACACCTCGGGCAGCTGCCCCGCCTCCTGAGCCGGATCGGGGGCGGTGGCGGCGGGACCCGCCGGGGCCGCGAGGGCGCCGGGTGCCGCACCGAGCAGTCCGCCGATCACGGCGACCGCGATGGCCGTCGCCCTCTTCCTGCGACCGAGCTGCACGGCCCACCTCTCACCCGACACTGCGTGAGCCACGAGCCCACCACCCGGCTGCCGAGGGTGTCAATGCGAGTGGTCGATGTGTCTGATATGCCTGGCGAGATGGATGTGGTAGGAGCTTGTGCGCGGCGGAACGTCTGGCGGGCCGTCCGCTGGGTAGGGCACCTCTGTCCCTGCCGCCCACCGAAACCGGAGGCCCCCGTGGTCGCCCCCGCCCCCGAGCAGCCGCTGACCAGCGAGCCCCCCATGGCCGACGCCGAGCCGCTGATCAGCGAACCCCCGATGGCCGAAGCGGCCCCGCTGACCAGCGAGCCGACGCCGGTGGCCGCGGCCGCGGGGTTCTGACGCCATGACCCTGGCCCGGCTCGCCGCCCACCACGGCGTGGCCACCTCGTACTCCCCGTCGGCGGGCGTCACCGTCGAGGTGCCGGACGCCACGGTGGTCGCCGTCCTGGCCGCGCTCGGCGTCGACGCCTCGACGCCGGACGAGGTGTGCCGAGCGCTCGCCGCCGCCGAAGCGGCCGAGGCGGACCGGCTGCTGCCTCCGACGCTGGTGCGCTGGGGCCGGGGCCCGGTGCCGGGCCTGTCCGACGGGCTGACCGTCATCGGCACACCGGTCGACCAACTCCCGCTCGGCGTCCACCAGTTGGAGGCGCGCGACCGGGACGGGCGCACCGCGTACGCGACGCTGATCGTCGCGCCGGACGGCGTGCCGCAGCCGCGGGCCCGCGTCCACGGCTTCCTCGTCCAGCTCTACTCGCTGCTGTCCGCCCGCTCCTGGGGCATGGGCGACCTCGGCGACCTCGCGGAGCTCGCGGGCTGGTCGGGCCGCACGCTCGGCTCCGGATTCGTGCAGGTCAACCCGCTGCACGCGGCCGTCGTCGGCACCCCGACCGACCCGTCCCCCTACCGCCCCTCCTCGCGCCGCTTCCCCGACCCCGTGCACCTGCGGATCGAGGACATCCCCGAGTACGCGTACGCCACCGAGCGGGCCGGGCTTGAGGAGCTGGTCGCGCGCGCCTCGGCGCTGCGCCAATCGGTGCTCGCCAAAGGCGAGTTGATCGACCGGGACGCGGTGTGGGAGCTCAAGCGCGCGGCCCTCGAAATCCTGCACCGGGTGCCGCTCGGGCCCGGCCGCCGGGCCGCGTACTGCGACTTCCTCGCCGGGCAGGGCCAGGCCCTGGAGGACCACGCCACCTGGTGCGCGCTCGCCGAGCGGTACGGCCCGCACTGGCGCGGCTGGCCCCAGGGGCTGCGCGACCCGAGGTCCGCCGAGACCGCGCGGGCCCGCCGCGAACTCATCGAACGCGTCGACTTCCACTCCTGGCTCGCCTGGCTCACCGACACCCAGCTCGCCGCGGCCCAGCACACCGCCCGTGAGGCGGGCATGCCCGTCGGCCTCGTACACGATCTCGCGGTCGGGGCGCATCCCGAGGGCTCCGACGCCTGGGCGCAGCAGGACGCCTTCGCGCCCGGCATGTCGATCGGGGCGCCGCCGGACGCCTTCAACGCCCGCGGCCAGGACTGGGGCCTGCCGCCATGGCGCCCCGACGTGCTCGCCGCCTCCGGTTACGCCCCCTACCGCGGCCTGCTGCGCGGACTGCTGCGCCATGCGGGCGCGCTGCGCATCGACCACGTGATGGGCCTGTTCCGGCTGTGGTGGGTGCCCGAGGGGCGGCCGCCCACCGACGGGACGTACGTCCACTACGACGCGGAGGCCATGCTCGCCGTCCTCGCCCTGGAGGCGCACCGCGCGGGCGCCGTGGTCATAGGGGAGGACCTCGGCACGGTCGAGCCGGGCGTACGCGAGGCGCTCGCCGAGCGGGGTGTGCTCGGCACGTCGGTGCTCTGGTTCGAACGCGACTGGGCCGGCACCGGGCGGCCACTGGCCCCCGAGGACTGGCGGGCCGGCTGCGTCGCCACCGCCACCACCCACGACCTGCCGTCCACCGCGGCCCGCCTCACCGGCGAGCACGTCCAGCTCCGCCACCGCCTCGGCCTGCTCACCAGCCCCCTCGAAGCGGAGCAAAACGCCGCCCGCGCCGAGGTGGCGGAGTGGCTCGGCCACCTCGAACGGCTCGGGCTGCTCCCCGACGCCCCCGGCGACGAGGAGGCCGAGATCCGGGCCGTCTACCGGTTCCTGCTGCGCACCCGGGCCCGGATGGTCGGCGTCTGGCTGCCCGACGCGGTCGGCGACCGCAGGCCGCAGAACCTGCCGGGCACCTGGGACCAGTACCCCAACTGGCGCCTGCCGGTGGCCGGGCCCGACGGGCAGCCGCTCAGCCTGGAGGACATCGTCGCCTCGCCCCGGCTGCACGCCCTGATGCGGGTCTTCCCGCGTACGGATCCGGCCGCCGATTCCGGTACGGATCCCGGTGCCGGGCAGGGTGCGGGACCGGGTGCGGACCCGGGTGCGGATCCTCCTACGGCACCCCCGGGCGCGCGGCCCGCTTAGGGGTTCGCTAACTTTGCACCGTGGACAAGAAGAACGCCCTGCGCGCCGGCGCCGTAGCAGCCGGTACGACGCTGATGATGCTGCTCATGTCGTCCCCCGCGCTTGCGCTCACGCGCGATGACGGTGACGACCCGGGGCCCGGCCTGAGTGTGATCCAGACGATCGGTCTGTTCGTGGTCACGCCCATCGCGCTGTTCGCGGTGATCGCCGGCCTGGTGATGGTCCTGGACAAGTCCCGGAAGGCTCCGGCCGAGAAGGCCTGAGCTTTTCCCTCCGACCCGCCCGCCCGTTCCGCCCCGCGAGGGCCGAGCGACCGGGCGGGTTACAGGCGTTCCCGGGGGCTCCGCCCCCTGCCCGCCGTTCGGCCCCTTTAGGGGCGCGGGGAACTGCGCGACCAGCCACGCACGGTCCGCAGTCAACCGACCACACACCAGCCGCCGGCGCGCAGCCGGACTCTCCTCCCGGCAGCCGCCTCCCCCAATCGTTCAGCTCCACTGAAGATAACGAGCTAAAACTTTCGATGGACGTGACTGGTTCGGCGGTGCGACGGTAGGGGCACATCCCAGCCCCACCGCCCCGAAACGGAGTCATCGTGACCGTCCTGGACCGAGTCCGCAGCACACCGCGCGCCACCGCGGCCAAGAGGGCGGGGCAGGCCTCCGGGCTCGGTCTCGTCCTCGCGGCCGTCGCGACGGTCGTCTGGTCCGGGAGCTTCGTCGCCTCCCGGGCCCTGCACGACTCGGTGCCGCCCGTCCAGGCCGCCTTCTGGCGCTGGCTCATCGCCATCGTCGCCGTCGCCCCCTTCGCCGCCCGCGAGACCTGGCACCAACGTGCCCTGATCCGGCGCCACTTGGGCTTCCTGACGGTCGCCTCGCTGCTCGGCATCACCGTCTACAACACCCTCGTCAACCAGGCCGGCACCTCCACCACGGCCGGCAACATGGGCATGATCATGGCCGCCTCGCCCGTCCTGATGGCCGTCCACGAACGCCTCACCGGCGGTCGGCTCGGTGCCCGCCGCACCCTCGGACTCCTCATCGCCTGCGCCGGAGTGCTGCTCCTGGTCAGCAGGGGCTCACTCGATCCCGCCCTCGCCCCCGGCGACTTCTGGATGGTCGCGGCCGCCGTCAGCTTCGCCTCGTACAGCGTGCTGCTGCGGCGCCGCCCGGCCGAACTCGGCGGGCTCGCCTTCCTGTTCACCACCTTCGTGCTCGGCGCGCTCATGCTGGCTCCCGCGTACGGAGTGAGCCTCGCGGTCCAGGGCGGCTTCGCCGCGACGCCCGCGACCGTCGGCCCCCTCGTCTACGTCGGGGTGCTGTCCTCCGCCGTCGCCTTCTTCGCCTGGAACAAGGCGATCGCCCTGATCGGCGCCGCCCGCGCCGGAGTCGTCTACTACCTCCAGCCGGTCTGCGTGGCCCTGCTCTCCTTCGCCCTGCTCGGCGAGGCCACCGGCCCGACGCAGCTGGTGTGCATGGCGCTGATCCTCGGCGGCGTCGTCCTCGGCTCCCGCAGGTGAACCACGCCCCGGACAGGGCTGGCGCGCGGGCGGGCGCCGGTATGTTGCGTCCCTTGACGCTCCCCTCCTTGAAGGGAGGGGATTCTTACGGCTCGCGCCGTGAGACTTTCTGTTTCATCGCCGACCGCCCGCCCGGAGAACTCCGTTGAGGTCTTACACCAGCTCCGCAGACCGACACCGCCCGTCCGGCGGCCAGAAGGTTCTTCGCTGCGTTCACGTCCCGGTCGTGGGTCGTGCCACAGCTGTCGCACGTCCAGGTGCGGACGTGCAGCGGCATCTTCTCCTGGAGGGTGCCGCAGGTGGAGCACAGCTTGGAGGAGGGGAACCAGCGGTCGACCGCGATCACTTCGCGGCCGTACCACTGGGCCTTGTACTCCAGCATGGAGCGGAACTCGCTCCAGCTCGCGTCCGAGATGGCTCGGGCGAGCGTGTGGTTCTTGACCATGTTCCGCACGGTCAGGTCCTCGATCACGAGCGTTTGGTTCTCACGCACGAGACGAGTCGTCAGCTTGTGCAGCCCATCGCGCCTGCGGTCGGCGATCCGGGCATGGATCTTGGCGACCTTGCGGCGGGCCTTGGCCCGGTTCGCGCCATCACCCCTGGCCTTCTTCGCCAGGCGGCGCTGGGCCTTCGCGAGGGCGGCACGGTCTTGGCGTTCGTGCCGGGGGTTGGCGATCTTCTCCCCGGTCGAGAGGGTCAGCAGGTGGTCCAGACCCACGTCGATACCGACCGCCGAACTGGTGGCGGGGAGCGGCCCCACGGTGGGGTCCTCGCACAGCATGGAGACGAACCAGCGTCCGGCCGCGTCCTGGGAGACGGTCACTGTGGACGGGGACGCCCCCTGGGGCAGCGGCCGGGACCACACGATGTCCAGCGGCTCACTCATCTTCGCGAGGGTGAGCTTGCCATCCCGGAACCGGAACGCGCTGGTGGTGTACTCGGCGGACTTCCGCGACTTCTTCCGCGACTTGAAACGCGGGTACTTGGCCCGCTTGCCGAAGAAGTTGGTGAACGCCACCTGCAAGTGCCGCAAGGCCTGCTGGAGCGGGACGGAGGAGACCTCGTTGAGGTAGGCCAGTTCCTCGGTCCTCTTCCAGACCGTCAGCATCGCGGAGGTCTGGTTGTAGTTGACCCGCTCCTGACGCGTCCACGCCTCCGTACGGGCCGCGAGCGCCAGGTTGTAGACCTTGCGAACACAGCCGAACGTGCGCGACAGCTCGGCTGCCTGCGCATCGGTCGGATGGAAGCGGTACTTGAACGCCCGCTTCACACAGTTCGTGGCCACGCTCACAAACTAGTGTGGCCGCAGGTGAAGTTCACCTGCGGGTCAGAGCACGCTTTTCGCCCAGGGGGCGAAACCCCGCCCCCTGCCCTGCTCCGCAGGAATCCGTTTCCCCTCCGCCCCAAAGGGCGGAGTATCCACGGAGGTTCCCGATGAGCGAGTGGGACATCAAGAAGCTGCACATCCTGCGGACCCTGCGCGAGCAGGGCACCGTGACCGCGACCGCCGAGGTGCTGCTCATGACGCCCTCGGCGGTCTCCCAGCAGTTGTCCAACCTCGCCAAGCAGCTCGGCGTGCCGCTGCTCGAAGCACACGGCCGGCGGGTGCGCCTCACCGACGCCGCCCACCTCGTACTGCGCCACGCCGAGGCCGTCTTCGCCCAACTGGAGCGCGCCGACGCCGAGTTGGCGGGCTACCTCAAGGGCGAGGCGGGCGAGGTGCGGATCGGGGCGTTCTCGACCGCCGTGCCCGCGCTCGTCGTACCGGCCGTACAGCAGCTGCGCCGCACCCATCCCGCCCTTGAGGTACGGGTGCGGGAGGCGGAGGCGGCCGAGGCGTACGAACTGCTCTCGGCCGGGGCGGTCGACCTCGCCCTGTCCCTGGCCGCGCACGCGCCGAGCGCCCGGGACCCCAAGTTCGCGCTCGTCCCGCTGCTCACCGACCCGCTCGACGTGGCCCTGCCCGCGGGTCACCCGCTCGCCGCCGAACCGGGCCTGCGGCTCGCCGACCTCGCGCACGAGCCGTGGATCTTCGGCGGCAGCGGCCCCTGGTCCCAGATCACCACGGCGGCCTGCGAGGCGGCCGGCTTCGTACCGGAGCAGGCGCACAGCGCCGCCGGGTGGACCGCGATCCTGGCCATGGTGGAGGCCGGGATGGGCGTCGCCCTGGTGCCCCGGATGGCGGCGGCGGACCGCCGCGCGGGGGTCGTCATGCGGATACTCAGCGCGGACCAGCCCCGGCGCCACGTGGTGGCCGCGGTGCGGCGCGGGGCGGAGGAGGGCCCGGCCGTGGCCCGGGTCCTCGCGGCCCTGCGCGAGGTCGCGAACGTACGGCCTGCTGGTTAGGAGGCGGTGGCTCCGGTTGTGTGGAGCGCGTCCAGGCGGGCCAGTTCGTCCTCGGTGAGGCGCAGCGCGCCCGCCGCCACGTTGTCGACGAGGTGGTCCGGGTCGCCGGTGCCGGGGATGGCCAGCACGTGCGGGCCGCGGTGCAGCGTCCACGCCAGCCGGACCTGCGCCGCGCTCACCGTGCGGGCCCGCGCGACGTCCAGCACCTCCGCGCTGTCGGCGCCGCTCGCGCCCGCCTCGCGCCCGGCCCCCGCGATCGCGTAGAACGGCACGAACGCGATTCCCCGCTCGCCGCACAGCCGCAGCATCTCCTCCTGCTCCGCGGGCGCGCCGATGCCGTACGGGTTCTGTACGCAGACGACGGGTGCGATGGCCAGCGCCTCGGCGAGGTGGCCCGGGCCGACGTTGGAGAGGCCCAGGTGGCGGATGAGCCCGGCCTCGCGCAGTTCGGCCAGCGCGCCGAACCGCTCGGCGATCGAATCGGTGCCGACGATGCGCAGGTTGACCACGTCGAGGTGGTCGCGGCCGAGCTGGCGCAGGTTCTCCTCGACCTGCCCGCGCAGTGCCTGCGGGGTCCGGGCGTGAGCCGCCCACTCGCCCTCGGGGCCCCGCGCGGGACCGACCTTGGTGGTGATCACGAGATCGTCCGGGTAGGGCGCGAGCGCGCTGTTGATCAGCTCGTTGGCGGAACGCAGCGGCGAGAAGTAGAACGCGGCGGTGTCGATGTGGTTGACGCCGAGCTCAACTGCCCGCCGCAGTACGGCAATTGACTGGCTCCGGTCGCTGGATACGGCGTCGGCGCGCAACGCCGCACCCTGCTGCGGCAGGCGCATCGCGCCGAACCCGATCCGGTTGACGGTCAGGTCGCCGAGCTTCCAGGTGCCCGCGGCAGCCGCGGTGATGGTCTCTGAGGTCGTGGTCATGGCGGGATTCTGGCAGGGGCGGGGTGCATCGCCGGAAGATGGCAACAAGCTGCCAGGAACGTTCAGCATCACTGAACGGACTGTGCGAATACTTTCGATGGACGTGGGGTGTTGGGGCGGGCGAGAGTCGGGGTCATGACTTCCGCCACCGAGAACATCGCCGACCACGCATCCGCAGAGGACCCGCACGCCAACGACGCCGCTCCCTATGGAGGCGGCGACCCGTACGCCGACTACCGCTGCGGTGACTTCGCGTTCACCGAGCTGGTCGACCTCGCGGACCGCAGGCTCGGGGCCGGAGTCATAGCCGCCAACGACGAGTTCTTCGCCGAGCGCGAGAACCTCCTCGTCCGCGAGCGGGCCGTCTTCGACCCGGAGCGCTTCGGGCACAAAGGCAAGATCATGGATGGCTGGGAGACCCGCCGCCGTCGCGGTACGGACGCCGGCCACCCCTTCCCCGCGCCCGAGGACCACGACTGGGCGCTGGTACGCCTCGGCGCGCCCGGCGTGATCAAGGGAATCGTGGTCGACACCGCCCACTTCCGGGGCAACTACCCGCAGCGGGTGTCGGTGCAGGCCACCTCGGTCGAGGGCTCGCCCAGCCCCGAGCAACTGCTCGCCGACGACGTGAAGTGGGACGAGCTCGTCCCGCCGACCCCCGTGCGCGGCCACGCCGAGAACGGCTTCGAGATCACCACGGGCCGCCATTACACGCACGTCCGGCTCTGCCAGCACCCCGACGGCGGCGTGGCCCGCCTGCGCGTGCACGGCGAGGTCGTCCCGGACCCGGAGTGGCTGGACACGCTGGGCACGATCGACCTCGTGGCGGTCGTCAACGGCGGTGCCTACGAGGACGCGTCCGACAAGTTTTACTCCTCGCCCACGCAGATCATCCTGCCCGGCACGTCCCGCAAGATGGACGACGGCTGGGAGAACCGCCGCCGCCGGGTCCGCGACACCAACGACTGGGTGCGGTTCCGCCTGGTCGCCCAGGGCGCGATCCGTGCCGTCGAGATCGACACGGCGTACCTGAAGGGGAATTCGGCGGGGTGGATCGCGCTGAGCGGGCGCAACGGTGAGACGGGGGAGTGGTTCGAGATCATCCCGCGCACGCGTCTGCAGCCCGACACCCTGCACCGCTTCCGCCTCCCCGCGCACGCCGTGGCGACCCACGTCCGCCTGGACGCCTTCCCCGACGGCGGGGTCGCCCGCATGCGCCTGCACGGCGCGCTGACGGCCGAGGGCTCGGCCGAACTCCGCCGCCGCTACTCCGAGTTGACCGGCTGACCAGGCCCCCACAGGTTTCCGCCCGGCGAACGGCTGCGCCTCGACGCCCGTTCGCCGGGCGGTTCTCATTTCCTCAGAGGGAAGCGCCCTTGAGCGCGTCGATGAACGCGCTGAACGACTCGGCCGGGAAGAGCAGGGCCGGGCCGTCGGGGTTCTTGGAGTCCCGCACGGGGACGGCCGCGTGGCCGTCGGCTATCTCTACGCAGCTGCCCTGATCCGAGCCGCTGTAGCTGGACTTGCGCCAGCCCGTCAGCGTGGAAGACCCGGGAATCATGTGCTCAATCGTCATCGTGTCCGTAGCCCTTCGCTGTGGCCCTTAGCAGGGCAAGTGACTCCTTCAGTGGCAACGCGTCGCTCAGCGCAAGATCGTATGTGCCTTGAAAGCATTCCACTAGCGCCGGAGAGTCGTGCACTTTGCCCGTGTGCAGCCCCTCGACGTAGGCGATCGGGGGTTGGTCCTCGAACCACATGAGTGTGGCCATGCTGGGCAACAGTGGGTGCGCGCCGACGCTGAACGGCAGTACGTGCACGCGGATGCGTCCGGCATCCACCAAGTCTGCCAGGTGAATGAGCTGTTCTGCCATGACAGTTGGGCCACCTACTGGATGGCGCAGAACCGCCTCGTCCAGCAAGGCCCATACGATCGGTGTCACCGGGTCGGCGAGGATGCGCGATCGTTCCAGTCGCGTGGCGACGGCCCCATCGCGCTCTTCTGTGCTCAAAGGTGGGTAGGCGACGTCCAGAACGGCGCGGGCGTAGTCCTCAGTCTGCAAAATGCCGGGCACGTATGAAATGGCGAACTCCCGGATCACTGTTGCCTGTTGCTCGAACTGTCGAGCCGCCTCGAAGTGATCCGCCACCGGCTGCGCGTTCTTGTCCGGCAGAAAACTCGCCAGCACATTTCCCGTGTTCAGCGCCCGGTCCAGCCGCTTCGCGTCGTCCTGGGACGGCCAGCGGCGGCCCGCCTCGATGTGGGCGATGTGCGTGCGGCTCATGATGGCCGTTTCGGCCAGCTGCTGTTGGGTGAGACCGGCCTGTTCCCGCTGGTCCTTCAGCCACTCTCCGTACGCCATCGTCATGGCTCAACTCCCTTGTGCCGCAGGCCCGTTTGGCCGTCGCTACCCGTTCGGTGAGGTGGCTATCTCCACAGGGTGTCGCGCAAGGGTGTTCGAATGAGGACGCGGTGGAGAGGTGGACGGTGGGCATGGCCGGGGTTCCTTCGAGGTGAAAGGCAGGTACCCGGGGCCGCTAGCATCGCGAGGTCAAGGAGCCTGCCGAGCAGTGGAGTTGGGTGTGGAGCGACCGCGTATCGGGGTGGCCGTGCTGACCATGGGCAACCGGCCCGCTGAACTGCGATCCCTGCTGGACTCGGTGGCCAAGCAGGACGAGGCGGCGGCCCGGATCGACGTGGTCGGCAACGGAACCCCCCTCCCCGAACTCCCGGACGGCGTAACGGGGGTGGAGCTGGCGGAGAACCTCGGGGTGTCCGGGGGCCGCAACGTCGCCCTGGACCGGTTGCGCGCGTTCGGGGACGTGGACATCCTGGTGGACCTGGACGACGACGGGCTCCTGATCGACGCGGACGTGATCCGCACCATCGCCGACCTGTACGCCGCCGACCCGAAGCTGGGCATCGTCTCCTTCCGCATCGCTGACGAGCACGGCGAGACCCAGCGTCGCCATGTCCCACGGCTGCGGTCGAGGGACCCGATGCGGCGCGGCGAGGTGACCACCTTCCTCGGCGGCGGGCATGCCCTGTCCATGGCGATGCTGGAGCGGATCGGTGGCTGGCCCGAGGAGTTCTTCTTCACCCACGAGGAGACCGATCTCGCCTGGCGTGCCCTGGACGACGGCTGGAGGGTTCTCTACGAGCCCGCGCTGCTGCTCCAGCACCCCAGGACCAGCCCCGCCCGGCACGCGGTCTACTACCGCATGACCGCCCGCAACCGGGTCTGGCTCGCCCGCCGCCACCTCCCGGCACCATTGATCCCGCTCTACCTCGGCACCTGGACCCTGCTCACGCTCGCCCGCACCCGCTCCCTGGGCGGCCTGCGCGCCTGGGCAGGCGGGTTCGCAGAAGGGGTACGCCAGCCGTGCGGGCGGCGTCGGCCGCTGCGCTGGGCGACCGTATGGCGCATGGCGCGCCTGGGCCGCCCGCCGGTCATCTAGTGGCTGCCGAGCTGCGCCTCGTGGCTGAACTGCGTGGAGACCTGTCCGTGGCTGCCTGGCGGCAGGTGAGCACGCGAGTGGTACTGCTGTCGTCCTCGCTGATGTCTCGGACGTGCTCGAAGCCGATTCTGTCCAGCAGGGTCAACGAGGCGCGGTTCGGCACGGCTACGGTGGCGTGCACCTCGGTCAGCCCGAGGGTCCCGAAGCCGTAGCTCACCAGGGCCTGGGCCAACTCCGTCCCCAGGCCCGATCCCCACACCTCCGCGGCCAGCGCGTAGACGATCTCATGGCCCCCGACTACATCGGTCGGCTTGATCTCGGCATGCCCGATCAACACGTCGTCCCTGCGAACGGCCCAGACATCGAACAGGTCTTGGGCATAGATCTTCGTGAAGATCCGCCCGAACAGGGCCCGGTCCTCCTCCTCCGAAGCGGGGCCGTCACCCATCCACTGCGACACCCGCACATCCTGAAACAGGGCCGCGAAGCCCTCTTCGTCCTCGGGGACGTAAGGCTCCAGGAGTAGGCGCTCGGTGCGCAGAGTCGGGGTCATGGACGGCGACGCTACTCACTTGGCGCCTTGCGCAGCAATCCACTTTCACCAGCCCAGCGCTGGAGGGGCTTGATTGTGGGCCGAGGTCGGCTGCGACTTCCGGCGGGGGTGGGGAGGGGGTACCGCAGGGCCCCCTCCCCGAACTCGGCTACGCCGACGCCGCGTCCGCCGCCTGAGCCCGCAGTGCGCGCTCAACACCCGCGCGGGATTCCGAGATCAGGCGGCGCAGGGCCGCGTTCGGCTCGGCTGTGGAGAGCCAGGTGTCCGTGGCGTCCAGGGTGTCCTGGGAGACCAGCAGCGCCGGGTACAGGCCCACCGCGATCTGCTGGGCGATCTCGTGCGAGCGGGACTCCCACACGCCCTTGACCGCCGCGAAGAACTTCGCGGAGTACGGGGTCAGGAGCTCGCGCTGGTCGGACTGGACGAAGCCGCCGATCACCGCTTCCTGGACCGCGTTGGGGAGCGTGTCCCCCTCCACCACGGACGCCCACGCCTCCGCCTTCGCCTCCGGCGTCGGACGGGCCGCCCGCGCGGTCGCCGCGTGGCGCTCGCCCGCAGCCGTCTTGTCGCGGTCCAGCTCTGCCGCGATCTCAGGCTCGTCGAAGACGCCCGTCGCCGCGAGGCGCTCCACGAACGTCCAGCGCAGCTCGGTGTCCACGGCGAGGCCCTCGATGACCTCCGCACCCGTCAACAGGCCCTGGAGCAGGTCCAGTTGCTGCGGGGTGCGGGCGGTCGCCGCGAAGGCGCGGGCCCAGGCCAGCTGGTGGTCGCTGCCCGGCTCGGCGGTGCGCAGGTGCGCCAGCGTCGCGTCCGTCCACTGGGTCAGGCCCGCGTCCCGCCACTCGGGCGCCGCGTACAGGTCGATCGCCAGCTTCACCTGGCGGTGCAGGGACTGGACGACGCCGATGTCCGACTCCTTGGAGATGCCGGAGAGGACGAGCGCCAGGTAGTCGCGCGTGGCCAGTTCGCCGTCGCGGGTCATGTCCCAGGCCGAGGCCCAGCACAGGGCGCGCGGCAGGGACTCCGCGAAGTCACCGAGGTGCTCGGTGACGACCCGCAGCGACTCCTCGTCCAGGCGGACCTTCGCGTAGGAGAGGTCGTCGTCGTTGAGGAGGATCACCGCCGGGCGCTTGGTGCCCTGCGGGAGCGGGACCTCGGTGCGGGCGCCGTCCACGTCCAGCTCGATCCGGTTCGTACGGACCAGTTTGCCCGTCTCGACCAGGTCGTAGAAGCCGATCGCGATGCGGTGCGGGCGCAGGGTCGGCTCGCCCTTGGCGCCGGCCGGCAGCGCCGGGGCCTCCTGGAGGACGGTGAAGGAGGTGATGGTCCCGGCGTCGTCCACGGAGAGCTCGGGGCGCAGCACGTTGATGCCCGCCGTCTCCAGCCACGCCGTCGACCACGTCTTCAGGTCGCGGCCCGACGTCTTCTCCAGCGCGCCAAGGAGGTCGGACAGGCGCGTGTTGCCGTACGCGTGCGCCTTGAAGTAGGCCTGCACGCCCTGGAAGAACTCGTCCATGCCGACGTACGCGACCAGCTGCTTCAGCACCGACGCGCCCTTGGCGTACGTGATGCCGTCGAAGTTGACCAGCACGTCGTCCAGGTCGCGGATGTCCGCCATGATCGGGTGCGTGGACGGGAGCTGGTCCTGGCGGTACGCCCACGTCTTCATGGAGTTGGCGAACGTGGTCCACGAGTGCGGCCACTTCGAACCCTCGGCGTATGCCTGGCAGGCGATCGAGGTGTACGTCGCGAACGACTCGTTCAGCCAGAGGTCGTTCCACCACTCCATCGTCACGAGGTCGCCGAACCACATGTGGGCGAGCTCGTGCAGGATGGTCTCGGCGCGCACCTCGTACGCCGCGTTAGTCACCTTGGAGCGGAAGACGTACTGGTCGCGGATGGTGACCGCGCCCGCGTTCTCCATCGCGCCCGCGTTGAACTCCGGCACGAAGAGCTGGTCGTACTTGGCGAACGGGTAGGCGTAGTCGAACTTCTCCTGGAACCAGTCGAAGCCCTGCCGGGTCACGTCGAAGATCGCGTCCGAGTCGAGGAACTCGGCGAGCGAGGGGCGGCAGTAGATGCCCAGCGGGACGCTCTGCCCGTCCTTCTCGTAGCTGCTGTGCACCGAGTGGTACGGGCCCACGATCAGCGCGGTGATGTACGAGGAGATGCGCGGCGTCGGCTCGAAGACCCAGAGGTCGTCCTTGGGCTCCGGGGACGGCGAGTTGGAGATCACCGACCAGCCGCTCGGCGCCTTCACGGTGAACTGGAAGGCCGCCTTCAGGTCCGGCTGCTCGAACGAGGCGAAGACGCGGCGCGCGTCCGGCACCTCGAACTGCGTATAGAGATAAGCCTGTTGGTCCACCGGGTCGACAAAACGGTGCAGGCCCTCGCCGGTGTTGGTGTACACGCAGTCCGCGACCACCTTGAGCTCGTTCGGGCCCGCTTCGAGCCCGGTCAGGGCGATCCGCGAGTCGGCGAACACGGCGGCCGCGTCCAGCGCGGTGCCGTTCAGGACGACCTCGTGCACGGTCGGTGCGACCAGGTCGATGAAGGTCTCCGCCCCGGCCTCGGCGGAATCGAAGCGCACGGTGGTGACGGACCGGAAGGTCCCTCCCCCATCCTCGAATTCGCTCGGACGGGAGGTGCCCCCACCCTGCGCGCCGCTCAGGTCGAGCTCGATCGCGTACGAGTCAACAGTGAGCAGGGCGGCCCGCCGCTGCGCCTCTTCACGGGTCAGATTCGTGCCAGGCACCCGGTCATCTCCTCGGTATGTGATGTGTCCGGTCATCCTTCCATGCGCCGGTCAGCGCGTGTGGTGGCATTGTTGGTGCTCCCTGGGTAGCATTATCGGTATGAAGATTAGTGTGAGCCTGCCACAGGAGGATGTCGCCTTCGTCGACGAGTACGCCAAGAGAACCGAGGCCGACTCGCGGTCCGCCGTGATACACGCCGCCATCGAGCTGCTGCGCGCCGCTCAGCTGGAGGCGGAGTACACGGAGGCTTTCGAGGAGTGGGACACAAGCGGGGAAGCCGCACTCTGGGAGCGCACGGCCGGGGACGGGATCGCCGATGAGACGTGGTGACATCTTCATGGTCGACCTCGAACCGGCGCGCGGGAGCGAAGCCAGCAAGGTCAGACCGGCCGTGGTGGTGTCCAATGACGGTGCCAACCAGTCGGTCGAGCGCAACGGCCGGGGTGTGGTCACCGTGGTGCCGCTGACCTCGAACACCGCCAGGGTGCTCACGTTCCAGGTGTTCCTGAGCGCCGACGAGACCCGGCTGCCCAAGGATTCCAAAGCTCAGTGCGAGCAGGTGCGCGCAGTCGCACCCGAGCGGGTGTTGCAGCGCGTCGGCGTGGTTCCGCGGCAGCGCATGGCCGAGATCGACATCGCGCTGCGGCGCCACCTGGCCCTCTGATCACGCGGTTTCCGACGGCGACTTCGCGACTGCTCGCGGCCACCCTCCTGCTCATGGCGGCGCTCGGCGGCGACGCGGCCGTCGCGGTGGCGCTGAGAGGGGGCGGGCGCTGCCGAAGCGCCCGCCCCCTCATCCGCGTACCAGCTCAGCCGCGTACTAGCCCTTGAGCTCGGCCGCCACCAGCTCCGCGATCTGGATGGCGTTCAGCGCAGCGCCCTTGCGGAGGTTGTCGTTGGACAGGAACAGCGCGAGGCCGTTGTCCACCGTCTCGTCGCCCCGGATGCGGCCCACGTACGAGGCGTCCTTGCCCGCCGCCTGGAGCGGGGTCGGGATCTCCGAGAGCTCGACGCCCGGGGCGTCCTTGAGCAGCTCGTACGCGCGCTGCACGCTGATCGGGCGCTCGAAGCGGGCGTTGACCTGGAGCGAGTGGCCGGCGAAGACCGGGACGCGCACACAGGTGCCGGAGACCTTCAGGTCCGGGATCTCCAGGATCTTGCGGGACTCGTTGCGGAGCTTCTGCTCCTCGTCGGTCTCGAAGGAGCCGTCGTCCACGATGCTGCCCGCGAGGGGGAGCACATTGAAGGCGATGGGGCGCTTGTAGACGCTGGGCTCGGGGAACTCGACTGCGCCGCCGTCGAAGGTCAGCTGGTCGGCGGCCTCGGCGACCTTGCAGGCCTGGGTGTGCAACTCGGCGACGCCCGCCAGGCCCGAGCCGGACACGGCCTGGTAGGTGGTGGCGACCATCGCGGTCAGCCCGGCCTCGTCGTGCAGGGGGCGAAGCACCGGCATCGCGGCCATCGTGGTGCAGTTCGGGTTGGCGATGATGCCCTTGGGGCGGTCCTTGATCGCGTGCGGGTTGACCTCGGAGACCACGAGCGGGACCTCGGGGTGGCCGCGCCAGGCGGAGGAGTTGTCGATCACGACGGCGCCCTGGGAGGCGACCTTCTCGGCCAGGGCGCGCGAGGTGGCGCCGCCCGCCGAGAACAGCACGATGTCCAGGCCGGTGTAGTCGGCGGTGGCGGCGTCCTCGACCGTCACCCCGTCCAGGACGGTGCCCGCGGAGCGCGGGGAGGCGAACAGGCGCAGCTCGTCCACCGGGAAGGCCCGCTCGACGAGGATCTTGCGCATGACTCCGCCGACCTGTCCGGTGGCTCCGACGATTCCGACCCTCACGGTGACTCCTTAGTGCACATGTACTCCGGCGCACCCATGATGCGTCGGCTCCCGGCGGACTTGTCCAATCCATTGTCCGGGGTGTGGGACGCATGGCCACTTGTGACCAGTCCATGGCATCTGTGTGCATCCGCCTGACCTGCGATTTTCACGATGCACAGCGGGGCGGGTGCTCGTTGTGAGCGCCCGCCCCGCCGTGTTGCGTACAGCGTGTTACTGCGTGACCTTCCCGATGATCACGCTGCCGGTGCCCGCGGCGGTGCCGCGCTCGTTCACCAGCTGCACGGTGCCGAAGAACTGGCGTCCCTCGGGAGCCGCGCCCGCCGCGACGACCTCCGCCGTCACCTGCGCGGAAGCACCGCCCGCGAGCTTGACGGACTTGCTCTCGTCCACCTTGACGGTGCCGAGCGAGGGCGCGAAGTACACGTCCTTGTAGTTGTACGTGGTCGACCCGGCCGGGACCGCGTACCCGGCGACCTGGATCGTGTAGGTGCCCGCGGCCGGCTTGACCAGGCTGACCGACTCCTCGGAGCTGCTGGTCGTGGACTTGGCGACGACCACTCCGTCCTTGAGGACGTACAGGTCGAGGTCCGCCTTGACGTCGGAGGGCCCGCCGATGGCAACGTCGAGCCGCTCGGTGCCCGCCGGGACGGTGACCGTGCTCTCCTTCGTCTCACCGGCCTTGATGGTCGGCTTGGCGACCTTCGCGGAGCCCAGCGAGCCGCCCTTCAGCTTGCCCTCCAGCGCGGCGAAGCCGTTGGTGACGGTCCACTTGACGGGGGCCGGGGTGCCCACCTTGGCCTCGGGCACCGACTGGGTTGCCGGGTCGAAGGCGACGCCCAGGACCGACACGTCGAGCTTGAACGAGTTGTCCAGGTACGGCGACGTACGGCGCGACTCGACCTCGATCTCCCAGACGCCGGGCTGCGGGTTCTCGTACGAACGCAGGTCCGGGCGGCAGGTGTTGGCCGGGTTGTCGTAGTTCGGGTAGCAGTTCGGCGTCGACGTCGTGTCGAGCGCCATGCCGTACGGGTGGAGCGAGATGAACCGGGTCTGGCTGCCGGAGCGCAGCGCGCTCATGCGGACTTCCAGGTTCTTCGCGCCCGCCGGGACGGTCAGGAAGTACGACTTGGTGGAGTTGCGCTGCACCGTCGAGGAGGTGGTGAAGGTGTAGCCGGGGCCCGCGACCGGCGTCGAGACGATGACCGTGGCCATGATCTGCTGGTCGACGCCGACCGTCTTCGGGTCGTCGACCTGGAGGATCGCGCTGTGCACGCCGGCGGACTTCGGCTGCGCCTGCACCTTGATGGTGACGGGCTTGCCGAGCGGCAGGTTCACCTGGTCGCTGCCGAGCACCTTGAACGTGCCGTCGTCGTTCTTGAACGACAGCTTGTGCCGGACGTTCGCGTCCGGGCCCGTGGTGCGGGTGACCGTGACGTCGTACGTCTTCTTCTGGCCGGTCTTCAGGCCGCTCTCGCGGTCGTAGATGCCGGTGCCGACGTTCGGGGTCTTCAGGGCGTAGCTGAGCGCGCTGGAGACCGGGGCCGCCACGGTGTACTCGTGGGCCGGGGCCTGCTTCTTCGCGGTCTGCTTGATCGCGTCCCAGGCGCCCACGATGTTGATCAGGCCGGAGCCCTCCTGGTAGGCCTGAACGCCCTTGATGTGCTTGGCCGTTGAGGTCAGCGCGGTGCGCAGGTCGGCCGGCGGCAGGTCGATGCCCTGCTGCTTGGCGGCGGACAGCAGCAGCGCGGCGGCGCCGGCGGCCTGCGGGGAGGCCATCGAGGTGCCCTGGAGCATCGAGTAGCCGGCCGGCAGGCCGTAGCCCGACTCCTTGACCGGGCTGCCGGGCAGCCAGGTCTGGGTGGAGTTGATGGCCGCGCCCGGGGCGGTGATGGTCGGCGTGAAGCCGCCGTCCTCACGCGGGCCGCGCGAGGAGAACGGCATCATCTGGTAGTCCGTGGACACCCCGGACCCGTAGTTGGCGGCCCAGGTCTCCTTGGAGATGCTCGCGCCGACGGATATGACGTGGTCGGCGAGGCCGGGGTCGCCGATGGTGTTGACGCCCGGGCCGTCGTTTCCGGCCGAGATCACCATCTGGACGCCGTAGGTGTCGATGAGGCGCTTGTACAGCTCGGCGCGCGCGTTGTTGCCGTCGTTGAGCGCCGGCAGGCCGCCGATCGACATGTTGACGATGTCGACGTGGCGGTTGGTGACGAGGTCGATCATGCCCTCGGTCAGCGCGATGTTGGTGCAGCCGCCGTCCCAGTTGCAGGCGCGCGAGGAGACGATCTTCGCGCCGGGCGCGGCCCCGCTCATCTTGCCGCCGAACAGGCCGTTGGCGGAGGTGATGCCCGCGACGTGGGTGCCGTGCTCGGACTCGATCACGCCGATGTTGACGTAGTCCGAAGTGTGCCCGGCCGCGTCGTACTTGACGTTCTTGCGGATCTCGACGGTGAAGGGGACACGCTTGCTGGCCCCCGTGATCGGGTCCGTCTTGTCCTCGCCGAAGTAGCCGACCTGGAAGCCGTCCTTGTACGGCTTCATCGGCACGTCGTCCGAGAAGTCGCCGTTGCCGTTGAGGTCGACCCGGACGGTGTTGTCCGCCGGGTTGTACAGCACGCCCCAGACGTGGTCGGTGCGGCCGTCCCGGTCCAGGTCACCGGCTTCGTCGCCGCCTAGGGTGGCCTTCTCGGCGAACGCGCTGAAGTCGTACGAGCCCGCCGGGGCCTTCCAGGTCTTGCCGCCCGCGGTGAACACCGGACCGGACACGGCGGTGTTCATCTTCAGCCAGGTGCCGTCGTTGTCCTGCACCGGGTCGGTCGAGGTGACCCAGTCGACGATCTTGCGCTCGCCGGTGGTGGTCTTCTGGAGCGCCGGGTGACCGAGGTCGACGCCCGAGTCCAGGATGCCGATGGTGACCCCGCGGCCGTCCGCCTCGGGGTGCTGCTTCACGAAGTCGACCGCACCCGTCTCGAAGTTCGGGTTGTACGGGTTCTTCGCGGGCGTGTCCTTGCCCGGCGCCGGGTAGCTGCCCGAAGTGCGCAGCTGCTTCGCGGACTTGGTGGTGTCACCCGACGGGGTCGGGTCGTCCAGCTGGATGTCCTGCTTGAGGTCGATGCCGTGCACCGAGGGCAGCTTCGCGGCCGCCTTCAGCGCGGCCTCGGCCTGCGCCATGGGCAGGGTGGCGCGGACGTAGCCGAGCTTGTCGTCCTGCTTGCCGACGGTCGCCCCCGCGACCGAGCCGAACTGCTTGCTGACGGCGGCGGTGGCGCCGGGCTGGGTGGCCACCATCACGGTGACGCTCTTCTCGCCCTTGGCCTGCGCCTCGGAGAGCCGCTGCTGGTCGGCCCTGCCGAGCTTGTCCTCGGCGGTCTTGGCCGGAGCGGTCTTCACCGGAGGTACGGTCTGCGTTCCGCCGGGGGTGTCCCCCGTGGCGGCGAAGGCGGGCGCGGCGCCCGCCGTGACGAGCGCGGCCACCAGGCCGGTCGCGGCCGCTATGCGGGCCGTGCGTCTCGCCCCGGGTATGGAGCGCGGGGATTCAGTGGTCATTCAGCATCCCTGTTATGTGGGTAAGGGTCCGGCGGTGCGAAGTCGGTTCGGATTTCGGTGCCGGATGACCGCTGAGCATGGCGTATGTGACTGTTGTTTGTGGAGAGTTGACCGTTACATGATGTGAACATGGCGCATTTCCGCCATCGAGCGGAGCCCGCCAGTCCGGCTCGGGATGCCTGGAGGGGGCGGCACTCGGGGGTGTCAACCAGTGCACGGCTTATCAGTGGTTAGGCTTGAGGGTGCGTACGAGAGCCACGCCTGAGGAAGGACCGGTGCCGTGACCGACCAGGACCCCCGGCCGCTGGCCGGTGAGCCCCTCGCCATCGACCTGCTGAACACCCGCTGGACGGACGGCGCCGATCTGCGGGACCTGCTGGTGAGCACCGAAGGGCTTGCCGGGTGGCTGGCCTCGGACACCGTCGCCCGCGAACTGCGCGGGCACCAGGTGCGGGCCGACCGCGGCACGCTCGACGCCCTGCTCCAGGCCCGCGAGGCGCTGGCCGCCGTCATCGACGAGCCGGGCGACCCGGCCGGGCGGCTCGCCCTCAACGCCGTGCTCGGCCACGGCCGGGTGCGGTTCGCGCTGGGGGCGGACGGGCCCGTGCACGAGGTCGAGACCGACCGCCCGCGGTGGCTGCCCGCCTGGGCCGCCGCCGACAACTACCTGCGGCTGCTCGGCGACCGCCCCGACCGGATCCGCCGCTGCGCCGGCCAGGACTGCGTGCTGCACTTCTACGACACGTCCAAGAACGGTACCCGCCGCTGGTGTTCGATGGCCGGCTGCGGCAACCGCGCCAAGGCGTCGCGGCACTACGCCCGCCACAAGCGGGACTGACGCTTCGGGCTCCCGATTGCCGCGTCGGGGCTCAACGCCCGCGCACCCGGCCCCGTAACCTCACCAAATGAACACGGAGTTGCGGGTGGCGGCCTACGCCGTATGCGTACGGGGAACGGTGGGGGTCCAGGAGATCCTGCTGGCCCGCTGGGTGGCCAGGGACGGCACCAAGCGGTGGACGCTGCCGGGCGGCGGCATGGACCACGGCGAGGATCCGGCCGACACGGTGGTGCGCGAGGCCGACGAGGAGACCGGGTACGCCGTCGAGCCGGTCCGGCTGCTCGGCATCGACTCGATCACCCGCCGCTACCCGCGCAGACTGGGCACGTTCGCCGACTTCCAGGGACTGCGCATCGTGTACGAGGGCCGGATCACCGGCGGCGAACTGCGCCACGAGACCAACGGCTCCACCGACCTGGCCGCCTGGCATCCGCTCGACGCGGTGGGCGCCCTCGACCGGGTCGAACTCGTCGACACCGGCGTGGAGTTGTGGCGCACCCGGCCGCCCGTCGGGCGGGTTTCCGTTCCCAGGGACTGAGAGCCCGTGTCATGAACCCCGTCCCCATCGGGCCGCGGGCGGTGGGCCGTTCCCCTCCTGAAGGCCCGCCGCCCGCGGCCCGGCTCAGCGGGGCAGCACCACCACATAGGCGGCGGGCTCCCGGTCGGTGGACGCCATCAGCGCGGTCCGCACCACGGCCGCCTGCTGCTCCGAGGACACGCGCAGCTTCCTCGG
The DNA here is from genome assembly GCF_044458185.1 of Streptomyces sp. NPDC050485. Taxonomy (NCBI): domain Bacteria; kingdom Bacillati; phylum Actinomycetota; class Actinomycetes; order Kitasatosporales; family Streptomycetaceae; genus Streptomyces; species Streptomyces sp. NPDC050485. The sequence continues at coordinate 371,286 of NZ_JBITHR010000001.1, read as the reverse complement.
CGTGATGTGGACGACGGTGATCCCGAGCCTCTCAAGCACCTCGCGCTTGCGGGTGTACTCCGACCACAGCGCGGCTTCCTCCTCGTGGCCTTGACGCGGTGCCCGGGTGTCCAGCTCCACCGCCACCGCCTGGTCCGGCCAGTACGCGTCGAGCCCGCCCAGGTGCGGGCCGCCCGGAAGCCGCAGGTCCACATTCCACAGCGGGTCCGGCAGACCGTGCTCGCGCACCATCGTGTACAGCCGCTCCTCGGCGATGGAGCGCCCCTCGGCGAGCAGCGCGTCCACCGCGTCCACGACATGGGCCCGGCTCAGCAGTCTGGCCTGGGTCAACTCCCGTACGATCGCGGCCGGTTCGGTGTGTCCGCAGCGCACCGCCTCGGTGAGCAGGCGGCGTACCGCATGGGCGTCCGAGAGGCCCGCGACCGCGTCGGCGAGCGCCCGCGGCACCGGCGCCACCGGCACCCCGGTGATCATCTCCGCGCCGGGCATCACATGGGCCCGCACCAGCTGGACGCAGCCCGTGGAGCGCAGCCGCCGGGTGCGCGGCACCAGGATCTCGATCCGGTCGAGCGAGAGCAGCGGGGGAGCGGAGGAGAACCGGTGCAGCGCGAGCGCCGCGAGCCCGGTGACGATCGCCTGCGGCGCGGCGGTGGGGGCCTGGCCCTGCGCCGGGACGGCCTTGGCGCGCCCGGCCGCCGGCCACCCCGCGTACATCAGCGCGGCGTGCAGCCGCTCCTCGCTGGTGGCCGGGCCCGGGTGCAGCACGTACACCCCCGGAAGCAGCTGCTGCCAGGGGCCGCCGGGCAGGCACTGGGCGGCGGTCCGCGCGGCCGAAACCCCGTGCGCGCGCAGCTGGTTGGCGGAGAGCACGCGCCGCTGCACGTCGGTGAGGTGGCTCAGGGGGCGGGGGGAGAGCGGGGTGTTGTGGTTCATGTTCCGGGGTTTCCCGCAGCCGGACCGCCCGCTAACCGCTGTTACACGGCCGTCGACAAATCCGGACAACCCCGTCCTAAAGTACGGGCGTTCGACTGCCGATCAGGGGGCCCCGTACGGGCCCCCCGAACGGGCGTCAGCGCGCGGCGGCCGCCGCCGCGTCGCAGGCCTGGCCGCGCAGCGAGCGCGCCAGGTCGTCGCGGGCCTCCAGGACCAGGCGGCGCAGCGCCGGAGCCGCGTCCTGGTGCCCGGTCAGCCACGCGTCGGTCGCGGCCAGCGTCCGCTCGTCGTCCTGCAGCCCGGGGAACAGGCCCCTGACGATGTCCATGGCGATCTGGATCGAACGCTGAGCCCACACCCGCTCGATCACCTCGAAGTACTTCGGGGCGTACGGGGCGGTCAACTCCCGCTGCGAGGGCGGGCCGAAGCCCGCGATGGTCGCTTCGACGAGTGCGTTCGAGAGCGCGTCCGACTCCACGACCTGGGCCCAGGCCTGCGCCTTGACCGCCTCCGACGGGCGCGCGGCCAGGCAGCGCACATGGTGGCGCTTGCCGGACGCCGTGTCGTCGCGGGCCAGTTCGGCGTCGATCGCCGACTCGTCCGCGATGCCGTGCGAGGCCAGCGGTTCGAGCAGCGACCAGCGCAGCTCCTGGTCGACGTCGAGCCCGTCGATCTTCGCCGAGCTCGCGAGCAGCCCCTTCAGGAGCTGGAAGTCGGAGTCGGTGGTGGCCGTCGCCGCGAAGAAGCGGGCCCAGGTGAGCTGGTGCTCGCTGCCCGGTTCGGCGAGCCGCAGCTCGTGCAGGGCGCCCTCGGCGAGCAGCCGGCCGCCCTCCTCGCGCCATGCGGGCGCCGCGTAGTGCACGACCGCCGACTGGGCCCAGGCGTGCAGCATCTGGAGCACGCCGATCTCCTCCTCGCGGCCCGCGTGCGTGAGGACCAGGGCGATGAAGTCGCGGGCGGGCATCAGCGCGTCCCGCGTCAGGCTCCACAGCGCGGACCAGCACAGGGCGCGCGCGAGGGGGTCGGTGATGTCGCCGAGGTGGGCGCGCAGGGTGGCGAGCGAGCCCTCGTCGAAGCGGATCTTGCAGTAGGTCAGGTCGTCGTCGTTGACCAGGATCAGATCCGGCCGCTCGGACCCGGCGAGCCCGGCCACGACGGTGCGCTGCCCCTCGACGTCGACCTCGGCGCGGGCGTACCGCACCAGGGCGCCCGCCTCGCTGCGGTAGAGGCCCACCGCGACGCGGTGCGGGCGGAGTTCGTCGCCCTCCTGGAGCACGGCGAGCTCGGTGACGCGGCCGGCCGCATCGTAAGTGGCCACCGGGGTGAGGGAGTTGAGCCCGGCCGTCTGGAGCCAGGACCGCGACCAGGTCGCCATGTCGCGGCCCGAGACCTCTTCGAGGACCGACAAGAGGTCGCCCAGGCGGGTGTTGCCGTAGGCGTGCCGCTTGAAGTAGCGCCGCGCGCCTTCGAGGAAGGCGTCCCGCCCGACGTACGCGACGAGCTGCTTGAGGACGGAGGCGCCCTTGGCGTACGTGATGCCGTCGAAGTTGAGCTTGGCGTCCTCCAGGTCACGGATGTCGGCCGTGACCGGGTGCGTGGACGGCAGCTGGTCGGCCCGGTAGGCCCACGCCTTGCGGTTGTTGGCGAAGGTCACCCAGCTGTTGGTGAAGCGCGTCGCCTCGGCCAGCGAGAACGAGCCCATGAAGTCGGCGAAGGACTCCTTCAGCCACAGGTCGTCCCACCACACCATGGTGACCAGGTCGCCGAACCACATGTGCGCCATCTCGTGCAGGATGACGTTGGCCCGGCGCTCGTAGGCGGCCTGCGTCACCTTGCCGCGGTAGATGTACTCCTCGCGGAAGGTCACCAGGCCCGGGTTCTCCATCGCGCCCAGGTTGTACTCGGGCACGAACGCCTGGTCGTACTTCCCGAACGGGTACGGGAAGTCGAAGTGGTCGTGGAAGAAGTCCAGGCCCTGCTTGGTGACGAGGAAGACGTCGTCGGAGTCGAAGTGCTTGGCGAGCCCCTTGCGGCACATCGCGCCGAGCGGGATCTCCAGCTTGCTGCCGTCGTCGAAGGTGCGGGTGTAGAAGTCCGTGACGTAGTGGTACGGGCCCGCGACCACGCAGGTGATGTACGTCGAGATCGGCTCGGTCGCGGCAAAACGCCACGTCCCGTCGGCCTCCTGGCCGCCCGCGCCGTTGGACCACACCGTCCAGCCCTCGGGGGCCAGCGCCTCGAAGACGAAGCGGGCCTTGAGGTCGGGCTGCTCGAAGTTGGCGAAGACGCGGCGCGAGTCGGCGGGCTCGTACTGCGTGTAGAGGTAGACCTCGCCGTCCTCCGGGTCGACGAAGCGGTGCATGCCCTCGCCGGTCCTGCTGTACGCGCACTGGGCGTCGACCACCAGCACGTTCTCCTCGGCCAGCCCGTCCAGCGCGATGCGGCTGCCGTCGAACACGGCGGCCACGTCGAGCGCGCGGCCGTTCAGCGTCACCGCGGTCACCGACGGGGCGATCAGATCGGCGAACGTCGAGGCGCCGGGCCGCGCCGAGCGGAACCGGATGGTCGTAAGCGAGCGGAACGTGCGGGGCCCGTCCGGGGCGTCCCCGACCGCGGACCGCAGATCGAGGGCCACTTCATAGCCCTCGACGGTCAGCAGCTCGGCCCGCTCGCGGGCCTCGTCGCGGGAGAGATTCTCACCGGGCACGGGCACTCCTTCGTGTCGCGTTCGAATGGCCTCGATCCTCCCATGCCGCCCGGACACCAGGGCGGTGGGTGCTCGGCGGAATGCTTTCGGCCACCGCCGGTGTTCGCTCGTACAGAAGACCTACAGAAGACTTGCTGCCCGATGTTGCCCGAGGAGAGACATGTCCGAGTCCGTCAAGACCCCCGTCGACTTCTGGTTCGATCCGCTGTGCCCGTGGGCCTGGATGACCTCGCGCTGGATGCTGGAGGTCGAGAAGGTCCGCGACGTGGAGGTCCGCTGGCACGTGATGAGCCTCGCGGTGCTGAACGAGAACCGGCTGGACGAGCTGCCCGAGGAGTACGCCGAGAACATGCGGCCCGGCGGCAAGGCCTGGGGCCCGGTGCGCGTGGTCATCGCCGCCCAGGAGCTGCACGGTGACGAGGCCGTCGGCAAGCTGTACACCGCGCTCGGCACCCGCTTCCACAACGAGGGCCTGGGCGTGAACCGCGAGTCCATCGCCGCCGCCCTCAAGGACGTGGGCCTGCCCGCCGAGCTCATCGACTTCGCCGACCGGGACACCTACGACGTCCAGCTGCGGGCCTCCCACAAGGAGGGCATCGACAAGGTCGGCCAGGACGTCGGCACCCCGGTCATCGCGGTGCCGGGCGCCGACGGCGAGCAGATCGCCTTCTTCGGTCCGGTCGTCACCCCCGCCCCGCAGGGCGAGGCCGCGGCGAAGCTGTGGGACGGCACCCTCCTGGTCGCCGCCACCCCCGGCTTCTACGAGATCAAGCGCAGCCGCACGGTGGGCCCGGACTTCAGCAACCTCTGAGAGCCTGTCGCTCCGGCACGGAAAGGCCCCCGCGAGTCACGTCCTCGCGGGGGCCTTTCCTCCATCCGCCTGCCGTCATGAAGGCTGAGAAGACGATCACGGGGCAGGACGTTCGCACGGGCCCTACGGGGCCAGCAGCAGGTTGTTGCCCGCCTGCTTCGCGGCGGTGTAACGCCTCGCCACGTCCTGCCAGTTGACGACCCGCCACATGGCCTCGATGAAGTCGACCTTCTGGTTCTTGTACTGGAGGTAGAAGGCGTGCTCCCAGGCGTCGAAGACCAGGATCGGGGTCGAGCCCTGGCCGACGTTGCCCTGGTGGTCGTAGATCTGCTCGACCAGGAGGCGGCCGCTGACCGGCTCGTGGGCGAGGACGCCCCAGCCCGAACCCTGCGTCGTCGCCGAGGCCTTGGTCAGCTGGGCCTTGAACTTGGCGAAGGAGCCGAAGGATTCGGCGATGGCGTCGGCCAACTCGCCCACCCCGTCCTTGTCCAGGGGCTCGCCGCCGCCGTCACCCGCCATGTTGTGCCAGTAGATCGAGTGCAGGATGTGGCCGGAGAGGTGGAACGCGAGGTTCTTCTCCAGGCCGTTGACCGAGCCCCAGGCATCCTTGTCGCGGGCCTCCGCCAGCTGCTCCAGGGTGTCGTTCGCGCCCTTCACGTACGCCGCGTGGTGCTTGTCGTGGTGCAGCTCGATGATCTCCGGGCTGATGACCGGTTCGAGCGCCGCGTAGTCGTACGGAAGTTCAGGAAGCGTGTAAATGGCCATGTCCGAGCCCTCCGGCAGATCACTGCAAGTTCTTATTGCAACCCATGTGCAAGTGCACGCTATCAGCAGCAATACGGTTCGCGGCGGAGGGTGGGCTCAGCAAAAAGTCCTGCGTCCCGGGGCCTAGGGCCTTGGGACGCAGGACTGTTGAGCGGGGTTGGGGGCAGAGGTCAGGCTTCCAGCGGGGTCCGGGTCGACGTCCGCTGGCGGATGTAGCCGATCACCGCCAGCACGACGGTGAGGCCGCCCGTGTAGTAGAGCTGCACCCGGGTGCCGTCCTCGCGGGCCATCAGCACGAAGATCACCGCCATGCCGAGCAGTGCCACCCACGTCAGCCACGGGTACAGCCACATCTTCACGACGAGCTTCTCCGGCGCCTCGCGCTCGATGCGGCGGCGCAGCAGCAACTGCGAGGCGGCGATGAAGAACCAGACGACCAGGATGATCGCGCCGATGGTGTTCAGGAGCCACTGGAAGATGTCGTCCGGGCGCCAGTAGCTCAGCAGCACGCACACGAAGCCGAACGCCGACGAGGTGAGCACCGCGACCCGCGGCACCCCGCCGGAGATCTTCCCGAGCACCTTGGGGCCCTGGCCGCGCGAGACGAGTGAACCGGCCATGCGGGAGGCGCCGTAGATGTTCGCGTTCATCGCCGAGAGCAGCGCCACGAGCACCACGATGTTCATGATCTGACCGGCGGCGGGGATGCCGAGGTGGTCGAGCGTGGCGACGTAGGGGCCCTTGGTGGCGATGTCCTTGGCGGTCCACGGCAGCAGCGTCACGACGATGGCCATCGAGCCGACGTAGAAGATCGCGATCCGCCACATCGCGGTGCGCACGGCCTTCGCGACGCCCTGGACGGGGTGTTCGGACTCCGCCGCGGCGATCGTGACCGTCTCCAGACCGCCGTACGCGAAGACGGAGGCGAGCAGTCCGACGATCAGGCCCTCGCTGCCGTTGGGCATGAAACCGCCCTGGCCGGTGAGGTTGGCCAGGCCCGGCGCGCTGGTGTCGGGCAGCACGCCGAGGATCGCCAGGACGCCGATGACCAGGAACAGCGCGATCGCGCCGATCTTCAGCGCGGCGAACCAGAACTCGAACTCGCCGAAGTTCTTCACGGCCGCCAGGTTGGTGCCGCAGAACAGCGCCATGAACACGGCCACCAGCGCCCACTCCGGGACGCCCGGCAGCCAGCCGTGCACGATGCCCGCGGCGCCGATGCCCTCCAGGCCGACGGCCACGCACAGCAGGAACCAGAACGCCCAGCCCGCGGTGAACCCGGCCCACGGCCCGATCGCCCGCTCGGCGTGCACCGAGAACGAGCCCGACGCGGGGTTGGCGGCGGACATCTCGCCCAGCATGCGCATGACGAGCATGACCAGGGCGCCGGATATCGCGTACGCGAGGATGATCGAGGGGCCGGCCGCGGCGATCGCGGTGCCGGATCCGACGAAGAGCCCGGCGCCGATGACCCCGCCCAGGGCGATCATCGAAAGATGGCGCTGCTTGAGACCATGCGTGAGCGGTGAGTCGGTCTTCGGCCGGCTGTCGTTCGGCGCGGGCGCGGTTGTCCGAGACATGGGCATGCCCTGTTCAGTAGCTGATCCACCGGGTCGGCGGCGCGGAGCCCACAGTCTCTGTGCGGCTCCGCTCAGAGGGAACACCCGACCGCTATGCGGACACCCGACTCACACAGGGTGAAGACTCCGGTGCGTTTTGTTTACGTGAACTTCACACGCGGCGCGTGCGCAACTCCCGTACCCCTGCCACCAGAAGCACCACCGCCGTCGCCCCCGCCGACCACAGCACCTGCGGCCGGGCGATGTCGTCGAACAGCATCAGCACAAGGACCGCCGCCATCGCGGCGAGCGCCGTCCAGGTGAGATAGGGGAACGCCCACATCTTCAGGGTCAGCCGCTCCGGCGCCTCCCGCTCGATCCGGCGGCGCAGCCGCAGCTGCGAGACGGCGATCAGCGCCCACACGAACAGCAGCACCGCGCCCACCGCGTTGAGCATGTAGAGGAACACCGAGTCCGGCCACTTCAGGTTCAGCAGCACCGAGACGAACCCGAAGGCCACCGACGCGAGCACCGCCCGGCGCGGCACCCCGCCACCCGACACCTTCAGCAGCCCCTTCGGCGCCTCGCCCCGCTCGGCCAGCGAGAACACCATGCGCGATGACCCGTACAGATTGGCGTTCAGGGCGGAGAGCAGCGCCACGAACACCACGATGTTCATGATCTGGCCGGCCGACGGGATGCCGATCGAGTCGAGCACCGCGACGTACGGGCTCTGGCCCGGCTTCATCGACGTCCACGGCAGCAGCGTCACGATGACCAGCATCGAGCCGACGTAGAAGAAGAGGATCCGCCACACCGCGCTGCGCACCGCGCGGCCGACCGCGCGCGCCGGGTCGTCCGACTCGGCGGCGGCGATCGTGACGACCTCAAGTCCGCCGAACGCGAAGATCACCGCGAGCACCCCGGAGACCACGCCGCTCCACCCGGCGGGCAGGAAGCCGCCCCGCCCGGTCAGATTGGACAGGCCGACCGCCGAGGTGTCGGGCAGCACCCCGAAGACCGCGAGCAGTCCGAGCACCAGGAACGTGACGATCGCGAAGACCTTCAGGGCGGCGAACCAGAACTCGAACTCGCCGAAGTTCTTGACCGCGGCCAGGTTGGCGCCGGTGAACACCACCATGAAGATCAGCACCCAGGCCCACTGCGGCACCCCCGGCGCCCACCCGTTCGCGATCTTCGCGGCGCCGGTCGCCTCCACGGCGAGCACGACCACCAGCAGGAACCAGTACAGCCAGCCCACGCTGAACCCGGCCCAGCGCCCGAGCGCCCGCTCGGCGTGCACCGAGAACGAGCCCGACGCGGGCATCGCCGACGACATCTCGCCCAGCATCCGCATGATCAGCATCGCGATCGCGCCCGCGATCAGATACGAGACGACGATGCCAGGACCCGCCACCGCGATCCCGGCGCCCGACCCCACGAAGAGTCCCGCGCCGATCACCCCGCCGAGGCCGAGCATGGTCAGATGGCGCTGCTTCAGCCCGTGCGAGAGGGGCTCCGCGGGCAAGGAGTCGTGCATGGCGCTCGTAACTTTCGATTTATGGGGAACCTACAGTCTCCCCGAGTCACGGCCCCCGGCGCAAAAGGGGCACTCAACACCATCACCGCAGTGACGAGGGTCACGCCGAGCCGCGTATGAAGCCCGGCCTTTGTGCAGACCCCACCAAGCCTTCAACGCCCGCTTTGTGGACGGCTGCTGGTGATCCAGCGAGATTCGGTGGGCTAACGTCACGGTGTCCCAGCACGTCCCGCCGCCCTTTACCCGCCGGAGAGTTCCGATGAGCACTGCGTCCGCCGCCGCCCCCCGCACCGGATCGGTACTCGCCGACCTGCTGCCAGCCTCCCGCACCAAGGACATCGCGCTCGTCGTCGGCGGCGCCGCCCTCACCGGCATCGCCGCCCAGATCGCCGTTCACATTCCGGGCACGCCCGTGCCGGTCACCGGGCAGACCTTCGCCGCGCTGCTCGTCGGCGCGGGCCTCGGCGCCGGGCGAGGCTTCCTCTCGCTCGCGCTGTACGCCCTGGTCGGCATGGCCGGCGTGCCGTGGTTCGCGGGCGCCACCTCCGGCGCGGGCGGCGCCTCGTTCGGCTACGTCCTCGGCATGCTGCTCGCCTCGACGGTCGTCGGCGCGCTGGCCCGCCGGGGAGCCGACCGTTCCGTGCTGCGCACCGCGGGAACGATGGTGCTGGGGTCGGCCATCATTTACGCGGTGGGCGTGCCGTACCTCGCGGCGTCGACCGGGATGTCGCTGAGCGCCGCGGTTGCCGCGGGTCTTACCCCGTTCTTGCTGGGCGATGCGCTGAAGGCCGCGCTGGCGATGGGGCTGCTTCCCGGGGCGTGGAAGCTGATCGGCCGCCGGGGCTGAGGCACTCGGGGGCTTGCCGAGGTCCTGAACTGGGCTACGCCGGATCCACGTTGTAGTTGTTCCTGAAGAGGTTCGCCGGGTCGTACTCCGACTTCAGCGCGGCGAGCCTCTTCTCGTTCTCCTCGCCGTACAGGCCCTCGGTGCCGCCGAACTCCGCGTCACCGAACGTGAAGTTGAGGGAGCGGCCAAGCGCCCACGGCTTCAGCGCGGTGCGGACCTCCGTGTGGAGGGCGCGTACGGCGGGGAGCTGATCCTCCCCGAACGGGGTCAGGACGCGCAGCAGGAAGTCCGCCTCGCGGTGCGGCACCGCGTTCGGCGCGGGCTTCGCCAGCGCGCCGCCCAGGTGGTTGAGCTGCACCACGCACATCGCGGGCGCCCCGGGGCCGGTCAGCGCCAGCGCCCGGGACAGCGCCGCCGGAGCCGCGTCGCGCAGCATCACGCCGTTGCCGTAATAGGGGTGCGCGTGCTCCGGGTCGCGGTGGATGGACGGCGACTCGGTGTACGCCATCTCCCGCAGGTCGTCCGTGATCGCGGGCCCGATCGCCCGCAGCGGAGCCACCAGGCGCTCGCCCTCCTCGGCGCTCCCGGTGAACGCCACCCGCACGGTCACCACGTACCGCCCCCGCACCGGCGCGGGCGCCCACTCCGCGTCCGGCCACTGGATGGCCTGGAGCGAGGAGGTCACGGTGTCGGGGACCGTCCTGGTCCAGCGCAGGTACTCCTCCAGTACGCGCTCACCGAGCCGTTCCCCGTCGAAGCCGAGCTGGCCCCCGTACAGCCGGGCCACCGGGAACAGGCCGGTCTCAAGGGCGGTCACCACGCCGAGGTTGGCCCCGCCGCCGAGCAGTCCCCAGAAGAGGTCGGGGTCGCTGACCGCCGTCACCTCGCGCAGTGCGCCGTCCGCCGTGACGACTTCCAGGGCCCGCACGTGGTCGGCCGCGTACCCGAACTCCCTTGCCAGGATGCCGAGTCCGCCGCCCAGCGTGTAGCCGACCGCGCCGACGCTGGGCGCCGAGCCGTTCAGCGGGGCGAGCCCGTGCGGGGCCGCGGCCGCGACGACCTGCCCCCATGACACGCCCGCGCCGAGGCGTACCGTGCGGCGTCCGGCATCGATGGTGAGGGAGTCCATCCGGCGGGTGGTGACGAGCACCCCGCCCTCGGTGCTGCCCGCGAGCCCGTGCCCGGTGGCGTGCACCCCGACGGGGAGCCCGTGCCCGGCCGCGTACCGCACGGCCGTCTGCACGTCCGCGGCGCTCTCGGCCGCGAAGACGACGGCGGGGCGCTGGGTGAACCCGAGTTGGTATCCGGCCAGTTCGGTGTCGTAGCCGCTGTCGCCGGGGTGGAACGTCTGCACGGGAAGCCCTCCGTCTGTCTGCTTGCTGGACATGGGGAGAGCTTCCCGCGAAAACCTGACACCTGCCGTCAGGTTTTCTGAACGGGCGTGTTCGTCAGATCCGGGACGTCCGCCTGCGGCCCCGGGTCGTCCACCACAGCCCCGTGCCCCCGGCGATCAGGAACAGCACGCCGGCCGCGGCGAGCGGCAGCACGCCGTCGTTGACGCCGGTCCTGGGGAGCTGCGGGGGAGGGGTCGGGCTCGTCGGGGACGGCGACGGCGAGGCCGTGCCCGACGGCGGGGCGGCCGGCACGTTGTCGGTGCCGAGCAGCAGCGGGGTGTCCGGCGCGTTCGGCGTCGGCTTGGTCGTGCCGAACGGCACCGGGCCCTGCTGCCACAGCACCTGGTCGCCGGTTCCCGCGGTCACCGGCAAGCAGATCTTGCCGGTCTTCGACAGGTCGTACGTCGCCGAGACGGTGTACGAGCGCTCCTTGCCGGGCGCCAGATCAGAAATCGCGCAGGCGAACCCGCTGTTGGTGATCGGCTGCAGCTTGTTCTTCGGCACCGGCGCGCAACCGCTCACGCCGGTGATCCTCATGCCGTCCAGGCCGAGGACGGTCAGAGTGATCCGGCCGGTGTCCTTGGTCCCGTGGTTGACGACCTTCGCGGTGAGGGTGGTGCGGCCCGTGGCGTTGTGCACCTTGATCGTTGACGGCAGTTCGGTGGAGATCCTCAGGTCCGGCGGCGCGCTCGGTCCCGGTGTTCCGCCCTGGCTGCTGCCGGGGGTCGGCCCGGCGGCCGTGGCCGCGCCCGCCCCGAACGGAAATATCAATAGTGCCGCGAATGCGGAGGCGAAAAGAGATCCTTTGGTTTTTCGAACGTGCATTTCCCCATCCCCTCACCCGTAGTGGGTGCGTCTCTGCGGAGAAGAGTCCCACAAGATTTCCGCCAATTATGCTGTGATGGTGTCACCGTGGTGAATCAGTACAGGTCCCAGGCGGTTCTGAGGGGGTGGGTGGGCATGCCGGGAACTCGGGGACTATTGGTCGCCGGACGCTACCGCCTATGCGAAACAATTGGCCAGGGGGGAATGGGGCGGGTGTGGCGGGCGGCGGACGAGATACTCGACCGGCAGGTCGCCGTAAAAGAAATGCGCATCGATGAACTCGACGCGGAGGACAGCCGGGTGCGGCGCGAGCGCAGCCTGCGCGAGGCCCGCGCCACCGCCCGCATCGACCACCCCAACGTGGTCCGGGTCTACGACGTGGTGGCCGAGGAGAGCGACCGGCTCTGGATCGTCATGGAGCTGGTCGAGTCCCGCTCGCTGGAGAGGCTGCTGGCCGAGGACGGGCCCGTCGAGCCGCGCGAGGCCGCCCGCATCGGGGTCGGCCTCGCGGCCGCGCTGGTCGAGGTGCACGCGGTGGGCGTACTGCACCGCGACATCAAGCCGGGCAACGTCCTGCTCACCCCGGGCGGCCGGGTCGTGCTCACCGACTTCGGGATCGCTGCCATCCAGGACGCCGCGGCGCTCACGATGGTCGGCATGCTGGTCGGCTCCCCGGACTACATGGCGCCCGAGCGGGTCAGCGGCAAGCCGCAGGGCCCGGCCTCCGACCTGTGGTCGCTCGGCGCCACCCTGTGCGCGGCGGTCGGCGGGCGCTCCCCGTTCGCCCGCGCGAGCACCCTCGCCACCCTGCACGCCGTGCTCTACGAGGAGCCCGAACTCCCGGCGGCGGCAGGCCCGTTGACCAGGGTCCTCGCCGCGCTCCTGGTCAAGGACCCGGAGCGGCGCCCGGGCCTGGCCGAGCTCACCACCCGCCTGATGCCGATCGCCGCGCCCCCGACGGTGCTCGCCGTGGGCCCGGTCGCGGCGCCGCATCCGCCCACCCTGGCGGTGTCCGGCGAGGCGCCGCCCCGGCCGGTTCCGGTCGTACGCGGTGAACCGCCGCCCCCGCCAAGGGAGTTGCCCGGTCCTTCCGAACCCGTACGGCCGGAGCCCGGGCCGGCTGCCGGGCATCGGCGGCGCAACCGGATCCTGGCCGCGGCGGTCGTCGTGGCGGCGGCCGTGACCGCGGTCCTCATCGCCACCACCGCCGACCGGCACGGCGGCGGCACCGCGAGCGGCTCCAATAGCTCGGCGCCGCCGACCGTGGCCGGCACCTCGCGCGCGCCCTCGGCGACCCCGCCGCCCGGCTCCCTCGACGAGACCGGCTTCGCCTGGATACCGCCCAAGGGCTGGACCCGTACCGCCAAGAGCCCCTCCAACGTCCACTACCACGCACCGGGCGGAGAACAGGAGATCGCCGCCTCGTACGCACTCGTACGCGGCGGCGATCTCATGACCCAGTGGCAGGAGGCCGAGGCGGCCTCACACGACGTGCCGGGCTACCGGAAGATCCGGCTCGACCGGACGACCTTCCACCATCAGCCCGCCGTCGTCTGGGACTACTACTTCACCCAGAACGGCGTGCCCTGGAAGGCCCGTCAGACCGGCTTCGACGAGGGCGGCAAGTCGTACCAGGTCAACATCTGGTACCAGGCCGACACCGAGCCCGCCGCCCGCACGGCCTATGACGCGGTGACCTCTTCGTTCACGCCGCTCTGAGCCCGGCCCGCGAGGACCTTCTCCTTCACCACCGCGATCACGATGACGATCGCCGCGACAAGCAGCGACAGGAGCACCTGCTCGCGCCCGGACTTGTCGAACAGCATGTAGACGAGGACGAAGGTGATCATCCCCGCCGTCAGCCAGGTGAGATAGGGGAAGCCCCACATCCGTACGGTCAGCTTCTCCGGCGACTCGCGCAGGATGATCCCGCGCATCCGCAGCTGGGTGAAGCAGATCACCAGCCACACGAACAGAGCCACCGCGCCGGAGGAGTTGAGCAGGAAGGCGAAGACGGTGTCCGGCCACTTGTAGTTGAAGAAGACCGCGACGAAGCCGAACACGACCGAGCCCAGGATCGCCGCCCGCGGCACGCCCCGCCCGCTGGTGCGCGCGAAGGCGCGCGGCGCGTCCCCGCGCTGACCCAGCGAGAACGCCATCCGGGAGGCCGTGTACAGACCGGAGTTGAGGCAGGAGAGCACCGCCGTCAGCACGATCACGTTCATGATCTGGTCGGCGTGCGGGATGCCGATCGTCTTGAGCGCGGCCACGTAGGAGCCGTCGCTGACGATCGAGGGGTCGTTCCACTTCAGCAGGGTCAGCACGATGAAGATCGAACCGAGGTAGAAGACCGCGATCCGCCAGATCACGCTGTTGGTGGCCTTGGTCACGGCGCGGCGCGGGTCCTCGGACTCACCGGCGGCCAGCGTCACGATCTCGCTGCCCATGAAGGAGAACACGACCATCAGCACACCGGTGAGGATCGCCCCGTACCCCTTGGGGAAGAATCCGCCGGCGTCCGTGAGGTGCGCGAAGCCCGCGCCCGGGTTGTTCGAGCCCGGCAGCACGCCGAACACCGCGAGCATCCCGATGATCACGAAGCCGCCGATCGCGACGACCTTGATCCCGGCGAACCAGAACTCGAACTCACCGTACGAGGACACCGAGGCGAGGTTGGTGGCGGTCAGCACGACCATCACGATCAGCGCCCAGCCCCACTGCGGGACCCCCGGCACCCAGGTGTGCAGGATCTTCGCGCCGGCCGTCGCCTCGACCGCGAGCACCACGACCCAGAAGAACCAGTACAGCCAGCCGATCGAGAACCCGGCCCAGCGGCCGAGCGCACGGTCCGCGTACGCCGAGAACGAGCCCGACGACGGGCGGGCGGCGGCCATCTCGCCGAGCATCCGCATCACGAAGACGACCATCACGCCGACAAGTGCGTACGAGAGCAGAATGGCGGGGCCGGCCGCGGCGATTCCGGAACCGGAACCCACGAAGAGGCCGGCGCCGATCACGCCACCGATGGCGATCATGGACAGATGGCGGTTCTTGAGACCCGCCTGGAGGCCGTTGTGGGGGCCGCCGGGAGCGGGCGATGCGGAACCGGGGTCGCCGGGGAGGCTGTCTTCCTTGGCGAGGGTCGGCTGGGAGGTCATGGACGCTTCCTTACGTCTTCGGAGCACTCGGGTTACGAGCCCGTGCATTGAAACCCGGACCGGTTCGGGACGGAAGACCTGAATCCGGATCGTTGTACGAGGGCGAACGGCCCCCGGCACGGGGACCGAAGTCCCGCACCCACTTCCCCCTGCCCGGCCCCGCGCATGCCACACTCGGGGGCATGCGCGTGTACCTCGGCTCCGACCATGCCGGCTTCGAACTCAAGAACCACCTCGTCGAGTGGCTCACGGCCCACGGCCACGAGCCCGTGGACTGCGGTCCGCACATCTACGACGCCCAGGACGACTACCCGCCGTTCTGCCTGCGCGCCGCCGAGCGGACGGCCGCCGACCCGGACTCGCTCGGCATCGTGATCGGCGGCTCCGGCAACGGCGAGCAGATCGCCGCGAACAAGGTCAAGGGCGTCCGCGCCGCGCTGGCCTGGAGCGAGCAGACCGCGGCGCTGGGCCGCGAGCACAACAACGCCAACGTCGTCTCCATCGGCGGCCGGATGCACACCGAGGAGGAGGCGACCAAGTTCGTCGAGATCTTCCTCGCCACCCCGTACTCGGGCGAGGCGCGCCACACCCGCCGCATCGAGATGCTGTCGGAGTACGAGAACACCGGCAAGCTCCCCGAGATCCCGGCCCACCACCCGCAGCAGGGCTGATCACCGCTCATGCCTGAGGGGCACACGATCCACCGGCTGGCCGCCGACCACGACCTCGCGTTCGGCGGCCGGCCGCTGCGTGCCACCAGCCCCCAGGGCAAGTTCTCGGACGGCGCGGCCCTGGTCGACGGCCAGGTCCTCGACAGCGCCGAGGCCCACGGCAAGCATCTGTTCCTCGGCTTCGGACCGTCCGGCTGGATCCACATCCACCTCGGCCTGTTCGGCAAGTACGGCTTCGGCGATGCCCCGGCCCCGCCCGCCACCGACACCGTACGGCTGCGCCTGGTCAACGACGCGGCGTACGCGGACCTGCGCGGCCCGACGACCTGCGCGCTGATCACCGACGGCGAGAAGCGGGCGATACACGACCGGCTCGGCCCGGACCCGCTGCGCGCGGCGGACACCGGCGAGCGGGCCTGGCAGCGGATCTCCCGCAGCCGCACCACCGTCGCCGCCCTGCTCATGGACCAGAAGATCGTCGCGGGCGTCGGCAACGTCTACCGCGCCGAAGTCCTCTTCCGGCACGGCATCGACCCCTACCGGCTCGGCAAGGACCTCGGCCGCGCCGAGTGGGACGCCATCTGGGCGGACCTCGTGGAGCTGATGAGCGAGGGCGTCCGGCTCAACCGGATCGACACCGTCCGCCCCGAGCACACCCCCGAGGCGATGGGCCGCCCGCCGCGCGTGGACGACCACGGCGGCGAGGTGTACGTCTACCGCCGCGCCCACCAGCCCTGCCACATCTGTGGCGGCGAGATCCGCACCGCCGATCTCGCCGCCCGCAATCTGTTCTGGTGCCCCGGCTGCCAGCAGCCGTGACGCGGGCGCCGGTTCCTCGGGCGCCCGCCGCTCAGAGGGTGCTTCCGGTGCCCGCTGCTCAGAAGCCGTGCGGCAGCCAGGGCGCGAGCTCGCTGCCGAACGCCGTCGAGGCTTCGGCGAGCGCCCCCTGCCGCAGCTCGCGCACCCTGCCCGCGCCCGCGAATGAGGCGAGCGTGACCCCGCCGAGGTAGGCGGCGCCCAACTCCCGTACGGACAGCGCCAGTTCGGGTGTGCCGTCGGTCCGCACGCAGGACGCGCCCTTGGTGTCGCCGGTGAGTCGCCAGCGGCCCGCGTTCCACGGGCAGAAGGCGTCCTCGACCTCCAGGACCACATCGACGGGCGCCGCGTACGTACGCGCCTCCAGCGCCGCACCGAGCTCCACGAGCCGTACGTGCAGTGAATCCCGCAGCCGCACCCCGCACCGGCGGACATCGGAGACCAGGTGCTGGAACGCGTCATCGGCCGGCCGGCCCTTCACCCGCAGCGTTGACGTCAGGTCGAGGTCGAAGAGGTACTGCCACAGCGCCCCATACGCCGCCGGGTCCGCCGCCTCCAGATCCGCCAGCGACACCGTGCCGGCCACCCCCGTCGGCTCGGCGGTCAGCGCGACGCGGTAGCGCGCGTAGCCGACCAGCTCCCCGTCCCGCTCCGCGAGCACGCACTGGAGCGGCGAGCCGCCGCCGCGCTGGGACTCCGGGTCGAGCGTCACCATCCGGTCCCAGCCCGGCAGCCTGGCGAGCCTGCCCGGCCGCCCCGGGACCAGGCGCGCGTACAGCGCTTCGCACTCCGCCAGTGCCTCGTCCACCTTCGCGTACCGCAGCCGCACCTCGTCCGTGCCCGGCGGAAGGGCGAGCCGGACCCGGGCCGTGTCTATCTCGGCGGACAGCGCGAGCGTGGCGATGCCGTACCCGAACCGCCCGTAGATGGCGGGCTCGGAAGCCGTCAGGACCGCGAGCGCCTCGCCGCGTTCCCGTACGTCGTCAAGCTGGCGCCGCATCATCGACGTGAGGATCCCGCGGCGGCGATGGGTCCCCATCACGCCGACCCCGGTGACCCCCGCGGCCGGCACCACGGCCCCGCCCGGCACGCTGATCCGGAACGGAAAGGTGCTGGTGGCCGCCACGCAGACCGCGCCGTCCCACACCGCGATCGACCGCTCCGGATCGATCAGCTCGCGCCACAGCTCCACTTCCTCCGGGGCGTCCGGCACGCCGCCGAACGCCGCCACGATGGCCGCGTACCAGTCGTCCCACTCGGCCGGGTCCAGGGCCCGCAACTCCGTTGTCATATGCCCATGCCTACCAGGGCGGCGCCCCGGCGGGCGACCCGATTTCTACCGCCCTGCCCGGCTCCGTCCACGGGGGTCACCTGCGCGCGGCACCACGGGCTGGATAGGGTCCTCGGCAATGGCACGTGCGACGGGACCGGACTCGTTCACCGCCCGGTGGCGCAAGGCGCTGCACCGGGTCCGCATCGCGGTGCGCAAATCCGGCGTCGACTACTTCCGCGGTGACGGCTCCGACTGGATCGCCCTGGCCGGCCTGCTCCTCACCGTCCCCGTCATCACCTGCGCCACCCTCCTCGCCCCCACCTGGTGCGCGCCCGCCGCCCTGGTCCTGCCGATCGTGGCCGGCGGGCTGCTGCTGCGCCCCGCCAACCTCCTCGGCCTGTACGCGGCGGCCGCGACCGCGCTGATCGTGGAGTCGGTGGAGCTCGGCCCGTACACGGCGGGAGCGGACCGGGTCACCCCGGGCACCGTCCTGGTGGTGGCCGCCTGCGGGCTCTTCGGCCTGCTCATCGCCCAGTTCCGGGCCCGGGTCGGGGTGCCCTGGCGGCGCGGCGGCACCATGCTCTTCGACCTGCGCGAACGCATCCGCGTCCAGAGCGCGCTGCCCCGCCTCCCCAGGGGCTGGCACCGCGAGATGGCGCTGCGCCCCGCGGGCGGCCAGTCCTTCTCCGGTGACTTCGTGGTCGCCGCCCGCACCGGCGGCGGCCGCACCCTGGAAATCGTCCTCACCGACGTCTCCGGCAAGGGCATGGACGCCGGCTCCCGCGCGCTGCTGCTCTCCGGCGCCTTCGGCGGCCTCCTCGGCTCCCTGCCGCCGCACGCCTTCCTCCCCGCGGCCAACGGCTACCTGCTGCGCCAGGACTGGGACGAGGGCTTCGCCACCGCCATCCACCTGGTCCTGGACCTCGACTCGGGGGACTACCAGCTCCTCTCGGCCGGCCACCCCCCGGCCCTCCAGCTCCACGCGGGCTCGGGCCGCTGGCACGAACAGAACGCCGAAGGCCCGCTGCTCGGCGTCTACGACGGTGCCGAATTCCATCCCGCCAAGGGCTCACTGGCCCCCGGCGACGTCCTGATGCTCTTCACGGACGGCCTGGTGGAAACCTCCGAACGCGATATCAGCGAGGGCATCGACCGGCTGACCGGCGAGGCCGACCGCTACGTCGCGACGGGCTTCGACGGCGCGGCGTGGCACCTGATCGAGGCGGTCGCGAAGGACGTCAACGACGACAGGGCGCTGCTGCTGATCCGCCGAGAGGCGTAGCCGCCCCCCCCGGGCGCCCACCCGCGGGGGCGCACACCGGCCGGGACGTACGGGGCCACCGCCTGCCCCCGTCGTACAGTCGACGCCATGCCGAACCTCAGCCTTCCCGAAGTCGAAGCGATCGCCCGCGCGGCCCACGAGGGCCAGTCCGACAAGGCGGGCCGGCCGTACGCCGAGCACCTCGCGGCGGTGGCCGAGGGCGTCCGGCTGCGGGGCGGCAGCGACGACCAGATCAAAGCGGCGTGGCTGCACGACGCGATCGAGGACGACGCGCTGTCTCTTCAGTGGCTGGATTCCGCCGAACTCCCGTACTCCGTCAAGGCGTTGGTGCTCACCCTGACCAAACGCCCGGGCGAGGAACCGGAGTCCTACACCCGGCGGATCCTGGCCACCGAAGGTGCGCTCCTGATCAAGGAGTCCGACCTGGCGCACAACGCCGATCCGGCCCGGCTGGCCGTCCTCGACGAGCCGACCCGGACCCGCCTGACAGCCAAGTACACAGAGGTACGCCGCATGCTCGGCCTTCTCGAACCGCCTGAGCCCGACTCGCGGTTGGCCTGATCCTTACCTGGGCGATTCGCCACCGGGGAACAACCACAGGGGTGTTGGTGGCACGATAGAGCTCGCGGGGGTGTGCGCGACATGCTCCCGGGCCGGCAAGGGCGGACCGACCAAGGGTGTGTGATCAGTTGTGGCCATTTCGCTGTCAGTGGTGCTGATGTTGGCGATCATCCTCGTGGTGCTGATCAGAGGTGGCTCCATCAAGGCCGGCCCAGCCATCGTCGCCATGCTTTTCGGCTTCTTCCTGGCCTCGACGGGCATGGCTCCCTCGATCCAGCGCTTCCTGAACTCGATAGCGGACTCGATCAACCAGATCAAGTTCTGACCGTTGAGCGGCAGGGGCCCCGGCGAACACCGCCCCGGAAACGGAACCGGGGCCAGTTCAAAGGTTCTCCCTCTGACCTGGCCCCGAGTCGTCACAGAGCGGGCGACGGGAATCGAACCCGCGTAGCTAGTTTGGAAGACTAGGGCTCTACCATTGAGCTACGCCCGCAAGCATCGCGCCGCAGGTCATCGCGACCGCGGCACGTAGAGCATCGTAGCGGGTCGCACCCCGGACGCGCACACCGCATCCCGGCGACGGCACCCGGGAAACAAAGCGGCCGACGTACTCCCCGCGGGCATGTACCCTACGTGTCGCACCGACGGGGTGTGGCGCAGCTTGGTAGCGCGTCCGCTTTGGGAGCGGAAGGCCGTGGGTTCAAATCCCGCCACCCCGACCAGCGTCACCGACGTGCGATCTCCGCGTACAAGATCACATTGTGGGCGGCATCCAGCATGCGGCTACTATGCAAGCTGCGTGCCCGTGTGTCTGATGAATCCGATGTACCGGGCCCGATCCGCCGGAGACCGTCGGTCTTAGGCAGAACCCCCAAGAAGTCAGCCACAAGGAGACCGAACCGTGAAGAGCGCCGTGGAGACCCTGAACCCGACTCGGGTTCGGCTCACTGTCGAGGTGCCCTTCGAGGAGCTCAAGGACAGCCTCGACGCGGCGTACAAGAAGATCAACCAGCAGGTCACGGTCAAGGGCTTCCGCAAGGGCAAGATCCCGGCCCGAGTGATCGACCAGCGGTTCGGTCGTGGCGCCGTGCTGGAGGAGGCTGTCAATGACGCGCTTCCGAAGTTCTACACCGAGGCGATCAACGAGGCGGAGCTGAACCCGCTGGGTCAGCCCGAGGTCGACATCACCGAGCTGAAGGACGGCGAGACGCTGAACTTCACCGCCGAGGTCGACATCCGCCCGACCATCGAGATCCCGGACTACTCCGGCATCGAGGTCACCGTGGACGCCGTCGAGGTCAGCGACGAGGACGTCGAGAAGTCGGTGGAGCAGCTCCGCGAGCGCTTCGCCTCGACCTCCCCCGTCGAGCGTGCCGCCGAGGACGGCGACGTCCTGACGATCGACCTGCAGGCCAAGGTCGACGGCGAGATCCTTGAGGACGGCGTGGCCGAGGGTGTCTCGTACACCATCGGTTCCGGCGAGCTCCTCGAAGGCATCGACGAGGCCGTCAAGGGCCTGGAGGCCGGTGGCGAGGCCACCTTCACCTCCGAGCTCAAGGGCGGCTCGGCCGAGGGCAAGGAGGCCGAGGTCACCGTCAAGGTCACCCAGGTCGCCGCCCGTGAACTGCCCGCCCTGGACGACGACTTCGCGCAGCTCGCGTCGGAGTTCGACACCCTGGACGAGCTCAAGGCCGACAGCCGCAAGCGCCTTGAGAACATGAAGCAGTACGACCAGGCCACCCAGGCCCAGGAGCGCGTCCTGGACGAGCTCCTGAAGCTGGCCGAGGTCCCGATCCCCGAGAAGCTCCTCGCGGACGAGATCCAGACCCGCAAGCACAACCTCGAGCACCACCAGCTCGGCCAGATGGGCATCGACCTCGCCAAGTACCTGGAGATCCAGGGCAAGACCGAGGAAGAGTTCACCGCCGAGACCGAGGAGCAGGCGGTCAAGGGCATCAAGACCCAGTTCATCCTTGACGAGCTCGTCAACAAGGAGAAGCTGAACGTCAACCAGGAGGAGCTCACCGAGCACCTCATGCGGCGTGCGGCCTCCTCCGGCATGAGCCCGGACCAGTTCGCCCAGGCCGTTGTCGAGGGCGGCCAGGTGCCGATGCTCGTCGGCGAGGTCGCCCGCGGCAAGGCGCTCGCCGTCGTGGTCGAGGCCGCCAAGGTCACCGACACCAACGGTGAGGTCGTCGACCTGGAGGACGACGAGGAAGAGGTCGCCGAGGCCGTCGTCGCCGCCGCCGAGGGCGAGCCCGTCGAGGTCGTCGAGGCCGCGGAGAAGACCGAGGCCTGAGCCTCACCCTGATCCACTGGGGAGGGCCCGTACGCAGCCGCGTACGGGCCCTTCTTCGTATGTAATTCCGGTTCAACCACCTTGCGCTCCGAGCGAACAGTTCGGGAACCGGGATGGCGTTGTCCCACCTGCGCGTTAGGGTCCATGAATACGAGGGTGGTGGAGTCTCCGAGCCGGAGCCCGCGCCCCCGGAACGAAGACGCTGAGACGGCCGAAGCCGTCAGAGACGAGCAGGTGGATACGTGACGAATCTGATGCCTTACGCCGCCGGTGAGCCGTCCCTCGGTGGTGGCCTCGGTGACCAGGTCTACAGCCGACTGCTCAACGACCGCATCATCTTCCTCGGCCAGCAGGTCGACGACGAGATCGCCAACAAGATCACTGCCCAGATGCTCCTCCTGGCCGCTGCCGACCAGGACAAGGACATCTACCTCTACATCAACAGCCCCGGCGGCTCGGTGACGGCCGGCATGGCGGTCTACGACACCATGCAGTACATCCAGAACGACGTGGTCACCATCGGCATGGGCATGGCGGCCTCGATGGGCCAGTTCCTGCTGACCGGCGGCACCGCGGGCAAGCGCTTCGCGCTCCCCAACACCGACATCCTGATGCACCAGGGCTCCGCCGGCATCGGTGGCACCGCCTCCGACATCAAGATCCAGGCCGAGTACCTGATCCGTACGAAGAGGCGCATGGCCGAGATCACCGCCGCGCACTCCGGCCAGACCGTCGAGACGATCATCCGCGACGGCGACCGCGACCGCTGGTACACGGCGGAGGAGGCCAAGGAGTACGGCCTCATCGACGAGATCATCTCCGCTGCCTCGGGCGTTCCGGGCGGCGGCGGCACCGGGGCCTGAGCCCCGACCCGCACCGCTTCCCCTGCCCACTTGAACGCCACCAGGATGGTGAACACCCCATGAGCAACTTCACCCCGGCCAACGCGAGCGGCCTCTACACGGGCCCGCAGGTCGACAACCGCTACATCGTTCCGCGCTTCGTCGAGCGCACCTCGCAGGGCGTGCGCGAGTACGACCCGTACGCGAAGCTCTTCGAGGAGCGCGTGATCTTCCTCGGCGTGCAGATCGACGACGCGTCCGCCAACGACGTGATGGCGCAGCTGCTGTGCCTGGAGTCGATGGACCCGGACCGCGACATCTCCATCTACATCAACAGCCCGGGTGGTTCCTTCACCGCCCTCACGGCGATCTACGACACCATGCAGTTCGTGAAGCCCGACATCCAGACGGTCTGCATGGGCCAGGCCGCCTCGGCCGCCGCGGTCCTGCTTGCCGCCGGTACGCCGGGCAAGCGCATGGCGCTGCCGAACGCGCGGGTGCTGATCCACCAGCCGTCCGGCGGCACCGGCCGCGAGCAGCTCTCCGACCTGGAGATCGCGGCCAACGAGATCCTCCGGATGCGTACGCAGCTTGAGGACATGCTGGCCAAGCACTCGACCACGCCGATCGAGAAGATCCGCGACGACATCGAGCGCGACAAGATCCTCACGGCCGAGGACGCGCTGGCGTACGGCCTGGTCGACCAGATCGTCGCGACCCGCAAGACGACGACCGCCGCGGCGGCCTGAGCCGCATCGGCGGCCCTGGCGCGGTCCACGGAGAAGTGAACCGCGCCAAGGGGGGCCCGAACGAGGGGCTCGGCAAGGTACCGTCGGTAGGGGGTCTGGGGGTGTACCCCCGGAAAACGCAGTAGGCACCAGGAGGCGGCGCACATGGCGTCTCCCAGGCGAAGGGGAAGCACCTCGTGGCACGCATCGGTGACGGCGGCGACCTGCTCAAGTGCTCGTTCTGCGGAAAGAGCCAGAAGCAGGTGAAGAAGCTCATCGCAGGCCCCGGTGTGTACATCTGCGACGAGTGCATCGACCTCTGCAACGAGATCATCGAGGAGGAGCTCGCCGAGTCCTCCGAGGTGCGGTGGGAGGAACTTCCCAAGCCGCGCGAGATCTACGAGTTCCTCGAGGGGTACGTCGTCGGGCAGGAGCCCGCCAAGAAGGCCCTCTCGGTGGCGGTCTACAACCACTACAAGCGGGTCCAGGCCGGCGAGAACGGCGGCGGCACGGGCCGTGACGACGCGATCGAGCTCGCCAAGTCCAACATCCTGCTGCTCGGCCCCACGGGCTCCGGCAAGACGCTGCTCGCCCAGACCCTGGCGCGCATGCTCAACGTCCCGTTCGCCATCGCCGACGCCACGGCGCTCACGGAGGCCGGCTACGTCGGCGAGGACGTCGAGAACATCCTCCTCAAGCTGATCCAGGCCGCCGACTACGACGTCAAGAAGGCCGAGACCGGCATCATCTACATCGACGAGATCGACAAGGTGGCTCGCAAGAGCGAAAACCCGTCGATCACGCGGGATGTGAGCGGCGAAGGCGTCCAGCAGGCCCTGTTGAAGATCCTTGAGGGCACCACGGCCTCGGTCCCTCCCCAGGGCGGCCGCAAGCACCCCCACCAGGAGTTCATCCAGATCGACACGACGAACGTCCTGTTCATCGTGGGCGGCGCCTTCGCGGGACTGGAGAAGATCATCGAATCGCGGGCCGGTGCCAAGGGCATCGGCTTCGGCGCGACCATCCGCTCCAAGCGGGAGATCGAGGCCAGCGACCAGTTCCAGGAGGTCATGCCGGAGGACCTGGTGAAGTTCGGGATGATCCCGGAGTTCATCGGCCGCCTGCCCGTCCTCACCTCGGTCCACAACCTGGACCGCGAGGCGCTCCTCCAGATCCTGGTCGAGCCGCGCAACGCGCTCGTCAAGCAGTACCAGCGCCTGTTCGAACTCGACGGCGTGGAGCTGGACTTCGACCGCCCGGCCCTGGAGGCCATCGCCGACCAGGCCATCCTGCGCGGCACCGGCGCGCGCGGCCTGCGCGCCATCATGGAGGAGGTCCTCCAGTCGGTGATGTACGAGGTCCCGTCCCGCAAGGACGTGGCCCGCGTCGTCATCACCGCCGACGTCGTCCGCAACAACGTCAACCCGACGCTGGTTCCGCGCGAGCCGCGCATCGTGAAGAACGACGGGCGGCACGAGAAGAGCGCGTAGCGCTCGCGTACGTACGGCAAAGGGGCGCCCGGTCAAGGAAGTTGACCGGGCGCCCCTTTGCCGCCCTGCAGTTAGGCCTTCTGGCGGGCCGTGTTGTACAGATCGGCCGTCAGCTTGGCGGCGTCGTCCTGGCTCGCGCCGCCACCAAGAGCGACCTTGCCCAGGTCCATCATGATCACAACGCCGTAAGTGCTGTAGTCGGCCCACACGCACACCGGGGCTGTGAACTCCTTGGGCCCCTTCTCCGCCGACCCGTCGCTGCCGGAGTTGGTGAACTTCATGTCCTGGCACTTCATCAGCGCGCCCGAGAAACCGGCCGGCTTGACGAGCTTGGCCGTGCCGACGAGCTGCGCTTTGACGGCCGTGTTCTTCTTGGTGTTCTCCGTGGCGTTCTGGAACGACGCGTCGATCACCTTCGCGGGGTCGCTGATCTCGCCCCAGACGGCCTGGACCTGAACAGCCTTGCTGGTCAGAGGGTTCTTGGTGTCGCCCGAGTCGTACTCGGTGGCGACCTGCTGCGGGTTCTTGACGCCGAGGCCCTCGGCCTTCTGCTTCTGCGTGTCGGTCATGGGCGTCGTCTTGTCGCCCACGGAGGACTTCTTGTAGTCCTCGACCGTGGCGGGCAGGACGACCTTGTAGCCCTTCGTGCTGGCCGACACGTCGCTGTTGCTCGCGCCGCCGCCCTTCGTCAGGAACCACACGCCGCCGCCGATGACCGCGACCGCCACGACGACGGCCGTGATGATCACGCCGGTCTTCTTCTTCGGCGAGGCTGGCGGCATGGGCTGCATCGGGCCGCCGTACGGCGGCTGCTGGCCGTACGGGGGCTGCTGGGGCGGCTGGCCGTAGGGCTGCTGCTGCGGGTAGCCGTACGGCTGCTGGGGCGCGGGCTGGCCGTACGGAGGCTGCTGCGGCGGGACGCCCTGCGGCGCCTGCTGCGGGTAGCCGTAGCCGGGCTGCGGCGGACCGGGCTGCCCGTACGGCTGCTGCGGCGGCTGCTGGCCGTACGGACCGGGCTGCTGAGGCTGGCCACCGTACGGGCCCGGCTGGTTGTAGCTCATTGCTGGGTTCCCCCTAGGGATGCTTATCCGATCCCAACATCCTGACCGAAAGGGGGGTGGCCCGCAGCACCCGGGGTCGGTCTATGTCTAGCTGTTGACGACTTGTTCCTGTTCCTGCACGTACTCGTCGATCCGGCCGGAGGGATCGCTTCCGACGGAGGCCACGAAGTACGAGCGGGCCCAGACCTGTGAGGTTCCGCTCTGCCGCAGGGCCCGTTCAGAAGCAACTTTGAGCTTCCTGGCCAGATCGGAGGCGGAGAGGCCGGCTGGATAGCGGACCACGGCGCGTACATGGTCGGGCATTCCCGCGAAGTCCTCGATGTCGGCATCGGCACCTTGAGCGGCCGCCCGCATGGTGCGCTCCGTCAGACGCAGCATCTCGGTGGTGAGCAGCGCCCGGCGTCGCTCGGTGGCGAAAGCAACATGGGCCCGCAGGTCGTGGAACGACGTGTCGGCTCGCGACCGCGTTGCGCCAGCACGGCGCCGAGAACGCGAACCGGGCTTCTTCGCGGGATGCTCCGCCCGCCAGGTGTCGAGTTCGGACGGCAGCCAGGTGGGTGTCCTTCCGATGCGCTCGGGCTCGGGGAATCCGTTCTGCGGACGGGAGTTGAGTACGTACACCGCTTGGACCGAAACACCCAGGTGGTCGGCGGCCTGTGTTGGCGTGAGCCGTGCTTCTGGCATGGTTCTCACCATATGACAGACAAGTTGAAGTTATCTATGTGGCGTGAGTCCTGCCGGTTGGCGGCTGAGATTGGGAGGCGACGGCCATGGGGCGCAGGTCTGCAGGTGCTGCGGATTCGGGTCGTAAGTACCGCCTTTACCCGACTCCGCCGCAGGCCGGTCGCTTGCAGCGTTGGGGCCACACGTGCCGTGCCGTGTGGAACCTTGCGCTGGAACAGCGGATCTACGTCTACCGACAACGGCGCAAGTGCTTGCGGGCTGATGAACAGTGCCAGTACCTGACACAGGCCCGCGGCGACATCGAATGGATCGGGGAGCTCCCCTCGCAGACGCCGCAGCAGATCCTTCGGCGTCTCGACAGGGCGTACGACAACTTCTGGAACAAAGGGCATCCGGCCGGCTTCCCCCGTTTCAAGAAGCGATCCGCACGGCTCTCCATACCCCTGCCCGGCCAGGCCGTCCGCGTGACCCGGTTGAACCGGAAGTGGGCCGTCGTGCGCATTCCGAAGCTCGGCGAGGTCAAGTTCCGGCTGTCCCGCGCTCTCGGCGGCGAAGTCAAGAATGCAACGGTTCGCACTGATGCTTCCGGGCGCTGGTACATCAGCTTCGCCGTATTCGAGGGCAAGGTGGCCGCCCCCGCGAGTGGACTGCCCCCGGTCGGCGTCGACTTCGGCGTCAAGCAGTCCGCCTACCTCTCGGGCGAGGCACAGGCACGGCTGATGCCTCGGTCGATGACTGAGGGGGAGAGACGGCGGCTGGAAGGGCTGGAGCGGCGGAAGGCGCGGCAGATGCGCCACGCGCGCAGACACCGAGGCGGCAGGTACGGCACACGTCTGCGGCGTACCCTGCGCGAGATCGCGCGGATCAAGGCCCGGCAGGCCTGTCGGCGGCTGGACTTCACGCACAAGCTCACCGCCGACTTGGCCAAGAGCCACGGTCTGGTCGCGGTCGAGGATCTGCGGGTGAAGGCCATGACGAAGAGGGCCAAGGGCAGTGCCGAGACCCCCGCGCGCGGTGTTTCGTCGAAAGCGGGGCTCAACCGCGGCATACTCGACAACCTCCCGGGGGAGCGTCGGCGTCAGCTCGCCTACAAATGCCCGATGTACGGGTCGGTGCTCGTCGCCGTCGCACCCGCGGGTACGTCGCAGACGTGCCGGGTCTGCCATCACCGCGACCCGGCGTCCCGAATCAACCGGGACACCTTCCGCTGCACCAACTGCGGACACGTGGACGACGCCGACCACAACGCAGCCGGAGTGACACTCACTCGCGCCCTCCGGACGCCCGTGGGCTCCCTCTTTGCCGCAGGGTATTGCGGTGAGCAGCACGCACCGACCGGCCGCACCAGGCCGGTCATGCCCGACAGCAGAACCGGGCGCACGCGTGAACTCCTTGCCCCGCTCCCAAGCGGCGGCCAGGAATCCTCGCAGGCCACTGCGGGGAGGATGCCAACAAACATTCCCGTTTCATTGCAGGCTGCCACCGCCCCTAAACTGACCCCGTGACCGAGAACACTCAGCAGCAGAATCCAGCGCCCACCACCGAACTGCCGACCCAGTACGCGCCGGCCGAGGTAGAGGGGCCGCTGTATGAGCGTTGGGTAGAGCGCGGTTACTTCGAGGTTGATGCGAAGAGCGAGAAGCCTGCGTACACGATCGTCATCCCGCCGCCGAACGTCACGGGTTCGCTGCACCTGGGCCATGCCTTCGAGCACACGCTGATCGACGCCCTCACCCGCCGCAAGCGGATGCAGGGTTTCGAGACGCTGTGGCAGCCGGGCATGGACCACGCCGGTATCGCCACGCAGAACGTTGTCGAGCGGGAGCTCGCCAAGGAGGGCAAGTCCCGCCACGACCTCGGGCGTGAGGCGTTCGTCGAGCGCGTCTGGCAGTGGAAGGCGGAGTCCGGCGGGCAGATCGCCGGGCAGATGCGGCGCCTCGGCGACGGTGTCGCCTGGAGCCGGGACCGCTTCACCATGGACGAAGGCCTGTCCAAGGCCGTCCAGACCGTCTTCAAGAAGATGTTCGACGACGAGCTGATCTACCGTGCCGAGCGCATCATCAACTGGTGCCCGCGCTGTCTGACGGCCATCTCCGACATCGAGGTGGACTACCAGGACGACGACGGCGAGCTCGTCTCGATGAAGTACGGCGAGGGCGACAGCACCCTGGTCGTCGCGACCACCCGCGCCGAGACGATGCTGGGCGACACCGCGATCGCCGTCCACCCGGACGACGAGCGGTACCAGCATCTGATCGGCACGCTCATCAAGCTGCCGCTGACCAACCGTTCGATCCCGGTCGTCGCGGACACCCATGTCGACCCGGAGTTCGGCACCGGCTGCGTCAAGGTGACCCCGGCGCACGACCCGAACGACTTCGCCATCGGCCAGCGCCACAACCTTGAGTCGATCGAGGTTCTGGACCAGCGCGGCGTCATCACGGTGCACGGCCCCTTCGAAGGCCTGGACCGCTTCGAGGCGCGCTCCGCGATCGTCGCGGCGATGCGGGCCGAGGGCCGGATCGTCGCGGAGAAGCGTCCTTACGTCCACTCGGTGGGGCACTGCTCGCGGTGCAAGACCACCCTTGAGCCCCGGCTGTCCCTGCAGTGGTGGGTCAAGGTCGAGACCCTGGCCAAGGCCGCCGGTGACGCGGTCCGTGACGGGCGCGTCAACATCCACCCCGCCGACATGACGCAGCGTTACTTCGACTGGGTCGACAACCTCAACGACTGGTGCATCTCGCGCCAGCTGTGGTGGGGCCACCGGATCC
Organism: Streptomyces sp. NPDC050485; assembly: GCF_044458185.1. NCBI lineage: Bacteria > Bacillati > Actinomycetota > Actinomycetes > Kitasatosporales > Streptomycetaceae > Streptomyces > Streptomyces sp. NPDC050485. Next base: position 342,269 of record NZ_JBITHR010000001.1, on the reverse strand, counting down.
CGGTCTGGCACGGCCCGGACGGCGAGATGGTCTGCGTCGGACCGGACGAGCAGCCGCCGAGCGGCGAGGGCTGGACCCAGGACACCGACGTCCTCGACACCTGGTTCTCGTCCGGGCTGTGGCCGTTCTCGACCATGGGCTGGCCGGAGCAGACCGAGGACCTGGCGAAGTTCTATCCGAACTCGGTCATGGTCACCGGCTACGACCTGATGTTCTTCTGGGTCGCCCGGATGATGATGTTCGGTCTGTACGTCATGGACGACGTGCCGCCGTTCCACACCATCGCGTTCCACGGCATGGTCCGCGACGAGTTCGGCAAGAAGATGTCGAAGTCGTTCGGCAACACCGTCAACCCGCTGGACTGGATGGACAAGTACGGCTCGGACGCCGTCCGCTTCACCCTGGCCAAGGGCGCCAACCCCGGTACCGACGTCCCGATCGGCGAGGACTGGGTCCAGGCGTCCCGCAACTTCGCCAACAAGATCTGGAACGCGACCCGCTTCGCTCTGATGAACGGCGCCACCGTCGAGGGTGAACTCCCGCCCGTGGAGCGGCTGTCGGCGACCGACCGCTGGATCCTGTCCCGGCTGAACAAGACCGTGGCCGAGGTCGACGCGTACTACGAGGACTACCAGTTCGCGAAGTTGAGCGAGTCGCTCTACCACTTCGCCTGGGACGAGGTCTTCGACTGGTACGTCGAGCTGTCGAAGACGACGTTCTTCGCGGGCGGCGAGCAGGCCGAGGTCTCCGGCCGGGTCCTCGGTGAGGTCCTCGACGTGATGCTGCGGGTGCTGCACCCGATCGTCCCGTTCGTCACCGAGACGCTCTGGACCACGCTCACCGGCGGCGAGACCCTGGTCACCGCCGACTGGCCCAAGGACAGTGGCTTCCGCGACGAGGCGGCCGAGCGTGAGATCGAGCTGGTCCAGCAGGTCGTCACCGAGGTCCGCCGGTTCCGTTCCGACCAGGGTCTCCAGCCCGGCCAGAAGGTCCCGGCCGAGCTCACCCTGACCGGCACCGCGCTGGCCCCGCACGAGGCGGCCATCCGCCAGCTGCTGCGGCTCCAGCCGGCCGGCGAGGGCTTCCACGCCACCGCCTCGCTGCCGGTCGCGGGCGCCACGGTCGCCCTCGACCTGTCCGGCACCATCGACGTCGAGGCCGAGCGCAAGCGCCTGACCAAGGATCTCGGCGCGGCCGAGAAGGAGAAGGCGGACGCGAACAAGAAGCTCGGCAACGAGGCCTTCCTCGCGAAGGCCCCGGACAACGTGGTCGACAAGATCCGTACGCGGCTCGCCAAGGCGGAGGCCGACATCGAGCGGATCACCCACCAGATCGCCGCCCTGCCGCAGGGCTGAGTCGGCCGGCACGAAGACGAAGGCCCCCGGGAACCCCGGGGGCCTTCGTCGTGTGTACGTTCACAGCAGCCGGTCGCCGGACTCCGCCCACACCAGCGCCGCCACCACCGCGTACATCCCGAGCGGCACCAGCCAGTGCGGCACCCGGCGGACCCGGGAGCCGGGGAGGGCCGAACGGTCCCGGGCCGCGTGCGACATATCACTAAATGTGGGCCGTTCGGCCGGGGTGTTCGGGCCGAAAGACCTTGGATGATGGAGGGCATGCACCTCACGTCCGCCACCTCCGCGCCGCGCCGCGCGCTGGCGGCGGTCCGCGCCCTCAGCGCGCGCTGGGTGGGCGAGGAACGCGCCCTGGACGTGCTGATCGCGCTGAGCTGCTTCGGCCTGATGATCCTGGACGTGCCCGGCCTCGCCAAGGCCGACAACTCCCTCAACAGCTACACCGCGCCCCCGGTCCTCGCGCTGGGAGCCGCCACCCTGCTCTTCCGGCGCCGCTGGCCGTGGCTGCCGTTCCTGGTCGCGCTGGGCTACCTGGGCTGGCTGCACCAGCTGAACCTGGTGCAGTTCGCGCTGTACTCGCTCGGCCGCTTCCGGGGCCGGCGAACGGCGGTGCTCGCCACCGCCGGGTACATCGCGCTCGCGTACGTCCTGTTCAACCTGCCGGGCTGGCCCGACAGCCGGGGCGAGACGCTCAGTTCGTTCCTGGCGATCGTGGTGCCGGTGGGTGTGCTCGCCTCCGGGGTCGGCATCTCGGCCTACCGGCACGACCTCGTACGCGAACTGGAGGCCCAGCGGGCCGAGACCGCGGCTCTCCAGGCGGTGCAGGCCGAGCGGGTCTCGGTGGCCAGGGACGTGCACGACATGGTGGGCCGGGAGCTGACGATGCTCGCGGTGCGTTCCGAGGTGCTCGCCCTGCGGGCCAGGAACGAGCCGCACCACAAGGACTTCGAGGAGCTCGCCGACACCGCGCGCCGGGCCCACCTGATGCTGAACGAGATCATCGTCCGCCGGGCCGACCGGCGCACCGCCACGCCCGGCCTGGACGGTCTGGACGCGCTGGCCGAGGAGAGCCGCGGCGCGGGCACCCCGGTCGGTCTCGACATCGCCGAGGCCGCGTACCGGCTGTCCCCGCTGCGCCAGGCCGCGGTCTACCGGGTGGTCCAGGAGTGCCTGACCAACGCGGTCAAGCACGCCCAGGGCGAGCCGGTCGCGGTGACGATCCGGCTCGCGGACGGGAACCTCGTCGTCACGGCGGAGAATCCGCTGCCCCGCTCGGCGCCCGTGAAGGACCCGGTGTCCACGGGGACCGGGACCTTCTCGATGCGGGAGCGGGTGGAGTCCATGGGCGGCACCCTCACGACGACCCGTACCGACACCACGTACGAGGTGAGGGCCACCCTTCCGGCGGGGACGACCGGCGCGGGGGACACCCCCTAGGGGTGTCCGGTCGGGCCTGGCCGGAATCGCCTTTATGCGCTGGCCAGCAGCCGCTGCAACTGGTCGAAGTCCTCCACGCACTTGCCCGAGCCGAGCGCCACGCAGTCCAGCGGGTTCTCCGCGACGAACACCGGGATGCCCGTCGCCGAGGCCATCCGCAGGTCGAGGCCCGGCAGCAGGGCGCCGCCGCCGGTCAGCACGATGCCGTGCTCCATCACATCGCCGGACAGCTCGGGCGGGCACTCCTCAAGGGTCACCCGGACCGCCGCGATGATCGCCTCGACCGGCTCGTCGAGCGCGGCCCGCACCTCGCGCGCGGTGACGGAGAGCGTCTTGGGCAGGCCGCCCACCTTCTCGCGGCCCCGGACGGTGAAGGTCCGCTCCTCCAACTCCGCGTTGCCCGGCACCGGCCACGCCGACCCGATCGCGCACTTGACGTCCTCGGCGGTGCGCTCGCCTATGAGCAGCGAGTGCTCCTTGCGTACGTAATCGGTGATCGCGGTGTCCAGGCGGTCGCCGCCCACCCGCAGGGACTGCGAGGTCACGATGCCGCCCAGCGAGATCACCGCGACCTCGGAGGTGCCGCCGCCGATGTCCACCACCATCGAACCGCGCGGCTCCGACACCGGGAGCCCGGCGCCGATCGCCGCCGCCATCGGCTCCTCGATGAGGTGCACGGCCTTCGCGCCGGCCCGCTGCGCGGCGTGCACGATCGCGCGCCGCTCCACCGGGGTCACCCCGCTCGGCACGCACACCACCATGCGGGTACGGGGGCGGCGTCCCGGCACCGCCTTCTTCACGAAGTGGCGGATCATTTCCTCCGCCGCCTCGTAGTCGCTGATCACGCCGTCCCGCAGCGGGCGGATCGCGGTGATCGAGCCGGGTGTGCGGCCGATGGTCTCCTTGGCCTCCGTGCCGACGGCGAGGGCCGTGCGACCGCCCTCCTTCATCGCCACCACGGACGGCTCGTTGAGCACGATGCCCTGCCCCCTGGCGTACAGAAGCGTGTTGGCGGTCCCGAGGTCGATCCCTATGTCCATGATCGCCAAGTTTGCCGGGAGAGTCGGTGTACGCCGGGGGCCGAACGTCCCGATAGGGGCGGGTCCAAGGTCCTGTCGGTGCCCCTCCGTAGACTGGCCTTGTGACCGAGCAGCCCGACCGCAGTGAAGCCGATGCATTCGACGGAATCGTCGAAGCCGAGACCGACCTTCCCCAAGATCTCGAATCCGCTCGATCAGGGGAGACCCCAACCCCCGACCTGGCGGTGATCGAGGCGGGCAGCCGCACCCTGCGTGCCCATGGCGGCCTGCCCCAGGGTGAAGCCGTGCCCGCCCGGCCCGCCGACCCCGAGGTGGACGCGGCGCTGCGCGCGGTGGAGACGGAGCTGGCGGGCCGCTGGGGCGAGACCAAGCTGGAGCCGTCGGTCACCCGGATCGCCGCGCTGATGGACGTCCTCGGCGAGCCGCAGCGCGCCTACCCGACGATTCACATCACCGGCACCAACGGCAAGACGTCCACCGCCCGCATGATCGAGGCCCTGCTCGGCGCCTTCGAGCTCCGCACCGGCCGCTACACCTCGCCGCACGTCCAGTCGATCACCGAGCGGATCACCCTGGACGGCCTGCCGATCCCCGCCGAGCGCTTCATCGAGACGTACGAGGACATCAAGCCGTACGTCGAGATGGTGGACGCGAAGGAGGAGTTCCGGCTCTCCTTCTTCGAGGTCCTCACCGGCATGGCGTACGCGGCCTTCGCGGACGCCCCGGTCGACGTGGCCGTCGTGGAGGTGGGCATGGGCGGCTCCTGGGACGCGACGAACGTCATCGACGCGGGCGTCGCCGTCGTCACCCCCATCGACCTCGACCACACCGACCGGCTCGGCAACACGCCCGCCGAGATCGCCGTCGAGAAGTCCGGGATCATCAAGCAGGGCGCGACCGTGATCCTCGCCCAGCAGCCCGTCGGCGCGGCCCAGGTCATGCTGAAGAAGGCCGTCGAGGCCGATGCGACCGTGGCCCGCGAGGGCATGGAGTTCGGCATCGTCGGCCGCGAAGTCGCCGTCGGCGGCCAGCTCCTGACGCTGCGCGGGCTCGGCGGCGAGTACGAGGAGGTCTTCCTCCCGCTGTACGGGGCCCACCAGGCGCACAACGCGGCGGTGGCGCTGGCCGCGGTCGAGGCCTTCTTCGGCGTCGGCTCGCAGCACGCCCGGCCGCTGGACATCGACACCGTCCGCAAGGCGTTCGCCTCCGTGGTCTCGCCCGGCCGCCTGGAGGTCGTGCGCCGCTCGCCGACCGTCGTCCTGGACGCGGCGCACAACCCGGCGGGCGCGCGGGCCACCGCGGACGGTCTTACCGAGGCCTTCGGCTTCTCGCGCCTGATCGGTGTGGTCGCGGCCAGCGCCGACAAGGACGTGAAGGGCCTGCTCGAAGCCTTCGAGCCGGTCTTCGCGGAAGTCGTGGTGACCGCCAACACCTCCATGCGCTCCATGGACGTGGACGAGCTGGCCGCGCTCGCCGTCGAGGTGTTCGGCGACGAGCGGGTCGTGGTCGAGCCGCGCCTGGACGACGCCATCGAAGCGGCGATCACCCTGGCCGAGGAGGAGGACGAGTACGCGGGCGCGGGCGTCCTGGTCACCGGCTCCGTGTTCACGGTCGGCGACGCCCGGCTGCTGCTGAAGAGGGGCTGAAGCCGATGCGTACGCTCTGCGCGTCCACCCTGATCGGTGAATTCTTCGTCATCGCCTTCGCGGGGCTCGTCGCCATGAAGGACCCGGACCTCACGTCCGCCACGGTGTGGACGGTGTGCGGTATCGGCATGCTGCTCTCGGTGCTGCTGTGCGGGATGCTGGGCCGGCGCGGCGGCGTCGAGCTGGGCTGGGCGCTCCAGATCGCCCTGATCGCGAGCGGCTTCGTCGTCCCGCTGATGTTCTTCATGGGCCTGATGTTCGCGGTGCTGTGGTGGGCCTCGGTGCACTTCGGCCGCAAGATCGACGAGGCGAAGGCGAGATTCGCGGCGGCAGAGCCGGAGGCTCAGCCGCAGTAGGGGTGCTGTCGGTGCCGGGTGCTCGACCCGGGCCCGGCACCCAGGTGCCGTCCGTTCAACTACACCCGGTAATCTCGGCGGACCGCACACGTTTGCCAAGGAGCCGCACACCATGACGCAGCGCACCCTCGTCCTCCTCAAGCCGGACGCCGTCCGCCGCTCGCTGGTCGGCGAGATCATCGGCCGCATCGAGCGCAAGGCCGAATGGCGGATCACCGAGCTGGAGATGCGCACGCTGGACCGTGCCACCCTGGAGACGCACTACGCCGAGCACGTGGGCCGCCCCTTCTACGAGCCGCTGGTCGCCTTCATGTCGTCCGGTCCGGTCGTCGCCCTGGTGGTCGAGGGTGAGCGCGTCATCGAGGGCGTACGCCAGTTGGCGGGTCCCACCGACCCGATCGCGGCGGCCCCCGGTTCGATCCGCGGCGACTTCGGCACCATCGTCCGGGAGAACCTCATCCACGCCTCGGACTCCGAGGAGTCCGCGGAGCGAGAACTGAAGATCTTCTTCCCGGGCCGCGGCTGAGCATTTCCTGACGCAGTGTCAGCCATATAGCGCTCATGACCTGGGGCGACCGAAGGAATTTCGGTCGCCCTGCGGCATATGCGGGCCGACTTCGGGAACGCATCGCCCCGACACGACGTCACCATTACTGAGGTGGACCAACGCGCCGTGTCCGTGCAGGCCGGACTACGATGGGGCCTCACGCTCACAGCACCCACCTCGCCGACCTGAGAAGCCGTCAACGCTCGATTAGGGAAGGCCGGACGCATCCTCATGGGGAGCAACAAAATGTCGTTCATCGGCCGTGACATGGCTGTCGACCTCGGGACCGCCAACACGCTGGTGTACGTCAGGGGCCGCGGAATCGTCCTGAACGAGCCGTCCGTGGTCGCCATCAACACCAACACCGGCGGCATCCTGGCGGTCGGCGCCGAAGCCAAGAAGATGATCGGCCGTACGCCGGGCAACATCGTTGCCGTACGGCCGCTGAAGGATGGCGTGATCGCCGACTTCGAGATCACCGAGCGGATGCTCCGCTACTTCATCCTGAAGATCCACAAGCGCCGCTACCTGGCCCGCCCGCGCGTCGTGGTCTGTGTGCCCTCCGGCATCACCGGAGTCGAGCGCCGCGCCGTCATCGAGGCCTCGACGCAGGCCGGTGCCCGTCAGGTGCACATCATCGAGGAGCCCATGGCCGCGGCCATCGGCTCGGGCCTGCCGGTCCACGAGGCCACCGGCAACATGGTGGTCGACATCGGCGGCGGCACCACCGAGGTCGCCGTGATCTCGCTCGGCGGAATCGTCACCGCGCAGTCGATCCGGGTGGCCGGCGACGAGCTCGACAACGCGATCATCCAGCACATCAAGAAGGAGTACTCGCTCCTCCTCGGTGAGCGGACCGCGGAGCAGATCAAGATCACGATCGGTTCGGCGTACGACTTCGACAAGGACGAGCACACCGAGATCCGCGGCCGCGACCTCGTCTCCGGACTGCCGAAGACGGTCGTGATCTCCGCCGCCGAGGTGCGCAAGGCGATCGAGGAGCCCGTCAACGCCATCGTCGACGCCGTGAAGACCACCCTGGACAAGTGCCCGCCGGAGCTCTCCGGCGACATCATGGACCGCGGCATCGTCCTCACCGGCGGCGGCGCCCTGCTGCGCGGCCTCGACGAGCGGCTGCGCCGCGAGACCGGCATGCCGATCCACATCGCCGAGGACCCGCTGGACTCCGTGGCCCTCGGATCGGGCAAGTGCGTCGAGGAGTTCGAGGCCCTCCAGCAGGTCCTCGACGCCCAGCCGCGCAGATAGTTCCGGGCCCACGTCCGCCGTACGGGTCACTGCCAACCCGTACGGCGGATCGTTGATATACAGATCGAAGAGATCTTGTAGATCACCCACATTCCTACGAGGAAGGCACGGCCGCCGCACGTGAGGGACACACGAGAGAGCCGGCTGCTCCTGGTGCTGCTGATCGCCGTCGCATTCGCGCTGATCACGGTCGATATCAGAGGCGGGGAGAACTCACCGGTAGCCGGCGTCCGGCAGGCCGCCGCCACTGTCTTCGGGCCGGTGGAGAACGGTGTCGCGGGCGCCGTCGACCCGATCGGCAACGCGATCGGCGCGGTACGCGACTCGGACAAGCGGCACAACAAGATCTCCGCCCTCCAGGCCGAGAACGAGATGCTCCGGCAGAAGCTCGGCAGCGACGCCCGCAACAAGAGCCGCCTGAACCAGCTCGACTCGATGCTGAAGACCGCGGGCGAGGGCCAGTACGGCATCAAGGCCGCCCAGGTCGTCGCCATAGGAGCGGCCCAGGGCTTCTCCTGGACCATCACCATCGACGCCGGTTCCAACGACGGCATCAAGCGCGACATGACCGTGCTCAACGGCGAGGGCCTGGTCGGCCGGGTCACCACCGTCGGCCCCTCCACCTCGACCGTCCTGCTCGCCAACGACCCCGACTTCACCGTCGGCACCCGTATGGAGAACAGCGACGAACTCGGCTTCGCCACCGGCCACGGCGACCGGCCGCTGTCGGTGCAACTGCTCAACGGCAAGGCCAAGGTCAACCCGGGCGACCGCCTGGTGACCTTCGGATCGCAGGCCGACAAGCCGTTCGTGCCGGGTGTCCCGGTCGGCGAGGTCGTCAAGGTCGACCCCTCGGGCGGCGCCCTGACCCGCACCATCTACGTACGCCCGTTCGTCGGCTTCACCAAGCTCGACATCGTCGGCATCGTCATCCAGGCCCCGCGCACCGACCCCCGCGACCAGGTGCTGCCCGCCAAGCCGCAGCCGACCCCGACGCCCACGGTCACCGTCACGGCCAGCCCGCCCGTGAGCCCCAACGCGAGCGCGAACCCCAATCAGAACGCCAACGCCAACGCGAACCCCAACGCCAACGCGAACCCCAATCAGAACGCGAACGCGAACGGGAACGCCAATCCGCCTCCGAACCCCAACGGTGATCCGAACGGCAACGCCAACGCCAACGGCGAGCAGTAGGAGCTGATCCAGATGCGTCTCAACAGGGTCATCCTCTCCGCCGCCCTGATCGTCATCGCCCTCGTCATCCAGGTGAGCGTCCTCGCCCGCCTCCAACTCCCCGGCGCCGTACCGGACTTGATGCTCCTCACCGTCCTCGGTCTGGCCCTCGTGTACGGCCATGTCGGGGGCGCCTTCGTCGGATTCGGCGCGGGGCTGCTCGCCGACCTCGCGCCGCCCGCCGACCACGCCGCCGGGCGCTACGCCCTCGTCCTGTGCGTGATCGGCTACCTCGCCGGGCTCGCCAAGCCCGACCACGGCCGGCTGCGCTCGGCCACCGGGCCGATGCTGGTGGTGGTCGGCGCGGCCATCGGCTCGACGCTGCTGTACGCCCTGGTCGGCGGGCTCGTCGGGGACACCGCGGCCCGCCATGTCGGGCTGCCCAGCCTGCTGTTCACGGCCGCCGTGTACGACCTGCTGCTCGCGCCGTTCACCGTGCCGCTGATCATGGCGATCGCCCGGCGGGCCGAGAACGACCCGCTCGGCGACACCAACGCCAACGGCAACCCCAAGAACAACATCACCTCCGGCTGGCTCTCCGGCGGGACCGGACTGCGCATCGGCGGCCAGCGCGGCGGACTGCGCATCAAGGCCGCCAAGAACCGGGCCGCCCGAGCCGGCCGCATCAAGGGCGTCAAGCGACTGTGAACCAGGGGGTCGTCAAGGCATGAGCAACATTCCCGAGACCGGCCGCACCCCCCGGGTGCAGATCCGGCTCGTCATCATCCAGGTCCTGGTCTTCTCGCTCCTGTTCACGCTGGGCGGACGCCTGTGGTACCTGCAGATCCGCAACGGCAAGGAATACACGGACGAGGCCAAGAACAACCACGTCCAGCAGGTCGTCCAGCCCGCCGTGCGCGGCTCGATCCTGGACGCCCGCGGGGTGGCGCTCGCCGACAACGAGACCCGCCTGGTGGTCTCCGCCTCGCGCACCGACCTGATGAAGATGCACGACAAGGGCAGGGCCGTCCTCACCCGGCTCGCCGCGGTACTCGGTTTGAAGCCGCAGGACGTCATCGACAAGGTCAGGCTCTGCGACGCCAAGACCCCCAAGCCCTGCTGGAACGGCTCCCCCTACCAGCCGATCCCCGTCACCGACCAGGCCACCACCCAGCAGGCCCTGCAGATCCGCGAACGCTCCGAGGACTTCCCCGGCATCACCGCGGACCCCACCGCCGTACGCCGCTACCCCGCGCCCGGCAAGTCCAACACCGCCCAGGTGCTCGGCTACCTCTCGCCCGTCACCGACGACGAGATCACCAAGGCGAGGAACAGCGACTCGCCCTACCTGCGCTCCGACCAGGTCGGCCGCTCCGGCCTGGAGCGCACCTACGACAAGCAGCTGCGCGGCAAGGCCGGTATCACCCGGTACGAGGTGGACAACCTCGGGCGGGTCATCGGGCAGGCGGAGAGCGACAAGGCGCAGCCCGGCTCCAACGTCGTCACATCGATAGACGCACGCGTGCAGGCGGTCGCCGAGTACGAGCTGGACAACGCGATGAAGGCCGCCCGCCAGCAGTACGACAAGATCACCAACGAGAACTACAAGGCGGACTCCGGCGCGGTCATCGTGATGGAGGCCAAGACCGGCCGGATCGTCGCCATGGCATCGGCACCGACGTACGACCCGAACGTCTGGGTCGGCGGCATCTCCGCCAAGGACTACCAGCAGCTCACCGGCAAGGACAGCGACTACCCGCTGCTGAACCGGGCCATACAGGGTCAGGCCGCGCCCGGCTCGACCTTCAAGGTGGTCTCCACGGCCGCCGCGGTCGAGGCCGGCTACCAGTGGGACGGGGGCTACCCGTGCACCAGCTCCTACTCCGTGGGCTCGCAGGTCTTCAAGAACTTCGAGGGGGAGAGCTTCGGCCCCATCTCCCTCGGCCGCGCCCTGGAGGTCTCCTGCGACACCGTCTTCTACGGACTCGCCGACAACGAGTGGAAGAAGGACGGCGGGATCAACCCGAAGAAGGGTGAGCCCAAGGACTACTTCTACAAGGCCGCCCACCAGTTCGGCCTCGGCAAGGTCACCGGCGTGGACCTGCCCAACGAGGTCACCGGCCGCGTCCCGGACCGCCAGTGGAAGGAGGGCTTCTTCAACGCCAACAAGGACTCCTGGTGCAAGACCGGTAAGAAGGACGGCAGTTACGTCGAGAAGATCGCGTACGAGAACTGCCTCGAAGGCAACAAGATGCGCGAGGGCGACTCGATCAACTACGCCATCGGCCAGGGCGACACCCTCGTCACCCCGATCCAGGAAGCCATGATCTACGGGGCGCTCGCCAACGGCGGCACCGTGCACACGCCGACCATCGGCAAGGCCATCGTCAGCGCCGACGGCAAGACCGTCCAGGAGATCAAGCCGAAGGTCAGCGGCAGGCTGCCGATCAACCAGGCCACGGTCGAAGGCATCGACAAGGCCCTCGCGGGCGTCGTCACCAGCGGTACCGCCGCCTGGAAGTTCCAGGGCTGGCCGCAGGACAAGATCGAGCTGCACGCCAAGACCGGTACCGCCGAGGTCTACGGCAAGCAGACCACGTCCTGGCTCGCCACGTACTCCAAGGACTACACGGTCGTCATGACGATCGCCCAGGCCGGTACGGGTTCCGGCGCCTCCGGTGAGGCCGTGCGCAACATCTACTCGGCGATGTACGGCATCGACTCCGCCGGACACCAGGACCTCAAGCGCGCCATGCTGCCGCAGCCCGAGCAGTCCCTGCCCAAGGTCCAGGCCGACGGCTCCATCGAGGCGCCGACGGTCACCGCGTACGACCCGAACGCCTACAAGGCGAAGCAGCCCGACGGCACCCCGCAGCAGCCCGGCGGTCAGCCGCAGCAGCCGGCCGGCCAGCCCCAGGACAACACGGCGGCCACCAACACCAGCACCGACAACCGCAACCCACGGAGGGACTAGCGCCATGGCCGGCTTCTCCGTCCAGCGGTACGCCCCCGAGCGCGGCGCGCTCGCCAAGCTCACCGCACGCGACTCGGTGCTGCGCAGACTCGACTGGCCGCTGCTGCTCTCGGCCCTCGCGCTCTGCCTCATCGGCTCGCTCCTGGTGTGGTCCGCCACCCGCAACCGCACCAACATCAACCAGGGCGACCCGTACTTCTTCCTGATCCGGCACATCGTGAACGCCGGCATCGGGCTCTGCCTGATGGTCGGCACGATCTGGCTCGGCCACCGCACCCTGCGCGGCGCCGTGCCCGTCCTGTACGGGCTCGCCATCCTGCTGCTGCTCGCCGTGCTCTCGCCGCTCGGCGCCACCGTCAACGGCGCGCACTCCTGGATCGTGCTCGGCGGCGGATTCTCCCTCCAGCCCTCCGAGTTCGCCAAGATCGCGATCATCCTGTGCATGGCGATGCTGCTCGCGGCCCGGGTGGACGCCGGCGACCAACTCCACCCGGACCACCGCACGGTGGTCAAGGCGCTCGTCCTCGCGATGATCCCGATCGGCTGCATCCTGCTGATGCCCGACCTCGGCTCGACCATGGTCATCGTGGTGATAATCCTCGGCGTGCTGCTCGCCTCCGGCGCCTCCAACCGCTGGATCTTCGGACTGCTCGTCTCCGGAGTGATCGGGGCGGTCCTGGTCGCGACCCTCGGGATACTCGACAAGTACCAGATCAACCGCTTCGCCGCGTTCGCCAACCCCAACCTCGACCCGGCCGGTGTCGGCTACAACACCAGCCAGGCGAGGATCGCCATCGGCTCCGGCGGGCTGACCGGCACCGGGCTCTTCAAGGGCTCCCAGACCACCGGCCAGTTCGTCCCCGAACAGCAGACGGACTTCGTCTTCACGGTCGCCGGGGAAGAACTCGGCTTCGTCGGCGCGGGCCTGATCATCGTCCTGATCGGCATCGTCCTGTGGCGCGCCTGCCGCATCGCCCGCGAGACGACCGAGCTGTACGGCACCATCGTGGCGGCCGGCATCATCGCCTGGTTCGCCTTCCAGTCCTTCGAGAACATCGGCATGACGCTCGGCATCATGCCGGTGGCGGGCATCCCGCTGCCCTTCGTCTCGTACGGAGGCTCCTCCATGTTCGCGGTGTGGGTGGCCATAGGGCTGCTCCAGTCGATCCGGGTGCAGCGCCCGATAACGGCATAGGCGACAGCACGCCGGACCCGCCGGGGAATTGGCTGGTCCGGCGTGCTGCCGCCGACCGCCGATCGCGTCTAGATTCTGGCCATGGCGGACACACAGCGCGAGATCGAGCGGAAATTCGAGTTCACAGAAGCCGACGGGGACAAGACCCGGCTTCCCGATCTGACCCGGGTACCGGGCATCGACGCGGTGGTCGACCAGGGCGTGGTCGACCTCGACGCCGTCTACTACGACACCGAAGACCTGCGCCTGGACGCCGACTCCGTCACCCTGCGCCGCAGAACCGGCGGATCCGACGCCGGCTGGCACCTGAAGTTCCCCGTCGCCCTCGGCATCCGCGACGAGATCCGCGCCCCCCTCTCCGACCGTCTCCCGCGCACCCTGTCCGCCCTGCTGCGCTCCCGCGTCCGCGCCGGCCAACTCGTCCCCGTGGTACGGCTGTTGTCCTCCCGCGACGTACGCCACCTGCTGGCCGAGGACGGCTCACTGCTCGCCGAAGTCAGCATCGACACCGTCCGCGCCGAAGGACTGCGCGCGGGCTCCTCCTCGACCGCCTGGACCGAGATCGAGGTCGAACTGGCCGACGGCGTCGAGGACGAGAGCATCCTGGACCGGGTGGAGAAACGGCTCCGCAAGGCGGGCATCCGCCCCGCGACCAGCCCCTCCAAGGTCGCCCGCGCCCTGCACGAGACGGCCCCGCCGAAGCCGGACGAGCCGCCCGCGCGGAAAACCGAACCCGCCGACGGCACCGCGGGCGCCCATGTACTCGGCTTCCTGCGCACCCAGCGCGACGCACTCGTCGCGCTCGACCCCGCCGTCCGCCGCGAACTGCCCGACTCCGTGCACCAGATGCGCGTCGCCACCCGCCGGCTGCGCAGCGCGTTCAAGACGTACGCCAGAGTCCTCGACCGGGCCGCCACCGACCCCGTCGGCGACGAGCTCCAATGGCTCGCCGCCGAACTCGGCGTGGACCGCGACCAGGAAGTCCTCACCGAACGCCTCAAGGCCCGCATCGCCGCGCTGCCCCGCACCCTGCTGCTCGGCCCGGTCCGCGGCCGGCTGCGCATCTGGAGCACGGCGCGCCGCAGCGGCTCCCGGCGCACGACCATCGCCGTCCTCGACAGCAAGCGCTACCTCGCCCTCCTCGACGCACTCGACGCGCTGCTCGCGGCCCCGCCGCTGCTCCCCGACGCCGGCCGGCCCGTCGGCGACGTACTCGTCAAGGCCGTCCTCAAGGACTACGACCGGCTCGCGGGGCGCGTCCGCACCGCGCTCGGCCTCGCCCCCGGGCACGAGCGGGACCTCGCCCTGCACCAGGCCCGCAAGGCCGCCAAGCGCGCCCGGTACGCCGCCGAGGCCGCCGCCCCCGCACTCGGCAAGCCCGCGGAGAAGTTCGCCAAAAGGATGAAGGGCGTGCAGAACGTGCTCGGCGACCACCAGGACAGCGTGGTCGCCCGCGACGCCCTGCGGACCCTGGCCGCCCAGGCCCACGCGGCCGGCGAGTCCGCGTTCACCTGGGGACTGCTGTACGGACGGGAGGAGGCGGCGGCGGCCGACCGCGAGCGCGAGCTCCCCGAGGTCTGGGCCCGGGCCGCCGAGGCGAGGCTCAAGCGGCGGCCGGGGGCCTGACCGGGGCCGTTCGGCGGGCAGGGGGCGGCTCCCGCTCGGGTTACGCTTGAGAGTCGCCCCCCTGCCCAGCCACGAAGGTCCGGAGATGTCTGCCGAATCGGTCTTCCCACAGCTCGAAGCTCTGCTCCCGCATGTGCAGAAGCCCATCCAGTACGTCGGCGGTGAGCTGAACTCCACCGTCAAGGACTGGGACAGCACGGACGTCCGCTGGGCGCTCATGTACCCGGACGCGTACGAGGTGGGGCTGCCCAACCAGGGCGTCATGATCCTCTACGAGGTACTGAACGAGCGCGAGGGCGTCCTCGCCGAGCGCACGTACAGCGTGTGGCCGGACATGGAAGCGCTCATGCGCGAGCACCGGGTGCCCCAGTTCACGGTGGACTCGCACCGCCCGCTGAAGGCGTTCGACGTCTTCGGGCTCAGCTTCTCCACCGAGCTCGGCTACACCAACATGCTCACGGCGCTCGACCTCGCGGGCATCCCGCTGGAGTCGAAGGACCGCAGCGTCGAGGACCCGATCGTCCTCGCGGGCGGCCACGCGGCCTTCAACCCCGAGCCGATCGCGGACTTCATCGACTGCGCCGTCATCGGCGACGGCGAGCAGGCCGTCCTCGACATGACCCAGATCATCCGCGGCTGGAAGGCCGAGGGGTGCCCCGGTGGCCGCGAGGAGGTGCTGTTCCGCCTCGCCAGGACGGGCAGCGTCTACGTCCCCGGCTTCTACGACGTCGAGTACCTGCCGGACGGCCGCATCGCCCGGGTCGTACCGAACAAGTCGGGCGTGCCGTGGCGGGTGTCCAAGCACACCGTCATGGACCTGGACGAGTGGCCCTACCCCAAGCAGCCCCTGGTCCCGCTCGCCGAGACCGTCCACGAGCGGATGTCCGTGGAGATCTTCCGCGGCTGCACCCGCGGCTGCCGCTTCTGCCAGGCCGGCATGATCACGCGCCCCGTGCGGGAGCGAAGCATCACCGGCATCGGCGAGATGGTGGAGAAGGGCCTGAAGGCGACCGGCTTCGAAGAGGTGGGCCTGCTCTCCCTCTCCTCCGCCGACCACTCCGAGATCGGCGACATCGCCAAGGGGCTCGCGGACCGCTACACCGAGGACAAGATCGGTCTGTCCCTGCCCTCCACCCGCGTGGACGCCTTCAACGTCGACCTCGCCAACGAGCTGACCAGGAACGGCCGTCGCTCGGGTCTCACCTTCGCCCCCGAGGGCGGCTCCGAGCGCATGCGCAAGGTCATCAACAAGATGGTCTCGGAAGAGGACCTGATCCGTACCGTCGCGACCGCGTACGGCAACGGCTGGCGCCAGGTGAAGCTGTACTTCATGTGCGGCCTGCCCACCGAGACCGACGACGACGTCCTCCAGATCGCCGACATGGCGATGAACGTGATCCAGAAGGGCCGCGAGGTCTCCGGCCAGAACGACATCCGCTGCACGGTCTCGATCGGCGGATTCGTCCCGAAGCCGCACACCCCGTTCCAGTGGGCCCCGCAGCTGAGCGCCGAGGACACCGACGCCCGCCTCACCAAGCTGCGCGACAAGATCCGCGGCGACAAGAAGTACGGCCGCTCGATCGGCTTCCGCTACCACGACGGCAAGCCCGGCATCGTGGAGGGCCTGCTCTCGCGCGGTGACCGCCGCATCGGCTCCGTCATCCGCGCCGTCTACGAGGACGGCGGCCGCTTCGACGGCTGGCGCGAGCACTTCTCGTACGACCGCTGGATGGCCTGCGCCGAGAAGACACTGCCCGCCTTCGGCGTGGACGTCGACTGGTACACCACCCGCGAGCGCACCTACGAGGAGGTCCTGCCCTGGGACCACCTCGACTCGGGCCTCGACAAGGACTGGCTGTGGGAGGACTGGCAGGACTCGCTCGACGAGACCGAGGTCGAGGACTGCCGGTGGACGCCCTGCTTCGACTGCGGGGTGTGTCCCCAGATGGACACCCACATCCAGATCGGCCCGACCGGCAAGAAGTTGCTGCCGCTGACGGTCGTCAAGTAGCCGCTTGATCGCGAAGGGCCCCTGCCGACGGCGGGGGCCCTTCGCGCGTACGCCCCCCGGCCGGGTGGTTTCGATCTTGGCTGACGCCGCTGGTGGGGGCCCGTGGGGCGGGCCGGGAACCGGGGTGGCGGTGGGCGCGTACTCTGGGTAGTACAACTACTGCCTCCGGCGCGGTGCCCGCCCCCGAGATCTCCTTGCGTACGACGGAGGGATGAGCCGGGTGGTGGACGGGCCGCGACCGGAGGGGCCCCACAGGACGGTGGGCGGCGCCGACCGCGCCCGCCCCGCACCGAGGAGAAGAACCACTGGGCAAGCGACAGCCCGAAGGCCCGCCGCCCGCACCTGCGGTGCAGCGCATCCGACTGCGCTATACCAAGCGCGGCCGCCTCCGGTTCACCAGCCACCGTGACTTCCAGCGCGCCTTCGAGCGGGCCCTGCGCCGCGCCGAGGTGCCCATGGCGTACTCGGCCGGCTTCACCCCGCACCCCAAGGTGTCGTACGCGAACGCCGCACCCACCGGCGTCGGCTCCGAGGCCGAATACCTGGAGATCGCGCTCACCGCGCAGCGCGACCCCGAGAAACTGCGGGCGCTGCTCGACGAGTCGCTGCCCACCGGGCTCGACATCGTGGACGCCGTCGAGGTCCGCACCTCCGGGCTCGCCGACCGGCTGACCGCCTCCGTGTGGGAGCTGCGGCTGGACGGGGTGAGCGTCGAGACCGCCGAGAAGGCCGTCGCGACGTTCCTCGCCGCCGAGACGGTCGAGGTCCAGCGCAAGACCAAGAACGGCATGCGCACCTTCGACACCCGGGGCGCCGTCGCCGAACTCCAGGCGCTTGCTCCCCGGGCCGCCGAAGCCGCCGACCCCGCCGCGACGCCGGTCGATAGGCCGGTGGGCGACGCCTGTGCGATACTGCGGCTGGTAGTGCGGCACCTGACACCTGCCGTGCGACCCGACGACGTCCTGTCCGGTCTCCAAGCTGTGGCCGACCTGGCGCCGCCGGTCCCCGCAGCGGTGACCAGGCTGGCGCAGGGGCTCTTCGACGAGGAGTCCGGCACGGTGACCGACCCGCTCGCGCCCGACCGCGAGGCAGCCCCGGCCGCTCCACAAACGGCCGCCGGGACCGTCTCTGCGACGGCGCCGGAAGGTCCCGCCGCGTAAGGGCGGTCGTTGTAGCGCAGCCCTGGCACTCGGGAGCCACCTGGGTCGGGCCGCGCACTGACCTAAAAGACTTTCGCCAGGCCGTGCGCACCTCGTGCAGGGAACCGGCGAGCCAGACATAACAGCTCCCGTGCGGCGCCCGCGCCCCGGACGGCGGCACCCGCGCACATCACGCGGTACGTGCCGCCGGACCGGAAACAGGCGCGGCGCCCGGGAGCGTGACGGGAGCTACGCCCGCATGCTTGAGCAGAACGAACCCGGTACGGCCGGGGACAACACCGACAACGATCAGAACAGCCCCAGCGACACGCTGCCGCCGCGCCGCAGGCGCCGTGCGGCCTCGCGTCCCGCGGGCCCGCCGGTGGGCGCGCAGAACGCGGAGTCCACCGAGCAGAGCGCGGCGCAGACCGCCGAAACGGCCGCGCCGGTGGCCGTCGAGTCCGCCGCTGCGGACGAGGCTCCGGCGCCGCGTACCCGTCGCCGTGCGACGCGTAAGGCGACCGCTCCGGCCGGTGCGCCGCAGGGCGTGGAAGCCGCCGAGGGCGCGAAGGCCGCAGAGGCTGTTGAGGCGCCTGCTTCCGTCTCCGTCGAGTCCGCCGCTGCGGACGAGGCTCCGGCGCCGCGTACCCGCCGTCGTGCGACGCGTAAGGCGACCGCTCCGGCCGGTGCGCCGCAGGCCGTCGAATCGGCTGAGGCCGTCGAGACGCCCGCCCCGGTCGAATCCGCTGCCGCGGCCTCCGAGGACAGCGACGAGGCCGCTCCGGCCCCGCGCGTCCGGCGCCGTGCCACCCGCAAGGTGACCGCTCCGGCCGGTGCGCCCAAGGCTGCCGAAGCCGCCGAAGACGTGGTCGAGGCCGCCCCGGCCCCGGTCGTCGCCGCGGCGCCCGAGAGCGCCGAGGAAGCCGCAGCCGAGGAGTCCGCCGCCCCCGCGCCGCGTACCCGCCGCCGTGCGACCCGTAAGGCGACCGCCCCGCAGACCACGGTCGCGGCCCCGGCCGTCGCCGAGGTGACCGAACCCGAAGAGGCCGAAGAGGTCGAAGAGGCAGAGGAAGCCGAAGAGATCGCCGCCGTCGAGGCCCCGGCCGTCGCCGAGGACGAGGCGCCGGCGCCGCGTACCCGCCGTCGTGCCACCCGTCAGGTGACCGCCCCCGCCGGTGCGCCGCGGGCCGCCGCCGAGGAGCCGGCCGAGGCCGCGAGCCCGGCCGCCGAGGACGAGGCGCCGCGCGGCGGCCGGACCCGCCGCCGGGCCGCCCGGCCCGCTTCTACCCCGCAGTTCACCCCGGTCGAGCCGACGCCGCAGGCCGCGCCCGAGGCAGAGGCCGAGGAGCCCACCGGCGGGCGGTCCCGCCGTCGCGCCGAGCGCCCCGCCGTGGCCGTGTTCCAGGCGCCGGTCTTCACCGAGCCGATGTTCCAGACCCCGGAGACGGCCGCGGCCGCCGCTGCCGCCGCCCGTGTCGAGGAGCCCGCCGAGGCCGAGGAGGCCGCCGTCGAGGCCGCCGAGCCGGTTGCCGCCGAGCCGCAGGGCCGCTCGCGCCGTCGCCGCCGCCGTGGCGAGCCCGCCGAGCCGGTGCTCGACAAGGCCGCGGAGGAGCCGGTCGAGGAGCACGTGGCGGAGGCCGCCGAGGCCGAGGCCGAAGCGGAGTCCGAGGACGCCGACGACGACCGCCCCTCGCGCCGCCGTCGCCGTGGCGGCCGTCGCCGTCGCCGCGGCGAGTCCGCCGAGGCGGAGGACGCCGCGGAGGAGCAGGCCTACGAGCCGGCCGAGCAGACGGAGCTCGGGGGAGCCGAGTCCGACGAAGAGGACGAGGAGCACGAGGACGAGGACGGCACCCCGTCCGCGGCCGGCACCAGCAGCAGCCGCCGCCGGCGCCGCCGCCGTCGCCGCACCGGCGACGCGGGCCCCGAGGGCGAGCCGGGCTCCGACGACCCGGAGCGTACGGTCGTCAAGGTCCGTGAACCGCGCCCGGCCCGCGAGCGCGCGGAGTCCACCTCCTCCGACGAGGTCCAGTCCATCAAGGGCTCGACCCGCCTGGAGGCGAAGAAGCAGCGCCGCCGCGAGGGCCGCGAGCAGGGCCGCCGCCGCGTCCCGATCATCACCGAGGCGGAGTTCCTGGCCCGCCGCGAGGCCGTCGAGCGCGTCATGGTCGTCCGCCAGCACGGCGAGCGCACCCAGATCGGCGTCCTGGAAGACAACGTGCTGGTCGAGCACTACGTCAACAAGGAGCAGGCCACCTCGTACGTCGGCAACGTCTACCTGGGCAAGGTCCAGAACGTACTGCCGTCCATGGAGGCCGCGTTCGTCGACATCGGCAAGGGCCGCAACGCCGTCCTGTACGCCGGTGAGGTCAACTTCGAGTCGCTCGGCATGGGCAACGGCCCGCGCCGCATCGAGGCCGCCCTCAAGTCCGGCCAGTCGGTGCTCGTCCAGGTGACGAAGGACCCGATCGGCCACAAGGGCGCCCGCCTGACCAGCCAGGTCTCGCTGCCCGGCCGCTACCTGGTGTACGTGCCCGAGGGCTCGATGACCGGCATCAGCCGCAAGCTCCCCGACACCGAGCGCGCGCGTCTGAAGACCATCCTCAAGAAGATCGTCCCCGAGGACGCGGGCGTCATCGTGCGCACCGCCGCCGAAGGCGCGAGCGAGGACGAGCTGCGCCGTGACGTCGAGCGGCTGCAGGCGCAGTGGGCCGACATCCAGCAGAAGGCCGGCCAGATCTCGACCTCCTCGCCGTCGCTGCTCTACGGCGAGCCGGACATGACCGTCCGGGTCGTCCGCGACATCTTCAACGAGGACTTCACGAAGGTCATCGTCAGCGGTGACGAGGCCTGGGAGACCATCCACGGGTACGTCTCGCACGTCGCGCCCGACCTGGCCGACCGGCTGTCCCGGTGGACCAGCGAGGTCGACGTCTTCGCGACGTACCGGATCGACGAGCAGCTGGCGAAGGCTCTGGACCGCAAGGTCTGGCTGCCGTCCGGCGGCTCGCTGGTGATCGACAAGACCGAGGCGATGATCGTCGTCGACGTCAACACCGGCAAGTTCACCGGGCAGGGCGGCAACCTCGAAGAGACCGTGACGAGGAACAACCTCGAAGCGGCCGAGGAGATCGTGCGCCAGCTGCGGCTGCGCGACCTGGGCGGCATCGTCGTCATCGACTTCATCGACATGGTCCTGGAGTCCAACCGCGACCTGGTCCTGCGCCGTCTGCTCGAATGCCTGGGCCGCGACCGCACCAAGCACCAGGTGGCCGAGGTCACGTCGCTGGGTCTGGTCCAGATGACCCGCAAGCGGGTCGGCCAGGGCCTGCTTGAGTCGTTCTCCGAGACCTGCGTCCACTGCAACGGGCGCGGTGTGATCGTGCACATGGAGCAGCCGACCAGTGCCGGTGGCGGCGCGGGCAAGCGTCCGAAGAAGCGCGGCCGCGGCGGCGCCGAGCACGACCAGCACATCCACGAGCACGAGGCCGTCGACATCGCGGCCGACGTCGACCACGAAGCCGTCGAGTCCGAGGCCGAGGTCGCCGCGGAGATCGCGGCCCCGGTGGCTCTCGCCGAGCCGGAGTTCGTGCCCGACGAGGAGCTGTACAGCAGCGTCGCCGAGGCGGAGGCCGCGGCTCGTGGCGGAAGGTCGCGCCGCCGGGCCACCCGCAGGGCCTCGGCCCCGGCCGGTGCGCCCCGCGCGGCGGCTGCCGAGACCCCGGCCGCTCCGGCCGAGGAGCCGGAGGCCCCGCAGGCGGTGACGGTCGCGTCGTTCATCGAGGACGAGGCGCCGCGTGGCCTCTCCCGAGGCTTTAAGGGCCAGGGAGGTGCCCCCGTCCGCCGCCGCGCCACCCGCAAGGTGTCGGCCCCGGCGGGCGCGCCGAAGCCGGCCGCCGCCGAGCCGGTGGTGGTCGTGACGGAGCCCGAGCCGAAGGCCGAAGCGCCCCAGGCGGAGGAGCCGGTGGCCGCGCAGGCCGAGCCCGTCGTCGAGGAGGCGCCTGTCGCCGCCCCGCCGCGGGCCCGCCGCCGGGCGACCCGCAAGGCGACGGCCCCGGCCGGTTCGCCGTCGGGCGCCGAGGACGCGGCGATCGTCGTGGTGGCCGCCGCCCCGGCAGCCGAGCCGGAGACCCCGGCCGCGGAGTCGGCGGAGTCCGCCGAGGCGGCCGCTCCGGCGAAGAAGGCGGCCCGCAAGACCGCCAAGAAGGCCACCGCGAAGAAGGCCGCCACCAAGAAGACGGCGGCCAAGAAGACCGTGGCGAAGAAGACGACCGCCAAGAAGGCCGCGGCCAAGAAGACGACGGCGGCGGCCGAGCAGCAGCAGTCCGGGGTGTCGGCGTCGACCGACAGCTGACGGACAGCCCCCGCTCAGCCGGCGTACACCAAGCGGTAGTTGGCTGATGCAAGGCCCCAAGAGCCCGTCCCCGGAACGCCGGGGGCGGGCTCTGTCGTACGAAGGAGAGTCCGCCCCCGCATGAGTGCGATCAGCAAAGCCGTCATCCCCGCCGCCGGGCTCGGCACCCGGTTCCTTCCGGCCACCAAGGCCACGCCGAAGGAGATGCTGCCGGTGGTTGACAAGCCGGCCATCCAGTACGTGGTGGAGGAGGCAGTGGCGGCGGGCCTGTCGGACGTGTTGATGGTGACCGGACGCAACAAGCGCGCCTTGGAGGACCACTTCGACCGCAATCACGAGCTGGAGTCGGCGCTGACCCGCAAGGGCGACGCCGACCGGCTCGCGAAGGTCCGGGAGTCCAGCGATCTGGCGTCCGTCCACTACGTGCGCCAGGGCGATCCGAAGGGGCTGGGCCACGCCGTGCTGTGTGCGGCTCCGCACGTCGGCGACGAGCCCTTCGCGGTGCTCCTCGGCGACGACCTGATCGACGCGCGGGACGACTTGCTGTCGCGGATGGTGGAGGTCCAGGAACGCCAGGGTGGCAGTGTGATCGCGTTGATGGAGGTCGATCCGGAGCAGATCCACCTCTATGGCTGCGCGGCCGTCGAAACCACCGCCGAGAGTGATGTCGTACGCGTCACCGGACTCGTCGAGAAGCCCGAGGCGTCCGAGGCGCCCTCCAACCTCGCCATCATCGGCCGCTACGTCCTGGACCCGGCCGTCTTCGACGTACTGCGCACCACCGCACCCGGCCGGGGCGGCGAGATCCAGCTCACCGACGCCCTCAACCGGCTCGACACCGTGCACGGCGTGGTGTTCAAGGGGCGCCGGTACGACACCGGGGACCGGGCGGACTATCTGCGGTCCATCGTGCGCCTGGCCAGCGAGCGCGCGGACCTGGGCCCGGACTTCCGGGCGTGGCTGCGTGGTTTCGTCGCCGAGGAGTGCGGGTAATGGCGCTGGTTTGACCCACCACGCCCGGCCCCGTAGCCTTGACCTTCGGCGTGTTTATATACGCGCCTGCCCCTGAGCACCTCACCTCCCGGTCCGCCGGGGGAGGCCCCCTGCTTTCCTGCGGGAGGGCTGGCTTCAAGGGTTCCGTATCGAGCGAGAGAGAGATCCGCGTGTACGCCATCGTGCGCAGCGGTGGTCGCCAGCACAAGGTTGCTGTCGGCGACATCGTTGAGGTTGACAAGATTTCCACTGCCAAGGTTGGCGACACGGTCGAGCTCTCGACCCTGCTCGTTGTCGACGGCGACGCTGTGACCAGCGACCCGTGGGTGCTGGCCGGTATCAAGGTCACCGCCGAGGTCGTGGACCACCACAAGGGTGTCAAGATCGACATCCTTCGGTACAAGAACAAGACCGGCTACCGCCGTCGCCAGGGCCACCGCCAGCAGTACACGGCGATCAAGGTCACCGGCATCCCCACGGCTGCGAAGTAAGGGACTGAGGAGACATGGCACACAAGAAGGGCGCATCGTCCACTCGGAACGGTCGCGACTCCAACGCTCAGCGGCTCGGCGTGAAGCGCTTCGGCGGTCAGGTCGTGCTCGCCGGTGAGATCCTGGTCCGCCAGCGCGGCACCCACTTCCACCCGGGTGCGGGCGTCGGTCGCGGTGGCGACGACACCCTGTTCGCGCTGCAGGCCGGTGCGGTGCAGTTCGGCACCCACCGTGGCCGCAAGGTCGTGAACATCGTTCCGGCTGCCTGATCACTTAGGCACCCGTAGAGCGGTTTCAGCGGAGGCGGACCTCACTTCCCCCACGGGAAGCGGGTCCGCCTTTCGCGTGTTACTAGATAGACATTCCCGTACACTCCCGACTCCGGTCGGGGGGACCCTCAGGAGGCACACCCATGACCACCTTCGTGGACCGCGTCGAGCTGCACGTCGCCGCGGGTAACGGAGGCCACGGCTGCGCCTCCGTTCACCGTGAGAAGTTCAAGCCGCTCGGCGGCCCGGACGGCGGCAACGGCGGCCGTGGCGGCGACGTCATCCTGGTCGTGGACCAGTCCGTGACGACACTCCTCGAATACCACCACTCGCCGCACCGCAAGGCCACCAACGGCAAGCCCGGCGAGGGCGGCAACCGGTCCGGCAAGGACGGCCAGGACCTCGTCCTGCCCGTGCCGGACGGCACCGTCGTGCTCGACAAGAACGGCAACGTGCTGGCCGACATGGTCGGCGAGGGCACCACCTACATCGCCGCCGAGGGCGGCCGCGGCGGCCTCGGCAACGCGGCGCTCGCCTCCGCCCGCCGCAAGGCCCCCGGCTTCGCGCTGCTCGGCGTGCCGGGCACGGACGGCGACATCGTCCTGGAGCTCAAGACCGTCGCCGACGTCGCCCTGGTGGGCTACCCGAGCGCCGGAAAGTCCTCGCTGATCTCCGTCCTCTCGGCGGCCAAGCCGAAGATCGCGGACTACCCGTTCACCACGCTGGTCCCGAACCTGGGCGTGGTCACGGCCGGTTCGACCGTCTACACCATCGCGGACGTCCCCGGCCTCATCCCCGGCGCCAGCCAGGGCAAGGGCCTGGGCCTTGAGTTCCTGCGGCACGTCGAGCGCTGCTCGGTCCTCGTGCACGTACTGGACACCGCGACGCTGGAGTCGGAGCGCGACCCGGTCTCCGACCTCGACACCATCGAGGAGGAGCTGAAGCAGTACGGCGGCCTGGACGACCGCCCGCGCATCGTCGTCCTCAACAAGATCGACATCCCGGACGGCAAGGACCTGGCGGACATGATCCGCCCGGAGCTGGAGGAGCGCGGCTACCAGGTCTTCGAGGCCTCCGCCGTCGCCCGTACGGGCCTGAAGGAGCTGTCCTTCGCGCTCGCCGGGATCGTCGCCGAGGCGCGCGCGGCCAAGCCGAAGGAGGAGGCGACCCGCATCGTCATCCGCCCGAAGGCCGTTGACGACGCGGGCTTCACCGTCGCCTTCGACGAGGCGAACGAGGTCTACCGGGTGCGCGGCGAGAAGCCGGAGCGCTGGGTGCGCCAGACCGACTTCAACATCGACGAGGCCGTCGGCTACCTCGCCGACCGCCTCAGCCGCCTCGGTGTCGAGGAGGCCCTGCTGAAGGCCGGTGCCCACGCGGGTGACGGCGTGGCGATCGGCCCCGAGGACAACGCGGTCGTCTTCGACTGGGAGCCGACGATGATGGCCGGCGCCGAGATGCTGGGCCGCCGGGGCGAGGACCACCGCTTCGAGGCGCCGCGTCCCGCCGCCCAGCGCCGCCGGGACCGCGACGCGGAGCAGGACGAGGCGGACAAGGAGTTCAAGGAGTTCGGGCCGTTCTAGCCCGTCTCCGGCCCGCCGAGTGTGCGGGGTGGGTGGTTTCGGGGCTCCCGTAGGATTCCCGGGTGAGCCAGAGTCCCACCACCCCGCACGGCCCGGCCGGTGTCAGTGTCGTCGTCATCGCCTACAACGACGCCGAGCTGGTCGGCGACGCCGTCCGGTCGGCCCTCGCGCAGGGGCCGGCCGTCGCCGAGGTCGTAGCGGTCGACGACTGCTCCAGCGACGAAACCGCGGCCGTCCTGGACCGGATGGCCGCCACCGAGCCCCGGCTGCGGGTGGTGCGCCGCGCGGACAACAGCGGCGGCTGCGGAACGCCCCGCAACGACGGCATCGCCGCCGCCACCGCCCCGTACGTCATGTTCCTGGACAGCGACGACGTGCTGCCACCCGGAGCCGTCCCGGCGCTCCTGTCCGCCGCCGAGAAGCACGGCACCGAGGTGACCGTGGGCCGGGCCGTGCGCCGCGAGCTGCCCGGCGGCCGCGAGGTGCGCTGGCAGCCCGGCCTGTACCGGGAGGCGGCCGTGTACGAGTCGCCCGAGGCCGAGCCGAAGCTGCTCCACGACACCCTCTGCGTCAACAAGCTCTACCGGCGCGACTTCCTGAATGACCGTCAACTGCGGTTCCCCGACGGCAAGTTCGTGTACGAGGACTTCGTCTTCACGGCCCGCGTGTACGCCGCGGCGCCGCGCGTCGCCGTGGTGCCCGAGCTCGTCTACGTATGGCACGTGCGCCGCGCCGCCGCCCAGGTTTCCATCTCGCTGGCCCGCAAGGACGTCGCCAACTGGCAGGCGCGGATCGCCGCCCACACCCAGGCCGTCAAGGCGTTCCGGGCGGCCGGTCGGAGGGAGCTCGCGGCCGCCTGCCGCACCAAGTTCATCGACTACGACCTGTGCCTGTACGTACGCGAGCTGCGGGTGCGCGACGCCGGGTACCAGGCGGACTGGTGGCGGCTGACCCGGGCCCACCTCGCCGCCTTCGAGGCCGGGGAGCGGGGAGCGGCCGCCGCGCCGGCCCGCTGGATCGCCCAGGTGGTGCTCGCCGCCGAGACGCCCCGCGACCTGGACCGGCTCTCCGAGCTCGCCGCCGACCCGGCCCGGCTGACCCCGCCGTACGCGAGTGCCGGGCCCGGCCCGGTGTGGGCCGACGATCTGGCGGACGTAGCGCTCGACGGACTCGACGAGCTGCCCGCGGGCCTGCTGCCGGTCACCGTCGACGCCACCTTGCTGGCCGGCCGGCGCGGCATCCTCAAGCTGCGCGTGCACGAGCTGTACGGGCGGGTCGCGGCGACCGGCGCCCCGGCGAGCGCCGACATCGAGTTCGTGCCGAGGGACGGCGGCGAACCCGCCCTGACCCTCACCGCGCCGCTGCGCGCGACGGAGGGAGGCTGGAGCGGGCAGGTGCCCGTGGCGCTCGCGCGGCTGGCCGGGGCGGGCGGCCGCGGCACCCAGATCTGGGACCTGAAGGTCCGGCTGAACACCCCGGCGGGCCCGGGCCCGCGCACCACGCTCCGGGCGCAGCCGTCCGGACTGCGGCGCACGGCGGTCCCCGGCAGCCGGTACGGTGTTCTGCTGGTGCAGCCTTACCGGACGGCGAGCGGTTCGCTCGCGGTGCGGCTCGCACCCGGAGTGCAGGGGGCCTTCGGGGTGGTCGGCGGGAAGCTGCGCCGGCTGACCCGGACGGCCCGGTCAAGGCGACGATGAGGACGTGGACACGCAAATGACTTTTCTGATCACTGGCGGCGCCGGATACATCGGCTCCCATGTCGTGCGGGCCATGACGTCGGCGGGGGAGCAGGTCGTCGTTCTGGACGACCTGTCCACGGGCGATGCGGCCCGCCTGCCGCAGGGTGTGCCTCTGGTGGTCGGCTCCGTCCTGGACCGCGAGCTGCTCGACCGCACCTTCGCCGAGCACGCGATCACCGGAGTGGTGCACCTCGCGGGCAAGAAGCAGGTCGGCGAGTCCGTCGAGATCCCGCTGCACTACTACCGGGAGAACGTGTTCGGCCTGACCGTGCTCCTGGAAGCGGTCGCCGACGCGGGCGTGCGCACCTTCCTGTTCTCCTCGTCCGCATCCGTGTACGGCATGCCCGACGTCGACCTGGTCACCGAGGACACCCCGTGCCTGCCGATGAGCCCGTACGGCGAGACCAAGCTGGCCGGTGAGTGGCTGGTCCGCGCGGCGGGCAAGGCGCACGGCATCTCCACGGGCTGCCTGCGCTACTTCAACGTGGCGGGCGCCGCCGTCCCCGAGCTCGCCGACACCGGCATCTTCAACCTGGTGCCGATGGTCTTCGAGAAGCTGGAGGACGGCGAGCCGCCGCGCATCTTCGGCGACGACTACGAGACCCCCGACGGCACCTGCGTGCGCGACTACATCCACGTCGAGGACCTCGCCGACGCCCACCTGGTCGCGGCCCGCAAGCTCGCCGAGTCGGCCCAGGCCGGTGACTACCGGGACCTGACCGTCAACATCGGCCGCGGCGAAGGCGTTTCGGTCCGCGAGATGGTCGACCTGATCAACGAGATCACCGGCCGGGGCATCGCCCCCGAGGTCCACCCGCGGCGCGCGGGCGACCCGGCGCGCGTGGTCGCCTCGGCCGACCGCATCGCCGAGGAGCTGGGCTGGAAGGCCCACCATGACGTACGTTCCATGATCAGCTCGGCGTGGTCCGGCTGGCGCCGGCACCGGGACGGCTGAGCCCGTCCCGTACGCACGCGAGTGCCCCGCCACCCGGGAAGGGCGGCGGGGCACTCGTGCGAGGCCGGGTGCTCAGCGTCCGCGCAGCACCTGGCCCGCCTTGCGGCGCACCTGGCGGGCCAGCGGCACCGGAACCGTCAGGCGCAGCGGGGCGCCGGACGCGTCGGTCACCGGCATGTCCCGGCTGAACCCGCCTGCCACGAGCCGGAGTTGGAGCTCCCAGGTGCCCGGGGCGACCCCGTTGGCGGTGGCCCGCGCCGAGACGCGGCCGTGAGCGTCGACCTCGGCGGTGGTGGGCGCGGTCAGCGCCTGCCCGCCGGATACCAGGAGCAGCCGGACCTCGCCCCGGTCGGGAAGCCAGCCCGGCACGGTGACGCGGGCGGTGGCCTCGACCCGGCCGAAACGGGTGCGCGTCGCGGTGCCCCTGGCCGAGGTCGCGAGCAGCCTGCGGGTGTCGCCGATGTCGAGGTTCAGGTGCTGGTGGGCTGCCGAGTGGAAGAGCGCGGCGGCGCCGGGCCCGGCCTCGCCCCGGTCGACGATGCGGGGCTCCGGCGAGACGTCGTAGCGGCTGCCCGCCGGGCGCGCCAGCCAGGCCTCCTTGCTCAGCTCGCCCGAGGTGACGGCGATGCGCATGGTCCACACGCCGTCGGGCAGCGGCCCGCCGTCGGCGGCCCGGCCGATGTCGACGCACAGCGTGTACGTGCCGTCGTCGGCGGCCTCGGCGGGCACCCAGTACGTGTATCCCTGGCGCCGCAGCAGCGCGCCGACCTGCCGGTTCGCCGGGTCGAGCTCGCTGAGCCGGGCCGAGCCCGCGAGCCGCAGCACCGGCCCGTCCCACTCGTACGAATCGACCTGCTGGACCAGCCGGATCCGGGAGGTGATGTCGTAACAGGAGTCGGGGATCGCCCGCTCCTCGTCACGGAAGTAGGGGTACGCCGCGTACGCGCGGTCGCCGTCCAGGTGCGCGGGGCCCAGGGCGTTCTCGGTGTCGGCGCGGACGATCTCGGTGAGCTCGTCCACCAGGCCCTGGCGCAGGCAGTGCACCCGAAGGCGCAGCCGGGGCGGCAGCGCCTCCATGATCCGGTCGGTGGTCCACTCGTCGAGCAGGACCCGGGCGGCCGCCGCCATCTCCTTACGGCCGGTCTCGTCGCGGGCCAGGTACGGCTCGGCGAACATGCCGAGGATCTCGCCGTGGAAGTGACGTTCCATCAGCTTGTCGCGCTCGCGGCCGGCCGGCACCAGCTCGCCGACGGTGCGCAGGATGCCGCCCACATAGGCGAGTTGGTCGACCCAGTCGACGTCCTGGCGGCTGGCGTTGGTGCCGTCGCCGCGGCCCTCCAGGAAGTAGCAGTCGTGGTCGGCGACCACCGAGATCTTCTTGGCGCGCAGCAGCGCGGGGACGGCGAACGGCACGTCCTCGCCGAGCAGCCGGTGCTCCACGAACCGCAGCCCGTGGTCCTCGATCAGCGAGCGGCGCCACAGCTTGTACGCGGCGAGCGTCCAGTACACCGGCGAGTCGAAGAGGGAGACCTCGGGGCTGGTGGTGCGGAAGTCGACCGGGGCGGCCCGGTCGATGCCGACGATCCGGCCGTACACCACGTCCGACTGCTCCTGGTCGGCCATCCTGACCAGCCGCTTCAGGGCGTCCGGGCCGAGGTAGTCGTCGGAGTCCAGGAAGAAGAGGTAGGTGCCGCGGGCCCGCTCGATGCCCACGTTGCGGGGCTTTCCGGCGCCGCCCGAGGCCTCCTGGTGGACCACCTGGACGTTGTCGCGGCCGCGCGCCCACGCATCCAGCCAGTCGCCGCTGGCGTCCGTGGAGCCGTCGTTGACCGCGATCACTTCGAGCTTGCGCTGCCCGATGGTCTGGGCGTCGACGGACCCGAAGCAGCGCTCCAGGTATCTCAGAGTGTTGTGCACCGGGACGATCACGGTAACAACGGGGTCCATCGGCACACATCCTCGAATGGGGTCACGGCTGCGGTGTCGTCGGAGCCTCGGCTCACGCGCCTGCGGACGCTAGCACAGCTTTTACTACTTATTGGAGGCCGTTGGCGGAGCAGTGTCAAAGGGTGTTGGTATGCGAAGTCTGTGCGGTTCCTGTGCTGGTCGGACGGGGTCCAAAGGCCCCGGCACACGCTCCGTGCCAGGGCCTTCCACCCGTACTTCCCGCCCTGCGACCGCACCGCGGGAAGCGGCGCGGGTCAGCGCTCCAGGAACGCGAAGAGCTCCTCCCAGCGGCGGACGATCTCCTCGGTCCGGTACCGCTGGATGTTCGTGCGGGCCGCGTCGCCGAGCCGGTCGCGCAGCTCCTGGTCGGCCAGCAGGCTGTCCAGGCGGCGCGCGAAGGCGAGCGTGTTGCCGGGCGGCGCGAGCAGACCGTCCTCGCCGTCCCGGATGATCTCGCGGATGCCCGGGGCGACATCGAAGGCGACACACGGCACCGCCGTCGCCATGGCTTCGAGCAGCGACAGCGGGAAGCCCTCGCCGCGCGAGGCCAGCGTGAAGACCGAGCCGTCGCGCAGCGCGCCCGCCGGGTCGTCGGTGCGGCCCATCCACTCCACCGAGCCGTCCAGACCGAGCTCGGTGCACTGGCGGCGCAGCGCCTCCTCGTCGGAGCCGGAACCGTATATCCGCAGCGTCCAGCCGGGGTGCAGCGGAGCCACCTCGGACCAGGCGTCCAGGAGCAGGTCGGTGCCCTTCTCCTCGTGCAGCCGACCGATGCTCACCACGTGCTTCCCGGTGCGCTGCGACGGCGTCTCGGGCAGGAACGGCAGCGGGTTGGGCATGAAGTCGACGTTGTCGAGCTTCTGCTGGGCCCACAGGTCGGCGTCCTCGCGGGTCAGCGCGAGCAGCCGGTCGACGTTCTTGTAGTAGCGCTTGACGCGCCCGAACCGGGAGGACTTGCGGCAGGTCTCGAACGACTCGTGGGTCATGCCGATGACCGTCAGACCGGACGTGTCGGCGAGCGCCACCCACTCCATCGCCCACACCTGGGTGACGATGACGACAGAGCCGGGACGGGCCCGCCGAAACAGCCGGGTCAGCTTGGCCGCCTGCTCGTGCATGCCCGCGGTGCGGGCGGCGCGGCGGCGGTGGTCGGCCAGGTTCAGCTTGCCCTTGATGCCGTGCGGGCCGGGGACCGACGGCGGGTGGACGCCGTACAGCGTGGTCGTCTCGTACGGGAGGTCGTCGCCCAGCTCGAAGGGGTGGCTGGGCGGAGTGATGCCGACGACGTGCACCCGGTTGCCGCGGGCCGCGAACAGCCGGGCCATCTGGTGCGACCAGGTGGCGACGCCGCCCAGCTCGTTGACGGCGTTGGAGACGAAGAAGATGTCACGGCCGCCGGCACTGGCGGACTGCTCGGTCACTTACCGCTCCCGGAGGTGAAGAACTTGGCAACGATCTGCTGGGCCGCGGTGCCCTTGTCGTACTCGCCGAACTCGGCCGCGAAACGCTCCCGCGCCCCGGCGTACTCGGTGTCCGCCGACTTGAGCCCCTCCACCGCCGCGAACAGCTCGGCCTCGGTGGCGACCAGCGGACCGGGCGCCTTCTGGCGCAGGTCGAAGTAGGTGCCGCGGGTCTCGTCCGCGTACTCCTCGTAGTCGTACGTGAAGAAGACCATCGGGCGGTCCAGGAGCGTGTAGTCGAACATCAGCGACGAATAGTCGGTGATCAGACCGTCGGCGAGGACGAGCAGCGGGGAGATGTCGTAGCCGCTGGAGACGTCGATCACCTTGCCGCGCACCGACGGCGGCAGCACGACCTGGTTGAGGTAGTGCGAGCGGATCAGCAGCGTGTACTCGTCACCGAAGCGCTCCGCGAACGCCTCGACGTCGAAGGGCAGCTCGAAGCGGCGGACCGAGCCCTGCGGCGTGGCCCGGAACGTCGGCGCGTACAGCAGGACCTTCTTCGCCGGGTCGATCTTCAGGGCGGCGGCGATCGGACCGCGCTCGCGCGAACCGGACTCGGCCTCCTTCTCGCGGGCCCTGACCAGCTCGTCGTTGCGCGGGTAGCCGGTGCGAAGCAGCCGCTCCTCACGCAGCCGGAAGCCCTTGGCGAGGGTGCGCACATCGTGCTCGGAGCGGACCAGGAAGTGGTCGAAGCGGTCCAGGCCCTTCTGGTGCCGATCCCGCTCCGGGCGGCCGAGCACCTTCATCTGCGGCAGGTCGAAACCCATCCGTTTGAGCGCGCTGCCGTGCCAGGTCTGGATGTACGTGGTGCCGGACCTCTTGCTCAGGGACGCCGGGAAGCCCTGGTTGTCGATCCAGAACTCGGCCTGCGCCAGCGCCCGCAGATAGGCGTAGCTCCACCGCCTGACCAGCGTCGCGTCCTTCGGGAAGCCGGTCGGCTTGGCGCCCTCGTAGGACCAGACGGCCTCGAAGTCCACGCCCTGGCGGCGCATCTCGTCGTAGATCGCCTTCGGGCTGTCGCTGAACTGCTTGCCCATGTGGCTCTCGAAGACCACCAGGCCCTTGCGGACGGGCAGCTTGCAGAGCACGTCGTGGTAGATCCGGACCTTGGTCTCGCCCGAGTTGAGGTCCTTCTTCGCCCGGCGGGCCTTGCGCAGGCCCTTCTTGGCGATGCCGGCGGCCTTGCTCTGCAGGGCCTCCTCGATCAGCCCCTGGGTGCGCACGGTCGCCGCGCCCGCCGCCGTCAGGACGTAGGACAGATTGCCCTTCTTGGAGACCGACGGCTCGATGCGGTCGGAGACCAGCCGGGTCAGCCGGGGGCGGATACGCAGCGGATGCCCGGAGTTCACGTCGATGCTGCCGGCCGAGACCCGCGTGGAGACCGCGTCGCCGTCGACGTCCAGGTTGAGCCAGACGTCCCAGACCACGTCGATGATGCCCAGCGGGCGCAGCTTGCGGGCGATGTCCGCCTCGGCCTTCCAGTCCAGCGTGCGCCCCGCGTGGGTCAGCGAGGTGAGGGGGAAGCGGAAGGACTGCAGGCTGGTGCGGCGGGCCCGGAACTCCAGGGTGCCGCTCAGCTCGGCACCGGGCTTGATCCGGCCCAGCGGGTTCACCACCGAGCCGCCGAGCCGCACCTTGCCGCGCCCGTCGTCGGCGTACGAGGTGAGGCGGTTGCCCAGGGAGAGCTTGGTCAGCGGGCGGGTGTGGTAGCCGGCCTCGGTGACGTCGAGGATGCGGGCGCCGTCGGGGTCGTCCAGGTGCTCCGCACACCAGTAGATCCGGCCGTCCTTCTCCACCAGCGGCGCGGCGAGCTTGCCCGGGCTGATGAGGGCGTCGGCCGCCGGCATCAGGTTCTGCCAGTCCTCCTGGCCGAGCAGATAGGCGCAGATCGCCTGGATGGGCTGGACCTCGGCGTACGCCTGCGGGGAGATGGTCGCCAGGTAGCTGTTGGCGAGCTCGGCGAAGTCGTGGCGGTACTCGTTGTCGAGCAGCGGCAGGTCCCGCAGATGGAGGACGAGGTCGTGCTTGAGGAACTTGACGTCCTTGCGGAACTTGAGGTCGTCGTAGCCCTTCGATTCGAGCAGCTCGTCGACGCGCCGGTGGATCTCCATGCGGTGGACGAAGTTGGCGATCTCGTGGCGCCGGTTGCTGATCGACTTCGCCGAGGAGTTCTCGGCCACGTTCCAGAAGTAGACCTGGTTGGGGATCAGGGCGATCCGGCGCGCGGCGACGTACGCCTGCGCGGAGAACAGCAGGTCCTCGTAGTGGATGCCGACCGGGAAGGTCAGGCCCTGCTCAAGGAGGAAGTCACGCCGGTAGCACTTGTTGGTGGAGAGGGTGTCGAAGACCAGCAGGTCCGGCATCTCGGTGATCGACTCAAGGGTCCGGCTCGCCGAGTAGATCCACGGGTACCACTCGACGGTCTTGCCGTGCCGGCTGTCGACGTGGACCCGGACGCACATGCCGGAGACGAGGTCGGCGCCGGTCCGCTCGGCCGCGGCGACCATGTTCCGGCAGGCGTTCGCCTCCAGGACGTCGTCGCTGTCGAGGAATATCACGTACGTGCCGAGCGCCTCGGAGATGCCGTGGTTGCGAGGTGCGCCGCAGCCGCCGCTGTTCTGCGGCAGCTGGAATGCCCGCACCCGTCCCGGGTTGGCGGCCTGGAGCTCCTGCGCGACCGCGAAGGAGCGGTCCTTGCTGCAGTCGTCGACGATCAGGACCTCGACGCTCTTGTGGGTCTGGTCCAAGACAGACTGGACGGCCGTCGGCAGTCGATCGGCATCGTTGTAGACGATGACGATCACGGAGACGTCAGGCACTGGCACCTCAATCCATTTGTGCTAATGGCATGCGCTTCAACGCTACCTGGTATTCACCCGCCCCTCGGCAGCCGCCCGGGGCGCCCCATCACCCGTCCGGGGCCGGGCGCCACGGCACGTCCGGGCCGTTCGTTACGCAACCGTGAGAAACGACCGGACAACCAACGGCCCGCCCCGGCCATCTCCCGATGAGGCGATGCCACGGGCGGTCGCCCGTCGGGAACGTCATACTTCTCCTCGAACCATGTCCATCGCCACCACCACGGCAGGACGCTGCGGACGAAGCAGACACAGAGCGAGTGAACGAGAAGGCACGGTGCTGAAAACCTCCCCTCCGGGACCGGCGACGACCGAAGAGGCCGGCAGCCGCCCCGGCCGGAAGATCCTCGGGGCGCAGACGCTTGCCGCGACCCTGTCGGCCGTGATCTCCATGGGCGCCTACTGCCTGGCGATGGCCGTGCACGGTACGTATCCCTTCGGATCCCGTTCGCGGGCCGTCAACGACCTCGGCAACCAGTTCGTGCCGTTCCACGCACACCTGTGGGACCTCATGCACGGGACCAGCTCCGGAGACCTGGTCTTCAACTGGGGCAGCGGCTTCGGCGTCCCCTTCCTCGGTGACTTCTTCACCTACCTCATGAACCCCTTCTCCTGGCTCGTCGGGCTCTTCCCGCGCGACCAGGTGGAGATACCGGTCTTCCTGGTCACCCTGTTCAGCGTCGGCCTCGCCGCGTTCCTCATGACCGTCCTGCTCGGCCGGCTGCGCCCCGGCTCGCCGTGGCTGCGCGGACTGCTCTCGGTCGGCTACGCGGTCAGCGCCTGGATGATCTCCGACGGCTTCTCCGACCCCATGTGGATGTGGGGACTGGTCGCGTTCCCGATGCTCGGCATCGCCTCCGACTGGTGCCTGCGCGGCCGCCACTGGATCCCCGGCACCCTCCTCGTCTTCGCCTCCTGGGCCGGTAACTTCTACATCGCCGCCATGGCCACCATCGGCATGGGCCTGGTCCTCGCCGTCCGGCTGATCCTTGAGGACACCCCCGTCAGGCAGCGCCTGAACGTCCTGGTCCGGGCCGGCACGATGACCGTCACCGGTGTGCTGCTCGCCGCGCCCGTCCTGACCGTCAGCCTCAAGGCCAGCAAGCTCTCGCAGCCCGCCCCCGACGCCACGTACAAGGGCGCGCCCAGCCCCGGCGACTACCTGGCGCACCTGCTGCCCGGCGGACTGCTCACCTCCGCGCCGCAGATCTCGGTGGGCCTGCTCCCGCTGCTCCTCGTCTTCTCCTTCCCGTTCATCCGGCGGGTGCCCGGCAAGGAGCGGATCGCCTGGTGCGTGCTGCTCGTGCTGGTCGCCCTCTCCTACATCTGGACGCCGACGATCCTGCTCTGGCACGGCCTGGCCATGCCCAACGGCAGCCCGTACCGCGCCTCCATCGCGCTGACCGCGATGCTCGTGATCGTCGCCTGGCTGGCGCTGGCCCGCCGCCCGCGCCCCAAGGAGCTCCTGTACGGGGCCGGGGTGACCGCCGTCGTGCTGGCCCTCGCCGCCCGCAGCCCCTACGTCTCGCGCGGCACCTGGATCCTCACCGTCGGCGGCGGACTGCTCGTCCTGGCGCTGCTGGTCCTGCTGTACCGGTTCCGCGGCGACCGCAGGCTGCGGATCGCGGTGCTCGGCGGGCTCGCCTGCACCGTGTTCCTGTCCACCGCGTACACCGTGTTCTCGGTCACCGCGATCCGCGACAGCACCGCGTGGTGGCAGCCCAAGCGGACCCTCGACTCGAAGTCGCTCGCCGCGTACGACGCCGTCCGCGCCCACGACGACTGGCCCGCCACCCGCAGCGACCCCGGCCCGCACGAGTTCGCCAACAACGACCCGCTGCTGCTCGGCGGCGAAGGCGGCTCGTACTACAGCAGCTACGTCCCGGCGAAGACCGCCGAGGCCCTCCACGCCCTCGGCGCCGGCTGGTACATACAGGGCCGCCACACCCTGAGCTTCACCGATCCCGTCGGCCGCGCGATCATGGGCATCGGCGGCTACCTGGACTGGGCCAAGAACCCCAACGGGTTCGCGCAGAAATCCGCCGCGGCCCCGCCCGTGGTCACCCTGCGGCCCGGCACCGCCACCGACGCCAAGACCCATGACGCCTCGGTCTTCGCCCGCCAGGAGCGGGTGCTCGGCGCCTCCGTCTACGACGTGCCCGCCCTCGCCCCGGGCGCCGGGCCGACGCCCACCACCAAGCCCAACGGCGACTGGCACCTGCCCGGCAACGCCAAGGGCGGCAAGTGGACGTCGTTCACCGCCAGCTGCACCCCCGGCACCGAGGCCTTCTGGTACGCGCCCTGGTACACGGGCAACATCCAGGCGCTCGGCGGGAAATCCGCGCAGGAGGGCCGCTACAACATGACCAGCAACACCCTGCTGTCGCTCGGCACCGTCCCGGCCGGCGGCAAGTTCACCGTCGCGCTGGGCACCCGCAAGGCCCAGGACATCCCGAAGTTCCCGGTCGGGTGCCTGGACCGTGCCAAGCTCGGCGCCGCGGTCGGGCAGCTCAAGACCACCGCACCCCTGGAGGTCACGGCCGGCGGTCACTCCATCGCCGCCACCTTCCGCAAGGGCACCAAGGGAACCGCCGTGATCTCCACGCCCGCCGTCACCGGCTGGCAGTGCTCGGTCGACGGCGGCGCGTCCCGCACCCCCGGTACTCTGGGCGGGCTGATTGCCGTGAGTCTCGGCGACGGCGGATCGCGGGTCTCCTGCTCGTACCAGACCCCGGGGCTCAAGCCCGGACTCCTGGCGAGCGGCCTGGCCCTGGTGGCCCTGCTCGCCGTCGGGGCCTTCGGTGTGGTCCGTACCCGGTCGTCCCGTTTCTCCTCCTCCACTTCTTCTTCCAACGGAAAGCACTGATGATGAAGCTGTCGGTCGTCGTCCCCTGTTACAACGAAGAAGCGGTCATCGACCAATTCGACGCCAAGACCCGCAGCGTGCTCGACACCCTCGCGATCGAGTACGAGATCTGCTACGTGGACGACGGCAGCCGCGACAAGACGCTCATGCACCTGCGGGACCTGGCCGAAAAGCACCCCGACGCCACCCGCTACGTCTCCTTCAGCCGCAACTTCGGCAAGGAGGCCGGCATGCTCGCCGGGCTGCGCGAGGCCACCGGCGACGCCGTGGTCATCATGGACGCCGACCTCCAGCACCCGCCGGAGCTCATCGAGCGGATGCTCGACCTCTACCAGCTCGGCCACGACCAGATCATCGCCCGCCGCACCCGCGAAGGCGACAAGAAGGTCCGCTCCGCCCTGAGCCGCCTCTACTACCACGCGGTCAACAAGTGGGTCGACGTCGAACTCACCGACGGCGTCGGCGACTTCCGCATGCTGTCGCGGCCCGCCGTGGACGCACTGCTGTCGCTCGGCGAGTACAACCGCTTCTCCAAGGGCCTGTTCTCCTGGATCGGCTTCGACACCATCACCTTCGACTACCAGAACGCCCAGCGCGAGGCCGGCGAGACCAAGTGGAAGTTCGGCTCCCTGCTGAACTACGGCATGGACGGCCTGATCTCCTTCAACAACCGGCCGCTGCGCATCGCGATCTGGCTCGGCATCCTGCTCGCCGGAGTCGGCGCGGCCTACGCCCTGTGGATCACCGTCGCCGCCATCGCCTACGGCGTCAGCACCCCCGGTTACGTCACCCTCGTCGCCATCATCGTCGGCCTCGGCGGCGTGCAGATGGTGATGCTGGGCCTGATCGGCGAGTACATCGGCCGCATCTACTACGAGACCAAGCGCCGCCCCCACTTCCTGGTCAAGGAGTCCCACGGCTTCCCCGGCGAGCCCGAGGGCATCCAGCGGCGCGAAGTGCGGCGCGGCAACGACCAGCAGCACAAGGTGATCTGATGCCCAGTCAGCTCGGGCAGGTGATCCGGTTCGGCTTCGTCGGCGGAGTCAACACCTGCACCTTCTACGCCTTCTACTGGCCGCTGCTCCACCTGGCGAAACTGCCGTACTTCGTCGCGTACACCATCGCCTTCCTGCTCAGCATGGTCGGCTCGTTCTTCCTGAACACCTACTTCACCTACCGCACCAGGCCGACCTGGAAGAAGTTCCTGCTCTTCCCGCTCACCAACGTCACCAACTTCGTGGTGCAGAGCGCCGGCCTGTTCGCGCTGGTGCACTGGGTCGGGATGAACAAGACGATCGCGCCGCTGGTCGCCGCCGTGGTGGCGATCCCGTTCACCTATGTGCTGTCCCGCCGGATCCTGGTGCCGAAGCACCACGAGACGAGCGAGCCGGAAACGGTCGAGCCCAAGATCCCGGTGAAGTAATCCCGGTGACGTGAGACGACGACGGCGGAAGGGGCGGACACCCTGAGGTGTCCGCCCCTTCCGCCGTACCACGGCTAGACCCGGCTGCCGCCGCTCTCCTTCTCCGCCTGCGCCCACCCGCCGAACCGGGCGCCCGGCCCGGTCTGGCGCGCCGCGTACAGCTGGCCGTCCGTGCCGATCACCGCGAGCACGGCCCGGCCGGAGGAGTCCTGCGCCGCACCCGGTATGCCCGTGAACTGCACACCCGGACTCTCCCAGGCGGCCGACTCGTCCGAGGACGGCACCACCCGGCCCTGATCGTCCCTGGCCGCCAGAACCAGGGCCGTGCTCTTGCCGGTCAGCCGGTACGAGGACACCCGCCCATAGCCGCCCATCGGGGTGCGCTTGGCCACCGACCACGGCGCACCGGAAGCGGCCGGGGAGCCCACGATCACCTGCGCGGTGCCCGCCCCCCGGTAGACGACCGACGCGCCGCCCTTGCCGTCCGCGACCAGGCTCACCGCGCTGCCCGACGCCGCCAGACCGGTCGGCGCCGACAGCTTCGGCAGCGCACCGGGCGACGGCGACACCCAGTACAGGACGCTCTTGGCGATCGGAGCCGCCACATGGATCCGCCCGGTCGCATCCACCAGGGCGTCCATCCCCTCCACCACCAGCGGGTGCGGAGGCTGCTTGCCCGGCGGGCTGTCCAGGAGCTGCCAGGGCCCCCAGTCCTTGCCGTCCTTGCCGCTGCGCATGTTGATCTCGCCCGCCCAGTTCCGCACCAGCACGTGCACCGTGCCGTCCGGGGCGACCGCCATCGCCGGATACCCCGTCTCCAGCGACTTCTCCGGAGCCGCGTCAGGCGTGCCGAGCGACGTCCACGCACCGAACTTCGGCACCCCATCGGCGCCGACCCCGGTCTGCAGGACGCACACCAGCTCCTTGTGGTGCTTCTGCCCCTTGAACGGCAGCACCGTACGCGTCCCGAACAACTGGAGCGTGCCGTCCGGCAGCCGCACGACCTCCACCTGGGGGTCGAGCGGGCCGCCCGCGCTCCCCACCGCGTCGAACGGGCCCACCCACGGGCCCTTGCCCGCCGCCCGCTCCACCCAGCAGCGCACCGCGCCGTTCAGCACCGAGAACGCCGCCAGCCGCCCGTCCTTCAGCGGCGCGATCCAGCGCGGGGTGCCCGGCGCGCGGGTGCGGGTGCCGCGCGCCCAGCCGGCCCCGCCCCCCTTCAGCCCGTTCGGCCCCACCTTGAGGTCACCGCAGCCCGAAGAGTCCCCGCAGTCCCGGTGGTCCGCCCAGCCGTACGCGTTGAGCAGCTGCGAGGTCCGCTTGGTCGTCGCCGCGTCCAGGGACGGCGGGGTGTAGTTCGTCGGATAGCCGAAATAGCTGGTCACCGACGCCGGACGGCCCTTGCCCGCACCCCAGTAGCGCTCCATCGCGGCCTGCATGAAATGGGCCGACGCGGTGTGGTCCTGGTGGTCCAGATAGCTCAGGCCGCGCAGTATCGTCGGCGCGCTCATCATCGCCACCGTCTCCCGCGGCGCATGCAGGGGAGTGGGGTCCAGAGTCCGTATCACCGTCGGATTGACCCGCGCGATCGCCGCCACCAGCGCGTCGGTCAGCTGGTCACGCGTATAGGCGCGCGGCATCCGCACCGTGCTGCCCGTACCCGGCAGCGTCGGCAGCTGCGGGATGGCGCCCAGCCACAGCCCGCGCATGCTCACCGGACGCGGCACGCTCACATAGCGCGCCTCGCACAGCCCCATGTAGATCAGCTGGACGTTCGGGGCCGCCTCCAAGTAGTGCAGCTCGGAGCGGAACCCGGGCAGCAGCTCCACCGGCTCCACCGTCCACGGGCTGTTGTCGTCGCCCGTCGCCATCAGCGCGTGGGCGGCCCGCAGCCCGTTGATCCTGGCCCGGGCGAAACCC
Organism: Streptomyces sp. NPDC050485; assembly: GCF_044458185.1. Lineage (NCBI taxonomy): Bacteria > Bacillati > Actinomycetota > Actinomycetes > Kitasatosporales > Streptomycetaceae > Streptomyces > Streptomyces sp. NPDC050485. The sequence goes on along the minus strand of NZ_JBITHR010000001.1, from coordinate 301,646 downwards.
GGCCGGTCCGTCGGCATCGTCTTGAACTCCGGCGTCTTGGCCGGCGCGTTGCGCCCGTCCGACTCGCCGCTGGTCATGCACACCGTCACCGAGAGGGCGCCACTGCGGATCGACTGCTCCTGATCCGGGTTCATGAAGTAGATGCCGTCGTCGGCATGCGCGAGCACATGCAGATACGCCTGATTGGCCGCGTCCGAAGCGGGCTTCCCCGTCGTCGTGCCCGAGGAGGAGCCCTGCATCCCGGACCCGCCCTGCGGGGCCAGCCACTGCCATCCCCCGTAGGCGAGAGGCGCTGCCACAAGGCCGCCGCCGGCGACCTGCAACACACGTCTACGAGATGGTGACGAAGGCATCCGGCACGCTCCTTGTTGCATCCATGCGCCCCGAGTCCCCCGGGCGGCCGTCATGGAGTTGTTCGACCAGTCATCAGGAGGGAGGGCCAAGCGGCTCCGGAGGTTTCACTTCTGCCGCTAAATTTGCCCGGCTGGTATGAAACCGCACGGTACGGCCGTGTGGCCTTCAGCACTCTCCCAGGACGCCACCTCCTTACTTTTCGTACATTTTCGAACTTTACGGCTCTCTGTGCGGTCCCTGTGAGGTTGTCCGCCGATTGGAACTTCCAAGCACCCACCACCGGTCCTGACATAGATTTCACCGTGTGACAGTGGCAAGGCAGCAGGTGGCACAGGCCCGCAGAATCGTCGTCAAGATCGGTTCCTCCTCACTCACCACCGCCTCCGGCGGCCTCGACGCGGACCGGGTCGACGCCCTCGTCGACGTGCTCGCCAAGGCGCGCAGCGGCGGAGAGAAGGAAATCGTCCTCGTATCCTCCGGCGCCATCGCCGCCGGACTCGCCCCCCTGGGCCTGCGCCGCCGCCCCACGGACCTCGCCCGCCAACAAGCCGCCGCCAGCGTCGGCCAAGGCCTCCTCGTCGCCCGCTACACCGCCTCCTTCGCCCGCTACGGCGTACGCGTCGGACAAGTCCTGCTCACCACCGACGACACCAGCCGCCGCGCCCACTACCGCAACGCCTACCGCACCCTGGACCAGCTCCTCGCCATGGGCGCCCTCCCCGTCGTCAACGAGAACGACACCGTCGCCACCGACGAGATCCGCTTCGGCGACAACGACCGCCTCGCAGCCCTCGTCGCCCACCTCGTCCGCGCCGACCTGCTCGTCCTCCTCTCCGACGTCGACGGCCTCTACGACGGCGACCCGGCCAAACCCGGCACCACCCGCATAGACGAAGTGCGCGGCCAGGACGACATCGCCCACGTCCAGATCGGCAGCGCCGGCAAGGCCGGAGTCGGCACCGGAGGCATGGTCACCAAGGTCGAGGCCGCCCGCATCGCCGCCGCCGCCGGCATCCCCGTCGTCCTCACCTCCGCCAGCCACGCCGCCGACGCCCTCGCCGGCCGCGCCACCGGCACCCACTTCCACCGCACCGGCCGCCGCTCCGCCGACCGGCTCCTGTGGCTCGCCCACGCCTCCACCCCCCAAGGCGCCCTCATCCTCGACGACGGAGCCGTACGCGCCATCGTCGAAGGCCACAAATCCCTGCTGCCCGCCGGAATCGCCGCCGTCGAGGGCGACTTCGCCGCCGGCGACCCCGTCGAACTCCGCGACCCCCAGGGCCGAGCCGTGGCCCGCGGCCTCGTCAACTTCGACGCCAAGGAAATCCCCCAGCTCCTCGGCCGCTCCACCCGCGACCTTGCCAAGGAACTCGGCCCCGGCTACGAGCGCGAAGTCGTACACAGGGACGATCTGGTCGTCCTGCACCCCTGAAACGGCTGAAAGTCCAGCCATAAGACAGACACCTTCAGGAAAACCGCCCCGCGCCCCGCCTCGGGCTGGTCAACTTTGAAGTGGGGTACACGCGGACGGCAAGCCGCGCGGAACCGCACCGCATCGCACACAGCAGCACAGGAGGCCGCCGGTGAGACGAGCGCGCCCGGGGGCGGCGCCCCGAGGGACGACGGCTGAGCGGACCCTGACCAGTGTGGGGACGGGGGCCGACATCGAGCAGAGAGAGGTACCCGAAGAGCCCGGGGACACCCCCAGGCTCTGGCACATCACACTCAGCGTCTCGGGAACCGAGACCCCGCTGAAAGAGGTCCGCCGCGGCCTCGAACAGCTCGCCCACGACCACCCGTTCCTGCTGACCAGCAGATACGCCAACGACCACGCCGAAATCCGCTACTGGGAAGAAGCCCGCGACCTCCACGACGCCGCCGCCGTCGCGCTGCGCCTGTGGGGCGAACACCGCTCCACCGCCAAACTGCCGCCCTGGGAGATCGTCGGCCTCGAAGTCATCGACCGCGAGACCTACCACCAGCGGCTCGCCGAAGGGTACGGCCCGCCACCGGCCGCACCCGTAGGCGTCCACCCGTTCTGACCCCCGGCACGCCTCGGGGGAGTCTCGGGGAGTGGAATACGGGCGGAATGCCCGCCCGCCGCGCATTACCCTGCGGACATGGCCTCGCTCTCCTCGCCCTCGTCCCCGTCCTCGTCCACGGACTCCCCGGACGACACCATGTCCCCGGTCACCCGGACCGCCCACCGGGCGCGCTCCGCCGCCGCCGAGATCGCGCCACTTCCGCGCGCGGCCAAGGACGCCGCGCTGCTCGCCATCGCGGACGCGCTCGAAGCACGGACCGGCGAAATCGTCGAGGCCAACGCGCTCGACGTCGCCAAGGCCCGCGAGGCCGGAACCAGCGAAACCGTCATCGACCGCCTCACCCTCACCCCCGAGCGGATCCGCGCCATCGCCTCCGACGTACGACACGTGGCGGCCCTGCCCGACCCGGTCGGCGAAGTCGTCCGCGGCTCCACCCTGCCCAACGGCATCGACCTGCGCCAGGTCCGCGTCCCGCTCGGCGTCGTCGGCATCATCTACGAAGCCCGCCCCAACGTCACCGTGGACGCGGCCGCGCTCTGCCTCAAGTCCGGCAACGCGGTCCTGCTGCGTGGCTCGTCCTCGGCGTACGCCTCCAACACCGCCCTCGTGCGCGTGCTGCGCGACGCCGTCGAAGGGACCGGCCTGCCCGCTGACGCCGTCCAGCTCGTACCCGGCGAATCCCGCGACTCCGTACGGGAGTTGATGCGCGCCCGCGGCCTGGTGGACGTCCTCATCCCGCGCGGCGGCGCCTCCCTGATCCGCACCGTTGTCGAGGAATCCACCGTCCCCGTCATCGAGACCGGCACCGGCAACTGCCACGTGTACGTCGACGCCGAGGCAGACCTCGACATGGCCGTGGCCATCCTCATCAACTCCAAGGCGCAGCGCCCCTCGGTCTGCAACTCCGCCGAGACCCTCCTCGTCCACCAGGACATCGCCGACGCGTTCCTGCCGCGCGCCCTGGACGCGCTGGCCGAGGCCGGCGTCACCGTCCACGCCGACGAGCGGGTGCGGTCCTATGCCGGCGCCTCCAAGGCCACCGTCGTCGAGGCGACCCCCGAGGACTGGGAGACCGAGTACCTCTCGTACGACATCGCAGCCGCCGTGGTCGACTCCCTGGACGCGGCGGTCGCCCACATCCGGCGGTGGACCTCCGGGCACACCGAGGCCATCGTCACCACCTCCCAGGCCGCGGCCCGCCGCTTCACCCAATTGGTCGATTCCACGACCGTCGCCGTCAACGCCTCCACCCGCTTCACCGACGGCGGCCAGTTCGGATTCGGCGCGGAGATCGGCATCTCCACCCAGAAGCTGCACGCCCGGGGCCCCATGGGCCTGCCGGAACTGACCTCGACCAAGTACATCGTGACGGGCGACGGTCATGTCCGGTGAGCGACGGATGCGGCCGGTAGGCATCAGTCACGCTTGGTAGTCACCTGTCGCGCCCGGTAGATGTCCATTACGCTCGGTGAGTGCGCGGGACTGTCGGTAACTCTCCGATGAGGAGGGCGAGTTCGGCCACTCGCTGCCCAAAACGACCGACCGGGGCTACCCTGAACGCGTGCCGGACGACGTAGGGGGCGAGCCGTTCCCGGACGGTTGGGAGCCCCACGACGACCGCGGAGGCGCGGACGAAGACTTCGCCTCCGTGGTGTTCGACGAGGACTTCGTACGGGCCGCCGCGATCCACGAACCCAGTGCCGTGGAGCGACTGCTCGCCGCCGCACAGGCCCGCGCCGAAGCCGAGGCCGCCCGCGCCCGAGCCGGCGCCGGAGCCCCCGACGACGAGCCCTACGACGACGGATACGGCGCCTACCACCCCGGCCGCGACTCCGGCGCGGTCTACGGCCCCGGACTGTGCGCCGGCGCCGAGGCGGGGCCCTACGGCCGGCACGGCGGCGTCCTGCGCCCCTACCGGGGCCGCGCCCGCTGGCACCGCCCCATCGCCTGGCTCCTCGCCGTCCTGATGGGCATCGGCATGGTCGCCCTCGCCTTCTCGGCCGTCTACCGGGGCGCCTCGTCCAGCCGCGACGAGAAGGCCCCGTCCCCGGCCACCAGCAACGTCGACACGGGCGGCCCGATCAGCCCTGGCGGGCCGGCTGGCGCGAGCGGGACCAGTGGGCCGAGCAGGTCGCCTCGGGCGGGGGAGCCCGGTGGGCCGAGTGGGGCGCAGGCCAGGGCGAGCGGGCCCGGTGGGCGGAGCGGGCCCAGTGGTAGTGGGCCTGGCGGTCCGAGCGGGCCTGGCGGGCCTTCGGCTTCGGCGGATTATGAGGCGCCGGCGGTTTCGGCTGCGCCGCGGATGCCTTAGGGGGGCCTCCCCCCCCCGCCCCCCCGGCCCCCCTCCCCACCCACCCCCTCGCAGTCCCCGAGCGGCCCCCGAGCAGCCCCTTGAACGGCGGCGTCGGAACTCGTCAGAACTTGTCGTGTACCAGCGCGTTTACCTTTCCCTCACCAGACCTACCCTGAAGGTATGGCAGGGCGTGGAGAGCCACCCGAGGGGACACCGGAGGGCCTCCCCGGCGGCGGTGAGGACGAGTACCGGTCCGTCGTCTTCGACGAATCGTTCGTCCGTGCTGCCCGCCTCCAGGAGTTCTCCGCCCAGGAGCGCATGCGCGAGCACGCGCGGGCTGTGCGTTCCCGTCCGGGCTGGTCCCTCAGAGCCACCTCCAAACCGGCCATCGCGTTGGTACTGCTACTTCTCATAGCCTTCAGCACCGCCATCTTCATGGGCATCCGGCACCCGTACCAGCCGCCGTCCACCAGCCACCCGGAGCCGGTGCGGATGACCGTGATCCCGCTGGCTCCGCAGGGCCCGGTGCCGGGCGGCGACGCCGAGCAGCTCTTCGCGCGCAGCCCGGCCGCCCAGTTCCGCATCGGCGGCTCCGGGATCAACCTGCCGTCGGCCACGAAGACCACCCACTTCTCCGAGGCCCAGGTGATGACGGCCCTGTCCATCGCCAAGGACTACCTCGTCACGTCGTCCCTGGACCCCGATGTCCTCACCGGCGGCGCGGTCCGCCAGGTGCGGGTGCTGCTCGACCCCGACCTGATGGCCCAGTTCGACCAGAGCGTGGCCACACCGGCCGACGACGGCCGGCACTCCGCCACCGGCTGGCTGGTGCGCTTCGACCCGGCCAAGGTGGCCCTGGCCGACTCCCGGATACGGGTCCAGGGTTCGATGAGCTACACGGAGCCCGGATCGGAAGCACTCGAAGTCACCGCGGACTATGTCTTCGTGTACGCCCTGCACCCGGCGGGGAACGGCCCGCACACCACCGACGCCTCGCTGTTCACGGTCCGCCGCGAGCTGCACTTCCGCCTCGACCGCGAGGACCTGCGGCTGAACCGGACGGAGCTGCAGGTCAGCTCCGTAGAGGCCGGTCCGCAGGCCTGCTCGGCCGATGTCTCGGCCCAGCTGCGGCCGCTCCTCGCGGGGGAGCGGGCCAGCACACAGGCTCCGGCCGGGACCGACCCGTACGCGACCGGTCCCGCCCCCGAGGCCCTGTGCGGCACCCTCGCCGCGAACGCCCAGCCCTCGCCCGCCCACTGACCCGGCGGACAGACCTCCACGCTGCCCCCACGCTGCCACCGACCGACGTCGGCCTTCACCAGCCCCCGCTCAGCTCTCCTCAGCTCCCCGCTCAGCTTTCCTGAGCCCCTTCCGGCCCTCTCAGGTTCTCCTCAGCCGCCCTCGCCCTCCTCGGCAGGTTCTCTCTCCTCAGGCCGTCCTCGTTCAGTCCCCCTCGCGGCCGTTCTGCTCCGGCTTGCCATCCGAGGGCCCGGCTTCCGGGCCGGACGGCTTGCCCCCCGACGCCTTGCCCTCCGACGCCTTGTCCCCGGACGGCTTGTCCGCCGGGCGGGTGCTCTTGCCCGTGAATGTGTCGCGCAGCTTGCCGCCCAGGTCCGCGGTGCCGCCGGCGATGTCGCCGACCAGCTTCATCAGCGGATCCTTGCTGCTCTTGACCGATTCCGCGTACGAAGCCGCCGACTCCCGGAAGGAGTCGCTGACCGAGGTGTCCTTGTCCTCGTCGCGGCGCGGGTAGTGACCGTCCATGATCCGCTGGTAGTCGCGGGTCTCGGCCCACTTGTTCAGCTCGGCGGCGCGCACCGTGGTGAAGGGGTGGGAGCGGGGCAGCACGTTGAGGATCTTCAGCACGGAGTCGCGCAGGTCACCGCCGCTTTCGTACTCCTTGGCCTGCTCCAGGAACGCGTCCACGTTCATCTCGTGCAGATGGTTGCCACCGGCTATCTTCATCAGCCCCCGCATCGAGGCTTGCAGATCCTGGCCCACCAGGAGTCCGGCCCGGTCCGCGGACAGCTCCGACTTGCGGAACCATTCGCGCAGCGCCGTGACGATCGCCATGATCGCGACGTTGCCCAGCGGGATCCAGGCGACCTTCAGGGCGAGGTTGGTGAGGAAGAGCAGGATCGTGCGGTACACGGAGTGACCGGACAGGGCGTGGCCCACCTCGTGGCCGACGACCGCGCGCATCTCCTCTTCGTCGAGCAGCTCGACGAGACCGGTCGTCACCACGATGATCGGCTCGTCGAGGCCGATGCACATGGCGTTCGGCTGCGGGTTCTGGGTGACGTACATCGGCGGGACCTTCTCCAGGTCCAGGATGTAACAGGCGTCCCGCAGCATGGCGTTGAGGTGTGCGAACTGGGCGTCGCTCACCCGCACGGAGTCCGAGAGGAACAGCAGCCTGAGGCTGCGCTCGGGCAGCAGTCCGCTCAGTGCCTTGAAGACGGTGTCGAAGCCGGACAGCTTGCGCAGCGCGACCAGCGCCGAGCGGTCTGCGGGGTGTTCGTAGGCCCGGGAGGAGATCCCGGGGAACCGGCGCCGCTGCCTGCTCGGCACGTGGTCGTTGATGTCTTCGGTCATGGGTGCCCCCTGTCGTTCGAGTCGTCGGCCCGTCCCCCTGACGACATCCACACTAGGCGGTGGGGCTACCGTGGCCCGGGGGCCTGTGGATAACTTTCGAGGAGACCTGCCATGCCGGACGTCGTCACTGCTCTCGCTGCCGCCTCCGACCAGCAAGGACCGGGCAGTCTGCTGCGGATCGTGCTGCTCGGCTCGATGGCCGGAGCGGCCTTGCTGGCCTGGTTGCTGCTGCGCGGATACCGCTCGAACGGCGACGACGACAGCAACAACGACTGAGTCGGCGTGAGCGTGCCCGGGCGGCCCGCATACGATGTCCGCGAAGTGCCCGCCCCGACTCCCGGATAGGTCCTGCCGAAGATGAGCCTCCACAGCACCGCCGCCAACCTGGTCTCGCTCGCCGAAGGCGCCGAGCAGGGTGGCGGCAACCATGAAAGCCTGCAGCCCTGGATGACCGGCGGCGGCGCGCTGTTCATCCTGCTGCTCCTGCTCTGGATCACCACCCGCTTCAACCGCGACCGCTGAGCAGGGGCCGCCAGCCGGGCCAGTAGGCTCTGCACGCATGGGAGAGCAGGAAGTGCCTACCGGTCCGGTCAAGCGACGCATCGGCGTGATGGGCGGAACGTTTGACCCGATCCATCACGGACACCTCGTGGCCGCCAGTGAGGTGGCCTCGCAGTTCCATTTGGACGAGGTCGTCTTTGTACCGACCGGGCAGCCGTGGCAGAAGAGCCACAAGTTGGTTTCCCCGGCCGAGGACCGCTATCTGATGACGGTCATCGCCACCGCGTCCAACCCGCAGTTCTCGGTCAGCCGCATCGACATCGACCGCGGCGGGGCGACGTACACCATCGACACCCTGCGCGAGCTGCGCGACCGCAACAGCGACGCGGATCTCTTCTTCATCACCGGCGCGGACGCGCTCGCCCAGATCCTCACCTGGCGGGACGCCGAAGAACTGTTCTCGCTGGCCCACTTCATCGGCGTGACCCGGCCCGGCCACGTGCTGACGGACGACGGGCTGCCCGAGGGCGGTGTCTCACTGGTGGAGGTGCCGGCGCTGGCGATCTCGTCGACGGATTGCCGGGCAAGGGTCGCGCAGGGCGACCCCGTCTGGTATCTGGTTCCGGACGGTGTGGTGCGCTACATCGACAAGCGCCAGCTGTATCGCGGCGAGTGAGACCAGCTGTACCGCCTGTACCTCGGCGAGTGAGAGAAGGCCACCGGTGAACGACCGCCAGTACGACCCGTATGCGCCCCAGGTGCAGCTGGTCGGGTACGACGAGTACGGCCGGCCGGTGTACCAGCAGGTGCAGCCGCAGCAGCAGACGTACGACCCCTACGCGCAGCCCCAGGAACCCCAACAGCCTCAGCAGCCTCAGCAGCAACAGGGGTACGGATACGACGCGCCGTACGTCCCGCAGCAGTCGACGTACGACCCCTATGCACAGCAACAACCCCAGCAGCCCCAGCAGTTTCCGCAGCAGGACTACGGATACGACCACGGCGCCGCCCAGCAGCCGGCCGTCCAGGCGCCGTCCGTGCCGGAACCCGCCGTGGCGCCCGAGGCTTCTCCCGTGGTGCCCCACCAGCGGCGGGACGAACACGGTGAAAGCGGCGAACGGGACTACCGCACCGAGCAGTTCTCGTTCATCGAGGAGCCCGACGAGGACTCCGAAGACGTCATCGACTGGCTGAAGTTCAGCGAGAGCCGCAGCGAGCGGCGCGAAGAGGCCAAGCGGCGCGGCCGCAACCGGGTCGTCGCCCTCGTGGTGGCGCTCGCCCTGGTGGCGGTGGGCGGCGTCGGATACCTCTGGTACGCGGGAAAACTGCCCTTCCTCTCGTCCTCCTCGGACACGAAGAAGGGCGCGACCGCCACCGGTCCGCAAAAGCGCGACGTGATCGAAATCGATCTGCACAACACCAAGGCGGGCGGCACCTCCACGGCGCTGCTCGTCAACAACGCGACCACTCAGCAGGGCACCACCGTCCTGCTGCCCAACTCGCTCTCCGTCCCCAACGACGACGGCAGCCGCACCACCCTGGGCAAGTCCGTGGGCGCGGACGGCTCCCAGGGCACCCGGGACTCGCTCTCCAGCCTGCTCGGCGCCAAGATCACCGGCACCTGGCGCCTGGACACCCCGTACCTGGAAAACCTCGTCGACCTCGTCGGCAACATCGACATCAGTACGGATGCCGAGGTGCCCGCCGCCAAGCAGGGCGGCGATCCGGTGGTGAAGAAGGGCGACGACCAGACCCTGTCCGGCCCGATGGCCGTGGCCTACGCCACCTACAAGGGTCCCGGCGAGGCGGAGACCAAGCAGCTGCAGCGGTTCGGCGCGGTGATGTACGGGGTGCTGCGGAAGATCTCCGACGATCCCAAGGCAGCCACCGTCACCATCCAGACGCTCGCGCAGATCCTCGACCCCTCACTGCCCGACAGCGACCTCGGCGCCTCCCTGGCCAAGCTCGCCGAGCACGCCAAGACCGGCGCGTACAAGACGGCGCTCCTTCCCGTGCAGCCCGACGGCACGCTCAGCCAGCAGGCGAGCGACAGTGTGGTCAAGGACGTCCTGGGCGGCCGGATCGGCGGCGGCGCCGACAAGGGCACGTCGGTGCAGGTCGGTGTCAAGAACGCCAGCGGCAACGCCAAGGCCACCGAATCCGCCCGGGTCGCCCTGGTCAACGGCGGCTATGCGTTCATCGACGCCGGAAACTCCGCCGCGGAGGCGACTTCTCAGGTTCTGTACGCCGACCCGGCGCAGAAGGCGAAGGCCGTCGAGGTCGCCAAGACCCTGGGGCTGCCGGACAGTGCGGTCACACAGGGCAAGGCGGCTGCCAACGCCGATGTGTCGGTCGTCATCGGCAAGGACTACAAGGTCGCGCAGTAGGGACGCCGAGCTGCGGCAGTAAGGACGGCGCGGTGAGGACGGCGCGCTCCCGCAGTGAGGGCCCCGGCGGTCATGCCGTCGGGGCTGTCGGTGGTCCGTGAGATCCTGGAAATCGATCTGATCCGATCTGACCGCCGACGAAAGCCTGCTTGTGACCGCCACGGACCGTTCCATCGAGCTCATCACTGCCGCCGCTCAGGCGGCCGCCGACCGGCTCGCGCACGACATCATCGCGTACGACGTCAGTGATGTGCTGTCGATCACCGACGCCTTCCTGCTCGCCTCCGCGCCCAACGACCGCCAGGTCAAGTCGATCGTCGACGAGATCGAGGAGCGGCTGAACAAGGAGCTCGGCGCCAAGCCGGTGCGCCGCGAGGGCGACCGCGACGCCCGCTGGATCCTGCTCGACTACGTCGACATCGTCGTGCACGTCCAGCACAGCGAGGAGCGCGTCTTCTACGCCCTGGAGCGCCTGTGGAAGGACTGCCCCGAGCTGCCGCTGCCCGACGACGCCATGAAGACCCGCGGCAAGGCCGCCGAGCACGCCGCGCTGACCGGCGCCGACGAGACGGACGGTGAGCTGAGCTGAACGGCACCACCAAGGGCGGCCGGGGCCGCCGCATAGTCCTGTGGCGGCACGGCCAGACGGCCTGGAATCTGGAGCGCCGCTTCCAGGGCTCCACCGACATCGAGCTGACCGAGACCGGCGTCGGCCAGGCGCATCGGGCGGCGCGGCTGCTCGCCGCGCTGCGGCCCGACGCGATCGTCTCCTCCGACCTCCAGCGGGCCGCCACCACCGCCGCCCAGCTGGCAGCCGTCACCGGCCTGCCGGTCGAGCACGACTCGTGCCTGCGCGAGACGTACGCGGGCGCCTGGCAGGGGCTCACGCACGAGGAGATCGTCGCCCAGTACGGCGAGCAGTACGCCGCGTGGAAGCGCGGCGAGCCGGTGCGCCGGGGCGGCGGCGAGCTGGAGACCGAGGTCGCCGACCGGGCCGCCCCGGTCGTGCTGCGGCACGCCGACAAGCTGCCCGACGGCGGCACCCTCGTCGTGGTCAGCCACGGCGGCACCATCCGCACCACCATCGGCCGGCTGCTCGGCCTGGAGGCGCACCACTGGGAGGGCCTTGGCGGGCTCACCAACTGCTGCTGGTCCGTCCTCGGCGAGGGCGCGCGCGGCTGGCGCCTGCTTGAGCACAACGCCGGCACGCTCCCCGAGCCGGTCCTCGGCGACGACGTCTAGCCGCTGCTCAGAGGCGGTGCCGACCGGATTTCACTTTCCGGCAGGTCACAGGCTAAAGTTCTTCTTGTTCGCGGCGCACAAGCGCGGGAAACAAAGCGAACAGCGGGGCTATAGCTCAGTTGGTAGAGCGCCTGCATGGCATGCAGGAGGTCAGGAGTTCAATTCTCCTTAGCTCCACAATCGGATCCCGTCCCCTCGTGGGGGCGGGATCTTCTTGTTGTCGCCGTACCGGTCGTTGCCGCCGTGATGGGGCGCACGTGTCTGCCGGTGCGCTGGGGCGGGCTCCCTCGCGCCGACCGGGTGGCGGCGTAGTCGGCGTAGTGGCCGGTCTCGTACGGCGACAGCACTGACCCTCTTGCGAGGGCATGGCAGAATCGGGACGGCCGGAGGGGGACGACGGACCGAACGGGAGGGAGTGCGCGATGCCCGCGAGTCGCGAAGAATTCCCGGAACCGCCCGACGGGCCGAAGGCTGCGAAGCCCAGCGCCCGCCTGAGCTGTCCCTCCTGCGGTTCCTCCCACGTCGCGCAGATGCTCGGCGACAACGGCGGAGTGTCCTACGTGTGCACGGCCTGCGGCCACAGCTGGAGCTGAACATGGGTGCACACAGGCGGAAATGTGACTGGTGCGGCAGCGGTACGCCCATCGTCAGGGACATGGATCCGGTCAACACCGACTACCAGTACTGGTGCGAGGAATGCGCGCGGGCGCTGATCATAAAGGGCGACCCGATCGAGACGTACCGGGAACTCGAAGGGGAGCCGATCTACGGCCGTCTCCTGGAGGCGCACTGCACGCTGAAGCGGTTCTACTCGTTCGCCACGGCCTGAGCGCGGCGAGCACCAGGAAGACCGTCCCGGCCAGCGGATAGAGCGCCGAGAGCGCCATCTGCCCGCCGCTCTGGGCGAGTTCGGGCCGGGCCGGACCGTGCGGGACCCACCACAGGGCGTACGAACAGAAGACGCCTGCGAGCAGTGCCCAGCGCGAGCGGTCCGCGGCGAGCAGCACCACCACCGGCACACACCACACCCAGTGGTGCGACCAGGAGACCGGGCTCACCAGCAGCGCCGTCACCGCACACGCCATGGCCGCCCAGGCCCGCTCCCCGCGCAGTTCGGCGCGTACGGCGACGGCGAGGCCCAGGGAAGCGGTGGCGGCCGCGACCGCAGTCCACCACAGGCCCGGGTCGCCGGTGTGCAGCAGCCGGGCGAGCACCCCGCGCAGCGACTGGTTCGCGGCGTCCTCGGCATGGCCCACCCGGCCCGCCTCGAACACCATCGACGTCCAGAAGCGCAGAGAGTCGTACGGGAGCACCACGGCGGCCGTCGCTGTGGCGGCGCAGAACACCGCGGCGGCCTTAATGGTCATGCCGAGCGGAAAGTTCCCCGCGCCGCTCCTGATGCGCGCGATCGCGGTGATCAGCAGGAACAGGGCGAACAGGGCGGGCGTGAGCTTCAGCGCGGCCGCGAGGCCGATGCCGGTGCCCGCCCAGCGGTGGCCCGGTCTGCGGGTGAGGTCCCAGAGCACCGCGACGGCGAGCAGCAGATTGATCTGGCCGTAGCGAAGCGTGGTCCACACCGGCTCGCACCAGACGGCGAGCGCGGCGATCCACAGCGCGGCCCCGGGGAGGTATGAACCCGCGAGCCGCAGCGACAGCTGGGCCAGGGCGATGAGCAGCGCGAGGTTGGCGGCGGTCGCGAGCGTCCGCATCTCGGGGACGCCGAGCAGGGTGAGCGGGGTGAACAGCAGCGCCGCGAACGGCGGGTAGGTGGTGGGCAGCTGGGCCGCGGTCGCGCGCATCGCATAGAGGTCGGCGCCGGCCTGTACGGTCTGGCCCTCGGCCCGGTAGACCATCAGGTCGATCATCGAGACCCCGGCGGCCCGCTGGGCGGCCCAGAACACCGCGAAGGAGAGCAGGCAGACCGCGGCGGCGAGCGGTACGGGACGGCGGGCAGAGCCGAAGCGGGCAGCGGTGTGCGAGAGCACCTTCACGGTCACGAAGACGGACGTTACCGTCCTTCTTCGGACAGAACGGAAACCGATTTGGTGAAGCACCGGGGTGACCGTGTAATGTTCTCGATGTCGCCGGGGGAAACCGGGCGGCGGGAAAGCAAGGGGCTATAGCTCAGTTGGTAGAGCGCCTGCATGGCATGCAGGAGGTCAGGAGTTCAATTCTCCTTAGCTCCACAGTAAAGAAGGCGGGTCATCCTCACCGGATGGCCCGCCTTCTTCTTGTCCCGCCCTTTGCGCCTCCCTCTATGCCGCCGTAATGATCAGAACCGATCAACTCCGGCCGCTGCCAAGGGCCTTGCGGCTGATCTCAGGAAGCGCGGCCGGAGCCTGTTCGATCCGGAGCGCGAGTGCGGGACAGCGGCGCACCGCCCGTTGCGCGCGCCCCCGCAGATGCATCGGCACGGTGGCGTCCGCGACCAGGGGGTAGCCGTCGGGGCCCAGCCGGATCAGCTCGGGCACGATGTCCGCGCACAGCCCGTGGCCCTCGCACAGCGTCCAGTCGACCAGCACCTTCTCGCCGCTCGGTACGCCCTCGTCCCGGTAGCCGGGGCCGGGCAGCGGCAGCACGCCCAGGGTCGGCCGACCGCAGCCGCCGGCCAGCACATGGGCCGCCAGATCGTCCGTGAACGCCGCCAGTGTCGAGGCGAGGAACCGGGCCGAGCCGTCCGGATGCTTGCAGGCACCCCGGCCCTTCACCGCCCGCGTCACCTCGCGCAGCGCCTCAAGTGCCGCAGGGCCGCCGCCGTTCAGCACGTCCGCGAGGCCTCCGGCGGCGGCCGGCAGACCCAGTCGGCACGGGCCGCACTGGCCGGCTGTCTCGGCCGCCAGCCAGTTCGCGACCCGCAGCGCTTCCCCGAGCGCGCAGGTCTCCGGGCCGATCGGCAGGATCGCGCCCGCACCCAGGGCCCCGCCGAGCGCGGACAGCGAGGCGCGCGAGACCGCCGCGTCGTGGGAGGCCACCGAATCCAGCCAACTGCCGTGATAGCCACCGGTCAGTACGCCCTGCGGCAGCGAGGGCGCCCCGGCCAGCTGGAGGACGTACCGCAGCGGCACCCCCGTGGGGACCTCGACGACCATCGGGCGGGCGACCGCCCCCGACAGCGTGAGCAGCACGGTGCCGGGCTCTGTGGACGCGCCGGTGTGGCAGAAGCGGCGCGGGCCCAGCCGGGCGGCCACCGCGAGTTGGGCGTACGTCTCGGCGTTGGACAGCAGCGTCGGGGCGCCGCCGACACCCGACTCGGCGGCCCGCTCGCGGCGGCCCGGAGGGAGCGCGGGGCCGCCGTCCGCGGCCCGGATGACCGCGGACGCCTCGCCGGAGACCATGCGCTCGGGAGTGCGGACCACGCGGGCGCGCAGCGGGGAGCTGCGCTTGTCGGTGAGTCCGCGTTCGGCGAAGGCCGCGCGCACGGAGGCCTCCGTGGAGTCGCGGGTGACGGCGACGACCAGGGTGCGGGCGCCGAGCGCCTCGGCGGCGAGCAGCGCGCCGTCCAGGACGAGGTGCGGGGCCCGGCACACCAGGACGGTGTCCTTGCGGCAGGCGGGCTCGCCTTCGCTCGCGTTGACGACGACGACCGGGCGTATGCCGCGTCTGATCGCGGCGGAGGCGACCGCGCGCAGTTTGCGGCCGAAGGGGAAACCGGCGCCGCCGCGTCCGTTGAGGGCGATGTCGTCGGCGAGTTGGGCAAGACGTTCGCCGTTGATGGCCTCCAGTGGGCCGTGCACCTTGAGGTGCATCGGCAGGGCGAGGCGCTCGACGAGATCGAAGCCCGAGGTCAGATGGGGCAGGCCGACGACGCGGACCTCGGGAACGTCGGGGAGGGGCGTGTTCATGGTCGTACTCCTGCTGGTGCGGGCGCCGTCACGGGCGTTCTTCGGAGGCGGGGCCCGGCACGGAGTGCCAGGGCTCACCGGCCGCCGGCGGCTGATAGGGCGCGGGCTGCACGGGGGCGGGCAGCGATTCAGGAGGGCTCGGTGAGGGCGCGGGCCAGCGGGGCGCCGGGGGAGCGGCAGGGGCGAGGGAGACCGCGCGGTAGGCCGCCGAAATGCCGGTAGCCGCGTCCGCCCGAACCTCCTGCGCGGGGGCGCGGTAGCGGGGCAGCGCCTCGTGCGGGGGCTCGTACAGCGCGGGCGTCTCGCGCAACGGCGGCGCCTCTTCGAGGACTTCGTACGGGGGCTGCCGGGGGGCTTCGTGGGGAGGCCGCACGCCACGTAGTGGTTGCGTCGGCTGCGCCTCATAAGAGGGCTGTGCCCCGTAAGACGGCTCCGCCTCATAGGAGGGCGGTGCGGAAGGCCGCGGAGGCACGGGCTGAGGCTCGGCCGGCTCGCTTGCCGGGCGCGGCCGGAAGGGGGCGAGGCGCGCGGTGATCCGGCGCTTCACCGGCCGGGGCAGCGCGCGTACGGTGAGCGCGCCCGCCACGCCCGCCAGACACAGGCAGTACATCGCGACCACCCAGCCGGCCGGCGGGCGACCCGCGTACAGGCCGTGCACCAGCGCCGAGCACCAGGCCGGATAGGCGAGCATGTGGACCGCGCGCCAGCGCCCGGCGACCCGGCCCGGAGTGGTGAACGCGCTGCGCATGGCGCCCGTCGCGGCCGCGACGACCATCAGGATCCCGGCGAGCGATCCGAAGCCGATCAGGCCGGACGTGCCGGTGATGCCCAGCCCGAAGGGGACTACGGCGCCGAGCAGGCTCACATGGCCGAGCGCGATCTTGACGGTGACGTGCAGCAGGAGGAAGCCGATCGAGGCGACGGCGGTCGCGCGGTGGACGGCCTGCGCCATGAGGCGGTGACGCGGAGCGAGGAGCAGCCGGTCGGTGGCGAGCAGGCCCCAGGCGACGGAGGCGGTCAGCGAGACCAGTGACAGCACGCCCGTCGTGAAGTCCATCGCGGCGCGCAATCCGGTGGACGAGACGAGCGCGAGGGGCGGTATGAGCAGTGCGGCGAGGCCGAGCGCGGCGGCGGAAAGACCGCCTTTGCGGGGTGGGCGGCCCCGGGCGGAGCTCTGGGGAGGATGGTGCGGGTTGAGCGGATTGCGAGGTTTCATGGTGGGGCGACTCCGAATGGTTCGGCAAAGCGGTCCCGTGGCGGCATGCTAGGTCGCCCCATACCGGCCGGTACGGGGTTTGAGTTGTTGCCCCAGAAGAGGGCGGTACGCGGAGTAACCTCGCCCCGGCACCGCCAGCCGGTACTCCGTGCGGGGCTTGCGGGGCCTGCGGTACCCTGACGCCATGCGTGCCGTACGCCTTCTGCTTAGCGAGCCGCGCTGAACACTCCCGACCGATGAAGAGATCCGGTCGGACTCGGCGCGGCGTCCCCTCCTGTGCGAGGGGTTTTTTCGTTTGGCGATTCGATGGGCGAGTCGACGGGCGAACGCTCGAAACCGCTGGCAGAGACGATCGATGGAGCTTTGAGGATCATGAGCGAGACGAATACCGCTGCCGCCGCAGAGACGGTCGCGCCGCACCGCTACACGGCGGCCATGGCCGCCGACATCGAGGCACGCTGGCAGGACTTCTGGGACGCCGACGGCACCTACGCGGCGCCGAACCCGACGGGCGACCTGGCCGGTGACCCGGCGGTCGTCGCCCGGCCCAAGAAGTTCATCATGGACATGTTCCCGTACCCCTCGGGCGCGGGACTGCACGTCGGCCACCCGCTGGGCTACATCGCCACCGACGTCTACGCCCGCCACCAGCGCATGACCGGCCACAACGTGCTGCACACGCTGGGCTTCGACGCCTTCGGCCTGCCCGCCGAGCAGTACGCGGTGCAGACCGGCACCCACCCGCGGGCCTCCACCGAGGCCAACATGGCGAACATGAAGGCGCAGCTGCGCCGGCTGGGCCTGGGGCACGACAAGCGCCGCTCCTTCGCGACGATCGACCCCGAGTACTACAAGTGGACCCAGTGGATCTTCCTGCAGATCTTCAACTCCTGGTACGACGCCGAGGCGACGAAGGCCCGCCCGATCTCCGAGCTGGTCGCCGAGTTCGAGAACGGCACCCGTGAGGTCCCCGGCGACCGCGACTGGGCCGCGCTGAGCGCCGCCGAGCGCTCCGACGTGCTGGGCGAGTACCGCCTGGCGTACGCCTCGGACGCGCCCGTCAACTGGTGCCCCGGCCTGGGCACCGTGCTGGCCAACGAGGAGGTCACCGCCGACGGCCGTTCCGAGCGCGGCAACTTCCCCGTGTTCAAGGCCAAGCTGCGCCAGTGGAACATGCGGATCACCGCCTACGCGGACCGCCTCCTTGACGACCTGGACGCGCTGGACTGGCCCGAGGCCATCAAGCTGCAGCAGCGCAACTGGATCGGCCGCTCCGAGGGTGCCCGCGTCGACTTCACGGTCGGCGACCGCGACGCGATCACCGTCTTCACGACCCGTCAGGACACCCTGTTCGGCGCGACCTACATGGTGCTGGCGCCCGAGCACGAGCTGGTCGACACCATCGTCCCGGCCGCCTGGCCCGAGGGCACCCACGATGTGTGGACCGAGGGCCACGCCACCCCGGCCGAGGCCGTCGCCAAGTACCGCGCGTTCGCCGCGTCCAAGTCGGACGTGGAGCGCCAGGCCGACGCCAAGGAGAAGACCGGCGTCTTCACCGGTGCGTACGCCCTCAATCCCGTCAGCGGCGAAAAAGTTCCCGTCTTCATCGCCGACTATGTGCTGATGGGCTACGGCACCGGCGCGATCATGGCCGTACCGGCGCACGACAGCCGTGACTTCGCGTTCGCGCGCGCCTTCGAGCTGCCCATGCGCTGCGTCGTGCAGCCCTCGGACGACCGCGGCACCGACGCGTCGACGTGGGAGGACGCGTTCGCCTCCTATGAGGCGAAGCTGGTCAACTCCGCCAACGACGCGATCTCCCTGGACGGCCTGGGCGTCGTCGACGCCAAGGCGAAGATCACCGACTGGCTGGCCGAGCGCGGCATGGGCGAGGGCACCGTCAACTTCCGGCTGCGGGACTGGCTGTTCAGCCGCCAGCGCTACTGGGGCGAGCCCTTCCCGATCGTCTACGACGAGGACGGCATCGCCCACTCGCTGCCCGAGTCGATGCTGCCCCTGGAGCTGCCGGAGGTGGACGACTACTCGCCGCGCACCTTCGACCCGGACGACGCCGACACCTCGCCGGAGACCCCGCTGTCCCGCAACGAGGACTGGGTCAACGTCGAGCTGGACCTGGGCGACGGCGTCAAGAAGTACCGCCGCGAGACCAACACCATGCCCAACTGGGCCGGTTCCTGCTGGTACGAGCTGCGCTACCTGGACCCGCACAACAGCGACAAGCTGGTCGACCCGGCCATCGAGCAGTACTGGATGGGCCCGCGCGAGGGGCAGCCGACGGGCGGCGTCGACCTGTACGTCGGCGGCGCCGAGCACGCCGTGCTGCACCTGCTGTACGCGCGCTTCTGGTCCAAGGTCCTGTTCGACCTGGGCCACATCTCCTCGGCCGAGCCGTTCCACAAGCTGTACAACCAGGGCATGATCCAGGCGTACGTCTACCGGGACAGCCGCGGCTTCCCGGTGCCCGCCGCCGAGGTCGAGGAGCGCGACGGCAAGTTCTTCTTCGAGGACGAGCCGGTCAAGCGCGAGCTGGGCAAGATGGGCAAGTCCCTGAAGAACGCGGTGACTCCGGACGAGATCTGCACCGAGTACGGCGCCGACACCCTGCGCCTGTACGAGATGGCGATGGGTCCGCTGGACGTATCGCGTCCCTGGGACACGCGTGCGGTGGTCGGCCAGTACCGGCTGCTGCAGCGGCTGTGGCGCAACATCGTCGACGAGACGACGGGCGAGGTCACCGTTACCGACGCCGTGCCCGACGAGGCCACCCTGCGCGCGCTGCACAAGGCGATCGACGGGGCCGGCGGCGACCTGGCGGGGCTGCGTTTCAACACCGCCATCGCCAAGATCACCGAGCTGAACAACCACCTGACCAAGGCGGGCGGCCCGCTGTCGCGTCCGGTCGCCGAACAACTGGTGCTGCTGATCGCCCCGCTGGCCCCGCACATCGCCGAGGAACTGTGGCGCAAGCTGGGCCACACCGACTCGGTCGTGCACCGCGACTTCCCGGTCGCCGACCCGGCGTACGTCGTGGACGAGGCCGTGACCTGCGTCGTTCAGATCAAGGGCAAGGTCAAGGCGCGCCTGGAGGTGCCGCCGGCCATCTCCGAGACGGAGCTGGAGAAGCTGGCGCTGGCCGACGAGGCCGTCGTCGCGGCGCTGGGCGGCGCGGGCATCCGCAAGGTGATCGTGCGGGCGCCGAAGCTGGTGAACATCGTCCCCGAGTAGGGGCCGAATAGGCACTGAGGGCTTTCCCCTACGGGCAGGTTGGGGGTTCCGATGGAACCCACGGCCTGCCCGCTGCGTTTACGGTGGAGGGGACGATGCCGACTGACCGAGGGGACGTTCATGGAAGCCGCGATCCTGATCCTGGCGCTGCTGTTCGTCGCCTTCGTGGTGCTCGGCGTGTACGTGACGGTCAAGGTGGTCGGCGCCGCCAAGCGCGGAGTGGAGCGTACGGTCACACAGGCCCGCAGAACCGTCGAGGACACCACGCTGCGCGCCAAGAGCGTGGGGCAGACGGGCGTGGCCAGTGAGCTCGCCCAGCTGCGCCTGTCGCTGCGGACCTCGATGCGGGCCACGCAGGACGCGCTGCACGCGCGCGTGGCCGAGGACGAGTCCCTGAAGGAGTCGCTGGCCTTGTTCGAGCGGCTCAGCGGGCACGGCCACGAGCTGGACGACGAGCTCAAGCGCCTGGAGCGGGAGCCGGACAAGCGGCGGATCGCGGAGCGGATGCCGGAGCTCCGCGAGCGCACCGAGCGGATCACGCACTCGGCGGACTCACTGCGCTGGGCGGCGCGGGACCGGGCCCAGCAGTTCGCCGACGACGAGCTCGCCTCGCTGAGCGAGCAGATCGAGATGGAGTCGGGGGCCCTGCGTCACTGGT
This sequence comes from Streptomyces sp. NPDC050485, assembly GCF_044458185.1. Lineage (NCBI taxonomy): Bacteria > Bacillati > Actinomycetota > Actinomycetes > Kitasatosporales > Streptomycetaceae > Streptomyces > Streptomyces sp. NPDC050485. The sequence goes on along the minus strand of NZ_JBITHR010000001.1, from coordinate 281,270 downwards.
CGACCGAGGGGCCGACGACAGGCGTCCCGACGGCCGGCTCCGCTTCCTGGACCGACCCTTCGGGCAGCCCGCGGCAGCCGACCCAGGAGAGCGCGGCACAGCCCCGGCCGGAGCCGTCCGTCGAGACCCCTCGGCCATTGGGCGCGGCCGAGCCGCCGGTGGCGTACCCGTGGCAGAAGAACCCGCGCCCTGAGACGACGACCTGAGGCGATGACGACCTGAGGCGACGGCAGGAGGGAGAACGGCAGGAGGGCGCCGACCCGAGGCGACCATCTGAGACCCGAACTGATCATTCCATCGGGCCGGACTGCCGTACGGCGGCGTCGGCGGGTAACCTCCCGCTCATGTCCCGCCATGTCGCGATCGTCACCGATTCAACGGCCTACCTGCCGCCGCAGACGATGGAGCGGCACAGCATCACCGCGGTGCCGCTGACCGTCGTCTTCGGAGACCAGGCGCTGGAGGAGGGCACCGAGATCTCGGCCCGCTCGCTGGCGCTGGCCCTGCAGAAACGACGCCCCGTCACCACCTCCCGGCCCAGCCCGGAGGTATTCGCGGCCACCTACCGCTCGGTCGCCGACGCGGGTGCGACTGGCATCGTCTCGCTGCATCTGTCCTCCGAGCTGTCCGGCACCTACGACGCGGCCGTGCTCGCGGCGAAGGACGCCCCCGTGCCGGTGCGGGTGGTCGACACCGGGATGGTCGCGATGGCGCTGGGCTTCTGCGCGCTGGCCGCCGCCCAGGTCGCCGACGCGGGCGGCACGCTGGACGAGGCGGTGGCGGCGGCGGAGAAGCGGGCCGGCGAGACCTCCGCCTTCTTCTACGTCGACACCCTGGACTATCTGCGGCGCGGCGGCCGCATCGGTGCCGCGCAGGCACTGCTCGGCTCGGCCCTGGCGGTCAAGCCGCTGCTCCAGCTCGACGGCGGCCGGATCGAAATGCTGGAGAAGGTACGCACCGCCTCGAAGGCCATCGCCCGCCTCGAGGAGATCGTGGTCGACCGGGCCGGGAGCAGCCCGGTCGACATCGCGGTCCACCATCTCGCGGCCCCGGAACGCGCCGCCGCCCTCGCCGAACGGCTGCGGGAGCGGGTGCCGGGGCTGGTCGATCTGCACATGAGCGAGGTCGGAGCGGTGATCGGGGCGCATACCGGGCCGGGACTGCTCGGAGCCATCGTGTCGCCGCGCTGAGAGGGCGGTCGCGGCAGCGCTCAGCCCGCCCGAGCTCACTCCCACGAGTGACCGGGTTGTCCACAACCAGCCTGTTGTCCACCGGAATTGGGCCTGCTCAGCGGGTTCGGGCGGATGTGCCTAACGTCTCGTGGCATGGCTATCCGATCACCACGCACCGCCACGAGCGGACCCGGCCGAACCCCCGGCTCGGACGGCCGTGCCCGCAAAGGTCACGCCCGCCGCCGCCGCGATGTCCAGGCCCCCGTCCCCGTACTCACCGCACGCAGGCGCGCGGACGCGCTGTTCCGCCCGCTGCCGACGGGCGTCCGTCCACCGCCGACGGGCAGGGCGGCCCCGACGCACGTACCAGCCTCCCCGACCGCCTGGGTTCTCGGGCAGTCGGCGCCGGCGCCGCCGCCCGTACCTGAGCCGCGCGAGCCACAAGCCGCCGCCCCCACCCCATCGGAGGCTTCTCCTCCAGGGATGCGTGAGCGGGCGTGGGCGGCGGTGCGCGAACGGCTGCCGCTCTGGGCGCAGTCGAGGTTCGGTCTCGCGCCGCGGAGCCTGGCCGCGCTCTGCGTGGTCCTGGTCGTCGCCGCGGGATTCGCCGTGCACCACTTCTGGGCCGGTCGTCCGCAGTCCGTACGAGCCCCCGATCTGGTCGACGGTCCGGCGCAGCCGCCTCCGACGACGAGTCGGGGCAGCGGCTCGGGACGGGGCACGAGAGCAGGGGAGGCAACACCCCGGCCGGTGGCCAACGCGACGCCTTCGCCGGCCGGAGTGCTTGTGGTGGACGTCGGCGGAAAAGTGTTGCGGCCGGGGGTCTATCGGCTGCCCGCCGGATCGCGCGTCACCGATGCGCTGGCGGCGGCCGGGGGTGTGCGCGAGGGCGCGGACCTGACGGGGCTCAACCGGGCGCGACTGCTCACGGACGGCGAGCAGGTGCTGGTCGGAGCGCCCGGAGCGGCGGCACCCTCCGGGCCCGGAGCCGGAGCCGGATCCGCTTCGGGTTCCGGTTCTGGTTCTGGTTCGGGGCGGGGATCGAGCGGGCCGGTCAGTCTCAACTCCGCCTCGGTGGAGCAACTGGACGGGCTGCCGGGCGTCGGCCCCGTGCTGGCGCAGCGCATCGTCGACTACCGCGCCCAGCACGGGGGCTTCCGCTCGGTCGGTGAGCTGCGACAGGTCAACGGCATCGGCGACCGCAGGTTCAACGACCTGCAACCACTGGTGCGGCTGTGAACCGGTTTCGGGTCCGTGCTGGTGAGGTTGGGGACCGTATGGAGGTCCGTGCCACGCCCTCTGGTGCGGTTGCGGACCGCGTGGAGGTCCATGCGGCCTCCGGCCACCGGCTGGGTGCGGCCAACCCGTACCGGGAGGGGCCGACCGACCTGCGCCTGGTCGGCCCGGCCCTCGGCGCCTGGGGCGGCACGGCCGCCGCGTTGAACGTATCGGCGGATTGGGCGAGTTGGGGCGTCGTGGTGTGCCTCGCCGTGGCGGCCGTACTGGTGGCGCCGGTGGCCCGGCGGGCGTTGGTGGAGTGGCTCTCGGGCGTACGGGGGAGGCGGGGCGCGCGGACCGGGGATGGTACGGGGACAAATCTGGCCGATGCGGAGGGAGTTGGGGCTGTCGGGGCCGGTGGGGTCTGGAGGTATCGGGGTGCGGTGGCCGGGGTGTTGGTCTGCGCGGCGGCCGGGGTGGTGGCCGGGGGTCTGCACGCGGCCGAAGCGCGCCGCGGGCCTCTACCGGGTCTCGCGCGGGAGTCCGCGCAAGCCACCGTTGAGCTGGTGATCAGCACCGATCCGCGGGCGACCCGCCTGGGCTGGGGCGGCGCCTCGGTGGCAATGGACGCGGAGGTCGAGCGGGTCCTGGCGGCGGGCGGAGGCGCCGAGCGGGGCCGCGCCCAGGGTGTTGGGGCCGGTGGGAGTGCTGAACGGGTCCCGATGCGGGTCGTCGGGTCGGGTGGCGAGCGGGGCCGTGCGCCGGTTGTCGGGGCTGGTGGGAGTGCCGAGCGGGGCGGCGCGCAGGCCTTCGGGCCGGACGGAAGGGGCGAGCGGATTCGTACGCCGGCTCTCGGGCCGGACGGAAGGGGTGAGCAGGTTCGTACGCCGGCTCTCGGGCCGGACGGAAGGGGTGAGCAGGTTCGTACGCCGGCTCTCGGGCCGGGCGGAATGGGTGAGCGGGTTCAAACGCCGGTTCTCGTGATCGCGCCCGCGAGCTGGCAGGGGCTGCTGCCCTCCACCCGGGTGCGGGTGACCGGGCGGCTCTCGCCAGGTGACGGGCGGGTCGCCGCCGTTCTGAAGGCGCCGAGCGGGCCGCCCCGGATCATCGGGCCACCAACTGCCGTACAGCGCAGGGCCGGTGGGCTGCGGGACGGACTGCGGGAGGCAAGCACAGGGCTCGCCCCGGATGCGCGGGCGCTGCTGCCGGGCCTGGTCGTCGGAGACACGTCCCGGGTCACGCCCGAGCTGCGCGCGGCCTTCGAGGCGACCGACCTCATGCACCTCATGGCCGTGTCCGGTAGCAATCTGGCGATCATTCTCGCCCTCTTGATCGGACCGCCGGGACGCGCCCTGCTGGCCGAGCGGGGTGGACTCGCGCCGCGCCTCGGGATCTCGCTGCGGGCCACCGCACTGCTCGGCGGGATCCTCACGCTCGCCTTCGTCCTGGTGTGCAGGCCGGAACCGAGCGTGCTGCGGGCCGCCGCCTGCGGGCTCGTCACGCTGCTCGCCATCGGCACCGGCCGACGCAGATCGCTGCTCCCCGCACTGGCCGCCGCCGTACTGCTTCTGGTGCTGTACGCGCCGGAGCTGGCCCGCAGTTACGGATTTCTGCTCTCGGTCCTTGCCACCGGGGCGCTGCTCACCATCGCGCCGGGATGGAGCGCGGCGCTGCACCGGCGCGGGGTACCGGCCCGGCTCGCCGAGGTGCTGGGCGCGGCGGCAGCGGCGCAGGCGGTGTGCGCGCCGGTGGTGGCCGTGTTCGCGGCGCGGATCAGTCTCGTCGCCGTGCCGTGCAATCTGCTGGCCGAGCCGGCGGTGGCGCTGGCGACGGTCGCGGGCTTCGCCGCGCTGGCCGCGGCCCCGGTCGCGATGCCCGCCGCCGAATTCCTTGCCTGGTGCGCGGGTTGGCCCACGGGCTGGATCGCCGCGGTGGCCCGCACGGGAGCGGCCCTGCCCGGCGCGGAGTCGGGGTGGCCGGGCGGCTGGCGCGGGGGAGCGCTGCTCGCCGCGGCCACCGCGGTGGTGGTGCTCGTGGCACGGCGGCTGCCGCGATACCCGTGGGTGGCCGCGGCGCTCGTCCTGCTCCTGCTGCTCGTCGTGCTGCGGCCCGCACCGCTCACCAGGATCGTCACCGGCTGGCCGCCGCCGGGCTGGTCGTACGCCATGTGCGATGTGGGGCAGGGCGATGCCACGGTGCTGGCCGCGGGCGCGGGGGCGGCGGTGGTGATCGATGCCGGGCCCGAGCCGCAGCCGGTCGACCGCTGTCTGCATGAGCTCGGGGTGACCCGGATTCCGCTGCTCCTGCTCACCCACTTCCATGCCGACCATGTGGGCGGTCTGGCAGGGGTGCTGCGGGGGCGGTCCGTCGGGGTGATCGAGACGACGGGGTTCGCGGAACCACCCGATCAGGCGGCGTTCGTGCGGCGGACCGCGGCGGCGGACGGGGTGCCGGTGGTCCCGGCCGGGTACGGGGAGCGGCGGGCCGTGGGCGGTCTCTCCTGGCAGGTGCTGTGGCCGCCGCCCGCACCGGAGCCGGTACCGGACGGGCCGAACGACGCGAGCGTCACGCTGCTCGTCCGCACCGCCGGCGGGTTGACCCTGCTGCTGCCGGGCGACCTCGAACCACCGGCCCAGCAAGGCCTGTTGAGGAACAACCCGGGGCTGGCGCGGGTGGACGTACTGAAGGTCGCCCACCACGGCTCGGCACACCAGGACCCCGCGCTGCTCGCCACCGTACGCCCGAGGCTGGCGCTGATCTCGGTGGGCCGGGGCAACCGGTACGGCCACCCGGCGCCGGGCACGGTCGCCGTACTGCGAGCCCAGGGCGCGGCGGTCCTGCGAACGGATACGGACGGGGCGATCGCCGTCACGGGGGCGGGCAGTGGCCTGCGGGCGGTGCCGCGGGGGCGGGGTCCGTGAGGTGCGCCGCCCGTGTCGGCGTACCGACCCCCGTCGGCCTACCGACGCGCGTCGACGTGGCGACCGGCGTAGGCGTACTGGTCGGCGTCGGCGTGGCGACCCTGGTCATGGCTGAGCGGAGGCTCGCTGTCGTCATGTCCCGTTACGCTGGCGGGGGTTGGGGGTCGGGCGCCCCGAGTGGCGGGCGAGGATCTCGCGGGGGAGGGGCGGGGCGGCGGGAGCGGGACGCGGGTCGGTCGGGGCGGGTAAGCGGAATGGCCAATTCGGGCCTCTGGTGACAGGTGCCTCAACAGCGCACACGCACCGCGTTTGCCTCGAACGGCACAACAGTGATCGAATGCGTCTTCGTCAAGGGGCCGCAGACCTACTGTGGCGAGGACGGACGAGGGTGTCTGCCCCCTGCGCGGCCCGGCAGATTCTTCTTCGCACGGGGGTGCGTGCACAGTGTTCAGCCGCTGGTTCGGCAAGAGCTCGACCGGTTCTCCGCTCCGTACCGGGCCGTTGGCCGGGCTGGCGGTGCCGCCGACCGCAGGCGTGCTCAGCTGCCGGGTACTCGACCCGGTCAGCGAGCCCGTCCAGCAGGCCGAGTTCGTGGTCAGCGATGCCTCGGGCCGGAAGGTCGTGGGCGGCGAGACGGACCCGTTCGGGACGGTGGTCACGACGGTTCCGGCGGGGGAGTACCGGCTGGCCGTCACGGCCGAGGGGTATACGCCCTTCCACGGCAACGCCACGGTCGCCGCGAGCGGGCTCGCCGCGCTCGGCGATGTCACGCTCCAGGTCGCCGCCCCGCCGGCGCTGCCGGACGCGGGCGAGTGGGAGCTCGACCCGACGCACTCTCAGATCGGCTTCACCGCACGCCACATCGGACTGGCCCGGATCCACGGCCGGTTCAACACTTTCGCGGGAGCCATCCGGATCGGTGAGCGCATGGAGGGGTCCGCCATGCACGTCATCATCGACACCGCCTCCATCGACACGGGCGTCCAGATGCGCGACGACCACCTGCGGTCCGGCGACTTCCTGGACGTCGGGAACTATCCGACGATGGAGTTCTACAGCGACCGGTTCGTGCACCGGGGCGGCAGCCGGTGGGCGATCATCGGCGGGCTCACCCTGCACGGCGTGAGCCGTACGGTGACGCTGGACACGCAGTACCTGGGCCTGGGCACCGGGCTCGGCGGCGAGACCCGGGGCGCCTGCCGGGCCAGTACCGAACTGCACCGCGAGGACTTCACGCTCACCTGGCAGACCATGCTGGCCCGGGGGATCGCGGCGATCGGGTCCTCGATCTCGATCGACCTGGACATCCAAGTCGTGCCGAAGGGCTGAGCAGGTCGTACCGGAGCGCTGACCCAGGTCATGCCGAAGAGCTGACGGCGCGGGGGAGCGGTCGCGCGGGTCAGGGGGCTTCCAGCCAGCCGTCGTGTCCGGCGGCCAGACCGTCCAGGGCCGTCGGGTCCAGGCGGGCGTCCGGGTCCTCCAGCACGACCAGCCACTGGGCGTCCTCGGCGTCGTCCTCGCCGGCCAGTGCGTCGCGCACGAGCTGGGGCTCCTCGGCCAGGCCGAAGAGATCGGCCAGCTCGGTGGCCACCTCCTCGGCGGCGTCGCGGTCCGGGAGTACGAGTACGTGTCGGGTCACATCGTTCACCTGCCCATTCTCCAGGACGGGGGCGGTGGGGCAGGGAGCGGGCCGGGACTGTCAGTGGCCCGTGGGATGCTGGAAGGCGATGGCCACCAGGAAGAATTCCACCGACGATCCGCTCGCCCCCGTCACACTCGCCGTGGGCCAGGAGGACCTGCTGCTCGACCGCGCCGTGCAGCAGGTGGTGGCGGCCGCCCGGGCCGCCGACTCCGACACCGACGTACGTGACCTGACCTCCGACCAGTTGCAGCCCGGCACGCTGGCCGAGCTGACCAGCCCGTCGCTCTTCGCCGAGCGGAAGGTCGTGGTCGTACGCAACGCACAGGACCTGTCCGCGGACACGGTCAAGGACGTGAAGGCGTACCTCGACGCGCCTGCCGAAGAGATCACCCTGGTGCTGCTGCATGCCGGCGGCGCCAAGGGCAAGGGGCTGCTGGACGCGGCGCGGAAGGCGGGGGCGCGGGAAGTCGCCTGCCCCAAGACCACGAAGCCGGCCGAGCGGCTCACGTTCGTACGGCAGGAGTTCCGGGCGCTCGGGCGGTCGGCCACGCCCGAGGCCTGCCAGGCGCTGGTCGACTCCATCGGCAGCGATCTGCGCGAGCTGGCCTCCGCGGTGTCCCAGCTCTGCGCGGACGTGGAGGGGACGATCGACGAGGCGGTCGTCGGGCGGTACTACACGGGGCGGGCCGAGGCCTCCAGCTTCACGGTCGCGGACCGGGCGGTGGAGGGGCGGGCCGCGGAAGCCCTCGAAGCGCTGCGGTGGTCGCTGTCGACCGGGGTCGCACCCGTCATGATCACCAGCGCGCTTGCGCAGGGGGTGCGGGCGATCGGAAAGCTGTCCTCCGCGCGGGGTGGGCGGCCGGCCGATCTCGCGCGGGAGCTGGGGATGCCGCCGTGGAAGATCGACCGGGTGCGGCAGCAGATGCGGGGGTGGACGCCGGACGGGGTTTCCTTGGCCCTGCGGGCCGTGGCCGAGGCGGATGCGGGGGTCAAGGGTGGGGGGGATGACCCTGAGTACGCCCTGGAGAAGGCCGTCGTTACGATTGCCCGTGCGGCGCGGTTCGGGCGCTAGCACCCTGAGCCCGTGCGGCGCGGTCCGGGCGCTAGCACCCTGAGCTGCGCCCCGGCCCGCTTCGGGGGCTGACGATTGCGCCCTGGCCCGCTTCGGGGGCCGACCGGGGCCACGCTAGGGCCTCGCCCGGGCCTCCTCGGGTTGTCGGCTGCGGGCCGAGTGTGGCTGGTCGCGCAGTTCCCCGCGCCCCTGACAGGCCTGGGCTGCGCCCGGCCCCCAGGCGACCGAGGCGAGCGGGCCCCACACCCGCAGCCGAACACCGCGAGAGGCCCCCCGTGGCCGACCGGAACGGGACGCTCGCCCCCACACTCCGCGGCCGACCGAAGCGAGAGGCTCCGCCCCCCGTGGTCGACCGGAACGGGACGCTCGCCCCCCACCTCAAGCCGCTCGTTGCCAGCTCACTGGGGGGTGGTAGGGCTGGCGGTGCCAGGCGGGCAGGGGTTCTACTGGGGCCAGTTGGGTGGGGGGTTCGGCCCTCAGGGACAGGAGGGCCACTGTCAGGGCGGCCAGTTCGGCGTCCGTGGGGGCGCCTTTCACGACGCGGAACAGCGCTTCAGACGTCACTCTCGCTCCTCACTGCGGGGGGTTGCCGTGTTTGCGGGACGGCAGGTCGGCGTGCTTCGTGCGCAGCATCGCGAGGGCGGCGGCGAGCACGGCACGGGTCTCGGCCGGGTCGATGACGTCGTCCACCAGACCCCGCTCGGCCGCGTAGTACGGGTGCATCAGTTCTGATGTGTACGCCGCGATCTTCTCGGCCCGGACCGCCTCCGGGTCGTCCGAACTCGCTATCTCCCGGCGGAAGATGACGTTGGCCGCGCCTTCCGCGCCCATCACCGCGATCTCGTTGGTGGGCCAGGCGTAGGTGAGGTCGGCGCCGATGGACTGGGAGTCCATGACGATGTACGCGCCGCCGTAGGCCTTGCGCAGGATCAGCGAGATGCGGGGGACCGTCGCGTTGCAGTACGCGTAGAGCAGCTTCGCGCCGTGGCGGATGATGCCGCCGTGCTCCTGGGAGACGCCGGGCAGGAAGCCCGGGACGTCGACCAGGGTCAGCAGGGGAATGTTGAAGGCGTCGCAGAGCTGGACGAAGCGGGCCGCCTTCTCGGAGGCCTCGATGTCCAGCACCCCGGCCAGGAACTGCGGCTGGTTGGCCAGGATGCCCACCACTCGGCCGTCGATCCGGGCCAGCGCGCAGATGATGTTGCGGGCCCACTGCTCGTGGACTTCGAGCAGGTCGCCGTGGTCGACGAGTTCCTCCAGGACCTTGCGCATGTCGTACGGCCGGTTGCCGTCCGAGGGCACCAGGTCCAGGAGCACGTCGTTGCGGCGGTCGGCCGGGTCGTCGCCGGGCGGCAGCGCCGGAGGCGTCTCCCGGTTGTTCGACGGCAGCAGCGAGATCAGATAGCGGACCTCGGCCAGGCAGGTCTCCTCGTCGTCGTGGACGAAGTGGGCCACGCCCGAGACCCCGGCGTGCACGTCCGCGCCGCCGAGCCCGTTCTGGGTGATCTCCTCACCCGTCACCGCCTGCACCACGTCCGGCCCGGTGATGAACATCTGCGAGGTGTCGCGGACCATGAACACGAAGTCCGTCAGGGCGGGGGAGTAGGCGGCGCCGCCCGCGCACGGGCCCAGCATCACGGAGATCTGCGGGATCACCCCGGACGCCCGCGTATTGCGCTGGAAGATGCCGCCGTAGCCCGCGAGTGCGCTGACGCCCTCCTGGATACGCGCGCCCGCACCGTCGTTCAGCGACACCAGCGGCGCACCCGCCGCGATCGCCATGTCCATGATCTTGTGGATCTTCGTGGCGTGGGCCTCGCCCAGGGCGCCGCCGAAGATGCGGAAGTCATGGGCGTATACGAAGACCGTGCGGCCCTCCACCGTGCCCCAGCCGGTGATCACACCGTCCGTGTACGGCCTCTTCGCCTCCAGGCCGAAGCCGGTCGCGCGGTGCCGGCGCAGCTGCTCCACCTCACGGAACGACTCCGGATCGAGCAGCAGCTCAATACGCTCGCGCGCGGTCAGCTTGCCCTTCGCGTGCTGCGCCTCGGTCGCACGGTCGCTCGGCCCGAGCCTGGCCTGCTCGCGCAGGACGTGCAGTTCGGCGACCCGCACGGCCGCGGTCCGCGGCGCCGGCTGTTCAGTCACGGTCACGGTCGGTCCCCTCGTCTTGCAAGGTCTCGTCTCGCAAGGCCTCGTGCCGCGCGGTCTCGTCTCGCGCGGTCTCGTGTCGCGCAGTGTCGTGTCGCGCAGTGTCGTGATGCGCGGCATGCGTCGCCCGCGCCCCCGCCCGTACCGCGTCGAGCAGGCTCGCCTGCTCCAGGCACTCTCCGGCGTCCGGCGACTGCGCGGCCCCGGAGCGGACCGCGCGGACGAACGCCCGTACAGTCGCGGCGACTTGGTCGTGCGGGGCCAGTGTCAGTTCGCGCGGCCCGTGCGCGTCCGTGATCCACACCGCCGGTTTGTGGTCGGCGGGCGGAGTGAACGCCGGCTCGACGCGGATCCGCCCCTCGCTGCCCCACAGTTCGTACGCCGAGCGGTACGCGTGCTCCATGCCGAAGGCCAGCTGGCCGAGGACCCCGGAGCGGGAGCGTACGAGCACCGCGCCCGACGTCTCCACCGCCGAGCCCCGAGAGTGCTCCAGCGCGGCGCCGACGATCTGCAGGCCCGCGCCGAGGAAGTACAGCGCGGCGCGCACCGGGTAGTAGCCCACGTCGAGCAGGGCGCCGCCACCGAGTTCGGGGCGGTGCCTGATGTTCCCCGCGGGCAGCGCCGGGATGGCGAACGCGGCGCTGAACGCCCGGAGTTCACCGATGGCGCCGCTCGCCACCAGCTCCCGTACCACCGAGTGCTGGGGGTGGTGGACGAACATCACGTTCTCCATCAGCACCAGGCCCGAGGCGCGGGCGAGGCCGAGCAGCGCCTCGGTGGTCGGCCGGTCGGCGGTGAGCGGCTTCTCGGCGAGCACGTGCTTGCCCGCGCGCAGCGCCCGGCCCGCCCATTCGGCGTGCAGCGAGACGGGCAGCGGGACGTACACGGCGTCCACGTCGTCCCGTTCAAGCACCGCGTCGTACGACTCGACCGGCGCGCAGCCGAACCGGGCCGCGACCTCCCGAGCGCGGCCGCCGTCCCGGCTCGCCACCGCCGTCAGCTCGATGTCCGGGTCCGCCGCCATGGCGGGCAGCACCCGTCGGCGGGCGATGTCGGCGGTGCCGAGGACGGCGATGCGCAGGGGTCGTTCAGTCATCCGTCAGATGTCCCATGGCGTTGAGGCAGGCAAGGAGCGTCCTGGCCTGCACATTGACGTAGTGTCCGTGTTTGATCAGCGCCGTGAGCTGACTGATCGTTACCCACTGATAGCCGGTCGGTGGCTCAATCGGTGCGTCGTCCTCGTCGGCCTCGATGACCAGATAGCGGTTCTCGGCATACAGGAACCGGCCGCCCTCCTCCGAGTGGATGGCGTCGTAGCGGATGCGTTCGGGCGCCGCATCGAGGACCAGGTCCAGGAACGCCGGGCGGACCTGGAGGCCCTCGAAGTTGTCCGGGGAGCACTGCACGGTGGGGGCCAGCTCGACCGTGTCGAGGAAGCCGCCCTCGACCTTGGCGTTGGCCAGGACGTGCAGCACGCCGTCGAACGAACGGGCCAGGAAGGCCGCGATGCCCCGGCTGCACGGCTCGATCAGGGGCTGGGTCCAGCTGGTCACCTCGCGGTTGCCGGCCTGCACCTCGACCGCGACGACGTTGAACCAGCGGCCGTCGTCCTTGCCGATGCGCGCCTCGTCGCGGGTCCAGCCGGGCACGTCGTCCAGCGGTATGCGCTCGGCCTGCACGTCGTAGCGCGAACGCTCGCAGGTGAACCAGGACAGCAGGTCCACGTCGGTGAGCAGGGCGCCCGCCCGGGGGTCGCGGGAGCGGGCCAGGGACTGGCTGAAATCATCCCCTGCGGGGGCGCCCGCACTGTACGCGGGCAGACAGGCCAGAACCGTGCGCGAGTCCATGTTGACCAGGTTGTCCTGGTGTAGGAGCTCGGATATCTGACCCAGTGTCAGCCAGCAGAAGTCCTCGTCGAGCGGCACCTCGCCGTCCACCTCGACGATCATGTTGCGGTTGCTCTTGTGGTAGAACCACGAGCCGTGCTCGGACTGGAGCACATCGGCGAGGATCCGGCCGCGCTCCGCACCCGTGAAGTACTCGATGTACTTCACGTCGGTGCCCTGGTGGACCTTGGTGTAGTTGCTGCGGGTTGCCTGCACGGTGGGGGAGAGCTGGAGCAGATTGCGGTTGCCCGGCTCCATCTTGGCCTGCATCAGGAAGTGGAGTACGCCGTCGAACTCCTTCACCAGGATGCCGAGGATGCCCACCTCCGGCTGCTTGATGATCGGCTGGAACCACTCCTTGTGCGGGCCGTCGTCGGTGGTGACGTGCAGCCCCTCCACGCTGAAGAAGCGCCCGCTGGAGTGCACCAGGTTCCCGCTGTCCGGCTCGAAGGACCAGCCGCGCAGCTTGGCGAACGGGATGCGCTCGATGCTGAAGCGGCCCGCCTTCCTGCGCCCGGCGAACCAGTGGTGGAACTCCCCGGTGGTCAGGAGCCCGCCGGTGGTGGCCGCGGACGCCGCGATCCGGTCGGCGACCGACACCGGCTCACGGGGCTGGACCACCGGCTGAAGCTCAGTCAGCTCCGCAAGTGTCGACGACATGTACGCTCTCTCCTCGTCAAGGGGCCTGTGATGGCGGGAAGTTGTGGGTCCGTCACCAGCCGGCGACGAAGTCCCGGATCGAGGCCGTCATGAAGTCGGTGTGCTCGTCGGTGAGCCCCGGGTAGACGCCGATCCAGAAGGTCTGCTCGGTGATGATGTCGGAGTTGGTGAGGTCGCCCACGATCCGGTGCGGGGCGTCCACATAGGCGGGCTGACGGGTGAGGTTGCCGGCGAACAGGTTGCGGGTGCCGATCTTCCGCTCCTCCAGGAAGTTCACCAACTCCTTGCGCCGGAACGGCGCGTCGGGGTCGACGGTGATGACGAAGCCGAACCAGCTGGGCTCACTGCCGAGGGTGGCCTCCGGCAGGATCAGATGCGGCACGCCTTCCAGGCCCTCCCGCAGGCGCTGCCAGTTGCGGCGGCGGGCGCTGGTGAACTCGTCCACCTTGGCCAGCTGGGTCAGGCCGAGCGCGGCCTGCAGGTCGGTGGCCTTCAGGTTGTAGCCGATGTGCGAGTAGATGTACTTGTGGTCGTAGCCGGCCGGCAGGGTGCCCAGCTGGTACTCGAAGCGCTTGAAGCAGCGGTCGCTCTCGCCCGGCTCGCACCAGCAGTCCCGGCCCCAGTCGCGCAGCGACTCCACGATGCGGGCGAGCGCCAGGTTCGAGGTCAGCACGCAGCCGCCCTCGCCCATCGTCAGGTGGTGCGCCGGGTAGAAGCTGACCGTCGTCAAGTCGCCGAACGTGCCGGTGAGTTGACCGTTGTAGAGGGAGCCGACCGCGTCGCAGTTGTCCTCGATGAGGAAGAGGTCGTTCTCCTCGGCGATCTGCGCGACCTCGGCTACCTCGAACGGGTTGCCGAGCGCGTGGGCGACCATGATGGCGCGGGTCTTGGGGCCGACGGCGGCCTTGATGCGCTCGGCGGTCGTGTTGTACGTCTTCAGCTCGACATCCACGAAGACCGGGATGAGGCCGTTCTGGAGGATCGGGTTGACGGTGGTGGGGAAGCCCGCGGCCACCGTGATGACCTCGTCGCCCGGCTTGAGGCGGCGGTCCTCCAGGTGCGGCGAGGTGAGCGCCGACATGGCGAGCAGGTTGGCCGAGGAACCGGAGTTCACCAGGTGGGCCTTGCGCCGCTTCATGTAGCGGGCGAACCGGGACTCGAACTTGCGCGAGCTGGTGCCGGCGGCTATCCGCATGTCGAGCGCGGCCTCCACCAGTGCCACCCGGTCCTCGGGCTCCAGCACCGCTCCGGACGGCCAGATCTCGCTGACCCCCGGCACGAACTCGCGGGACGGCTCCTTCTCCAGGTGGTACTCCCGTACCCGATCGAGAATCCGTGCCTTGGTCTCACTCATCTTGGCTGCCTCCACGGTCGTCAGTTCGGTACGAAGTCCTCAGCGGTGACCCGACGCGGTCATCGTTGAGGGAGCGACTTGAAGGGCACTGGACAACGACTCGCGGTCCGCGGCGTCGCGGGCGTGGGCGAGCAGATCGCGCAGCGAATCGTCCAGCGTGCGCCGCGGCCGCCAGCCGAGCAGGGTCCGCGCGAGCTGGATGTCCATGCGCTGCCACTCGGCCTCCGGCGGTCGGCCTCCGGTGACCGGCGCCTCCACGATCCCGGCGGACGCCCCGGCGAGCTCGGTCAGTCTGGCCACCAGCGCCCGTACCGAAGTCGCCTGCCCCCCGCCGATGTTGACGACCCGTCCGGACACCTGGGAGCCGCGGGCCGCGGCGAGTGCCGCGTCCGCCACATCCCGTACGTCCACGAAGTCGCGGTGGGCGAGCAGCGGGGCGAGCCGCAGCGGATCGGGGGCGGCCGTCGCGAGATGGTGCGCCACCATGCCGAGCAGGCTCGCCCGGGGGGTGCCGGGCCCCGACACGTTCGAGATGCGCAGCACCAGGCCCGCCGCCTCGCCCGCCGCGACCGCGTCGAGCAGCGCACGGGCGCCCGCCAGCTTGGATCGGCCGTACGGAGTGACCGGCGCGGTCGGCACGTCCTCGGTGATGCCGGTACGCGGCACCGGGCCGTACTCGTGCACCGAGCCGAGCTGGACGAGCCGGGGCCGCGCGTCGAGCAGCGAGACCGCGGACAGCAGCCGCTCCACGAGACCGGCGTTGGCGAGGTTCATCTCGTCCTCGGTGGCCTGCCACACCGCGCCCGCCGCGTTCACCACCGCGCCCGCGTCGCGCTGCGCGAGCAGCTCGGCGATCCGGCCGGGTTCGGTCCGGACCACATCAAGTGGGATGTTTTCGTACGGAGTTGCCGGATCGGCGGCGGTGTTGCGTGCGACACCGGTCACCGTCCACCCGGCGGCGGCGAACACCTCGCAGACGTGCCGGCCCACGAACCCGGTGGCGCCGAGCACCACCACCGATCCGGCCGCGCCGCCGCCTTCGCCGTCTGTTCTTCGGTCGATCACCGACACCGTTGCTACCTCCTGTTTGCGCGGTTTGAGCGGCACTGTGGCGCGGGCCGCTCGGGGGCCGCTGGACAGGTGGTCATGCGGCGCTACCGGGACTTGAGTCGGGGCGCCTACCGTCCGGGGGCATGAGGATCGAAGAGACCGCCGTACCGGACGCGTACCGCATCATGCCGAAGCTGCTGACGGACCCCCGCGGCAGTTTCCACGAGTCGTACAGATACGACCTGCTGGCCGCCGAGACCGGGCACCACTTCGTCCCGCGCCAGGTCAACTACTCGGCTTCCGCGCGCAATACGGTGCGCGGGCTGCACGGCGTGGCCATCCCGCCGGGGCAGGCCAAACTGGTCAGCTGCGTGCGCGGGGCGCTGCTCGACGTGGTCGTGGACGTACGGGTGGGTTCCCCCACGTTCGGGCAGCACGCGACCACGGTTCTCGACGCCCGGGGCGGGCGGGCCGTGTTCGTCGCGGAGGGGCTCGCGCACGGGTTCGTGGCGCTGACCGATGACACGTGCATCAGCTATCTCTGCTCGACGGAGTACGTGCCGGGTACGCAGCTCGATCTGCGGGCGTTCGACCCGGAGTTGGCCCTGCCATGGGGGCGGTGGCTCACGGGGGAGCCGGTGCTGTCGTCGAAGGACGCGGTGGCTCCTACGGTCGCCGAGGCTGCGGAGCTCGGGTTGCTGCCCACGTATGAGCAGTGCGTTTCCCTGTACGGCCGTCGGGTGGCCCAGAACGCCGCCTAGATACCGGGGGCTCCGCCCCCGGACCCCCGCTCCCCAATTTCCCCCAAGAGGCTCAATTTTTTGGGCCCGCCCCCAATATCCGGGGCGGGCCCAATGTGCGTTCTCAGTAGGTCAGTTGACGGGAATCGGCGGACGGGTGGATGCCCAGGGCGGTCAGTGCTGTCGACGGGGACTCCTTCCCCGTGCCCCTCGCGGCCAGGTAGCCGTCGGGGCGGATCAGGAGCCAGGTGCCGGGTGGGGCGCCCAGGGCGGTGGTCAGGTGGGTGGCCGGGTCGGACAGGGTGTCCGGGCCGGGGGTGTTGACCGTGCGGATGCGTACCGAGGGACCGTAGCCGTCCTCGGGGGCCTCGCCGAAGGTGAGCAGCAGCCATTCCGGGCGCTGGAGTTCGGCGATCAGTTCCTGCCAGCCGGAGCTGGTGGCCAGGGTGGGAGCGGTTACGCGGGCCACTCGTTCGCCCGGCCGGATGCCGCCCGGGGCGGAGGCCGGGTGGCTGAGCGGGCCCGCCCCGTAACCGAGGCCCAGTGCCGACATGCCGCCCATGATCTTGCGCTGGATGCGGCCCTTGAGCGGCGGCAGCGAACGCAGCACCGTGAAGGCCGCGCGCAGAGCGGCCGCCGCCCTGCGGCTGCGGAGCTGGACCAGCATCGTCGCCATCCGGGTGGTGCGCAGCAACTCCGCGCCCACCGGCACCCGTTCGGCGCTGTAGGTGTCCAGGAGGGAGTCCGGGGCCTCGCCGCGGAGCACCGTGGCGAGCTTCCAGGAGAGGTTCACCGCGTCCTGGACGCCGGTGTTCATGCCCTGGCCGGAAGCGGGGCTGTGGACGTGCGCGGCGTCTCCCGCGAGGAGCACGCGGCCCGAGCGCATCTGGCCGATCATGCGCTGCTGGATCGTGAACACCGAGACCCAGGACGGCGATTCGACCACCGCCGGCTTTCCCGTACCCGTGCTGATCTTCGCCGAGAAGCGCCGGGCCACCATCGCGTCGTCGCCGCCGTAGGACGTCTCGGCGGTGTCGAGCAGCCGCCACTTGCCGGGCTCGGGGAACGGCACCATCATCACCGTGCCGGTGGGCGTGCGCATCCAGTGGATGCTGTCCTTCGGCAGGTCGCAGTGGACGGTCGCGTCCGCGATGAGCCAGGTCTCGCTCGATTCCCCTTCGAGTTTCAGGCCCAGCTGCTTGCGGATGGTGCTGTGGCCGCCGTCCGCGCCGACCAGCCAGTCGGCCGCCACGGTCTCGGTCCGGCCGTCGAGGTGGGTCAGGCGGGCCCGTACGCCGTCCGTGCCGTGGTCCTCGAACTCCGTGAGCCGGACGCCCCATTCGACCTCGACGCCCCGGCGGGACACCGCGTTCCGCAGCACCTCCTCGGTGATGACCTGGTCGACCATCAGCGTGAACGGGAAGCGGGTGGACAGCCGGCTGTAGTCCGTGTCGAAGCGGATCAGGCGGCGGCCGTTCTGGTGGAGCGTGAAGTGCTCCACCCGCTGGCCGCGCGGCAGGAGTTCGTCCAGGACGCCCATCTGGTCGTACGTCTCCAGCGTGCGGGCGTGCGTGGCGAGCGCCCGGCTGGTGGTGGCCGGGCCGGCCGCCGCGTCCACGAGCCGGACCCGCACACCGTGCCGGGCCAGCTCGTGGGCGGCGCTCAGCCCGACCGGCCCGGCGCCAGCGACCAGCACCTGCGGCGTGGGCGCCGATTCGCTGAGCAGCGTCACTTCTGGTCCTCCTGCGGCGCGTGCTTGACCGCCTTCCACCAGCCCGGGTTGTCGCGGTACCAGGCGGCGGTCTCGGCGAGGCCCTGCTCGAAGGAGATGCGCGGCGCGTAGCCGAGCTCCTCGGCGATCTTGGCCTCGCTGAGCGAGTAGCGCAGGTCGTGGCCCTTGCGGTCGGCGACCCGGACCACCTTGGACCAGTCGTTGCCGGTCAACTCAAGGAGCCGCTCGGTGATTTGGCGGTTCGTCTGCTCGTTTCCGCCGCCCACGTTGTAGATCTCGCCCGCCCTGCCCTTGGTCAGGACCAGCTGGATCGCGCGGCAGTGGTCGGCCACGTGCAGCCACTCGCGGATGTTGGCGCCCTCGCCGTACAGCGGGACCGTCTCGCCCTCCAGGAGGTTGGTCACGAAGCGCGGGATCAGCTTCTCGGGGTGCTGGTAGGGCCCGTAGTTGTTGGAGCAGCGGGTGACGGAGACGTTCAGGCCGTGGGTGCGCCAGTAGGCGCGGGTGATCAGGTCCGAGCCCGCCTTGGACGCGGCGTACGGGGAGTTGGGGAGCAGCGGCCACTCCTCGGTCCAGGAGCCCTCGTCGATGGAGCCGTACACCTCGTCGGTGGAGACGTGCACGACGCGCCGGACACCGGAGCGCAGCGCGGCCTCCATGACGTTCTGGGTGCCGCCGACGTTGGTGGTGACGAACTCTGCGGCCGACTCAAGCGAGCGGTCCACGTGGGACTCGGCCGCGAAGTGGACCACCGCGTCGTGGCCCGGGAACAGCTCCAGGAGCAGCGGCAGGTCGCAGATGTCGCCCTGGACGAAGGTGAGCCGGGGGTGGGCGGCGGGCAGGTTCTCGCGGTTGCCCGCGTAGGTCAGCTTGTCGAGGACGGTGACCTCGGCGTTCTCGTACCCCTCGTAGCCGCCCTCCAGGAGGGTGCGTACGTAGTGCGAGCCGATGAAGCCCGCGCCGCCGGTGACCAGGATCTTGTTCATGCCGTCCTTCTCCGTGCTCTTAGCGCCGGTGTTCGTCATGCCGCGACCTCCACGCGGGTGTGGTCGCCGACCACCAGGCGGTGGTGGCGGCTGGCCAGGTCGATGCCGGTGACCGCGGCGGACCGGCCGAGCAGGGAGCCGTGCAGGCCCCGTACCGCGGAGATCGTCGCGCCGTCCAGGGCGATCGAGTAGTCGAGGTGGGTGCCGGACAGGACGCAGTCCCGGCCGATGGACGTGTGCGGTCCGACGTGGCTGTCCTCCAGGACGGTGCCCGCGCCGATCACGACGGGGCCCTCCACGAAGGAGCGGGTGATCCGCGCGCCGGGCTCCACGACGACCGCGCCGATCAGCACACTCTGGTCGTCCACCTCGCCCTCCACACGGCGCTCGATGCCGTCGAGGAGCATCTGGTTGCACTCCAGTACGTCCTCGACGCGGCCGGTGTCCTTCCAGTACCCCGAGTACTCCTGGGCCCGGACGGTGGCGCCGCTGGTCACCAGCCACTGGATGGCGTCGGTGATCTCCAGCTCGCCGCGCGCGCTCGGCACGATCGAGGCGACGGCCTCGTGGATGGCCGGGGTGAAGAAGTAGACCCCGATGAGCGCCAGGTTGGAGCGGGGCACCGGCGGCTTCTCCACCAGCCGCTCCACCACACCGGTCGCGTCCACCTCGGCGACACCGAACGCGCGCGGGTCCTCGACCTGGGCGACGAGCACCTGGGCGGCCGGGCGCAGCGCGTGGAACTCGGCGGCGGCCTCGGTGATGCCGTCGGGCAGCATGTTGTCGCCGAGGTACATCACGAAGTCGTCGTCGCCGAGGAAGTCCCGGGCGAGTTCGACGCACTGCGCGAGGCCCTTGGGGCTCTCCTGCGGGATGTAGGTGATCTCGACGCCGAGCCGGGAGCCGTCGCCGAGCGCGTCGGCTATCTCCTCGACGTGGTTGCCGACGATGATGCCGATCTCGGTGACACCGAGGTCGCGGATGTTGTCGAGCACCCGTTCCAGGACGGGCTTGTTGGCGATCGGGATGAGCTGCTTGGGCATGGAGTAGCTGAACGGGCGCAGTCGGCTACCCGTACCGCCGCTCAGAACCAGAGCCTTCATGGGGACCTCATCTGTTGTGGGCCAGTCGTGGTCAGTCGTGTTCAGTCTTGTTCGGTTGTGGTTCAGTCTTGTTGAGGCGTGGGCGACGCATCAACAGGCGTATGAACGGGGGGAGTTGCGCAGCGGGAGTTCAGGTCAGGCGGCGGGCACGAGGCGCACGGTCCGGGCGGGGCCGTCGGCGAGGGCCTCCACCAGTTCGGCGAACCTGTCGGTAGCCTCGTGGAGCAGGGCCCCCGTGCCGGGTTCGAGTCCGGCGAAGCCGCCCGGGCCCTGCCGGATGCCGCCGGCGTGCACGAAGAAGCTCTCCGACACGGCCCGGGGCTTCATCGACATCAGGACCGGGCGCAGCCCGTAGTCGAGCGCAAGCACATGGGCGAGCGAGCCGCCGGTGGCCAGCGGCAGCACCACCTTCCCCTCCAGGGCGAACTGCGGCAGTAGGTCGAGGAAGGACTTCAGCAGCCCCGAGCAGCCCGCCTTGTAGACCGGCGTTGCGAGCACGATGGCGTCCGCAGCCGCGAACTGCCGGGCCGCATCGGCGAGTTGGGGGTGGTCCAGGTCGGCCCGGAGGAGTTCGGCCGCGGGCAGGGTGCGCACGGCGAGGCTCTCCACCCGGTGCCCGCGGGCCCCCAGCCGGTCGGCGGCGAGGGTGAGGACCTGGTGTGTGCTGGAGACCGGCGACGGGCTGCCGGAGACGGCGAGGATCGTCGGCATGGACAACCTCCTGGGAACGGATGGGAGATGCTCTTGGTCAAGTCCGGACAACGGGCCGTGGGCCCGGCCGGGGTCAGGCGGCCAACGCCGGCTCGGCCGGGGCCGAGGCCTCGCGGCGCACCGAGGCGAGCCGCTCCAGGGAGCCGAGCACGAGCTCGGGGTCGGCGACGAAGTCCACCAGGCAGGCGATCTCGTCCACCCCGGCCGCGCGGACCCGGCGGGCGGTTTCGGCGCACTCCTGGACCGAACCGATCAGCGAGTTCCCGGACAGGTAGCGGTTGACGCCGAGTTCGGCCAGCTTGCGCTGGGCGCCGGCGGCGGAGAGCACCTCGCGGCCCTGCTTGTCGCCGCTCATCCGGCCGCCGGCCTCGACCGCGAGGGCCTCCAGGTCGATGGCGGAGAGCAGATAGTCGCGCAGGCTGCCGCCGCCCACCCGGCGGGCCTCGGCCGCGTCGTCGGCGACGTAGGTGTGCATCATCACGGTGACCTTGCCGGGCCCCTCCCAGCCGGCCTCGGCGCGGGCCGCCCGGAACAGGGCGATCTTGCCGGAGAGCGATTCGACGTCCTGGTTCTCCAGATGGGTCAGGATGTTGCAGCCGAGCCGACCCGCCTCGCGGAAGGTGCCCTCGCTGCGCGACGCGGTCACCCACACCGACAGGTCGTCCTGCACCGGGCGCGGGAAGACGGGCAGCGTGGTCTGGGCGCCCAGCGGGTTGGGGCCGGTCCAGCGGCCGGTGCGCCAGGCGGTCCGGATGTCCGTCACGTCCTTGATCATCTGCTCGCGCCGGGTCTCGTACTTCTCGGGCGCGATCACGAAGTCGTTGACGTTCCAGCCGGACCCCACCGAGATCGCGACCCGGCCGCCCGAGATGCCGTCCACCATCGCGAAGTCCTCCACGATGCGGGCGGCCGGGTGCAGCGGGGTCACCACGCTGCCGGCCCGGATCTGGATGCGGCTCGTCACCGCGGCGATGGCCGCCGAGGTCACGGCCGGGTTGGGGAAGGCGCCGCCGAAGCGGTGGAAGTGCCGCTCGGGCGTCGATACGAAACCGAAGCCCAGTTCGTCGGCGCGGCGGGCCGCGTCCAGCATCAGCCGGTACGTCTCCTGGGCCCGGTCGCCGACCGCGGCGAAGAAGAAGACACCGAAGTCCAGCGGCCGCTCACCTGCCGAGCCGTCCGCGCCCTGGCTGCCGGTCTGCCGGGAATCCGCGTTCATGTAGCGCTGCCTCCTTCCCCGTCGGACGTCGTCGCGGCGGGGTCGTCACCATGGGGGCTTGCTGCCCGGCGACACCATGGGGCGGCCTCCTCGCAGCCCACTTGAGTCCCGGGCGGGTCAAGAGCGCTCCAGCCCCGCTCAAGTGCCCCGCGAGTCACGCCGGTTGTGATGGATCGAGCGAAATGCGAGGGCGGCTCGAAGCAACCCCCTAGGGGCGCGGGGAACTGCGCGACCAGCCCAAGACGGCCCGCAGTCGAAAACCGCACATCCCGCAGAGCGCTCCGGTGCCGCGCCCGGCCGCAGAGCCTGCATCTACCACCGCTCCAGTCCGGCTCGAAGCCGGTGCCACACGCTCGGGTGACCGACTTCCGTTCCGATGACCACGAGGTTGCTGGATGACGACTCAGACGCTGGTTGCCGCGGACACCGGCACCGATACCGTCCACGGACTGCTCGCGGCGGCCGTGGCCGCCCGGCCCGACGCCCCCGCGGTGCGCGATGCCGCGGGCGTGTGGACCTATGCGGAACTGGACGCCTGGTCACGGGCGTACGCCGACTGGCTCACCGCCCAGGGCGTGGGGCCCGCGGACCGGATCCTGGTCCGCGTCGGCAACACCCGCGAATTCACCGCCCTGATGTTCGGGGCGCTGCGCCGCGGCATCGCCTTCGTACCGGTCAACCCGGCGATGAAGCGGTTCCATCTGAACACCGTGGTGCCGGACTGCGACCCGGTCCTCGTGATCGGTCAGGACGTACAAGACGCCGCGGTACTACGGGAGTTGACGAACCGGCCGGTCTTCGGGCTCGACGAGGTGCGGCGCGGTGCCGAGGCGCTGTACGACGCCTCGCCCGCCGCCGACGAGCGGCCCGTCGCGCCGGACGACCTGGGCCTGCTCATCTACACCTCGGGCTCCACCTCGGCGCCCAAGGCCGTGGTGAGCACCCACGCCCCCATCGTCTTCGCCGCCCGCGCGATCCAGGCCCGGCTGAACTACCGCGAGGACGACGTCGTCCTGGTCGCGGTGCCGGTCTCCTTCGACTACGGGCTCTACCAGATCCTGCTCTCCGTCATCGCGGGCGCCCAAGTGGTGCTCACCTCGCCGGACCGCCACGTGCGGCTGCTCTCCACCCTGCACGAGCACGGTGTCACCGTGGTGCCGCTGGTGCCCTCGCTCGGCGAGATGCTGCTCACGCTGTCGAGGCGGGACCGGCGCGCGGCGCCCCCGGTGCGGCTTTTCACCAACACCGGGGCCGCGCTCACCGCGCCCGTCATCGCCCAGCTGCGAGCCGCGTTCCCGCGCGCCCGGGTGTCCCCGATGTTCGGCACCACCGAGTGCAAGCGCATCACCGTCCTCGAACCGGACGGCGACATCGCACGCCCCGGCTCGGTCGGCCGGGCGCTCGACGGCACCGAGGTGCTGATCCTGGACGACGACGGCCGGCTCCTGCCGCCGGGCACGGTCGGCGAGATCGCCGTGCGCGGACCGCACATCATGACCGGCTACTGGCGCGCCCCCGAGCAGACCGCCCTGCGCTTTCGCCCCGACCCGGTGACCGGCGAGGTCACCCTGCACACCGGCGACTACGGCCACCTGGACGCCGACGGGCACCTCTATTTCGAGGGCCGCCGCGACGACCTGTTCAAGCGCAAGGGCGTCCGCATGGGCACCCTGGAGATCGAGACGGCCGCCCTGGACATCGAGGGCGTCACGGCGGCCGCCGCGCTGGCCCCGGCCGAGGGCCACGACCTCACGCTGTACGCCGTCACCGAGCTGACGGCCGCCAAGGTGCTCGCGCAGCTGGCCGAGCGCCTGGAGGCCGCCAAGGTCCCGGCCGCCTGCCACCTGCTGGGCGAGCTCCCGCTCACCCCGAACGGCAAGACCGACAAGCAGCGGCTGCGCCGCGAACAGAAGTGACCCGCTCCCGAGAGTGACCCGCTCCCGAGTCAGTACCCCTGTGAGGAGAACCCGCCATGACCACCGCTGACGTTCAGTGGGACGCCGACTTCGAGAAGCTGCTGACCTCGGTCCTGCCGCGCAGCACGGGCTCCGGCCCGCTCGACCCGTCGCTCGACCTGAAATCCGTGGGCCTCGACTCGATGGCCACCATCGAACTCCTGGTCCGCCTGGAGGGCGCGTACGACGTGGAGTTCCCGGAGGAGACCCTCACGGGCGCGACCTTCGCGACCCCGTCCGCGCTGTGGGCGGTACTCGACGCCCAGCGCGCCGCCGCCCACGCCTGACCCGCCCCACCACGAGTTTCCACCGCACCATCCAACCCCCCACCCCTACACGTCCTCAGGAGGACACCATGAGCCACCTCATCATCGGTCTCGCCGTCACCGTCGCCGTCATCCTCGTCGCCAAGCTGGCCGGCGA
This sequence comes from Streptomyces sp. NPDC050485, assembly GCF_044458185.1. Taxonomy (NCBI): domain Bacteria; kingdom Bacillati; phylum Actinomycetota; class Actinomycetes; order Kitasatosporales; family Streptomycetaceae; genus Streptomyces; species Streptomyces sp. NPDC050485. Next base: position 257,278 of record NZ_JBITHR010000001.1, on the reverse strand, counting down.
CGCCATGAAGAAGCGCCGCGGCTGACCCGCCCGGAAAGTACCGGAGGGGCCCATCGACCACACCGGTCGGTGGGCCCCTCCGTCGTGTCCGTACCCGGGTGCGCGGACACGGATGAGGGCCCTTGCCGTAGCAAGAGCCCTCATCCATACGTCAGTTGGGGTCAGGCGGCGGCCAGACGCTCCAGGTCCTCGACCACGCGGGCCGGGCTCGGCATCTCCGCCATGTCGGCGCGCAGCTCCTGAGCGCACTTGAGGTAGCGGGCGTCGTCCAGGACGTCCCTGATCGCCTCGCGCACCCGGCCGGGATCGTTCTGCGGGGCCGCCTCGCCGAGTACCCGGGCCGCGCCGGCCGCCGCGAGCAGCTCGGCCGAGGCGAACTGGTCGACGATCTGGGGGAGTACGACCTGGGGAAGCCCGAAGGAGCACGACGTGAGGGTGGTGTTGGCGCCGCCGTGGTGGATCACCGCGGCGCAGTCCCGCAGGATCATGTTGAGCGGCACCGGCTCCACCACCCGTACGTTCTCCGGGAGTTGACCGAACCCCTGGTGGAAGGCGGCGTCGGCCGTCACCACCGCCTCGACCCCGTCGAGGCCGTCGAAGGCCGCGATGATCGAGCGGTACAGGCCGGTGCCGTTGAGCACCAGCGTCTGGCGGCCCAGGCACACCACGACCCGGCGCACCCCGTCGGCGGCCGGCCCCCGCAGCCACTCGGGCGCGGTGCCGGTGCCGTTGAACGGTACGTAGCCGATCGGCGCGCCCGGCGCCGCGCTCGGGTGGCGCAGCGCGGGCGGGCACGGGTCGAGCAGCAGAGCGGGGTCGGGCAGGCCGCCGAGCCCGAGCCGCTCGGCCGTCCCGTACAGGAAGTTGCGGGCCGAGGTGCGGGAGGGACCGCTCAGCGGGTCGACGCCCCAGCGGTGCTGCACGGACGGGATGCCGAGCGCGCCCGCGACGAGCTGTCCCGCCAGCTCCATCTGCTCCGAGACGATCAGATCGGGTTTCCAGTCGCGCGCGAACTCCAGATAGGAGCTGAGCAGATAGCGGGCGTGGGTCTCCCACAGCTTGGTCGCGCCCGCCATCTTCTCCGGCGGGGTCGGACCCATCAGCTCCAACGGGCGTACCCCGTCGGGGAGATGGCGCTGGAGGACGTCGAGTCCGTGGAAGCGGTCGCCGATGTCGACGGCCGCGATCCCGGCCGCGCGGGCCGCGTCGGTGACGTCAGGCTGCGCGGCGACCTTCACCTCGTGACCCGCTCCCATCAGCGCCCAGGCCAGCGGCACCATGGGGGTGAAGTGGGTGGGGAAGGGGGTGCTCAGCATCAGTACGCGCATCTTCTTCGTCCTCCTCGGACTCTGGGGCGGCCTCATCGGCGGATACGTCGGCGGGCTCATCGGCGGACGCGGCGTTCACGTCCACGTCCTTCATGAGCAGCGCGGTCAGGAGCGCCAGCAGCAGCAGCCCGGCCGCGGTCAGGAACAGCGTCGAGGTGGCGTGCGCGAACGCGTCCGTCACCAGATGGCGGCGGGCCGGGGCGAGCCCGGCGAGCCGGGCCGCGGCGGCGTCGGGGTCCTTGACTCCCGAGGCCCCGGCGGCCGCCGCGAAGCGCGTGCTCAGGACCGCGCCGAGCACGGTGCCGCCGATGGTGGTGCCCAGCATGGTGGCGAACCGTGAGGTGGTGGTGACCACGCCCAACTGGTCGGCGGGCGCGGCCGACTGGGTCATGAACAGGGCGATCTGGGTGACGCCGCCCAGGCCCACGCCGAGCAGCAGGAGCAGCCCGTCGAGCTGCCAGGCGGCCGCGTCGGCCACGGTCAGGCCGAGCCCGGCCGCCGCCGCGGTCGCCGTGGCGGTGGTGGCGACCAGGACCGCCTTGCACTTCCCGGTACGGGTGATGATCCGGCCCCAGGCGAGGAAGACCACGACCACGCCCACGGCGAGCGGGATCAGGTGCAGCCCGACCGCTTCGAGGCTCACGCCCCGCACGATGTTCAGGTAGTTGATGAGGAACACCGGCAGCGAGAGCAGCGCGAACCCGCCCACGAACTGGAGAATCGCGGCCGACCGGAACACGTTGTCCTTGAACAGCGTGAGCGGCATCAAAGGATCGGCCGCCTTCAACTGGCGTACCGCGAAGAACACGAACATCATCAGGCCGCCGTAGAAGTACGGCACCACAGGGCCCGAGAACGACTGCTGGTCGCCGTACGTCTTGACGCCGAGCAGCAGCGCGCAGGTGGCGGAGGCGACGAGGACCGAGCCGAAGATGTCGACCCGCTGCCGGGTGCCGCGCACCGGGAGCCGCAGCGCCCAGGTCACCCCGGCGAGCGCGAGCCCGGCCAGCGGCACGTTGAGCAGGAAGATCCAGCGCCAGGACAGGCTCTCGCTGATGGGCCCGCCGATCATGGGCCCGGCGATGATGCCGGCCGCGATGAGCGCGCCGCCCGCGTTCGAGCGCCCGGCCCGGGACTTGGGCGGGTACAGGGTGGCGATCACGATCAGCGTCATGCTCATCAGGCCGCCGCCGCCGAGCCCCTGCACCGCGCGGAACAGGATCAGCTGGGTGAGGGTGTGCGCGGTCGCGCACAGCGCGGAGCCCGCCAGGAACGTGGCGAGCGCCGCGAGGTAGATCCGGCGCGGCCCGTAGCTGTCGCTGAGCCTGCCGTACAGCGGCTGGGCGGCCGTGGCCGCGAGCAGGTAGGCGGTGATCAGCCAGGGGAAGCGGTCGATGCCGTGCGCCGGGTCGAGGTCGCGCACGATCGGCAGGACCGCCGAGGAGATGATCGAGCCGTCGAGCAGGGCGAGCGTCATGGTCGCCATCGCACACACGATGAAGACCAGGACCTGGAGGTCGCTCATCCCGTGCGGATGGGGCTTCTTCACTTCCTTGACGCCGTCCTGGGCAGGGGCTTCGGTGCTCATACGGCCGCCACCCCCTGACGCACAGTCAACTGCTCAAATCGGCCGACCACTTCGGCCGCCGTCGGCATGGCCTCGATCTGCTCGCGTATGAGCGCCGCGCCCGCGCGGTGACCGGGCTCGGCGAGCAGCTCTGTGACGGCGGCGGCCAAGTGGCCCTCGTCGTTCTGGAGTTCCGCCGAGTCCAGCGTGATCCCGGCCCCCGCCGCCGCGATCCGGTCGCCCGCGACGAACGCGTCGCCGAGCTGGGGAAGCACCAGCTGGGGAATGCCGAGGGCCGCGGCCCCCAGGGTGGAGCCCGCGCCGCCGTGGTGCACCACCAGGTCGCTGCCCGGGAAGAGCAGGCCGGGCGCGGTCAGTTCGGTGTACGTCATGCCCTCGGGCAGCGCCCCGATCGCCTCGCGGTGCCGGGGCGCCGCGGACACGACCGCCTCGACGCCACCGGTCCGCGCCAGCACGTCCACGACCCGGCGCAGCAGGCGCGCGCCGCCGAGCTCCAGGGTGTGCCCGCCGAGCGCGACGGCCACCCGTCGGCCCGGCGGGGTGCGGTACGCCCACGGGGTGCCGGGCTCCGCGTGCGGGACCGGACGGATCGGGCGGGCGGCCGGGGCCTCGGTGTCGGCGAGGGCGGGCGGCGCCGGGTCGAGCAGCAGATCGGGCACCGGCACCGAGTCCAGGCCGAGCCGGGTGCACAGCGGCCCCTGGTAGAGGCGTACGAAACCGAGCATCGCGGGAGCGGTCGGATTGACGCCCCAGCGCTGCTGCACGGACGGGATGCCGAGCACCGCGCCGATGACCGACCCGGCGAACTCCATGTGCTCGGAGAGCACCAGATCGGCCCGCCACTCGCGGGCGAGCTCCAGATAGTCCGGCAGGAAGTACGGCACGTGGTTGCGCCACACCTGGGCGACCCCGCCGATCTGCTGCCGGTCCGGGCGGCCGGACACCTCGATGGGGCGAAGACCGGCGGGCCGCTTGCCGCCGCGCAGGTCCTCGGAGTGGAAGGCCTCGCCGAAGGTGACCGTGGCGAGCCCGGCCGCCTCGGCGGGCCCGGTGACATCGGGCTGGCCGGTCACCAGGATCTCGTGCCCGGCGTCGGCCAGGGCCCGGATCAGCGGGAGCAGCGGCAGGAAGTGGTTCTCGACGGGGGTGCTGATGACTAGGACGCGCATCGCAGGTTCTCCAGGTCGCGGACGACGGCGGCGGGGCTCGGCATGGCGGCGACGGAACGCGCCAGCTCGGCGGCGCCCTTCACGAAGCGCTCGCCGTCGAGCAGGGTGCTCAGGGCATCGGCGACGATCGCCGGGTCGTTCTGCTCGTCGGCGGTGCCGAGCGAGATGGCGGCATCGGTGGCGGCGAGCAGCTCGCCGCCCGCGAACTGGTCGGCCAGCTGCGGCAGCACCAGCTGCGGAACACCCGCTCCGGTGGCCGTCATCAGGGTGTTGGCGCCGCCGTGGTGCACGATCGCGGCACAGGTGCCGAGGAAGCCGTTGAGCGGCACCGGCGGGGTCAGCCACACGTTCGCCGGGGCCGGACCCAGCGGCTCGATGTACTCGTCCTGGACGGTGAACACCGCCTCGATGTCCGGCAGTTGGCCGAATGCCTCGATCATCGTGCGGAACATCGGGAGCCCGCCGAGCGCGATGGTCTGGCGCCCCATGGACACGACGACCCGGGGCTTGTCCCCGGTCCGGCGCAGCCGCTCGGGGACCGGGCCGGTCCCGTTGTACGGGACGTGGCGGATCGGGGTGGCTTGCGGGGTGCCCGGGTAGAGCAGCTCGGGCGGCGCCGGGTCGAGCACCACATCGGGCAGCGGGAGGCCGCCCTCGATGCCGTAGCGGTCGCAGGTGCCCTGGAGGAACTCGACGGCGGTCTCCCGCATCAGCGGGCTCAGCGGGTCGATGCCCCAGCGGTGCGAGACCACCGGGATCTTCCGGACGCCGCCCACCAGGAGCGCCGCGTAGTCCATCTGCTCGGAGACCACCAGGTCGGGCTTGAACTGGTGGGCCACCTCCAGATAGCGCGGGAAGAGGTAACGGGCGTGCAGCACCCACACCTTGGAGCCGATGGCGATCATCTTCGGCGTGGTGGGGCCCGTCACCTCGATCGGTCGTCGGCCGGGCGGCAGCGGCGGGCTGAGCAGGTCCTTGGCGTGGAACTCGCGGCCCACGGTGACCGTGCACAGGCCGGCCGCGCGGGCCGTCGGCACGATGTCGGGCTGGCCCGCGACCAGCACCTCGTGCCCGGCCCCGCGCAGCGCCCAGGCCAGCGGGACCATCGTCGTGAAGTGGGTGGACTCGGGGGTGCTCAGGATCAGTACGCGCATGAGGGGTCCTCGGGGTGGGCGGCGGCGGGAGCGTCGTCGGCGTTGGCCGGTCCGCGCCGTACCGCTGCGGTGAAGGCGTCCGCGACGGCGTCCGCGACGGTCGCGGGCAGCCGGTCGGTGCGGACCGTGGCGGTCACGTCGGCGCCCGCCCCGCCGATCCGCACGTCGAGCTCCAGCTCGGTGGACATGGCGGGGCTGTCGATCCGCAGCAACTCGGCGTCACAGCCGGGCAGTTGGAGAGCGGGATCGGGGTCGTCCTGCATCAGGAAGGTGGGCATCGAGGGCAGCGCCTCGCTGCCGCCGGACCACACCAGGATGTGGTCGAGGGCCGCGCCGCCGATCTCCTGCGCGGCCAGCGCCGCATCCGTGCTCGCCACCGCGGCGCGCAGCCCGGCACCGTCCCGCCGCCGCCCCGGTGGCCAGAAGCGCAGGTAGATCAGGTCGACGCGGCAGCTGACCGCCGTGGCGAGCACTCCGCTGCCGCGCCGGGCCACCGGCACCTTGACCGTGATGTCGTCCTGCCCGCCCAGCTCGCGCAGTACGGCGCCGAACAGGGCGGCGAGCAGCGCGAACCGGGTGGTGCCGAACTCGCGCGCCCGGGTGTCCCAGCGGGCCAGCTCATCCGGTGAAATCCGGTGTGTGCGGGCGTACTTGGGGCCCGCGGTCGGCTCGCTGTCCGTCCGGCCGGGCAGCCGCAGCGGTTCCGGCTCGTCCAGGAGGTCCTCCCAGAACGCGCGCTGGGCGGCGAGGTCGACCCGGGACAGCGCGCGCCGGCGGTCGGCGGCGACCTCGGCGAGAGTGGCGGCCGGGGCCGGGAAGCGAGGTGCGCGGCCCTCGGCGCGGGCCGCGTAGGCGAAGGACAGGTCGGCGGCGAGCACCGTCTCGGACGCGCCGTCGAAGGCGCAGTGGTGGGCCACCAGACCGAACAGGGTGCGCCCGGTGTCCCGGCTGCGCAGGGTGGCGCACCGCCACACCCGGCCCTCGGCGACGGCGAGCGGGGTGAACGCGGCGGCGAGCCACTGGCCGACGGCGGCCGGCTCGTCGGCCGCGTCCGGGAGATGGCGGAACTCCACCTGGTGCGGACGCTCCGGCAGCACGGCGAGGGCCCGCTGCTCGCGGATCACGTACTGGGCGTGCAGCGCCTGGTGCCTCAAGTGCACGTCGCCCGCGGCCAGTTCGAGGGCGGCCCGGTCGACCGGGCCGGTCAGCCACCAGGTGAGCCGGCAGAGCCCGCCGATGCCGGTGGTGTCGTGGGCGGCGGCCCACAGGAACCCGGCCTGCTGCGGCGCCAGCGCGATCTCGCCGGGGACGGGGTCCGACGGTTCGGCGGCCGCCTCGGCGGCGCCGCGCGCGGTGGCGTCCAGCCACTCGGCGAGCCGCACCACCGTCGGCGTGCGGAAGATCTGCGAGGGCTGCACGGCCGCGCCGAGGACGGCGTCCAGGTGCTGGCAGAGCCGGGCCGCGTCCAGCGAACTGCCGCCGAGCTCGAAGAACGAGGCGTCGGCGGGTACCGGACCGGCGTCGAGCACGGCCCGGAACGCCTCGGCGACCACGGCGGCCGTGCCCTCCAGGGCCGGCGCCCCGGCGTCGCGGCGCGGGTGCTCGGGCTCGGCCCGCGCGGCGAGTTCGCGCCGGTCCAGCTTGCCGTTGGCGAGCAGCGGGAAGCGGTCCAGGAGGTGCACGCGGCGCGGCACCAGATACTCCGGAAGCAGTGCGGCGAGCCGCTCGCGCAGCTCGTCGGGGCCGAGCCCGCCGGCGTCCGCGCGCGTGTAGAAGAGGGCGAGCCCGTGGTAGGAGCCGTCCGGCCTGGGCATCGGCACGACCGCCGCACCCGTGACCGTGGCCACCCGCTCCACGGTCCGCTCCACCTCGGCGGGCTCGATCCGGTGTCCCCGGATCTTGATCTGCCGGTCGCCCCGGCCGGTGTAGTGCAGCACGCCCTCGGCGGTGCGGTGCCCCAAGTCGCCGGTACGGTACAGGCGTTGACCTCCTACGGTCGCGAACACCGACTCCGTGAGCTCCGGGTTGCCGAGGTAGCCGAGCGCGAGTCCGGGACCGCCCAGGCACAGCTCGCCCGTCTCGCCGGGCGCGCAGACCCGGTCGCCGTCCAGGACCAGGATGTCCGTGTGGGCGAGTTCGGCGCCCAGCGGGACGCCCGCCGGGTCGTCGCAGTCCTCGGGGCGGATGTCGTGGGAGGTGACGATCGCCCCGCACTCGACCGGACCGTACACATTGAGCAGCCGGACGGCGGGGTGCTCGGCGAGGAAGCGGCGGATGCGGGTCGGGGCGGCCCGTTCGCCGCCGATGGCCAGCCACTTCATGCCCGCGAAGGCACCCACGTCGGTGGTGACCAGCATGTTGAAGAGCTGGGTCGTCATGAACGCGGCGTTCACCCCGTCCTCGGCGATCAGCGCGCGCAGCGTGCGGGGCACCAGGACCGGCTCGTCGAGCAGCACCGTGGTGCCGCCGGTGAGCAGCATGCTCCAGCAGTCCAGGGTGAAGCCGTCCCAGGTCGGCGGGGCGGTCTGCGGCATCACGGTGCCGGGGCCGAGCTCGGCGAACGTCTCCCGGTCGAAGAGGCGCACCGCGTTCTCGTGGCTGGAGACCACGCCCTTGGGGGCGCCGCTGGTGCCCGAGGTGAAGAACACCGCGCACGGATCGCCGCCGCCCACCGCGACCGGTGTGGGGGTGAGGCCCCGCGCGGCGGTGACGGTCAGGTCCTCGGCGGGCGGCGCCCACACGGGCACCGACCAGTGGCCCGGCCCGTCGGTGACGAGCAGCGGCGCGGCAAGCCGGCCGATCTGGCCCGCCAGGCGCTCGGCCGGCCAGCGGGTGTCGAGCACCGAGTAGGCGGCCCCGCACTTGAACAGCGCGACCAGGACCGCGATCAGCGGGGCGCCGCGCTCCATGAGGACCGGCACCAGATGCCCCGGCCGCACCCCCTGCTCCTGGAGGAGCGCCGCCAGGGTGTCGGACGCGGCGTCCAGCTCGCGATACGAGACCTCGACAGAGCGGTGCCGTACGGCAGTTGCCGCCGGGAAGCGGCGGGCCGCGTCCTGGAACAGGGCGTGCATCGTCCCGCCCCGCGCGAACCGGGGCGCTTCGTCGCCCGGTGCGGGCGCAAGGAGTTGAACGGTCATCGTCTTCCTGCCTCCTTCGGGGTGGGAACTTCCGTGTGACCGGCTCGCACGCACTCTTCGAGGAATCCCACGAGCTGGTCGGGCAGCGGCATCGCGTCGATCTCGCCGCGCAGGGCGCGGGCCCGCTGCCGGTAGGAGGGGCGGGCGAGCAGGTCCTGGACGGCCGCGCCGACCGCGCCCTCGGCGGCGTCGGCGGGCAGCGCCGCGCCGGCGCCGGAGGAGCGCACCAGATCGGACCAGTGCTCCTGGAAGGCGTTCTGCGGGAGCAGCAGCTGCGGCAGGCCGTGGGTGACGGCGATCAGGCCGCTGCCCACCCCGCCGTGGTGCACCAGCGCGTCGCAGTGCGCGAGCAGTACGTCGAGCGGGAAGGACTCCACTGCCCGTACGCCGTCGGGGAGTTGGGGCAGGTTCTCGGCCTGGGCGGCGGTGACCGCGAGGACCACGTCCGCGCCGAGCCCGCGCAGGCTCGCCACCACGTGGTCGCGGACCTCGTCCAGGGCGGCGGTGGTGACCCCGCCGGTCACACACACCAGGGGGCGCTCGGAGTCCCGGTCGCGGCGCAGCCATGATGGCACCGCCGCCGGGCCCGCGAACGGCACGTACCGCATGTCCGCCCGGCGCACCCCGTGCGGCGGGCGCAGGCCCGGCGGGCACGGGTCGATCCACACGGAAGGGCCGATGACCGGGTCGAGGCCGAACCGCTCGAAGAGCCGCGCGTACGAGGGCCGCAGCTCGCTCTCCCGCTCGCAGTGCACCCCGAGCGAGACGCCCCAGGTGTGGCCCACGGCGGGCACTTCGACGGCGGCCGCGGCCACCAGTCCGGCCGCCGCCGCGGTGTCGTGCACCACGATGTCCGGGCGCCAGAACCGCGCGAAGTCCACGAGGTCGTCGGTGAGGGTGTCGGCGACCGCGATCATCTTCTCCGTGAGCGCCTCGCTCAGGTCCGGGTCGAGCACCGCGGCCGACTCGCCCGCGCTCTTCAACCGTCCGGGCCCCAGGCCCAGTTGGCGGGCGGCGACGGCGCCCGTGACGGCGTCGTCGCCCACCGGCACCGCCACCAGGCCGGCCCGGGTCACCGGCGCCACGCACTGGGGCCGCACCGCCACCCGCACCTCGTGGCCCGCCAGCCGACTGGCCCAGGCGAGCGGGATGATCCAGGGGATATGGGCCGGGCCGTGACCCACGAACAACACGCGCATTCAGTCGCCTCACTCCATCGCGTACGGACGCTGGCAGGGCAAGGGTCGGGGCAGCCGCTCGAATGCCGCTCGGGTGCCGTACGAACGCGGAAGTGCCCGCAGGGGAGGGGGTCCCTGCGGGCACTTCCGGGGGTGTCGCGTGGTGTTCGGCTCAGGCGCGGCGGCCGCCCCGGCGGTAGGCGAACGCGGCGAAGGCGGCGAGCAGCGCCGTCCATGCCGCGAGTACGCCGACCCCCGCGAGGGTGGGTGCCGCGCTGTCGGCGGCGTTCCAGGACAGCTGGGCGTACCGGAAGACCGGGGTGGCCCGGGACAGCGACTGGGCCCAGGAAGGGAAGTTGTCGACGGGCAGGAGCAGTCCGCCGAGCAGCGTCAGGGACAGATAGGAGACGGTGCCGGCGATCTGCGCGAGCTGGGCCTTGAAGAGGTAGCCGATGCCGATGCCGAGCATCGCGAGCGGGGCGATGCCGATCCACAGCAGGAAGAACACCGCGAGCCAGGTGCCCGCGCCCAGTTCGACGCCCCGGTAGAAGACGCCGATCAGCGCGATCACGGTGATCGGCAGAATGGCCAGGCAGGTGGCGACGGCGCCGCGGGCCACCACCACCTGCACCGGGGAGAGCGGGGTGAGCCGCAGCTGGCGCAGCCAGCCGAGCGCCCGGTCCTCGGCGATGCCGGTGCCGTTGGTGATGACCACGCCGAGCGCGCCGAACGCGGCCGCGCCCACCATGGACTGGGCGAGCGACTTCTGGTCGGGGCCGCCGCCCGCGAAGGTCACGTACATGCCGACCGGCATGACCAGACTCATCATCAGGTAGCCGCCGTTGCGGACCAGACGCAGGATTTCGAGGCGGATGTAGCCGATCATCAGTGGGTCCGTCCTTCCGGAGCGGTCTCGCGGTGGCGCGCCCGGTGGGTCAGTGCGATGAAGGCCTCCTCCAGGCCGACGCCCGAGACCTCCAGGTCGGTGAAGGCGTCCGCGCGGGACAGTGCGTGCACGGTCAGGTCGGAGTCGGTGGTGCGCAGGTGCACCCGGCCGCCGTGGAACTCCACCGAGCTGACACCGGGGAGCAGTTCGAAGCCGTCGCGGCGGCCGTCGCGGGCCACGAAGCTGACCGTGCGGCCCTCCACCATGCTCTTGATGTGCGAGGTGGTTCCGTCGGCGACGACCTGCCCGGAGGCGATGACCACCACGCGGTCGGCGCTGTCGTCGGCCTCTTCGAGGTAGTGCGTGGAGAACAGGACGGTGTTGCCGCGCTCCGCGTACCGGCTCATCGCCGTCCACAGTTCGCGCCGCGACTCCACGTCGAGGGCCGCGGTCGGCTCGTCCAGGACCACCAGGTCGGGGTCGCCGGCCAGCGCGAGCGCGAAGCGCACCCGCTGGGCCTGGCCGCCGGAGAGCCGGTCCACCTTCTTGTCGGCGATCTTGGTGAGTTCGGCGAGCTGGAGGATCTCGGCGAGCGGCAGCGGCTTGCGGTAGGTGCCGCGTACGAAGTCCACGAGTTCGCGCACCGAGACCCGGGGAATCATCTTTCCCTCCTGGAGCATGGCGCCCAAGTGCCCGGCGCGCATGGCCTGTTCGGGGGTCTTGCCGAACACCTCGATGGTGCCCCGGTCCTGCGGGAACAGGCCGAGCAGCATGCCGATGGCGGTGGACTTGCCGGCTCCGTTGGGGCCGAGCAGGGCGACGGTCTCACCCCGGTTGATGGTCAGGTCGATCCCGTCGACGGCGCGTACGTCTCCGTACGTCTTGACGACACCCTTGAAGACGACCGCGGGCGGGCCGTGCTGTTCTGCCATGGGGGGTGGCACCTGTTCCCTTTCCTGTGTGAGTGGACGCATGTCAGATCAGCCCTTCCAAGGTCTGGACCAGTTCCGTGGGGCCTGGCAGGCATTCGATCTCCGCGCGGACCTCCCGCGCGGCCTTGCGGTGGCGGTCGTCTTCGAGGAGACCGGCGAGGGCCTCCCCGACGAGCCGGGGGTCGTGCTGCTCGGCCTCGGTGGCGAGGCTGAGCCCGGCTCCGGACTCCTGGACGAGTCGGCCGGTGGTCTGGAGGAACGGCTTGTCGCCGGGCAGCACCAGCTGCGGCACCGCCGAGGCGAAGGACGTCATGCTGGTCCCGCTGCCGCCGTGGTGCACGGCGAGCGCCGTGTGGCGCATCACCGGGCCGATGGGGAAGCGGTCCACGACCTTGACCGAGGACGGGATCTGGGCCAGCGCCGGGTGGTACTGGGCGTCGATCGGGAAGAGCACGTCCAGGCCCTGCTCGGTGCAGGCGTCCAGGACGTGCCTGAAGCCCAGCGGCAGTTCGCCGGTCTCCGCGAGCATCCGCCCGTGCCACATGCCCAGGCACAGCAGGGCTCTGGGCCGGTCGGGGCGCCGCACCGCCCAGTCGGGCAGTTCGGCGGTGCCGCAGTAGGGGACGTAACGCGAGAGCAGGCCCGGGGTGTTGTCGCCCTCGGGGAGCAGCGAGGCCGGGCTCGGGTCGATGACGAGGGCCGGGTCGGGGAAGCCGGCCGCCCCGAACTCGGCGCACAGGCCGTGGAGTTGGACCTTGGCCTGGCGCAGCAGCGGGCTGGTGAAGTCGTCGGGGCCCCAGCGGTGGATGACGCCGGGCACGCCGAGCGCGGCGGCGACGACGAGCCCGCCGAACTCCACCGGGTCGGTGACCACCAGGTCGGGTTCCCAGGCGCGGCCGAGACTCACCAGGTCGTCGAGGTAGCCGCCGAGCCGGGTGCGCCAGCGCTCGCCGACCGCGTCCCACTCGGCGTCCGGGCGGCGGTCCATCGCCGCCCGGTCGGGCATCCGCACCGCGCCGGGCCTGGTCAGCCGCTGGCGGGTCTCGCCGCCGCCCACCAGGCGGGTGTCGAGTCCGGCGGCGGACGCGAACGTCACGAGCTCGGCGTCACCGGCCACCAGGACCTGGTGGCCGGCGGCCCGCAGCGCCCAGGTCAGCGGCACCATCGGCACGATGTGGCTGGGCACCAGGGCCGTCACCAGGACACGCATGTCTCCTCCTGAGCCGCGCGGGCGGCGACGAGTTCTTCGAGGTCGGTGACGAGTTGCTCGACCGGCGGGCAGGCGAGGATCTCGCGCCGCACGGCCGCCGCCCGGCGCCGGAACGCCGGCTCGGTGAGCAGCCGGTCCAGGGCTTCGGCGACGCTCTCGCCGGTCGCCCAGTAGCCCGGCACGCTAAGGCCGCTGCCGATCTCGGCGACGCGGTCCGCCGAGTGCGGCTGGTCGTCGTACATCGGCGTGACGAGCATCGGCGTACCGCTGCGCAGGCCTTCGCGGATGCTGCTGTGCCCGCCGTGCGTGACGAACACGTCGGCCGCCTCCAGGAGCACGTCCTGCGGCACCCATTCGGTGATCAGTCGCACATGGTCCGGTACGGGGCCGAAGTCCGCCCGGTCGCGGCCCACGCCGATCGACACGAGCGCCGTGCAGTCGGCGGCCGACACCGCCGCGATCACCGCGTGCAGCACCTCGTCGGACTTCCACGGCATCGAGGGCGCCATCGTGCCGATCGAGGCGTACACCACCGGCTTGTCCTCGGGCAGTTCGGCCAGCCACTCAAGGGCCGCATCGTCGCTGCGGTACGGGATGGCCTGGCGGTAGTGGCGCAGGGTGCGCGGATCCAGGTCGTCGCCGGTGCAGCGGGCCGAGACCCAGCTGACCAGGAGGTGCTTGTAGGCGGTGTGGTCCAACGGGTCGGCGGGCAGGCCGAGTTCGGCCCGCAGACTGTTCAGCCGCTCGTGCGTGACGGCGGGGGTGAGCAGATGGGTGGAGCCGCCGGCCACCGCGACGTGCGGGATGCCGAGCGCCTCGGCGGCGAGGTAGCCGCCCATCTCCTCGCCCTCGCGGACGATCAGATCGGGCTGCCAGTCGGCGGCGATGTCCAGGATGTCGCGGGCCGCGGCCAGCGCGGGCGGCCCGAGCACGCAGTCGACCAGGCCGTCCTCGTACGCCTCCTGGTCGCCCTGGAACAGCGGGAGGGCCATTGCCTCGACGCAGAACGGGTCGGTGGCCCAGTCGCGGCCCGCCGGGAAGAAGTCGAGCCCGTACCTCACGCTCTCCGCCCGCATGGACTCGTCGTCGGCGACGGCGACGGTGTGCCCGGCCCGCACGGCGGCCTGGGCCAGCGGGATCAGCAGACGCAGATGCGACTTGCCCGCATGGGCGGTGAACAGGATGCGCACGGCGGGTCTCCGATCGAGGGGCGGGGCGGCCCGCAGGGGCCGCCCGTCGGTCATGCACCAGAGCGTGACCGCCCCCGCTCGAATCCCCCTTGAGCGGCTCTAGGCCGGGCTTCCCGTGCCGCACTCAAGTCCTATTCGAGAGCCGGTGGCGACCTTGGGCGCATGCCCTATGCCCGAACGACCCGACCGAATCGCAGAACAGGGGAGTAGCCGGATGCGCTGGAACGAGATCTATGTCGCCTCGCTCGGCAGCTGGCTGCCGGAGCCCGTCCCGGTGGCCGAGGCCGTCGCGGCCGGGGAGTGCGGCCAGGAGTGGATCGACGACTTCGGGTACGAGTCCGTGCGGATCGCCCGCGAGAGCGAGGCGGAAGGATGGACGGCGCCGCCGGACATGGCCGTCGCCGCGGGCCGCACCGCCCACGAGCGCTCCGGCCTGCACAAGTCCGCGTACTCCCTGCTGCTGCACGGCAGCACCTGGTTCCAGGGCCTGGACATCTGGCCGGCCGCGTCCTACATCGCCCGGCGGACCGTCGGCGCCTCGGTGCCCGGCCTCGATGTGCAGCAGCGCTGCAACATCGGCATCAGCGGCCTCGACCTGGCCGCCGCCCACCTGAAGGCGGGCTACGGCAGCGGCAGCGCGGTCATGCTCACCACCGCCGACCGCTTCGGCGGGCCCGGCGCCAACCGCTGGCAGCTGCGGCACGGCAACGCCTACGCCGACGGCGCGACCGCCACCGTGCTGTCCACCGAGGGTGGCTTCGCCCGCCTTGTGGCCACCGCGACCGTCGCCGACAACTCGCTGGAGCCGATGGCCCGCGGCGACGAGGAGTTCGGCCCGGTCTCGCGCGCCGCCGGGCGGCAGATCGACCTCACCGCACGCGGCGACGCCCACAAGGCCGTCAGCGACGAGACCCTCACCAACATCCGCTTCGGCAAGGTCATGCAGGAGGCCAAGCAGTCCGTCCTGGACGACGCGGGCCTGGACAGCGACGACCTCGCGTACGTCATCATCCCGTCCACCGGACGCATCCAGGGCCCCTTCCAGATCCACCACCTGCTCGGCGTCGACGAGTCCCGCACCACCTGGGAGTTCGCCCGCCGCAGCGGCCACATCGGCGCCGGCGACTGGGCCGCGGGCCTCGAAGACCTGCTGCTCACCGGCGCGCTGGCGGCCGGCGACCACGTGCTGCTCTACGGCGGCGGAGCGGGCTACACCGTCACCACCGCCGTACTGGAAATCCTGGAGATCCCGGCCTGGGCCGCCGAGCCCGCCGCGGCCTGAACCGGCCGCCCACCACAAGGAGTTGGCACACCCCATGGAGATTGTCGGCAGGGGCTTCCTGGCCGGACACCTGGCAGGCATCGGCGACCACCACCCCGACGTGGTGGCCCTTGCCGCGGGTGTCTCGGCCGCCGGTGACATCCCGCCCGAGCAGTACACCCGGGAGTCCAAGCGCCTGTACGAGGTGCTCAGGCACTGCGAGAAGCACGGCAGACGGCTGGTGTTCTTCTCCACGGCGTCCGCCGGAATGTACTCGGTGCCGGACGCCTCGCCCGGCCGCGAGGACGGCCCGGTCTACCCGGCCACCCCGTACGGCCGCCACAAGCTCGCCCTCGAAGCGGTCGTCAAGTCCTCGGACGTCGAATACCTGATCCTGCGCCTGTCGCACGTCGTCGGCTTCAACCAGCCCGCCCACCAGCTACTGCCCGCGCTGGTACGGCAGTTGGTGGGCGGCAGGCTCCAGGTATACCGGGGCGCGCAGCGCGATCTGATCGACGTCGAGGACGTCATCAAGATCGTGCACACGCTGCTCGTCGACGGCCGCACCCGCGATGTCGTCAACGTCGCCTCGGGGCACGCCCCGCACATCGAGGACGTCGTCACGCACCTGGAGCAGCTGCTCGGCAGCCGCGCCGAGAAGACCTATGTGGAGGCGTCCGGCGCCCAGCCCGTCTCCATCGACAAGCTCTGCCGACTCGTGCCGCCGGTGTACGGGCTCGGCTTCGGACCCGACTACTACCGCACGGTCCTCGACAAGTACGCGCACGCCTACGCGGACCAGCCGGTCGCCGCGTAACCCCACCCATCCCGGAATCGGAAGGCCACACCCATGAGCGAGAACAGCCCCGTCGTCGCCGTCGCCCACTTCGTCCTCAAGGACAAGCACAAGGCGAAGGGCGCCGAGTTCGAGAAGGCGTACCTGAAGTACAAGGAGGCCGTCGCCGCCAAGGACGGTCTGCTGCGCACCGCCCTGCTGCGCGGCATCAAGGAGCCCGACAACTTCGTCATCCTCACCTGGTGGCGGGACGCCGACGCGCACCGCACGGTGGTCGGCGACTGGCAGTTCTTCACCGCCGTCAGCAGCCGCTTCGTCTACCTCGCGGCCATCACCAGCGTGCACGGCCCGGTCCTGGCCGGCGAGAGCGCGGGCGACGGGCTCGGCGAGCTCGCGGTGCCGGCCGCGGACGCGGCGGTCGCGCTGACCACGTTCACCCTGCGCGAGGGCGCCGACCAGCAGGCCTTCGAGGCCTCCTTCCTCGGCCACCTCGCCTTCGTGAAGAACAACGACGGCTTCCTCGGCCACCAGCTGGTGCACTCCAACCGCGAGACCGGTGCCTACGTCAACATCGGCTGGTGGCGCGGCCCGCAGTCCTACCTGCCGGTCCTGCGCAGCCCGGAGATGGCCGCGGACGCCAAGACCATGGCCGTGCACGCCGAGGTCAGGGGCGGCCTCTACCAGGCGGTCGTCGACTCGGCCCGCACCGAGGCCGCGGCGGCCTGAACCACCGCACACGAAAGGCGGGCCGGGTCTTCACGACCCGGCCCGCCTTTCGTGGTGTACGCGTCGTACGCGCTCAGCGGGCGAACAGCTCCTCGGCCACCTCGATCGACGGGTTGCCGAACGCGATGGTGCGCAGCACCTTGCGGTAGATCGGCGTGTGCTTGACGACGGCCGCCAGCTTCGGGCGCACCCGCGTCGCGAAGGTGCCGGTCGACAGCATCGCCTTGGACTGGATGCCCTGGAGCCGCATCATCGTCGCGATGTCGGGCGCCCGCCGCTCCTCGAAACGCGACAGCAGCGCCGCACTCGCGTCGCCCCGCCCGACCGACTCCACGAGCAGCGGGTGCAGCACCACCGCGTCCTGCACGGACAGGTTGATGCCCTGCGCGCCGATCGGGCTGTGGGTGTGCGCCGCGTCGCCGATCAGGACCAGGCCGTCGGCGGCCCAGCGCTCGGCGCGGCCGGAGAACACGTCCAGCAGGCTGAGGTCGCGCAGCGAGGTGATCTGCTCCGCGATCAGGTCCGCATAGCCGGGCACCGCCTTCGCCAGCTGCTCCTTGACGTGGTCGAGCCCCTGCGCGACCACGGCCCGGTAGCCCTGGTGCGGCAGGGTCCAGCCGACCTGGATCCGGTTGGGCCAGGACCCGTACGCGAGCACCGGACTGGTGCCCGCACTCCTGAACACCCTTACGTCATGGGAGACTTCGGGCTCCTTGCGGGTCAGCTTGAACCAGAGCACGTCCTGGTCGAAGGCCTCGCTGCGGCCCGCCTCGATCCCGGCGAGCCGGCGCACCTGGGAGAACCGCCCGTCGGCGCCGACCACGACCTTGCTGTGGAAGACGTGCCCGTCGGCGGCGGCCCCGGTGATCCGGCCCCGCTCGTCCCGAAGCAGCGCGTTGACGCGGCAGCCGTCCACGTACTCGAAATCGGTGAACTCGGCGCAGCGCAGCAGCAGTTCGGTCAGCAGGTGCGACTGGGGGATGGACAGGAGATGGTCGTACGGGGCGGGCAGTGCGCGGTAGTCGATGTCGAGCAGCACCCGGTCCTGCTCCACGAGCCGGAAACGGGAATGCTCGTGGCAGCCGCGCGCGCGGGCCCCGGCGAGCACCCCGAGCCGGTCCAGGACCGTCAGCGCGCCCGGCTGGAGGATCTCGCCGCGGAACTCCCGCTGGTGCGAGCGCGAACGCTCCACCACGGTCACCCGCACCCCGGACTTCAGCAGCAGCAGCGCCAGGGTGAGACCGGCGGGGCCCGCCCCGACGACGCACACGTCACTGCGGTGCTCCTCGGCGGCGCGGGCCCCGGCACGGACCTCTTCGGCGGCCGCGGTCATCGCTGCCCGGCCGTGGCGAGCGCGGAGCGCACGTCCGCGGCGGCCAGTTCGAGCATCCGGTCGCGTCCGGTGGCCGCCACCGCGAGCACGTCCGCCGTTACCAGGACCCCGCCCGGCGCCTCGGCCAGCCGCCACCGCCGCCGGTACAGGTCGGCCGGAGCGGGCGCAGTGAGCGGCTTCTGTACCAGGGTGTGCCCGGCGTGCTCGATCTGCACGGACGGGGTGCCGTCCTGGCTGCCGAACCAGGCGCTCTCGTCGCCGTCGCGCTCCGGCAGCGCGGCCAGGAGCCGGGCGTGCACCGAGGCGACCGAGCCGGGCAGCACCGCGCTGTCCTCGACCCGGATCACGTCGGTGGTGAGCGAACCGGGCTGTTCTGTCTTGGACTTGAGGGTGCGCATCTGGAGACCGCCGTGCCGGTCGAGCTCGCCGGCCGTCTCCTGCGGGTCGGCGTCGGTGGTGAACCAGTGCCCGGACACCACCTGGCAGCCGCCGTCGGGGCGGGGCAGGAAGTCCCAGGTGCCGCCGAGCTCGGTGATCGGGCCCACCGAGCCCTGCTGCACGAAGTCCATGCGCAGCGCCACCGGGTCCAGGGTGCGCCGGGAGGTCCAGACGCGCAGACCCCCCTCGGGTCCCGGGCGCACCGCCCAGAACTTCACCTCGTCGTCGTGGCCGTCCCGGGAGACGACCTCGGTGTGCGCGATCCAGGGGTAGAGCAGCGGCCAGTCGGCGACATCCGTCAGCGCCCGGTAGACCGAGTCCGCCGGGGCGTCGATGTCGATTCCGGCGCGGGTCCGGTGGATCTCCCGGTCGGTGCCGGTCGTGGAAGTGCTCACAGCGGTCCTCTCAGAGGGTGGCGGGGGTGGTGGCGCGGGCGCGGAGCATCCGGCTCAGGGTCAGCCCGGGGTCGGTGACCACGACGGGCCCGAGCGCGGCGTCGATGCGGGCGAGCAACTCCGGGTCGAGCACGGCCTCGGCGGCCGCGAGGTTGCGTGCGATCTGCTCGGGCGCGGAGGCGCCGATGACGGCCGTGGCGACCTGGGCGTTCCGCAGCACCCAGGCCAGGGCGAGTTGAGGCATCGTCAGATCGGTCTCGGCGGCCAGCGCGGCGACCCGGGCGACGGCGGTGAGCACCTCGTCGGACAGGAAGCGGTAGCGCTGGATGGAGACGTCGCCGCCCTTGGCGGCCACCGCCCGCGATCCGGCGGGCGGCTGCTGCCCCGGCCGGTACTTTCCGGTGAGTACGCCGCCGGCCAGCGGCGACCAGACCATCTGCCCGATGCCGAGCGGCGCGCAGGCCGGGACGACCTCGGCCTCGATGACCCGCCACAGCATCGAGTACTGCGGCTGGTTGGAGACCAGCTCGATGCCCAGCTCGCGGGCGAGTGCCGCGGCCCGCTCGATCTCGTCGGCGGCCCACTCCGAGACGCCGATGCAGCGGACCTTGCCCGCGGCCACGGCGTCGGCGAAGGCGCCCATGGTCTCTTTGAGCGGCGTCGAATCGTCGTACAGGTGCGCCTGGTACAGGTCGATGTGCCCGGTGCCGAGGCGGCGCAGCGAGGCGTCCAGGCTCTCGGCGATCCGGGCCGGCGACAGCGCTCCGGGGCCGGGCCCGCCGCCCCTGCCCACCTTGGTGCAGATCACGACGGAGTCCCGGTCGACGCCCGCGAGGGCCCGGCCCAGGTGTTCCTCGGCCCGGCCCTCCGCGTAGGCGTCGGCGGTGTCGAAGGTGGTGATGCCCGCGTCGAGCGCGGCCCGTACGCAGGCGGTGGCGGCCCGGTCGTCCAGCTGGTTGCCCGCGGTCAGCGAGTTCCCGAACGCGACCCGGCTGACCACCGGTCCCGAGGCGCCGAGACGGCGGTACTCCATGGCGAATCCCTTCTGTTCCCCGGGGCGGGCCCGCCCCGGCTCAGCCCGCGACAGGCTGACGTCCGGTCAACTGCTGGGCGAGCAGCCGCCGTTGGATCTTTCCGTTGCCCGAGCGCGGAATGGCGTCGAGGGTCATCGCGTCCCGCACGTGCTGGTAGTACGGCAGCGCGTCATTGGCCTCGGCGACGACGTCCGCGAGGTCGCCCCGGTATGCGCCGTCGAGGACGACGAGGGCGCCCGCGACCGCGCCGTGCGCGACGTCCGCCAGCTCGACCACCACGACATCGGTGACCCGCGGGTCGCGGCGAAGCACCCGCTCCACGTCCGAGGGCGCGACCAGGAAGTTGTCGCATTTGAAGACGTCCCCCAGGCGGTCCACCAGGAACAGCCGGCCGTCCTGGTCGATCCGGCCGACATCGCCGGTGCTCAGCCAGCCGTCCGGCTCCAGACCGGTGCCGTCGGGCCCGCCCGCGTACCCCTGCATCACCTGCGGACCGCGCAGCTGCACCTCGCCGACCCCGCCCACCGCGAGCACCGCCCGCGAGTCGATGTCGACCACCCGGCACTCGGTCCCGGCGACCGGGGTGCCGACCGAGCCGTGCACCGGGTGGTCCGGGTCGTCGCTGTGGGTCAGCGGGGAGGTCTCGGCGAGCCCGTACCCCTGGAAGACCGGGACGCCGAACCGCTTGGACAGGCGGCGGGCGGCCGGCACCGGAAGGCCGGAGCCGCCCGAGGCGATCCGCCGCACCGACGTCATCGACACGGAGTCCAGGTCCGGGTCGGCCGCGAGGCGGGCGAGGCGGACGGGCAGGCTGTAGAGGATGGTGGCGCGGTGCCGGTTGGCGGTCATCAGCGCGGCGTACGGCTCCGGCGCGGCGCACAGCACCTGGGTGGCGCCCGCCGCGATCGCCGAGTTGAGGTGCATCGGGTGGTACGTCGGAAGGTGGTTCAGGCTCACCGTGTCGCCGTCGAGCCGGTGCGCCCGCGCGATCTGCGCCGCGTTGACCGTCACATTGCGGTGGCTGAGCCGGACCGCCTTGGGCCGCCCGGTGGTGCCGCTGGTGAACTGGAGGGCGGCGGTGTCCCGCGGGCCCTTGGGGCGGGCGGCCGGGGGAACGTCGCGGGCGAGCCCGGCCAGACCGGCCGTGCCCGCGCCGATCAGGACGACCTCGCGCAGCTCCGGCAGCCGGTCGCGGACCTGCTCAAGGCGCGCGTTCAGCGCCGGGTCGAGAAGGGCGACGCGCGCCCCGCCGAGACCCAGCACATGCAGCAGGTCGTCCTCGCGCAGCAGCGGGTTGACCACGGCCACGGTGTGCCCGGCCCGCAGCGCCGCGTAGTACGCGACGGCGAAGTCGGGGTGCAGCACGGAGCCCACCGCGACGACCGACGGCTCGGGCGCGAGCGCCTGGAGCCCGGCGGCCACGGCGTCCACCCGGGCGTCCAGCGTGGCGTAGTCCACCTCGATGTCGTCGGTGACGATCGCGCGGCGCTCGGGGTGGGCGGCCGCGGCCCGCGAGAGGAGCTGGTCGAGCCGGTCCGGCAGCTCGGGGAGAGCGTCAGCCACGGAGCGCCTCCGCGTAACTCCGGGCCAGCTTCAGGGTGTTGGTGCTGTTGGTGGACAGCGCCCGGTGCACGTACGCCCGCGCGTCGGCGACGGTCTTGCCCTCGCCCAGGTACTTCTCGATGGTGTCGGTCCGCAGCGTGACCGTGTGCCGGGAAGTGACGTCGACGCCACCCTCGGCCTCGGCGATGGTCCAGCGGCCGGTGTGGGCGGTCATCAGGCCTGGCACGGCGGTCTGCTTGTAGACGATGCGGTCCGGGGCGAAGACGACGCGGATCGACTCGGTGGTGTGCACCGAGCCGTCGGCGGTGCTGGTGTCCATCGCCATCACCTGCACACCCGGCTCGTCCTCGGTGAGGTCCAGGCGCGCCACGTGCGGCAGGCGCTCGGGCCACAGGTCGGCCCGGTTCAGGAAGTCGAAGACGTCGGCGCCGTCGGCCTCCATGTGGACGGTGTCGTCGAAGGTGAAGACCAACTCGTCCAACTGGGCGTGCTGCTCGGCGAGTTCCTTGATGTTGTTCAGCTCGGCGGCGCTGTTGCGGTCCACGGCCGCGTTGATCCAGTCGACCGCCTCGGGGGCGTCGTCCACGGCCTCGAAGTCGTGGTGCAGTTCGAGCAGTGAGGTCCCGGCGTCCACGGCGGAGACCACCCAGGCGCCGCCCATGCCGGCCACCGGCGGCGCCGAGACCTCCTGGCGGAAGTCGACGCGCAGCCGCCCGGCGTCGAAGGTGCGGCGCGAGACCCAGTTCTTGACGGCGCCGTTGGCGGTCGCCCAGATGCGGATGCGCTCCGCATCCGCGTCCTGCGCCAGGTGCTCGACGTGCACGTTGGGGCCGAAGTACTGCGGCCACTTGGTGACATCGGCGACGATCCCGTACACGACCTCGGCGGGGGCGGCGACGGCGACGCTGTGGAGGGTGTGGTGCTTCGTTCCGGTCACGGACACGGGAAATTCCTTATCTGCTGGGGAAGTTGAGGGGATCCGCCGGCTCACCGGGATCCGTCGGCTCAGAAGTTGCCGAGGCCGCCGCAGACGTTGAGGGCCTGCGCGGTGATCGAGGCGGCGGTGTCGGTGGCCAGGCAGCCGACCAGACCGGCGACCTCCTCGGGGGTCGAGTAGCGGCCCAGCGGGATCTTCGAGGTGAACTTGGCGAGGATGGCGTCCTCGGAGGTGTCGTACGCCTCGGCGTAGCCCTGCCGCACGCGCTGCGCCATCGGCGTCTCCACGTAGCCGGGGCAGACCGCGTTGACGGTGATCCCGGTCGGCGCGAGCTCGTTGCCGAGCGCCTTGGTGAAGCCGACCACGCCGTGCTTGGACGCGGAGTACGGGGCGCCGAGCACCACACCCTGCTTGCCCGCGGTGGAGGCGATGTTGATGACCCGGCCCCAGCCGCGCTCGCGCATGCCGCCGGCGTTGAGCACCTCGCGGGTGAGCCGGAACACGCTGTTCAGGTTGGTGTCGATGACGTCGTCCCACAGCTCGTCGGACACCTCGGCGGTGACTCCACCGCCGCTGCGCCCCGCGTTGTTGACCAGCACGTCGACCCGGCCGTACGCGGCGACGGCGGCGGCCACCAGCTCCTTGACGGACTCGGGGCGGCGGACGTCGGCGGTGGCGCCGGAGACCTCCAGACCCTCCTCGCGGAGCTCCTTGACCGTGAGCTCCACGGACTCGGCGCCGCGCGCGCAGATGAACACCGCGAGCCCGGCCCCGCCCAGCGCCCGCGCCGCCGCGAGCCCGATCCCGCTGGTCGCCCCGGTGATGAGCGCGACCCGTCGCTCGCTCGTGTCCTTGGGCTGAGTCATACGAATCTCCTCGAATGAGTTGGTGTACGCGCCCCAACGTGCCGAGCCCCACTCGAACGGGTATCGAGCGGGGCTGGAAGGCCGGCCCCCAGCACGCCACCAGCCGGGTTCGAGTGGCGGGCACGAGGGTGGCGGAGCAGGAAGATCCAGGAGGAGAGGACCCCCATGAGCGTCACCGAGCTGCCGCAGGCCGCCACAACGGCCGGGCTGTACACGGAGATCCAGCAGTTCTACGCGCAGCAGATGCATCTGCTCGACGACGGCCGGGTCGAGGAGTGGGCCCACACCTTCACCACGGACGGCGTGTTCGCCGCCAACGCGCAGCCCGTCCCGGCGGTCGGGCGCGCGGCCATCACCGCGGCCGCGGCGGCGGCCACCGAGGCGTACGCGCAGGCCGGCGTCCAGCGCCGCCACTGGCTGGGCATGGTCTCCGTCGAGGGCGTCACCGACGGCGCGGTGAACGCCCGCTGCTACGCCCTGGTCATCGAGACCCCGCGCGGCGGGCGCCCGGAGATCAAGGCGAGCACGCTGTGCGAGGACCGTCTTGTCCGGGTGGAGGGCGCCTGGCAGATCCAGGACCGCCAGATCACCCGGGACGACCTGATCTGACCCACCCCCAAGGACAAGTGCCCGCACGCAATCCCCTGGCGTGTGGGCACTTCTGCGTGCGGGTGGGGGTGGGTGCGCTTTCGGCTGCGGGCCGTCGGTGCCTGGTCGCGCAGTTCCCCGCGCCCCTGAAGGGGCGCTGTCCGGCGCCCTGTGCGGGCATACCCGGCAACCCCGGGCACGCACAAACGGCCACCGCACCCCGCAGGGGATGGGCAGCCGTTGTGCAGGTGAACCCGGAAACCTACGCCGCCTGCGTCGCAGACATGCAGTCGTTGATGAACTCCAGGAGCAGCCGGGGCGTCGACGCCTCCGCCACCGTGTCGTCCGACAGCTGGATCCGGTAGTCCCGCTCGATGACCCCCGTCACCTGGAGGATCGCCAGCGAGTCGTAGCCCAGGTCGTCGAACGGCACGTCCAGGACGTCCCCGTCCAGATCGATGCCCTCGCCGACTCCGGCGCACTCGCGCAGCAGCGTGGTCAGTTCCTTGAGATTCATGAAGCTCGCCTCTCTCATTCGACAATCGGGTTCAGTTCGCCGCGGTCACGACGGCCGCGGCGTTGAAGCCGCCGGTCCCGCGGGCCAGGACGAGTGCGGTACGGACCGGGCCGCGCCGGGCCCCGGTCACCAGGTCGAGCGCGCCGGCCGCGACCGGGTCGGTGACATGGACGGTCGGCGGGATCACCGCGTCCCGGATGGAGAGCAGCGCCGCCGCGAGGTCGAGCGAGGCGCCGCCCGCCAGGAGCCGGCCCGTCATGGTCTTGGGGGCCGTCACGGGCACCCCGCGGGGGCCGAACAGCGCGGTCAGCGCCGCCTCCTCCTGGCGGTCCAGCTCTGGCACACCGGACGCGTCGGCGAACACGACGTCCACGTCCGACGCGGTCAACCCGGCCTCGGCAAGGGCGAGTTCAGCCGCCCGGCGCAGGCCCGGTTCGCCGTCGCGGCCCGGCGCCGGGTCGAAGGTGGCGGCGTAACCCGAGAGCTGTCCGTAGATCCGGGCGCCGCGTTCGCGGGCCGCCTCGGCGTCCTCCAGTACGAGGATGGCGCCGCCCTCTCCGGCGACGTAACCGCTGGCCGCGCGGTCGAACGGCAGGAACGCGCGCGCCGGGTCGGCGACGTGGCTCATCCGCCCGCCCGCGAGTTGCGCGGTCCAGCCCCAGGGGCAGACCGCGCCGTCCACGCCGCCGGTGACGATGAGCCGGCTGCCCTTGCGCAGCTGGCGGCGGGCCTGGGCGACCGCGTCCAGGCCGCCCGCCTGCTCGGTGACCAGCACGCCGCTGGGTCCGCGAAGTCCGTGCCGGATGGAGATCTGGCCGGTGTTGACGGCGTAGAACCAGGCGTACGACTGGTACGCGGAGACGTACTGGCCGCCCATGCTCCACAGTGCCTGGAGCTCGCGCTGGCCGAACTCGAAGCCGCCCGCGGACGCCGCGGTGACCGCGCCCGCCGAGTACTCGGGCAGCTCGGCCGGGTCGGCACCGGAGTCCTCCAGGGCCTCCTTGGCGGCGGTCAGCGCGAGCCGCGTCATGTGGTCGGTCTGCGGGAGCAGCCGGCTCGGGATGTGCTTTTCGGCATCGAAGCCGGGCACCTCGCCCGCAAGGGTCGCCGGGTAGCCGGAGGCGTCGAAGCGGGAGACCGGGCGGATGCCGCTCTCGCCGGCCAGCGTCGCCCGCCACCAGGCCTCCGTACCCAGGCCGTTGGGGGCGGTGACCCCGATGCCGGTGAACACCGCGGTACCGGAGCGGACCGCCGCCCGTTCAAGGAGCTCGCTCGTCATGCCGTCTTCCTCCGCTCGGGCTTGGTGAGCACGATCGCGCTCTGGAATCCGCCGAAGCCGCTGCCCACGCTCAGGACCGTGCTGATCTCGCGCTGGCGGGCGTGGACCGGCGTGTAGTCGAGGTCGCACTTGGGGTCGGCCTCGTGCAGATTGGCGGTCGGCGGCACCATGCCGTGCTCGATGGCGAGCGCGGACGCTGCGATCTCCAGGGAGCCGATGGCGCCGAGCGAGTGCCCGATCATCGACTTGATGGAGGAGACGGGCGTCTTGTACGCGTGGTCGCCGAGGCTCTTCTTGAACGCGGCCGTCTCGTGCCGGTCGTTCTGCAGGGTGCCCGAGCCGTGCGCGTTGATGTAGTCGATGTCGGTGCCGGGGATGCCGGCCTCCGCCAGGGCCGCGCCGATGGCCTCGGCCATCTCCGCGCCGTCGGCCCGCAGACCCGTCATGTTGTACGCGTTGGAGCGCGAGGCGAACCCGGCGATCTCGGCGTAGATGTGCGCACCCCGGGCCGCCGCCCGCCCGTACTCCTCCAGGACGAACACGGCGCTGCCCTCGCCCAGCACGAAGCCGTTGCGGGACTTGTCGAAGGGCCGCGAGGCGGTCTCCGGCTCGTCGTTGCGGTTCGAGGTGGCCTTGATGGCGTCGAAGCAGGCGACCGAGATCGGTGAGATCGGCGCCTCGGTGGCCCCGGCGATCATGACGTCGGCGCTGTCCTCGCGGATCAGCTCGACGGCGTGGCCGACCGAGTCGAGGCCGGAGGTGCAGCCGGTGGAGACGACGGCCGTGGGACCCTGCGCGCCGAACTCCCAGGCCACCTCGGCCGCGAACGAGCTGGGCACGAAGTAGTCGTACAGGTGCGGCACGGCCCGCTCGTGGTCGACCAGCCACTCGGCGCCGTTGTCGCTGACCGCCGCGTACTCGTAGTCGAGTCCGGTGGTCGCGCCGACCGCGCTGCCGATGGTGACGCCGGTGCGGAACGGGTCGATACCCGCCATGTCCAGCCCGCTGTCGGTGACCGCCTCACGGGCACCCACCAGGGCGAACTGGGCCGCCCGGTCGAGCCGCTTGGACTGCTCCTCGGTGAGCCCCTGGGCGACCGGGTCGAAGTCGACCTCGGCGGCGATCTGGGAGCGGAACGCCGAGGCGTCGAAGAGCGAGACGGCCCTGGTCGCGGTGCGTCCCTCGGTCAGCAGGGACCAGTACTCCTTGGTGCCCACGCCCCCAGGGGCGACCACACCGATTCCGGTGATGACTACGCGTCGGCTCATCTGTCCCCCTCGTTGCGTTGGTCCTGGGGGTGCGCCCCGGGAGAATGCAGCACGGCTGCGTCACCTCTCTTGTAGGTCCGCTGTTGGAAGGAGTCTCGTTCCGCCCTCTTGACGCCCGCTGGACTCGCCGTCGTACTCCGCCTTGAGCGAGGCCCGCAGTTCGAGGGCGACCGTGCGAAGGAGTTCGGGCACGACCTGTTCGCGTACGAAGAAGTGGCCGCCGGGCAGCGTCTGGAGCCGGAAGCGGGTCACCGAGTAGTCGGCCCACTCGGCCATCTCCCACAGCGGCGCGATGGCGTCGTCGCGGCCGGCCAGCGCCAGCAGCGGGGTGCCCACCGCCATGTCGGCGTTGACCTGGCACAGCGCCTCGCCGAGCCGCAGGTCGTCGCGGAGCGCCGGGACCACCTGGCGCTGCCACAGCGAGCGGTCCCGTCCGGCGGCCTCCGGCGGCGCCGCCTCCAAGTCGACCAGCAGGTCGATGAGTTCGTGGTCGGGCAGCCGCGCGCCGCGCAGCAAGGCGTTGCGCAGATGCGGCGGCGGTACGGCGCCGATCACCAGGCGGGCCGGCGGCAGCAGCCCGTCGTCCTCCAGGGTCCGGGTCAGCGCGTGCGCGACGAGACCGCCGAGGCTGTGCCCGTACAGCAGGTACGGGCGGTCGAGCAGCGGGGTGATCAACTCCCGTAGTTCATCCATGAGTTCGGTGGCATCGGTGATCCGGGCCTCCTTGGCGCGCGGACCCCGGCCGGGCAGCAGCACCGGCACCACCTCGGCCGTGTCGCCGAGCACCTGCTGCCACTTGGCGAAGGAGGAGATCCCGGCGCCCGCGTGGTGGAAGCAGAACAGCCAGGGCGTCACGGTGTCCGCGCGGACCTCGCTGTCGGGTCTCATTCGTCGATCAGGGCGACGGCCCGGGTCCAGCCCGCCCCCGCTCCGGCGATCTTCACGGGGAAGCAGGACACCCGGAAGCCGTGCGTGGGCAGGGTGTCGAGCTGGGCGAGCCGCTCCACCTGGCAGTACTCGCGGCGCCGGCCGGCGAAGTGCGCGGGCCACAGGACCGACGTGTCGCCGGTCTCCTGGAAGGTGCGGATCATGTGCCCGAAGGGCGCGTCCAGGCTCCAGGCGTCGGTGCCGATGACGCGGACGCCGAGGTCGAGCAGGAAGTCGGTAGCGGCACCGTCCAGGCCCGCGAAATCGGTGAAGTACCGTGGCGTGCCAGCGTGTTGGGACGCGCCGGTGTGCAGCATGACGATGTCGAGCGGCTGCGGGGTGTAGCCGATCGCGGCGAGCTGCTTCTCGATGCGCTCGACGCCGATCGTGCCGATGCCGACATCATGGACGTCGAGCACCACGGCCGGGCGCAGGAACCAGTCCAGCGGCATCTCGTCGATGTGCCGGGGCCGCCCGTAGTCACCGACCGAGCCGTAGTGCGAGGGCGCGTCCACGTGGGTGCCCGTGTGGCTGGTCAGGGTGAGCGTGTCCAGGGACAGGAGTTCGCCCCCGGGCAGGTCGGCCGGGTCGAAGTCGAGCCCGAAGTGCTCCTTCATCTCCGCCGCCATGTGCGCCGCGCCCTCGGCGGGCGTCATGATCTCGTGGACGATCGGGTCCGGCTCCCAGCCGGCCGCGTCCACGGGCGACGACAGATCGATGACTCGCAAGGTAACCCCCAAGGTCGTTGGCGACGGTCGGGGCACTGTGCGGCCACCGACTGGAGGCCGGATGGAGCCGCGCACGCGTCGGACCCCGCCCTGTGGGGGGAGAGGGCGGGGTCCGGACGCGTTGCCGCCGGGCGGTCGGTGCCGCCCGTGCGCCGCTCAGGCGGCGAAGAGGTCGAGCACCGGGCGGCGCCCGGCCAGGTGCGAGTCGAGCGCCGGGTCACCGGCGAGCACCGCGCGGTGCAGCTGCTGGAGCCGCACCGAGGGGTCCAGGCCCAGCTCGTCGGCGAGCCCGCGCCGCAGGTTCTGGAACACGTCCAGCGCCTGCCACTGCCGGCCGGACCGGTACAGCGCCACCATGCACTGGGCGTGCAGCCCCTCGTGCAGGGGGTGACGTGCCGTCAGAGAGGTGAGTTCGGCGAGGAGTTGCATGTGCCGGCCGAGCCGCAGATCGGAGTCGATCCGCTGCTCCAGAACACCGAGCCGGCTCTCTTCGAGGCGTACGAGCTCGATCTCCAGGAGCGGGCCGAGCCGCACGTCCACCAGCGCCGGTCCGCGCCACATGCCGAGCGCCTCGCGGTAGAGCGCGGCGGCGCTCTCGTCGTCACCGCGCTCGGCGGCGCCGCGTCCGGTGGCCACCAGACGGTCGTACTCGTGCACGTCGACCGCGCCCGGCGTGACGTCGAGGAGGTAGCCGCCGTGCCGGGTGGCCAGGACCTCACGGGCGGTGTAGGGGCTGTCCGGGCCGAGCGCGTTCGCGAGGAGGCGGCGCAGTTGCAGGATGTACGTCTGCAGGGTGGTGAGCGCGCTGCGGGGCATGTCGGCGCCCCAGATCTCCTCCATCAGCGTCGGCACGGGCATGACCTGGTTGGCGTACACCGAGAGCAGCGCCAGTATCTGCCGGGGCTTGCCGGCACTCGGGACGACCGACGTGCCGCCCGATTCGGCCATGAGCGGACCGAGAACCTTGATCTCCACGGGATTCCTCCGGGGTCGGATCTGCCGGATGACCCGATGGATTTCGGACCCGGCTCCAAGCACCCTCAAAAACTGTCATCCCGGCCGGTTTTGCGGCAGTGCCGGTCTCCTGAACCCGGCATGTGCGTGTCCCGGTCACACATATGAAAGTTTCATGGGCATCCCGTGACGGCGGCACTGGGTCGAATTCGGCCGACCCGGCAGAGTTCTGGACGTCGGCCCGACCAGAAGTCGAGCGCCGAGTGACAAGGCCCCTCATCCGACCGCTAGTCAAGGGATGCCCCTCATGAACGCGAACATCAGCCGCCCCGTGTCCGGCAACGACGACCTGGTGATCGAGGAGTTCGGACAGCAGATGTGCGCCAACCTCCTGGCCCCCGCGCTGCCTTGCTGGTTCGCCGCGCAGGGTCAGGTCTCGGCCGTCGACGCCGCTCGCCTCGCTGCCTGATGGGGGCCGCGCGGGCCGCCGCCCCGCTCGTCGGGTTCAAGCCGCACCTGCGGGTCGAGCAGGTGCCCGGTGAGGCGGTGTACCTGATCTCCGACCAGCGGGTGACCGCACTGCACGGCGAGCAGATAGCCCGCCTCGCCCCGCTCCTGGACGGCACCAGACCCCTGGAGCGGATAGCCTCAGACGCCGCGGACGCGCTGCCCGCCGGGCAGGCCGCCCGGCTGGTGTCCCGGCTGACCGGCGCCGGACTGCTCCGGGGCCGCGGCGAACGCCCGCTCGCCCCCAGTGAGTCGGCCGAGCAGGCCTACTGGGAGGCGGCCGGTCTGGACGGCGCCGAAGCGCTCGACTCCCGTACGCACCAGACGGTTTCGGCGCTCGCGGTCGGCGGCGGTGACGCCGCCGAACTGGCCGGGTGCCTGATCGCCGCCGGACTCGCGGCGCCGCCGGCCGGCGCAGAGCGGACGGCCGCCCTCACGGTGGTCCTCTGCGACGACTACCTCGACCCCGCGCTCGCCGTCGTCGACGCCGAGTTCCGGGCGGCCGGACGGCGCTGGCTGCCGGTGAAGACCGAGGGCACCGAGCTGTGGATCGGCCCCTTCTTCGGCGAGGTGGACGGGCCCTGCTGGTCCTGCCTGGCCGAACGCCTGTGGCGGTCGCGCCCGGTGGAGGCCCATGTCCAGCGCATGCTGGGCCGCTCGGGGCCGGTGCCCCGGCCCTCCTGCACGCTGCCCGCGGCCCGGCTCGCCGCCCTCCAGCTGGCCGGCCTCGAAGCCGCCAAGTGGCTCTCCGGCTACCGGCATTCGAGCCAGCGGGCGCTGCGCACGCTCGACGGACTCACCCTCACCGGCGGGCTCCACCCCGTCGTACGCCGCCCGCAGTGCGCCACCTGCGGCGAGCCCGGCATGGCCGCAGCCCAGGTGACGGCGCCGGTGGTGCTGCGCTCCCGTATCAAGCGGGACACCGGCGGCAACGGCCACCGCAGCCTCACCCCGCGCCAACTCCTGGACCGCTTCGGCCACTTGATGGACCCGGTCACCGGCCTGGTACGCGGCATCACCCGCAACGAGTGCGGCCCCGAGTTCTTCAACTCCTTCTCCGCGGGCCTCAACCCGGCCGCGGGCGCCCAGGGCATCGGCGCCATCCGGGGCGGACTGCGCGCCTCCTGCGGCGGCAAGGGCGCCACCGAGATCCAGGCCAGGGTCAGCGCGCTGGCCGAAGCCCTCGAACGCCACTCGGGCCACGTCGAGGGCGGCGAGGCCACCGTCCGCGGCAGCTACCGCGAACTGGCCGCCGACGCCGTCCACCCCGACACCGTCCAGCTCTACGACGAGCGGCAGTTCACCCGTCGCGCCGACTGGAACGCGCACCACGCCCCCTTCCAGCGTGTCGCCGAGCCCTTCGAGGAGGAGACGCCGACCGACTGGACGCCGCTGTGGTCGGTGACCGAACAGCGGCACAAGCTGCTGCCGACCGCGCTGCTCTACTACGGCGTGCCCCAGCCGCCCGGCGCCGCCACGTGCCTGGCCACCTCCAACGGCACCGCCGCGGGAGGCACCCTGGAGGACGCCGTGCTCCAGGGCTTCCTGGAACTCGTGGAACGCGACGCGCTCGCCCTGTGGTGGTACAACCGCACCCGCCACCCCGCCGTGGACCTCGACGCCTTCGACGACCCGTGGATCACCGAACTGCGCCGCGTACACGCCTCGTTGGACCGCGAGGTGTGGGTGCTCGACCTGACCGCCGACCTCGGCATCCCGGTCCTTGCCGCACTGTCGCGGCGTACCGGCGCCGAACCGGGGCAGGCGCAGCACATCATGTTCGGCTTCGGCGCCCACTTCGACGCGGCGATCGCGCTCCGCCGCGCCCTGACCGAGCTCAACCAGATGATGCCGCACGTGGTGGCGCCCGACGGCAGCGTGTCCCGCGCGGCCACCGACGACGCCGACGTCCGCGAGTGGCTGCGCACGGCCACCGTCGAGGACCACCCCTACCTGCTCCCCGCCGACGTCCCGCCGACCGGCCCCGCCACCCACCCCTGCACCGCGCGCGACGATCTGCGTGAGGACATCGAGGCCGTCGTGGCGCTCCTGGGGAGCAAGTCGATGGAACTGCTCGTCCTCGACCAGACCCGGCCCGACGTGGGCCTGCCGGTGGTCAGGGTGGTGGTGCCGGGACTGCGCCCGCACTGGGCCCGCTACGCCCCCGGACGCCTCTTTGACGTCCCCGTACAGCTCGGCCGACTGGCCGCGCCGACCCCGTACGAGAACCTCAACCCCGTCCCGCTCTTCCTCTGAGCGCCCGCACCCCGCACGCGAACACCACACCCTGCCGGTGGAAGGACCCCCTGTCATGCGTATCGACCGCCTCGCGGCCCGTGAACTGAGCGAGTTCTGGTCGCTGCGCGAGGACGTCACGGTCCTGCCCGGCCAGGACACGCTGCTGCGCACACCCTGGGGGGAGCTGCGCCTGGAGCGCCCGGGGCCGCTGCTGCGCGAGGCGCTGTACCGGATGGAGCTCGGCCCGGTGTCGCTGGGCAATGTGGTGCCCGGCTTCCCGGGGTACGAGGTGCCCGATGGGGAGTGGAACGACGCGTCGCGCGAGCTGCTCGACGCCCTGGACCCTCTCCAGCACGTCATCGTGCGCCACTTGGCGATCGGCGCCTCGCCGCTGCTGAGTGTGGTCCCGCTGTCGCCGGCCGCCAGGTTCCGTCCGCCGCCGGTCGCCCCCGGCGCCGAACACCGGCTGCCCATGGACGTGGTGCTGCGCAGGCCGGGACGCGATCCGGTGCTCGCGTACGAGGGCTGTGACCACCGGGTGGAGCTGCACGGACCGGACGCCGCCCGGCTGCTCCTCCATTTGCAGGGCGCGTACAGCGATTTTCGGTCACCGTTCAACGATTCGCTGCCCCAGGCGGTGGTGCGGGCGGCCCGGTCGTATACGGCGGCCGCCGGAATGCTGGCCGTCCACGACGTGACGGGCGGTGCCCGTCTGTGAGAACCGGTCGAGCACTACAGATCCGGGCGCTGGATTACCTATGATCCGGTCCGAGACGTGCTTCTGACCGGGCACCGTTGAACCATGGGGGACATGTGAATGCAGCAACGGTCGGCTCGGTGGATGGGGAATCCGCCGACGCCGCCAGTCAGGAGCTACCGCCGCAAAAGGCGATAGCCATCACCGCGGTGGTGCTGGTCGGTTTCTTCGTCATCGACGGCTCGTTCGTCTGGGCGCAGCGGCCACCGGTGTGGGAGAGCGCGGCCGCCCTGCTCGCCTTCGCCGCGATCATGGGGTTGCAACTCGGCCATTCCTTCCCGCGGCTCTTTCCCCGGCTCACCCAAGTGCGGTATGCGGCCTGGGCGTTCCAGATCCTGCCCACCTATCTGCCGCTGGCCCTGTTCGGCGAGGCCTGGGGAGGAATGTCGGAGTTCCTCGCCGCGTCGGCGGTGCTGGTGTTTCCGACCGTGACGGGCTGGGCGCTGTTCTCCACCGTGATCGCCGCGGATGTCGTGGAGTTCCACCACTACGGGCTCGCCTGGGGCGATGTCGTCTACGCCAGCGTCGAGGCGATCCTCATCCCGCTCGTCCTCATCGGGCTCTCCCGGATGTCGGAGATGATCAGCCAGCTGCACCGCTCCCGGGCCGAGCTCTCGCGCTTGGCCGTGGCCGCCGAGCGGCTGCGGTTCGCCCGTGATCTCCACGACGTGCTGGGCTTCAGCCTCTCCGCGATCACCCTCAAGTGCGAGCTCGTCTACCGCCTGTTCACCGACGCCCCGGCGAAGGCGCAGGAGGAGCTGACCGAGATTCTGGGTACGTCGCGCAAGGCGCTCGCCGATGTGCGTTCGGTCAGCCGCGGCTACCGGGAGATGTCCCTGTGGGGCGAGGCGGACACGGCCGTCTCGATGCTCAGGGCGGCCGGCATCCGTACCACCGTGCACCTCGACCGCCACGAACTGCCGGGCGCGGTGGACACCATGCTGGCCACGGTGCTGCGCGAGGGCCTGACCAACCTGCTGCGGCACAGCAAGGCCGAACAGTGCCTGATCACGGTCGAACGCCGGGGGCGCGACGTCGCCTTCACGCTGGCCAATGACGGAGTCCGCTCCGGACGGCAGCCCAAGGGCGGCCCGGACGGCGGGCTCGCCGCGCTCGACGAGCGGGTCCGGCTCGTCGGCGGCACGCTCGCCCACCGCGCCGACGACGGCTGGTTCCGGCTGTGCGTCACCGTCGGGCTGCCCGACTCCGGCGAACCGGCGGCCGGCCCGTCGCCCGCCGCGGTCTGCGCGGACGACCCGGAGCAGCCGCCGGCGGCCCGGCCCCGCGGGGCGGGCCACCTGCACGTGGCGCCCCGGGACGCCGGCGCGATCACCCTCGCGGTGCTGGTCGGCTACTTCCTGGCCTGCTCGGCGGAAGGCTGGTCCTTCGCCCCGGCGGGCGGCTTCCCCAAAGGCGTGGAGCTGTGCCTGCTCGCCCTCCTCGCGCTCCAGCTGACCGAGTCCTTCCACTGGCGGTTCTCCTGGGCTGCGCGCTACCGCTCGCGACTGCGGTACGGGGCGCTCGGCCTCCAGGTGGTGTTCCAGTTCCTGCCCTTCCTGGCCTTCGGCCGCGCCTGGCCGGGCATCCCCGGATTCCTGGCGGGCTCCGCGCTCCTGGTGCTGCCCGCGGTGGCCGCCTGGCCGGCGCTGCTGATCGTCACCGCGGCCAGCGACGCCGCGCTGTACGCGTCCGGGGTGCCGCTCCAGGACGTCATCTACGAGACCGCGTACACCCCGATCTGCGCCCTCGTCGTCTTCGGCCTCTCCCGCATGGCGCAGCTCGCCTCCGAACTGCACCGCTCGCGCACCGAGATCGCCCGGCTCGCGGTGACCACCGAACGCCTGCGCTTCGCCCGCGACCTGCACGACCTGCTCGGCTTCAGCCTCTCCGCGATCACCCTCAAGTGCGAGCTGGTACGCCGCCTCGCGAAGACCAGGCCGGTGCAGGCGCAGGAGGAACTCACCGAGGTGCTCCAGATCGCCCGGCAGGCGCTCGCCGACGTCCGCACGGTGGCCGACGGGCGGCAGCGGATGAGCCTCACCGCGGAGGCGGCGAACGCCACCGCGATGCTGGCCGGAGTGGGCATCCGGGCCACCGTGGACACCGACTGCGGAGAGCTGCCCGGCGACGTGGACACCGTGCTCGCCACCATGCTGCGCGAGGGCCTGACCAACATGCTGCGGCACAGCAGGGCCGCACACTGCAAGATCACCGCGCAGCGCACCGCGGCCGGGGTGTGCCTCACGCTCGTCAACGACGGCGTGGACGGCTGCGCCGCGCCCGGCCTCGACTCCAAGGCCGACGGGGGCAGCGGCATAGGCAATCTGACCACCCGGGTCAACGCGGTGAACGGCCGGCTGATGGCGGGGCCGCGGCCGGACGGCTGGTTCGAGCTGAAGGCCGAGGTCGAACTGCTCGCGGCGTGAGGGACGTTACGAGCGGGCTGGGGGCGCGTGCCGGGCAGCACTGAGGGCCCGTACCGGGCACGGCTGGGGCGCCGTGGCGAGGTCGGCGGAGAAACGTTTTGTCCGGGACTGTGGCGGCAGCCCCGGCCCCGGTCCTCAGACCGAGTGCAGCCACCCCGCTTCGCGCGCGAGGCGGATCGCGTCGACGCGGTTACGCGCGTTGAGTTTGCTGACGGCCGAGGTCAGATAGTTCCGTACGGTGCCGGACGACAGGTGCAGCCGGGTGGCGATCTGGGCGGCCTCCATGCCCTCCGAGGCGAGCTGGAGCACTTCCTGCTCGCGGTCGGTCAGGGGGGAGGGGCCGGAGTCGAGGGTGGCGAGGGCCAGTTGCGGATCGATCACGCGCTCGCCCGAGGCCACCTGGCGGATCGCGGCGCAGAGGCTGTCCGGATCCGAGTCCTTCGGCAGGAAACCCGAGACGTGCGCGGCCAGCGCCCGTCTGAGGTTGCCGGGTCTGCCGAGGCTGGTGAGGATCAGCGTGCGGCACTCCGGCACCGAGGTGTGCAGTCCGGCGGCGGCGGTGATGCCGTCGGTGCCGGGCAGATCGATGTCCAGGACGGCGACATCCGGCCGCATGGCCATCGCGGTCGGCACGATGTCCGTACCCGACGACAGCTCCGCGACCACTTCGAGATCGGGCTCCAGTTCAATGAGTGACACCAATGCCTTGCGCAGCATATGCATGTCTTCGGCGATCAGAACTCGCACCATGGTGCCCCCCGTTGTGCTGGATCAAGGGTCGGTTCCAGCGATTATGCAATAGGACGCGGCCAAGATCCCGGGCTGAGACGAATCCGGCACATGCCGTTTCCGGACCGGTACGAGCGCCCTCGCACCGGCGCCTTTCAGCCAGCGCCCGACCACCGCTCAAGTGGCCGCTCCCATCCTCCCTCCACCCCGGCGCCGTCCCGGCGGCCGGGGCGAAGGGAGAGGTGGCATGGACATGAACGGACGTTGCAGCTCGGAAGGGGTTCTCTGACATGGCCCTCCGGACGAACCCGGATGTTCCGGGCGACGGCTCCGGCCGTCGCCCGAAGGGCACGTGGCGCCGCTTCGTCGGCCGCTGGCTGCGACCCGTGGGCGAGGCCCTCATGATCCACGGCGGTGTCGACATGTATCTGACCGCGGCCGACGGCAACAGGGCCCGGCTGCGCTCGCTCGACAGCGGGTTCCGCCTGATGCTGCGCACCGACGCGGACGGCCCGCCGCCGGGCCACCCCGAGCGGCTGCGCCCCGACGTCCCGCTCACCCGCCAGGAGCTGTCGCTCCTGCAGGACCTGCTGAGCGAGGTGCCGGGACCCAGGGGATGAGCGGTCCGCCGCCCCAACAGTTGATCTTCAAGTACCCGTCAAGGGCCGACGCGCAGAGTGGGAGGACCGACCATCCGTCCGAGCACCAGGGAGCAGAGGATGACCCCAGCGAGGAGCTTCACGCACGCACTGGCGGCGCGGTTCGCCGACAGAGCCGCCGAGACCGCTCTGCTCTGCCTGGACGGTGACGGCGACCCCGGCCGGCGCACCTACCGGGAACTCGACGCGCGGGCCAGGTCCGTCGCGGCCGCGCTGCTGCGCCGCCGCGCGGCCGGCACGCCCGTGCTGATCTCCATGGACGGCGGCCCGCACACCGTCGCCGCGCTCATCGGCTGCCTGTACGCGGGCGGGGTCGCCGTGCCCGTGCCGCCCCCGGAGAGCTCGCGGGCCGCCGCCGAACGCACCGCCGCGATCGCCGCCGAGACCGATGCCGCGATCGTGCTCACCGAGTCCGCACACGCCCCCGAACTCTCCCGCCGCCTCGCCGACGCCGGCCGGTCCTCGGTGGTGTGCCTCGCCGTCGACTGCCTGCCCGACGACGGCGCCGACTGGCAGCCGCCCGCCGTGGACGCCGGTGACACCGCGCTCATCCAGTACACCTCCGGATCGACCGCCGCCCCGCGCGGCGTCCAGGTCACCCACGCCAACCTCCTCGCCACCATGGAGTCGCTGCGCGGCGCGCTCGGCACCGATGAGAACGCGCGCGTCGGCGGCTGGCTCCCGCTCCACCACGACCTCGGCCTGATCGGCCAGCTGCTGCATCCGCTCTGGCTCGGCGCCACCGCCGTCCTCATGCCCCAGCGCCTGTTCGCGGCCGCCCCCATGCGCTGGCTGCACGAGGTGGCCCGGCACCGCGTCACCGTCACCGCCGCCCCCGACTCCGCGTACGCCCGCTGCCTCGCCGCCGTCACCGACGACGACCTCGCGGAACTCGACCTCAGCGCCCTTGCCACCGCCGTCAACGCCTCCGAACCCGTCTCCGCCGTCACCCTCGCCGCCTTCGCCCGGCGCTTCGCCGCCGCGGGCCTGCGCCCCGGCGCGCTCGCCGCCGGATACGGGCTCGCCGAGGCCACCCTCCTGGTCAGCCTCACCGGTCAACGTTCGCCCACAGAAGCGGTGTTGGGTGCCGAAGGACTTGAGCGCGGCCAGCTGGCCGCGCCCGAGCCGGGCCGCCCGGTGCGCACCCTGGTCGGCTGCGGACCCGCGACCGGCGTCACCGTACGCATCGTCGACCCGGACAGCTCGGCCGTGCTGCCGGACGGATCCGTCGGCGAGATCTGGGTGCGCGGCGAAGCGGTGGCCGCCGGGTACTGGCGCCGCCCCCTGGAGAGCGCCGCTGTCTTCGGCCACGCCACCGCGTCGGGCGAACGCGGCTTCCTGCGCACCGGCGACCTCGGCGCGCTGCGCGACGGCGAGCTGTACCTCACCGGCCGCATCAAGGACGCCCTCCTGGTGGACGGCCGCACCCTGCACCCGCAGGAGGCCGAGCGCCAACTCGCCCGGTCCGGCGCCCCGTTCGGCTCCGCCGTGGTGCTCTCCGCGCCCGCCGAACGCGAGGAGATCGTCGCCATCCAGGAGATCCGCGGCGCCGGCTGGAGCCGCGGCCAGCTCGCCGACCTCGCCGAACGGGTACGCGGCTGCCTGCACGAGGAGTTCGGCGCCCGGCTCGGCCCAGTGGTCCTGGTCCGCCCCGGCACCGTGCGCCGCACCACCAGCGGCAAGGTCCGCCGCTCACTGATGCGCGAGCTCTATCTGCGCGGCGAACTGCGCCCGCTGTACGCGTCGGCGCCCCCGTACGCCCCGGAAGGAGGCTGAGCCCATGCCCGACACCGCCGTCCGGGCCGCCGACCCGGAGGTACGCCACCGCGCCGAGCGGCTCGAATTCCGCTTCGGCGACCCCTGCGACCCGGCGAACCCACTGGGCTTCCGGGCCCTGCTCGCCGCCGACGGCGACGGCGAACTGCTCGCCGCCGCAGAGGAGTTGCTCGACGAGGAGGGCTTCGGCGCCGAGCTGGTGCCGGTCGCGCTCGGCGGCCGGCTGCACGACGCCGACCAGCTGATGCGGATGCTGCGGCCGGTCTTCCGCCGCGATGTCGCCCTCGCCTTCGGCTACGGCATCACCTCGCTGTTCGCGGCCGCCCCGGTGTTCGCCGCCGGGTCGCCGGGCCAGCGCGCGAGCGTGGCGCGCCTGCTCGCCTCGGGCGGCCGCGCGGCCATCGTGCACCGCTCGCTGGCCCACGGCACCGCGATGCTGCGCGGCGAACTCACCGCCATGCAGTACTCGGGCGGCCATGTCCTGGACGGTCGCAAGGACGTCGTCATCAACGCCGAACGCGCGGGCGCCGTCGTCGCCTACGTCCGCACCGACCCCGCCCCCGGCCCCGCGTCGCACTCCGTGTTCCTCCTCGACCCGGACCGACTGCCGCCCGACGGCGTGCGGTTGCTGCCCCGCCGCCCCACCACGGGCCTGCGCGGCTGCCGCTTCGCCGGGTACGAGTTCGACGCGTGCCCGGTACCCGGCGATGCCCTGGTCGGCGAACTCGGCGCGGGCGTACGCCTGTCGCTGCGTACGTTCCAGCTCAACCGCACCCTGATCACCGGCGCGGTGCTCGCCTCCGTGGACACCGTGCTGCGCGCGGCGGTGCGCGCCGCGCTCGCCACCGGCACCGTGGGAAGGCGTCAACGCGGGGTGCTCGCCGGGGTGTTCGCCGATCTGCTCGCGGGCGACAGCATGGCCACCGCCGTGCTGCGCGCGCTGTCCCTGCTGCCCGGCGCCGCCCATCTGGCCGCCGCCGGACTCAAATACCTCGTACCGGATCTGCTCCGGGACGACCTGGAGGAGCTGGCCACCGTGCTCGGCGCCGGCGGCTACAGCCGCGACACCGACCAGGGCATGCTCGGCAAACTGCTCCGCGATCTGCCCGCCGCCGGGCTCGGCCACGCCGGGACCGCTTCCTGCCAGGCCGTGGTGATCCCCCAACTCCCGCTCCTGGCGCGGCAGTTCTGGGGCCGGGAGGCCGAACCGCCCGCCGCCCTGTTCGGTACCGGCGAACCCGTGCCGCACCTCGACCTCGGCGGCCTCGAAGTCGCGGGCGGCGGCGACTTCCTGGCCGCCTCCCTGACCGCCTGCGCCGCCCGGCTTGCCGACTCCGGCGAGCCGGGTGCGTACGGCGACGTGCTCTCCGCGACGGCCGCCGCCTTCCACGCCGATCTGCTCGCCGTGCGCGAGGCCTGCCTCCTGATCGAACCCGGCGACCGGGCCGCGCTCTTGAGCCCCGCCACCGCCGCGCTCGCCGACCGGCACTCCGTGCTGTCCGCGGCCGGCGCCGCCCTCGCCACCTGGGAGCGCCACCGCCACACCGGCACGTTCCTCGCCGACCCCGCCTGGCTGATGCTCGCCCTGCACCGCTACGGGCGGCGCCTCGGCCTCACCCTTCCTCCGCTGCCGCCGGACTGCGTCGACCGGGTCGCGGAGGAGCTGCTGGCGCGCTTTCGGGCCGGCCGCAGTTTCGATCTTCACGACGCGCCTCTGGCGGAAGCAGGTACCCCATGAGCCCCCTCACCAGGACCGGCATCGCCGAACCCCTTCTGATGCCGGGACCGGACAGCCCCTGGAGCCGGGTGCGGCAGTCGATGGCCTGGCACGGCCATGTGGTGGTCCACGCGAGCTGGCGGGACTGGCTGCCGGCCGCCGTCGCCGACCCCCAGCTGCGTCCCCTGCTCGGCGCCCGCGACTGGCAGCGCCTCAACGCCCTCCAGGAACCCGAGGCCCGCGACCGCTTCGCGGCATCGCGGCTGCTTGTCAAATACGCCGCGGGCGCGGCCCTGCAGACCCCGCCCGAGACCGTCGAGCTCGCCTCCAAGGCGGGCGGCCGCCCCTATCTGCGCGGCTGCGACCAGATCGAGGTCAGCCTCAGTCACACCCGGGACCTCCTGGTGGTGGGGCTCAACCGGCGCGGCCGGGTCGGCGTCGACACCGAGCTGGCCGGCCGCCGCATCCAGTACTCCGCGGTCCAGCGCCACCTGTGCACCCCCGCCGAGCGCCGCTGGCTCGGCGCCCTGGACGAGGCCGAGCAGCAGCGCCGCCTGGTGCGCACCTGGACGCTGAAGGAGGCGTACACCAAGGCGCTCGGGCAGGGCATGCGGATGGGTTTCACCCAGTTCGGCTTCGACCCGGAGGCCACCACCCTGCTCACCCCGCAGGGCGAGCCCGCCTCGCACGGCGAGTGGGCGTTCGCCACCTTCGAGCTCGACGGCGGCTATCTGGTGGGCGTGGCCTGTCATGACGCGGGCCTTGAGGACGAGGGCGACACGGCGGTCTCGACCATGCTGGACGAGGGCTTCCTCGGCGAGGTCGTGGACCTGGTCGGCCGCGCCCACCGCTGAACGGCCGCGGGCAGCACAAAGGCCCCGTTCCGTCCTGGGGAAGGACGGGAACGGGGCCTTCGCGTTACTTCTGGATAGCGCCGCGCCCGCGTGGCGAACGCGTCCGCGCGCGGCACTGAGCTGCCGTCCGGGAGCGGTAGAGGGGCCGCTGGGTCCCGTCGGGCGGGTCGATCAGATGAAGCGGTTGGTCTCAGCCCTGGAGGCCGGCCACCTTGAGCGCCAGCGCCGACTTCTTGTTGGCGGCGGCGTTCTTGTGGATGACACCCTTGCTGACGGCCTTGTCGAGCTTCTTGGAGGCCTCGCGAGTGGCCACGGTGGCCTTCTCGAGGTCACCGGCCGCGACGGCCTCGCGAGCCTTGCGGATCGCGGTCTTGAGCGAGGACTTGACGGCCTTGTTGCGCAGGCGCGCCTTCTCGTTCGTCTTGTTCCGCTTGATCTGGGACTTGATGTTCGCCACGAAAGAGCCTTTGCAGGTTCGATGATTTAGATCTTGAGTTGTGCCCTGCCGCCGAGAGGGTGACGAGACACAGCTGTCCACGTTACCAGTCACCTCCCGACCAGCCCAAACCGAGCACAGGCCCGCAGGCGTGGGACGATAGAGACTGCTACTTACGTATCGAACCGTCGTCGACCCGAGACGAGACGCCGCGATTCGACCGCGCGTCTCAAGAATCAGGACCCTGCGTGCCCGCGACTCCTCCCAACGTGCCCGAGCCGAGCCGTACCGACCCGGCGCTGATCCGCAACTTCTGCATCATCGCGCACATCGACCACGGCAAGTCGACCCTTGCCGACCGGATGCTCCAGCTGACCGGCGTGGTCGACCAGCGGCAGATGCGCTCCCAGTACCTCGACCGGATGGACATCGAGCGCGAGCGCGGCATCACGATCAAGAGCCAGGCGGTCCGGCTGCCGTGGGCCCCCACCGAGGGCCCCGACCAGGGCCGGGCCCACATCCTGAACATGATCGACACCCCGGGCCACGTGGACTTCACGTACGAGGTCTCGCGCTCACTCGCCGCCTGCGAGGGCACCGTCCTGCTGGTCGACGCCGCCCAGGGCATCGAGGCGCAGACGCTGGCCAACCTGTACCTGGCCATGGAGAACGACCTCACCATCGTTCCCGTCCTCAACAAGATCGACCTGCCGGCCGCCCAGCCCGAGAAGTTC
The DNA here is from genome assembly GCF_044458185.1 of Streptomyces sp. NPDC050485. NCBI lineage: Bacteria > Bacillati > Actinomycetota > Actinomycetes > Kitasatosporales > Streptomycetaceae > Streptomyces > Streptomyces sp. NPDC050485. The sequence goes on along the minus strand of NZ_JBITHR010000001.1, from coordinate 215,060 downwards.
TCCGAGGAGCTCGCCAACCTCATCGGCTGCCGGCCGGAGGACGTGCTCAAGGTCTCGGCGAAGACCGGTGTCGGCGTGGACGCGCTCCTGAACCGCGTGGTCCGCGACGTGCCCGCCCCGGTCGGCGTCGCCGACGCGCCCGCCCGCGCGATGATCTTCGACTCGGTCTACGACTCGTACCGCGGTGTCGTCACCTACGTCCGTGTGGTGGACGGCCAGCTCAACAAGCGCGAGCGCATCCGCATGATGTCGACCGGCGCCACCCACGAGCTCCTGGAGATCGGCGTCTCGTCCCCGGAGATGACCCCGGCCGACGGCATCGGCGTCGGCGAGGTGGGCTACATCATCACCGGCGTGAAGGACGTCCGTCAGTCCAAGGTCGGTGACACCATCACCAGCCTGCACAACGGCGCGACCGAGGCCCTCGGCGGCTACAAGGACCCGAAGCCGATGGTCTTCTCCGGTCTGTATCCGCTGGACGGCTCGGACTACCCGGACCTGCGTGAGGCCCTCGACAAGCTCCAGCTCAACGACGCCGCCCTGGTGTACGAGCCGGAGACCTCGGCAGCCCTCGGCTTCGGCTTCCGCGTCGGCTTCCTCGGCCTCCTGCACCTGGACGTGATCCGCGAGCGCCTGGAGCGGGAGTTCGGCCTCGACCTCATCGCGACCGCCCCCAACGTGGTCTACCGGGTCGTCCTGGAGGACGGCAAGGAGGTCACGGTCACCAACCCGAGCGAGTTCCCCGAGGGCAAGATCTCGGACGTGTTCGAGCCCGTCGTGCGGGCCACGATCCTCGCGCCCAGCGAGTTCATCGGCTCGATCATGGAGCTCTGCCAGACCCGCCGCGGCACCCTGCTCGGCATGGACTACCTCTCCGAGGACCGGGTCGAGATCCGCTACACCCTGCCGCTCGCCGAGATCGTCTTCGACTTCTTCGACCAGCTGAAGTCCAAGACGCGCGGGTACGCCTCGCTCGACTACGAGCCCACCGGCGAGCAGGCCGCGAGCCTGGTCAAGGTCGACATCCTGCTGCACGGCGACAAGGTCGACGCCTTCTCCGCCGTCACGCACAAGGACGCGGCGTACGCCTACGGTGTGCGGCTCGTCGCCAAGCTGCGCGAGCTCATCCCGCGGCAGGCCTTCGAGGTGCCCATCCAGGCCGCCATCGGCTCCCGGGTCATCGCCCGCGAGACGATCCGCGCCATCCGCAAGGACGTCCTCGCCAAGTGCTACGGCGGTGACATCTCCCGCAAGCGCAAGCTCCTTGAGAAGCAGAAGGAGGGCAAGAAGCGGATGAAGATGGTGGGCTCCGTGGAGGTCCCCCAGGAGGCCTTCATCGCGGTGCTCTCCAGCGACGAGTCGGGCGGCAAGAAGAAGTAGTACGCCCTCGATCACCGGCTCTTCGCACCACCGCCACAACGGACCCCCGCGCCTTCGCGCGGGGGTCCGTTCGTTATGAAACCACTCTCCGTTGCCCCTTACGCGCCGGGCGACGGCGCTCTACTCTGATCACGGCCCGGTAGTTACTGGCCAGTTAAACAAGCATCGGACAAGCCAGAGCACTCGGACAACCAGCAGTCGTGCAGCCTTGCCGCAGGCCAGCCCGGAGGACGTCGTGAGCGACACACAGACCTTGATCGAGAACCGGCCGCCGTCCGTGGCGACCCTCTTCGTCCAGCGCGTGGACGCCACGCCGGACGCGGAGGCCTACCGCTACCCGGTTCCGGGCGCGGGCCGGGCGCCCGACGAATGGAAGTCGCTGAGCTGGGCGCAGGCCGCCGAGCGGGTCTACGCCGTCGCCGCTGGCCTGATCGACCTGGGCGTAAGCGCCGAGGAGCGGGTCGCGCTCTCCTCCTCCACCCGCGTCGAGTGGATCCTGGCCGACCTCGGGGTGATGTGCGCGGGCGCCGCCACGACCACGATCTACCCCTCCACCAACGCCGAGGAGTCGGCGTTCATCCTGGCCGACTCCGAGAGCCGGGTCCTGATCGCGGAGGACGCCGCCCAGCTGGCCAAGGCCCGCGAGCGCCGCGCCGAGCTGCCGAGCCTGAAGCACGTCGTGGTCCTCGACCCGGCCGGCGTCGAGCCCGCCGAGGACGACCCTCAGGGCTGGGTGCTCAGCCTCGCCGAGCTGGAGGCGCGAGGCGCCGCCCACCTGGAGAAGAACCCCGAGGCGGTCAAGGAGCGCGTCGCGGCCATCACCGCCGACCAGCTCGCCACCCTCATCTACACCTCCGGCACCACCGGCCGGCCCAAGGGCGTACGGCTGCCGCACGACAACTGGTCGTACATGGCGAAGGCGATCGCCGCGACCGGTCTGGTCACCGCCGACGACGTGCAGTACCTGTGGCTGCCGCTCGCCCATGTCTTCGGCAAGGTCCTCACCTCCGGCCAGATCGAGGTCGGCCATGTGACGGCGGTCGACGGCCGGATCGACAAGATCATCGAGAATCTGCCGGTCGTCCAGCCGACCTACATGGCCGCGGTGCCCCGCATCTTCGAGAAGGTCTACAACGGCGTCGCGGGCCGGGCCCGGGAAGGCGGCGGGGCCAAGTACAAGATCTTCCAGTGGGCGGCCGGGGTGGCCCGCGAGTACGCGAAGGTCAGCCAGGACAACTTCCGCCGCACCGGGCGGCCCGGGGCGCCGTTCGCGCTCGCTGCCAAGCACAAGGTCGCGGACGCGCTGGTCTACAGCAAGATCCGCGAGGCGTTCGGCGGGCGGCTGCGGGCCTGTGTCTCCGGCTCGGCGGCGCTCGCGCCCGAGATCGGCTTCTTCTTCTCCGGCGCCGGCATCCACATCCTGGAGGGCTACGGTCTCACCGAGTCCTCGGCCGCCTCCTTCGTCAACCCGGGCGAGGCCTACCGCACCGGCACCGTCGGCAAGCCGCTGCCCGGCACCGAGGTGCGGATCGCGGACGACGGCGAGATCCTGCTGCGCAGCCCCGGCATCATGCAGGGCTACCACGGGCTGCCCGAGAAGACCGCCGAGGTCCTGGAGTCCGACGGCTGGTTCCACACCGGCGACATCGGCGAGCTGTCCGCCGACGGCTATCTGCGCATCACCGACCGCAAGAAGGACCTCATCAAGACCTCCGGCGGCAAGTACATCGCGCCGGCCGAGGTCGAGGGCCAGTTCAAGGCGGTCTGCCCGTTCGTCTCCAACATCCTGGTGCACGGCGCCGACCGGAACTTCTGCACCGCGCTGATCGCCCTGGACGAGCCGACCATCCTCGGCTGGGCCAAGGAACAGGGCATCAAGGGTTCGTACGCCGACGTCGTGGCGGCCCCCCGCACGGTCGAGCTCATCGACGGCTACGTGGCCCGCCTCAACGAGGGGCTCCAGCGCTGGCAGACGATCAAGAAGTTCCGGCTCCTGCCGCGCGATCTGGACGTGGAGCACGGCGAGCTGACGCCCAGCCTGAAGCTGAAGCGGCCGGTGGTGGAGCGCGAGTACCGCCCGCTGATCGAGGAGATGTACGCGGGCTCCCGCGAGGCGTAGGAGGTGTGACGCGGCCGGGCTCAGCGTTCCCGGCCGCATCTCAGCTCCCTCAACACCTCCTCCACGCCGGCCAGTTGGCGGCGTACGTCTCTCATGTCGCCCGGCCCCTCGCGGGACAGCTCCGTCTCGATCAGGCCGAGGCGGTCGGCGATCCGGCTCAGCTGCTTCTGCTCCTGCGCGAGCAGCCGCTCCAACTGGCGGTTCTTGCGGTGCAGATCGAGGAAGACGTTGACCTTGGCGCGCAGCACCCAGGGGTCGAAGGGCTTGGTGAGGAAGTCCGCCGCACCCGTGGCGTACCCGCGGAACGCATACCCGTTGTCGGCATCCGTACCGGTCAGGAAGATGATCGGCACGTCCTTCGTCTGGTCGAGCCGTTTGATGTTGGACGCGGTCTCGAACCCGTCCATGCCCGGCATCCGCACGTCGAGCAGCACCACCGCGAACTTCTGCCGCAGCAGTGCCTTCATCGCCTCCTCGCCCGAACGCGCCCGAACCAGCGGCTCGTTAAGGGGGCCGAGGACCGCTTCCAGGGCGATCAGGTTGTCCTCCATGTCGTCGACCAGGAGGATGCTCGCCCGGTCGCCGGACGGTCGTGCCGCTGTGCTCATGACGGGGTTCGCCTCATACGCTCGGTGGTGCGGTCGCGGTGTCCCCGGTGCCGCTCGACTGTTCCGGGACGGAAGATGTGGCCCCGTCCTGCGGCGACTCGCCGCCGGGGTCCAGGAGGGTGCAGACGACCATGAGGAGCTGGTCCACGTCCACGGGCTTCGGCACGTACGCGTTGGCGCCCTGCGCGATCGACTTCTCGCGGTCGCCGGGCATCGCCTTGGCGGTGAGCGCGATGATCGGAAGGTCGCTCCACTGCGGGCTGCGCCGGATCGCCTCGATGGTCTCGTAGCCGTCCATCTCCGGCATCATGATGTCCATCAGGACGAGTTCGATGTCCGGGTTGCGCTCCAGGGCCTCGATGCCCTCGCGCCCGTTCTCCGCGTAGAGCACCGGCATGCCGACCCGGCCCAGGACGTGGGTGAGCGCGAACACGTTGCGGATGTCGTCGTCGACGATCAGGACCCGGCGGCCGGGCAGCACGTTGCCCGCGCGCCCCCGCTTCCACTCCTCCAGTTTGGTGGTGGCGGGCCAGCCGTCGTCCTGGTCGGGCAGCAGGACGTGATCGGAGGAGAGCCGATCGGAGGCGTCGAGGGTGGCTTCGGGGTCCTGCTCGGCCTCGCTGAGCACATGGCCCGGATAGCGGACGGGGACGTACAGCGTGAAGGTGGAGCCGCTGCCCGGCTGGCTCTCGGCGATGATCCGGCCGCCGAGCAGTCCGGCGATCTCCCGGCTGATGGACAGGCCGAGGCCGGTGCCGCCGTACTTGCGGTTGGTGGTGCCGTCGGCCTGCTGGAACGCCTCGAAGATCACCGGGAGCTTCTCCGGCGCGATGCCGATGCCGGTGTCCGTGACGGCGAAGGCGATCAGGTCGTCCACGTCGCTCAGCACGGCGTTCTCCGGGTCCTTGATGCGGTTGACGCGCAGCTCGACGCGGCCCGACGAGGTGAACTTGATCGCGTTGGACAGCAGATTGCGCAGGATCTGCTGGAGGCGCTGCTCGTCGGAGTACATCTCGCGCGGCACGTCCTCGCCGACCGACACCTCGAAGGCGAGCCCCCGGTCGAGGGTGATGGGGCGGAAGGTGGCGTGGACGTAGTCGAGGAGCTTGATGAGGGGGAGCTTCTTGGGGCGTACGTCCATGCGGCCCGCTTCGATCTTCGACAGGTCCAGGATGTCGTTGATCAGCTGGAGGAGGTCGGAGCCCGAGCGGTGGATCGTGGTGGCGAACCGCACTTCCTGGTCCGAGAGATGGGAGTCCGGGTTGTCGGAGAGCAGCCGGGCGAGGATGAGCAGCGAGTTGAGGGGCGTGCGCAGCTCGTGCGACATGTTCGCCAGGAATTCGGACTTGTACTGCGACGACGTCGCCAACAGGGCTGCCTTTTCCTCCAGTTCCGCGTTCGAGCGCTGCAACTCGGCCTGCTGGCGCTGGAGTTCGTCCGAGCGCTCCTGGAGCTGGATGGCGAGCCGCTGGGACTCGCTCAGCAGCGATTCGGTACGGGAGTTGGCGATGATGGTGTTGATCGCGACCCCGATCGTGTTCACGAACTGGTCGAAGAAGGCCAGGTGGACGTCGGAGAATCGGGAGAAGGAGGCGAGCTCGATGACGCCGAGCAGCTTGTCCTCGAAGAGGATCGGGATGATGACGACACTGGCCGGGGAGGCCTCCCCGAGCCCGGAGTTGATCTTGATGTAGTCCGGCGGGGCCTCCTCCAGGAGGATCCTCTTCTTCTCCAGGGCCGCCTGGCGGACCAGACCGTGGCCCGGCATGCCGGTCGTGTCGACGGTCGCGCCCTGGGCCGAGCCGTACCCGGCGATGAAGGCGAGGCCCTTGGTGGAGCTGGTGGTGCGGGACGGGGCGTCCTCGCCGTCGGGGTCGGCGAGGAAGAACGCGCCGTACTGGGCGTTCACCAGCGGGGTCAGTTCGCGCAGGATCAGGTCGGCGACCTCCATCAGATCGCGGTGGCCCTGCATCAGACCGGCGAGGCGGGCCAGATTGGACTCCAGCCAGTCCTTGGCGCGGGTGGTCTCGCGGAGGTTGGACACCATGAGGTTGATGTTGTCCTTCAGCTCGGAGACCTCGCCCCGGGTCTCCACGGTGATCGAACGCGACATGTCGCCCTGGGCCACGGCGGACGCCACCTCGGCGATCGCGCGGACCTGAGTGGTGAGGTTGAGCGCGAGCTCGTTCACACTGGTCGTCAGGCGCTTCCAGGTGCCGTACACGCCCTCCACCCGTGCCTGGCCGCCCAGTTGGCCCTCGGAGCCCACCTCGCGAGCCACCCGGGTGACCTCGGAGGAGAACGAGGACAGCGTGTCCACCATGGTGTTGATGGTGGTCTTCAGCTCCAGGATCTCGCCGCGGGCGTCCACGTCGATCTTCTTGGAGAGGTCGCCCTGGGCCACGGCCGTGGCGACCTGGGCGATGTTGCGCACCTGTGAAGTCAGGTTGTCCGCCATGTAGTTGACGTTCTCGGTGAGGTCCTTCCAGACGCCGGAGACGCCCCGGACCTGGGCGCGGCCGCCGAGGTTTCCTTCGGTGCCGACTTCGCGGGCCACCCTGGTGACTTCGTCGGCGAAGGCGCGGAGCTGCTCCACCATGGTGTTGACGGTGTCCTTCAGCTCCAGGATCTCGCCGCGCGCGTCGACGGTGATCTTCTTCGACAGGTCGCCGTTGGCGACGGCGGTGGTGACCTGGGCGATGTTGCGTACCTGTGAAGTCAGGTTGGATGCCATGAAGTTGACGTTCTCCGTCAGGTCGTTCCAGACACCCGCGACGCCGCGCACCTGGGCCTGACCGCCGAGGTTTCCTTCGGTGCCGACTTCGCGGGCCACCCTGGTGACTTCGTCGGCGAAGGCGGAGAGCTGGTCGACCATGGTGTTGATGGTGGTCTTCAGCTCCAGGATCTCGCCCTTCGCCTCGACGGTGATCTTCTTGCCGAGGTCTCCCTGGGCGACGGCGGTCGACACGAGCGCGATGTTGCGCACCTGCGAAGTCAGGTTGTCCGCCATGAAGTTGACGTTCTCGGTGAGGTCCTTCCAGACGCCGGAGACGCCCCGGACCTGGGCGCGGCCGCCGAGGTTTCCTTCGGTGCCGACTTCGCGGGCCACCCTGGTGACTTCGTCGGCGAAGGCGGAGAGCTGGTCGACCATGGTGTTGATGGTGGACTTGAGCTCCAGGATCTCGCCCTGCGCGTCGACGGTGATCTTCTGGGACAGGTCGCCGTTGGCGACGGCGGTGGTGACCTGGGCGATGTTGCGTACCTGTGAAGTCAGGTTGGACGCCATCAGGTTGACGTTGTCGGTGAGGTTCTTCCAGACCCCGGACACGCCCCGGACCTGGGCGCGGCCGCCGAGCCGGCCCTCGGTGCCGACTTCGCGGGCTACCCTCGTGACCTCGTCGGCGAAGGCGGACAGCTGGTCCACCATGGTGTTCACGGTCAGCTTCAGTTCCAGTAACTCGCCGGTGGCTTCGACCGTGACCGTACGGGTCAGGTCGCCGCGGGCCACCGCCGTGGTCACCGCCGCGATGTCGCGGACCTGCGCGGTGAGCCGCGCGGCCATCGTGTTCACGGCCTCGGTGACATCGCGCCAACTGCCGCTGAGGCCCTGCACCTTGGCCCGCCCGCCGAGCCGGCCCTCGGTGCCGACCTCGCGGGCCACCCGGGTCACCTCGCCGGTGAACAGCGAGAGCTGGTCGACCATCTTGTTGACCGCGCCGCCAAGGCGGCGCAGATCGCCGCGCAACTGGCGGTTGCCGTCGTGCAGATCGACCCGCTGGGTCAGATCGCCGCCCGCCACCGCGTCGAGCACCCGGGTCGCGTTCGCCGCCGGCACCACCAGGGCGTCCAGCAGGGTGTTCGCATTGGCGATGCTGGCGGTCCAGGTGCCCTGCCCGGGGCTGGCCGCGAGCCGGTCGTCGAGCCGCCCGTGCCGGATCACCTCGCGGCGCACCCGGGTCAGCTCGTCGCTGAAGTGCTGGTTGCGCACCACCACTTGGTTGAAGACCGCGGCCAGTTCGGCCGGCATGCCCTCGTGGACCTCCTGGAGCCGGACCCGGAAGTCTCCGTCGCGCAACGTTTGCATGGCGGCAAGCAGGGGCCGCAGCTCCGAGGCCCGGACCCAGCCTCCCTCCCCGGGAGGCATAGCACTGTCTGTGTTCATCGCTGCCCACTTCGATGACTCGGCGCTTATGGCCACGCTCAGTCTGTCACTCTGTCGGAGTCGTGAGCGGCGCATCGCAAGAACCGGTCAGGAGCCGCACCGTGGGACCCCTTCCAACGCAGCGGGAGACCTTGAACAGCCTGATTCCACCGTCCTCGCACGCCCCTTCCGCGGGCGCCGGGACCCGGACCGCCGACGCCGCCCCGGGCCTCCCGGCGGCGCCCAGGACCCATGCGGCCGCCCGCACCCGGCTGCCCGGAAACTCGCTTGCGCCCGGGGCCGCCCGCCGGTTCATACGGGCCACGCTCGCCGGCTGGGCCGGGCCCGGGCCGCCGGCGCCGGGCGAAGTCCCCGAATTCTCCGACCGGTTCGTGGACGACGCGGCGGTCCTGGTCAGCGAGCTGGTCACCAACGCGGTCGTGCACGCGGGCACGGCCGTCGAACTGCTCTGCCGCCTGGGGCCCGGTGACGGGCCGGGACCCGCCGCCCTCGTCATCGAGGTCTCCGACCAGCATCCCTCCCGCACGGTACGCAGCGAGCCGCGCTGCGCGCGGGACGAGCGGGCCGAGTACGAGTACGGGCGCGGTCTGCACGTCGTAGCGGCGCTCGCCGAATGCTGGGGCATCACCTACCGCACCGGGCGCAAAACCGTCTGGGCCCGCCTCGCGGTGCACGGCGACGAGCAGCCCGGGCCGAACCGGGCCCCCTGCGCAGACGTCCTCCAACGCGGCCTGCGCGCGGCCGAGATACTCGCCCCGAACCCCCACCGCGGCCCGCGGCAGCCCGAACCCGACTGGGTCGACCGCGGCGCCCTCACCTTCCTCGCCGAGGCCTCCGACCTCCTTGCCGGGCAGTTCGACGAGGACATGATCGCGGCGCTCGCCGGACAGCTCATGGTGCCCAGGTTCGCCGACTGGTGCGCCATCTGGCTCGACGCGGACGCCGGCCCCGCCGCCGCGCCCCGGCTGGCCCGCGTCTGGCACGCCAGGGAGTCCGCGCTCGAAGTGCTGCGGGCGACCGTCGAGAAGGAGCCGCCCCGGCTGCCCGCATCGGTCGGCACGGGTCCCGTGCCGGTGCCCTGGCCGCGCATGGCCGGGCAGCCCCACGACGGCGCGGCCCTGGCGTACCGCCTGGTCGCGGGCGGGCGCGGAGTGGGCGTCCTGCTGCTCGGCCGGGCCGGCCTGATACGCATGCCCGACGAAGTCACCGGCCTGATCGAGGACTTCGCGCGCCGAGTGGGCCTCGCGATCGGCGCGGCCCGTCAGTACACCCGGCAGGCCACCATCAGCCGGGTGCTCCAGCGCGGCCTGTTGCCGAGCCGCGTCGCCGAGATCCCCGGCGTCGACAGCGCCCTCGTCTACCAGCCGAGCAACGGGGGCGTGGCGGGCGGCGACTTCTACGACGTGTTCCCCGGCGCCGGCGGCCGCTGGTGCTTCGCGCTCGGTGACGTCCAGGGCAGCGGCCCCGAGGCCGCGGTGCTGACCGGGCTCGCCCGGCCCTGGCTGCGACTGCTCGCCCGCGAGGGATACGCCGTGCACGAGGTACTGGACCGGCTCAACCAGCTGCTCGTGGACAACACGACCGACGCCACCGAGGCAGCCGAGGCCGCGATCCGCCTGGCGGCCGTCGAGTCCGCCGCACCGGCCGAGCCGCCGGACGGCCCGCAGACCCGCTTCCTGTCCCTGTTGTACGGGGAGCTCGTGCCGGACGCCGAGGGCAGGGGAGTGCGGTGCACGCTGGTCAGCGCCGGGCATCCGCTGCCGCTGCTGCTGCGCCCCGACGGCTCGGTGCGGCCGGCCGCCGCCCCGCAGATGCTGCTCGGTGTGGTCGAGGGCGCGCGGTACGAGAGCGAAACCTTCCGGATGACCTCCGGCGACACCCTGCTGTGTGTGACCGACGGGATCACCGAGCGGCGCTCGGGACCGCGGCTGCTCGACGACGGCGACGGGCTCGCCGCGGTCCTGGCCCGCTGCACGGGCCTGACCGCGTCCGGGGTGGCCGCCCGGATCAAGCAGGCGGTGTACGCGTTCGCCGAGGCCCCGCCCGCGGACGATCTTGCGCTGCTCGTCCTGAGGGCGAGGTGACCCGGCAGCACCCGCGGTGCCGGACAATGGGGGCATGCCTTCCGTACTGCCCGATGGTGAGCCCATGCCCGAGGACGGGTCGCTGCCCCGCCACGCCCTGGAGGGCGCGGGGGAGCGGCCGCTCGGGTTCTACCTGCACGTGCCGTACTGCGCGACGCGCTGCGGCTACTGCGACTTCAACACGTACACGGCCAGCGAGCTGGTCGGCAAGGGCGGTGTCCTCGCGTCCCGCGACAACTACGCGGACATGGTCGTCGAGGAGATCCGGCTCGCCCGGAAGGTGCTCGCCGACGACCCGCGCCCGGTGCGGACCGTCTTCGTCGGGGGCGGCACGCCGACGCTGCTCGCCGCGGGCGACCTGGTGCGCATGCTGGCCGCCGTACGGGACGAATTCGGCCTCGCCGACGACGCCGAGGTGACCACCGAGGCCAACCCCGATTCGGTGGACCCGGCGTATCTGGCGGAGCTGCGGGACGGCGGGTTCAACCGGGTCTCCTTCGGCATGCAGAGCGCCCGGCAGCACGTCCTGAAGGTCCTCGACCGCACGCACACGCCCGGCCGCCCCGAGGCGTGCGTCGCCGAGGCGCGCGCGGCGGGCTTCGAGCACGTCAACCTGGACCTGATCTACGGCACCCCGGGCGAGAGCGACGACGACTGGCGGGCCTCGCTCGCGGCGGCCGTCGGCGCCGGGCCCGACCACATCAGCGCGTACGCCCTGATCGTGGAGGAGGGCACCCAGCTCGCCCGGCGGATCCGGCGCGGCGAGGTGCCGATGACGGACGACGACGAGCACGCGGACCGCTACCTGATCGCCGACGAGGTCCTCGGCTCGGCCGGTTTCTCCTGGTACGAGGTGTCGAACTGGGCCACCACCGAGGCCGGCCGCTGCCTGCACAACGAGCTGTACTGGCGCGGCGCCGACTGGTGGGGCGCCGGTCCCGGCGCGCACAGCCACGTCGGCGGGGTGCGCTGGTGGAACGTGAAGCACCCCGGCGCGTACGCGGCGGCGCTGGCCGGGGGCCGCTCCCCGGGGGCCGGGCGCGAGGTGCTGGCCCCCGAGGACCGCCGCGTCGAGCGCGTGCTCCTTGAGCTCCGGCTCCGCGAGGGCTGCGAGCTGACCCTGCTGCGCCCGGCGGGCCTCGCGGCGGCGCGCCGCGCGGTGGGCGAGGGCCTCCTCGACCCGGCGGCGTTCGACGCGGGTCGGGCGGTTCTGACCCTGCGGGGCCGACTCCTGGCAGATGCGGTGGTAAGGGATCTGGTCGACTGACCAGCATGCCCGGGGGCGGAGCCCCAACAGGCGACGGGCCGCAGCCGAACACACCCCCGGAGGGTCTCGGGAAGCCCCGATGCCCGTAAGCAGGGGTTCTGTCCCGCCCGACGATGCAGCGAGCGGGACAGCTTGAATTAAGTGCCAGCTAGTCCGTCCCTGCCGTACCGAACTCCGTCCTGGTGGTGCTCGTTGTTGTTGAGTGCCCGCCCCCGGACTCGAACCGGGGAACTCTGCGGCCGATATCCCGTACGGGCCGGTACCGCGCACCTCTGTCGTTGGGTCAGCGGTCTTGGCCGTCCTGGCCGTACGCCCTTCCGAGTGCCATAGCGGGTAGTGCCCACCGCGCCGGGTATTGATCGGTGCGTCAGCAGCCACGCCGCTATGAAAGGTGAGAATCATGCAGGCGAAGGTTGGAGATCGCATCGTCGTCTCCGGCAGAATTGGAATGCCGGAACTATCCGGTGAGATCGTGGAAGTGCGGGGAAACGACGGCGCCCCGCCGTATTTTGTGCGCTTTGATGACGGATATGAGCAGCTCGTTTATCCCGGCCCCGATTCAACGATCAGTCCCGCCTAGCCCGGCGAACTCACCGACTTGGGCCAGTCTGGACCCGGTGGGTACTGCACGCGCTTACAACCCTTTCGGCGCCCTGGTCAAGGGCGGTTACTCATGGGCGGTGCAGTCCCCCTGTCCGCCGTAGCGGACTCGCGCTCGCTGCTCCCTGGTTCCCCCGAGGGCGAGCTGACGAGGGGCCTTCGGCGCGCCCCATGGGCCCGTCTGCGGGCATGGGAAAGCCCCGCGGGCCCGAGGGGCTACCGGGGCCGGTGCGGACCGGTCGTACTGCATTCCAGGACGAACCTGTAAGGCACCGGGCCTAGCCCGCACACTCCATGTCGGTGCGGGGTAAGGCGAGCCTGTACGCCACTCGGGGAACGCCCAGAGCCCCGGCGGACAGTGGCCAACCGGGGCGTGCTCGGTCTCGTACGGGGTTGTTACGCGGCAGGCGCGAGAGCGTTCGGTGTGAGCTTGCGGTGCGCTTTGGCCATGGGCGTGGGCCCGTGGTCGGGGTTGTTCTCGGTGCCGATCTCGTCGGCCATGGTCGCGTTCTCTTCAATGGTGGGGTCAAGGTCAACTCGTCCGGCCGAGAGAGCCGCCCGCCGAGCTGCGGACGATCAAAGGGGCCGATCTTGGAAGCGGACACGTCCAGGTCGACCGCTTCGCGCAGTGTGTCGCCCTCGCCGAAGTCGATGCCGAGGGCTGCCGCTGCTATGCCGTCGGCTTCGCGCTGACGCTCGGGGCTGGCGGTCTCATCCGTCCGCACCGACAATCGGACGCACCGCACCCCGCGCAGGGTCTCGGTAGATGCGATTCCTACGGGTGTATATGCCTTATCCATGCCCCCCGTAGGGACTACGGCACCGTCACGAAGTCGATCAAGTGCTCCACCGAGCCCAGCAGCGTCGGGTCCAGGTCCTTGTACGTGTGGACGCGGGACAGGATGTGCTGCCACGCCGCGCCCGTGTTGTCCGGCCAGCCCAGCGCCCGGCACACGCCCGTCTTCCAGTCCTCGCCCCGGGGAACCCTCGGCCACGCCGCGATGCCCACCGAGGACGGCTTCACCGCCTCCCACACGTCGATGTACGGGTGGCCGACGATCAGTACGTCCGCATCCGTCACCGACGCCGCGATGCGGGACTCCTTCGAGCCGGGAACGAGGTGGTCCACCAGGACGCCGAGGCGGGCGTCCGGGCCGGGGGAGAATTCGGCGACGATCGCGGGGAGGTCGTCGATGCCCTCCAGGTACTCGACGACCACGCCCTCGATGCGCAGGTCGTCGCCCCACACCTTCTCCACCAGCTCCGCGTCGTGGCGGCCCTCGACGTAGATCCGGCCCGCCCGCGCGACCCGGGCCCGCGCGCCCGGTACGGCCAGCGATCCGGAGGCGGTGCGGGCGGGGCGTACGGGGGCGGCGGAGGGGCGTACCAGCGTGACCACCTTGCCCTCCAGCAGGAAGCCGCGCGGCGCGAGCGGGAAGACGCGGTGCTTGCCGAAGCGGTCCTCCAGCGTGACCGTCGGCCCCTCGGCCGTCTTCTCGCAGCGGATCACGGCCCCGCAGAACCCCGTGGAGACCTCCTCCACGACCAGATCGGCCTCCGCCGGCACCTCGGGCGCGGGGGCCTGCTTCTTCTTCCAGGGGGGCGTCAGGTCAGGGCTGTAGCTGCGCATTCGACAGAGAATACGGCGGCCCGCCCACCCCTACGAGCCGAACCTGGCCGCGAGTTGGTCCCGCTGGGCGCGGACGAAGGCCGCGTCGACCACCGACCCGTGCCCCGGTACGTACACCGCGTCCTCGCCGCCCAGCGAGAGCAGCCGGTCCAGGGCGGCCGGCCAGCGCGAACCCACCGCGTCCGGGCCCGCCTGGGGCTCGCCCGACTCCTCGACCAGGTCGCCGCAGAAGACGATCTCGGGAGATCCGCCGCTCGCCGGGACCAGGACCGCCAGGTCGTGGCCGGAGTGGCCCGGGCCCACGTTGGCGAGCAGGACCTGGCGGCCGCCCAGGTCCAGGGTCCACTCGCCGCACACCATGTGCTGCGGCCTGACCAGCAGGTCGGCGGCCTCGGCTGCCGCGTCGTCCGGCACACCCTGGCGCGTCGCGTCGCTGCGCAGCTCGTCGCGGTCGAGGGCGCGCTCGATCCCGACCGCCCCGAACACCTCGGCGCCGGCGAAGGCGGCCGTGCCGAGGACGTGGTCGAAGTGCGGGTGGCTGAGTGCGATATGGGTCACCCGGCGGCCGAACAGCGCCTCGGCCTGCGTCCGGAGCTCGGCGCCCTCCTGGAGGGTCGCGCCGGTGTCGTAAAGGAGGAGCCCGTGCTCCCCGGAGACCAGCCCGGCCGTGGCGTCCCAGACCGGCAGGCGCCTGCGGCCCACCCCGTCACCCAGGCGCTCCCAGCCGAACTCTTCCCAATTGACGTCCATGACGCGACGCTATCCGCAATCCCCCGGTGACGTCGCACGGTAGCGTGGTCGGCCGCCCTTGCTAGGGGCGTACCGGTCGGCCGTACACTGGCCGGGGGATTGCTGGCACTCGAACACAGCGAGTGCCAAAACGGACGGCAACTGGAGGTGTGCGCGATGCTCAGTGAACGCAGGCTTGAGGTGCTGCGCGCCATCGTCCAGGACTATGTCGGCACCGAGGAGCCGGTGGGGTCCAAGGCCCTGACCGAGCGGCACGCACTGGGCGTCTCACCGGCGACCGTGCGCAACGACATGGCGGTACTGGAGGAGGAGGGCTTCATCGCCCAGCCCCACACCAGCGCCGGCCGGATCCCGACCGACAAGGGCTACCGGCTCTTCGTCGACCGGCTCGCGGGCGTCAAGCCCCTGTCGTCGCCCGAGCGCCGCGCGATCCAGAACTTCCTGGACAGCGCCGTCGACCTGGACGACGTCGTCGCCCGTACGGTGCGGCTGCTCGCGCAGCTGACCCGGCAGGTGGCGGTCGTCCAGTACCCGTCGCTGACCCGCTCGACGGTGCGGCACGTGGAGCTCCTCTCACTGGCGCCGGCCCGGCTGATGCTGGTGCTGATCACCGACACCGGGCGGGTCGAGCAGCGCATGGTCGACTGCCCGGCGCCGTTCGGCGACGCCTCGCTCGCGGACCTGCGGGCCCGGCTCAACGCACGGGTCGTGGGGCGCCGCTTCGCGGACGTGCCGCAGCTCGTGCAGGACCTGCCGGAGTCCTTTGAACCGGAGGACCGAGGAACCGTTTCGACGGTCCTCGCCACCCTCCTCGAAACCCTGGTCGAAGAGACCGAGGAGCGGCTGATGATCGGCGGCACCGCCAATCTCACCCGCTTCGGACACGACTTCCCGCTGACCATCAGGCCGGTGCTGGAGGCGCTGGAGGAGCAGGTCGTGCTCCTCAAGCTGCTCGGCGAGGCCAAGGAATCGGGCATGACCGTACGCATCGGGCACGAGAACAACGCCCATGAAGGACTGAACTCCACGTCCGTCGTATCGGTCGGCTACGGTTCCGGCGGCGAGGCGGTCGCCAAACTCGGCGTGGTCGGACCGACCCGCATGGATTACCCCGGAACGATGGGAGCGGTACGCGCAGTGGCACGTTACGTCGGACAGATCCTGGCGGAGTCGTAAGTGGCCACGGACTACTACGCCGTACTCGGCGTGCGCCGCGACGCATCTCAGGACGAGATCAAGAAGGCCTTCCGGAGGCTGGCGAGGGAACTTCACCCCGATGTGAACCCCGACCCGAAGACCCAGGAGCGGTTCAAGGAGATCAACGCCGCTTACGAGGTGCTCTCCGACCCGCAGAAGAAGCAGGTGTACGACCTCGGCGGCGACCCGCTGTCGTCGTCGGGCGGCGGCGGTGCCGGTGGCTTCGGTGCCGGTGGCTTCGGCAACTTCTCGGACATCATGGACGCCTTCTTCGGCACGGCCTCGCAGCGCGGCCCGCGCTCGCGGACCCGCCGCGGCCAGGACGCAATGATCCGCCTGGAGATCGACCTCAACGAGGCGGCCTTCGGCACCACCAAGGAGATCCAGGTCGACACCGCCGTGGTGTGTACGACCTGCTCGGGCGAGGGCGCCGCGCCCGGCACCTCCGCGCAGACCTGTGACATGTGCCGCGGCCGCGGCGAGGTGTCCCAGGTCACCCGGTCGTTCCTGGGCCAGGTCATGACGTCGCGCCCCTGCCCCCAGTGCCAGGGCTTCGGCACCGTGGTCCCGACCCCGTGCCCGGAGTGCGCGGGCGACGGCCGCATCCGCTCGCGCCGCACGCTCACCGTGAAGATCCCGGCCGGTGTCGACAACGGCACCCGGATCCAGCTCGCGGGCGAGGGCGAGGTCGGCCCCGGCGGCGGCCCCGCCGGCGATCTGTACGTGGAGATCCACGAACTCCCGCACGACGTGTTCCAGCGCCGCGGCGACGACCTGCACTGCACGGTCACCATCCCCATGACGGCGGCGTCGCTCGGCACGAAGGTGCCGCTCCAGACGCTCGACGGCATGGAGGAGGTGGACATCCGTCCGGGCACCCAGTCCGGCCAGTCCATCCCGCTGCACGGCCGGGGCATCACGCATCTGCGCGGCGGCGGCCGGGGCGACCTCATCGTGCACGTCGAGGTCCTGACCCCGAGCAAGCTGGACCCCCAGCAGGAGGACCTCCTGCGCCAGCTGGCCAAACTCCGCGGCGAGGAACGCCCGACGGGCCAGTTCCAGCCGGGCCAGCAGGGCTTGTTCTCCCGCTTGAAGGACGCGTTCAACGGCCGTTGAGCCGAAAGAAACGAGGAGGGGCTGGCTTTCCCGGTACTGCCCGGGAAAGCCAGCCCCTCCGGCGTTTGAGGAGCGGGGTCCGGGGCGGAGCCCCGTGCGGGGTGGGCAATCAGCGGGCGATTCGGTGCGAGAGCAAGCACATGGCACGATGCGAGCATGGCTTTGACCGATCTCTGCCGGTATCCGATCGTGCAGGCGCCCATGGCGGGTGGCGCCTCCGGTCCGGCACTGGCCGCGGCCGTCTCCGAGGCCGGCGGGCTCGGATTCCTCGCCGCCGGGTACAAGACCGCCGACGGCATGTACCAGGAGATCAAGCAGCTGCGCGGGCTGACGAACCAGCCCTTCGGAGTCAACCTGTTCATGCCCCAGGACCCGCACACCGACCCCGCCGCCATCGAGGTCTACCGGCACCAGCTGGCGGGCGAGGCCTCCTGGTACGAGACGCCGCTGGGCGACGCCGACACCGGGGGCGACGACAACTACGAGGCCAAGCTGGCGATCCTGCGCGAAGACCCGGTACCGGTCGTCTCGTTCACCTTCGGCTGCCCCGAGCGCGCGGTACTCGACGCCTTCACGAAGCTCGGCACGTACACGATCGTCACCGTGACCACCCCCCAGGAAGCGCAGGCCGCGCAGCGGGCCGGGGCGGACGCGGTGTGTGTGCAGGGTGTCGAGGCGGGCGGCCACCAGGGCACCTACCGGGACGATCCGCAGACCGGCGGGGCAGGGCTCGGACTGCTCACGCTGATCGCACTCGTCAAGGAGACGGTCCAGCTGCCGATCGTCGCGGCGGGCGGCCTGATGCGCGGCGCGCAGATCGCGGCGGTGCTCGCGGCGGGCGCGGCCGCGGCACAGCTCGGCACGGCGTTCCTGGTCTGCCCGGAATCCGGCGCGAACGTACTGCACAAGCAGGCGCTGACCAACCCCCTGTTCGTCCGTACGGAGTTGACGAGGGCGTTCTCCGGGCGGCCCGCGCGCGGCCTGGTGAACCGTTTCATGCGGGAGCACGGTCCGTACGCCCCCGCCGCCTATCCGCAGGTGCACCAGCTCACCGCGGGCCTGCGCAAGGCGGCGGCCGGGGCCGGTGACCCCCAGGGCATGGCGCTCTGGGCCGGACAGGGCCACCGGCTGGCCCGCGATCTTCCGGCCGGCCGCCTCGTCGAGGTGCTGGCCGACGAACTCGACGCCGCGGGCGCCGAGTTGACCGCGACACTGCAGAATCTGAGGAACATGAGGAGTGCGTCATGACCGCCCCGGTCTTCGTCGTGGACAAGGTGCCGGGCGGCGGCGAGTTCGTCCTGGACGGGGCGGAGGGGCGGCACGCCGTCTCCGTCAAGCGGCTGCGCGCGGACGAGGAAGTGACCCTGACCGACGGCCGCGGGACCTGGGCGGACGCCGTGGTCGTCGCCGCCGAGGGCAAGGACCGCCTGGTCGTACGGATCACCGGCGGGTGCGCGACCGAGGACGAGCCCGCGGTACGGATCACCGTGGTCCAGGCGCTGCCCAAGGGCGACCGGGGCGAGGTCGCCGTGGAGACGATGACCGAGACGGGCGTCGACGCGATCGTGCCGTGGCAGGCCGCGCGCTGCATCACCCAGTGGAAGGGCGAGCGCGGCCTCAAGTCCCTTGCCAAATGGCGCAGTACGGCCCGCGAGGCGGGCAAGCAGTCGCGCCAGGTGCGGTTCCCCGAGGTGTCCGAGGCGATGACCACCAAGCAGGTGGCGGCGCTGCTCGCCGGGGCCGACCTGGCGGTGGTCCTGCACGAGGACCGCGATTACGCCTCCGGCGCGCTGGCCACCGCCGAACTGCCCGAGCACGGCGAGATCGTCCTGGTGGTGGGCCCCGAGGGCGGGGTCTCCCCGGACGAACTGGCCACTTTCACCCAGGCCGGAGCCAAGCCGTACCGCCTGGGCCGCAGCGTCCTGCGCACGTCGACGGCGGGCACGGTGGCAGCGGCCCTCCTGATGGGGCGTACGGGCCGCTGGTCGTAGCCCCCGAATTCGCCCCCTTGGCGGGCGAAACGGCCTGCTTGGCGACAGGTCCTGGCGGGCGAAAGGGTCCTGGCGGGGCAGAACGTTCCGCCTGGCGAATAAGTCCTGGCGGGCAAAAATCCAGCCTCTCATGGGGGTCCCCCCTGGCCCTTCAGGCCTTGGGGGAGTTTGAGGAGCGGGGTCCGGGGCGGAGCCCCGTGCGCACCGGGCTGCGGCCGGAATCGGACAACGGCCGCAAAAAAACTACCGCCCCCGGGTGCGACGGTGGCACCCTGGCGCTCATGGGGGCCAAGAGGTCGTACCGCCGCACCGCACACCGCACCCTGCCCGCCTTGGCCACGGCCGCCCTGGCGATCGGCGGGGTCGCCGCCTGCGACCCCGTCGGCGGGCTCAACTCCGCCGCCGTGGCGGTCACCACGCAGCAGACCGCGACGGCCGCCCTGAGCCACGAGCACGTCGACGTGAAGTGGCTTACCTGCACGGCGCACCTCAACGGCGGCGCCGGTCCGACCCCTTCGGCGGGCAGCACCACCCAGCAGGTCGCCGACGTGAGCTGCCAGGGCGAGACCAAGGACGGCAAGAAGATCACCGTCGACGGAAAGGTCACGCAGGAGCTCCAGGGCCGCTGCGTGAAGGGCGACCTGACCGCCAAGGTCGCGGGCAGGACCGTCTTCCGCGCCAGTGTCCTGGGCAACTGCGATGCCCCCGCCCCGACCACCGGCCCCGCGACGCCCGGCCCGCGCGGCAACCCCACGGTCACGGTGACCGTCACGGTGACGGAGTCCTTCCACGGCAAGTAGCACTCCTCGGAGCGCAACCCCCTCCGGCAAGCAGGCGCCCCTCCGCCAAGCCGCGCGCCGGAGACGACGGCTACTCCACGCCAAGCCGCGCGCCATCTGCGGCGGCACTCCACGCCTACGCCACGCACCACCCGCGGCAGCGCCCCCCACCTTCGCCAGAACGCGTTGAGTAGCATGCGGTTACCTGATCAACGCGACCAAGGAGGACCGGACCGTGGCCGGAGAGCCGCAGGCCGACTGCCTGTTCTGCAAGATCGTCTCGGGCGAAGTCCCGGCGACCGTCGTCCGGGAGACCGCGACGACCGTCGCCTTCCGCGACATAAACCCCCAGGCGCCTAGCCACGTCCTGGTCATCCCCAAGGTCCACCACCCGGACGCCGCCGCGCTCGCCGCCGCCGAACCGGCGATCCTCGCCGACGTGGTGCGCGAGGCCGGGGAGGTCGCCCGCGAGGAGAAGGTCGACCAGAGCGGCTACCGGATCGTCTTCAACACCGGCAGCGGCGCCGGGCAGACCGTGTTCCACGCCCATGCGCACGTGCTTGGCGGCCGCGGCCTCCAGTGGCCGCCCGGATAGCCGGACGACGCACAGGCCCTTACCGGACGAACAGGCAACCAACCGTGTCCGTACGTGAATTGGTGGTGCTCGGCACCGCCAGCCAGGTTCCCACCCGGCACCGCAACCACAACGGCTATCTGCTGCGCTGGGACGGCCAGGGCATCCTCTTCGACCCCGGGGAGGGCACCCAGCGGCAGATGCTGCGGGCCGGGGTCGCCGCCCACGACATCAACCGGATCTGCGTCACGCACTTCCACGGCGACCACTCGCTGGGCCTGGCCGGGGTGATCCAGCGGATCAACCTCGACCGGGTCCCGCACCCGGTCACCGCGCACTACCCGCTCAGCGGCGAGCACTTCTTCGAGCGGCTGCGGTACGCCACCGCCTACCGCGAGTCGGTTCCGCTCGCGCAGCAGCCCGTCGCGGGGGAGAGCGCGGTGCTGGCCGAGACGAGCGGGTACGTCCTGGAGGCCCATCGGCTCTCGCACCCCGTCGAGTCGTACGGCTACCGGATCGTGGAGCCCGACGGGCGGCGGATACTGCCCGCGCTCCTCGCCGAGCGCGGCATCAGGGGCCCCGACGTGGGGCGCCTCCAGCGCGAGGGCGAGCTGAACGGCGTCACCCTCGACGACGTGAGCGAGGTCCGGCTCGGGCAGCGGTTCGCGTTCGTGATGGACACCCGGATGTGCGCGGGCGTGCACGCGCTCGCGGACGGCTGCGACATGCTGGTCATCGAGTCGACGTTCCTGGACGGGGATTTCCAACTGGCCGCCGACCACGGTCACTTGACGGCAGGTCAGGCGGCGTCGGCGGCCCGGGACGCGGGCGTACGCCACCTCGTCCTCACCCACTTCTCGCAGCGGTACTCCGACCCGGAGGAATTCGAGCGGCAGGCCCGCGCCGCCGGGTTCGAGGGCGAACTGACCGTCGCCGCCGACCTGGTACGGGTCCCCCTGCCCAAACGCACCCCCTAGCCCCACCCCTTGGCCCCACCCCCTGGAAAGACCCCCCATGCCCCTCCCCAAGGCCGAACTTCACCTCCACATCGAAGGCACCCTCGAACCCGAGCTGGC
This sequence comes from Streptomyces sp. NPDC050485, assembly GCF_044458185.1. Classification (NCBI taxonomy): domain Bacteria; kingdom Bacillati; phylum Actinomycetota; class Actinomycetes; order Kitasatosporales; family Streptomycetaceae; genus Streptomyces; species Streptomyces sp. NPDC050485. Next base: position 193,727 of record NZ_JBITHR010000001.1, on the reverse strand, counting down.
CTTCGAGCTCGCCGCGCGCAACGGCATCGAGCTGCCGTACGCCGACACCGAGACGCTGCGCAAGGCGTACCTCTTCGAGGACCTCCAGTCCTTCCTCAACCTGTACTACTCGCTGATGACGGTGCTGCGGACCGAGGACGACTTCGCGGCGCTCGCCGAGGCGTATCTGACCCGGGCCGCCGCGCAGGGCGTGCGGCACGCCGAGATCTTCTTCGACCCGCAGGCGCACACCGCTCGCGGCATCCCGATCGGCACGGTGGTGGAAGGCCTGTGGCGGGCCCTGTCGGCAGGCGAGGAACGCCACGGCATCTCCACCCGGCTCATCCTCTGCTTCCTGCGGGACCAGTCGGCGGAGTCGGCGCTGCTCACGCTGGAGGCGGCGCGGCCGTACCTGGACCGCATCACGGCCGTGGGGCTCGACTCGGCCGAGGTCGGCCACCCGCCTGCCAAGTTCCGCGAGGTGTTCGAGGCGGCCGCCGCGCTCGGGCTGCGCCGGGTCGCGCACGCGGGGGAGGAGGGGCCGCCCGCGTACATCACCGAGGCGCTCGACATCCTGGGCGTCGAGCGCGTCGACCACGGGCTGCGCGCGCTGGAGGACCCGGCGCTCGTCGCCCGGCTGGCCCGCGACCGGATCCCGCTCACCCTGTGCCCGCTCTCCAACGTCCGCCTCCGGGCGATCGAGACGCTGGAGGAGCACCCGCTGCCCGCGATGATGGCCGCGGGCCTGCTGTGCACGGTCAACTCCGACGACCCCGCGTACTTCGGGGGCTATGTGGACGACACGTTCCACGCGGTGCGCGAGGCGCTGGGCCTCGACCGTGAGCGCCTGAGGGAGCTGGCGCGGAACTCCTTCGAGGCGTCGTTCCTGGAGGACGAGGAGGGGTTGCGGGCGCGGTACTTGGCAGAGGTCGAGGCGTACGACTTCGACGCGGAGTAGCCCACTGGGGCTTCGCCCCAGACCCCGCGTCCGGTCGGCTGCGGACCGTGCGTGGCTGGTCGCGCAGTTCCCCGCGCCCCTGGCAGGGTGCATACCCAGCCCGTCATGGGGCACATCAGGACGCCAGCACCTTGCGGCGCCGCCTCGCTCGCGAGCTGATCGGGATTTCCGCCACCTCCTGCTCGGGGACGCCGATCTGGGGGAGCAGCGCGGAGGACGCCCCCGCCGCCGCCCCCGCGACCACCGCCGCCGGCGCACCACCCCGCCGCCGGATGGACCCCGGCACCAGCGGCCGCCCCGACGTGTGGAGCGCGACCGCGGTCATCGGCGCCGCGATCAGAAGCAGCAGCGCGCACAGGACGAGCCCCATGCCCCGGTACCCCGCGTACTCCGACAGCAGGCTCCCCGTGAGCGGCCCGCAGGCCACCCCGAGCGAGGAGGCCGAACCGGCGAGCACCGCCCAGCGCCCGCGCGGGTCGAGCGAGGCGGACAGGCCGATCAGGTAGGAGAGGACGACCGGGTAGAAGACGTTCCAGAGGATCTCGCCGGTCGCGAACGAGGCGAGCCCGTGCGCCGACGAACTCGCCACGATGCAGCACGCGATGACCGCCGTACCCGCCCCGATCGGCACCGCCCGCCCCAGCCGCGCGCCGAGCGCACCCGCGCCGAGCACGCCGAGCAGCCCCGCGCCCAGCGCCACCGCGAAGACCATGCCGACGGTGACCTCGGTCAGCCCGGCCTGGGTGAGCCCGATCCGCCCGCTCACCCCCCACAGCGCGTTCTGCGCGAGCGACCAGCAGAGCATCGTCGCGGCGAGCACCGTGCCGGAACGGCGGTGCGGCAGGCGGATCCCGGAGATCTCCACCGGCCGGTTCGCGCTGTACGTGTCCGAACTGTGCGTGTCCGAAAGCCGGCCCGTCGCGGGCCACACCAGCGCCGCCACCACGGCGATCGCGGCGAGCGGCGCCGCATGGCCGCCGCCGAGGTGAGGGATCGTCAGATAGAGCGCGCCCGCGGTCGCCGAGACCGAGAGCAGGCCCAGCGTGGAGGCGCGGTGCGGGTCGCGCTGGGCGGCGATACCGGCCGCGGCCACCGCCGTCGCCGTACCGGAGCCGAGGCCGCCGACCACCGCGCCCGCCACGACGAGCGGGACCAGGGTGGTCAGCGCGGCGGCGCCGTACCCCGTGACGGCAAGCAGCAGGCCGAGTCTGGCGAGGCGGCGCGGGCCGTGCCGCTCGACCCGCGAGGCCAGTGTGAACCCGGCCGTCGCCGAGCTCAGCAGCAGGGTGGAGCCGACCAGTCCGGCCTGTGCGGGGGAGAGCCCGAGGCCCGCCGAGAGCCGGCCGACGACGGTGGGAAGGAGGTACGCGGCGAGGTAACCGGCGGTGAAGACGGCGACCAGCGGCCAGGCGGCACGAGGGCGTGCGGACATGGGCGTTCCAAGGAACAGTGCCCGTGGGGCAGGGAGGTCAAAGAGGGGGGATGCGCCCGGTGTTGTGCGGGAACGCGGCCCAATTTGTATCAAGCGTCCGGAGCGCGCGGAAAGCCGGGGTGGCGTGATCTGGGTCACGTTTCGTTTGGGGTGGATTCAGGTCGGGTAGACGCGCGAATTTCATCGCAAGTCTCTGTGGAGGGAGGGGAGTTGGGGCGACCCGGCGGGGGCGCCGGACCCTTGACGTCGCTCGTTCACATACCTAGTCTCCATTTTTATGGATGGACAGGATGGCGTAGAGCGGGCCGGCGTGGGGCAGGGCGGCGCGGAGGGCGTGAGGAGGAGTGAGGCGCAACGGGTCGCCGAGGTGCGGCTCACCCCCGTCCTCATCTCCGACCCCCCGCTCCTCAACGTCCAGGGCGTCCACCAGCCCTACACTCCCCGCCTCGTGGTCGAGGTCGTCACGGCCGACGGGGCGACCGGGGTCGGTGAGACGTACGGCGACACCAAATACCTCGAACTGGCCCGCCCGTACGCCGATGCGCTGGTCGGGCACGACATCGCCGACCTCAATGGATTGTTCACGCTCGTGAACCGGATCGGGGTCGAAGACTCCCGGGTGGACGAGTCCGTCGCCGTGGGCGGACTGCGCGGCGTCCAGACCGCCGACAAGCTGCGCCTGTCCGTCCTCTCCGCCTTCGAGGTGGCCTGCCTGGACGCGCTCGGCAAGGTCCAGGGCGTGCCCGTCCACACGCTGCTCGGCGGCAAGGTGCGCGACAGCGTGGAGTACAGCGCCTACCTCTTCTACCGCTGGGCCGAACATCCCGGCGGCGCCGGAGAGAAGGACGGCTGGGGCGCGGCCCTCGACCCGGCCGGGATCGTCGAACAGGCCCGCCGCTTCGTACGCGAGCACGGCTTCCGCTCCTTCAAGCTCAAGGGCGGCGTCCTCCCACCCGAGCGGGAGGTCGCCGCGATCCGCGCGCTGGCCGAGGCCTTCCCCGGGCACCCGCTCCGGCTCGACCCCAACGGCGGGTGGACGCCGGCCACCTCCCTGGACGTCGCCGCCGAACTCGCCGACGTACTCGAATACCTGGAGGACCCGGCGCCGGGCACGCCCGCGATGGCCGAGGTGTCCCGGGGCACCGCGGTCCCGCTCGCCACCAACATGTGCGTGACGACCTTCCCCGAGATCAGGGAGGCGTTCCTGACCGACGCCGTCCAGGTGGTCCTCTGCGACCACCACTACTGGGGCGGGCTGCGCAACACGCGTGAACTCGCCGCGATCTGCCGGGTGTTCGGGGTGGGCCTGTCCATGCACTCCAACACCCACCTGGGGATCAGCCTCGCCGCGATGACCCATGTCGCGGCGACCGTCCCCAACCTCGACTACGCCTGCGACAGCCACTACCCCTGGCAGACCGAGGACGTGATCACCACGCGCCACACCTTCCACGGCGGCCACCTGCCCGTCTCCGACGCCCCCGGCCTCGGCGTGCACCTCGACCGGGAGGCCCTGGCCCGCCTGCACCGGCGCTGGCTGGACGACGACGGCACGCTGCGGGACCGCGACGACGCGGCGGCGATGCGCAGGGCGCCGGGTCATGCGGACTGGACGACTCCGGTGCTGCCCCGCTGGTAGGGGGCCGGGTGCCGGGCGGTGGCGGGCCGCCGGTCGCGTACATCGGGCAGACTTGCCAGATCTGTACGCGAACGGAGAGCCCGCCGTGACGACACCACCCAGCAGAGAGCAGCCGCCCCGCCACCCGCGCCACACGTACTCCCCTGCCGGTTCCGCGGACGAACGCCAGCACCTGGAGGGCACCGACACGCCCGCCGGGCGCCGGCGGTCCACCCGGCTCGACCCGCTCGACGGACTGCGCGACCCGCGCGACCCGCCCTGCGACGTGTTCCTCACCGGCACGGTCTTCCTCGACATCATCTTCACCGGGCTCGACTCGGCCCCGGTGCGCGGCACCGAGTCCTGGGCGCGCGGCATGGGTTCGAGCCCCGGCGGCGTCGCCAACATGGCCACCGCGCTCGCCCGCCTCGGCCTGCGCACCTCCCTGGCCGCGGCCTTCGGCGACGACCACTACGGCGAATACTGCTGGGACGCGCTCGAACAGGGCGAGGGCATCGACCTGTCCCTGTCACGCACCGTGCCCGGCTGGCACTCGCCGGTCACCGTCTCCATGGCGTACGAGGGCGAACGCACGATGGTCTCGCACGGCCACGAGGCCCCGCCCGAACTCTCCGCGCCCAACTGCCCGCCCCGCGCCCGGGCCGCCGTCGCCTCCCTCGAACCGGGGCGCGGCGAGGAATGGATCGAGGACGCCGCACGGGCCGGTGCGCGGATCTTCGCGGACGTGGGCTGGGACGACACCGGGCACTGGGACCTGGCGGCGCTCGCCGAACTCGAACACTGCGAGGCGTTCCTGCCGAACGCGGCCGAGGCGATGCGCTACACCCGTACCGACTGCCCGCGCGCGGCGGCCCGCGCGCTGGCCGAGAAGGTGCCGCTCGCGGTGGTCACGCTGGGGCCCGAGGGCGCGTACGCCGTCGACGGCTCGACCGGTGAGACCGCCGACGTGCCCGCGATCGCCGTCGAGGCGCTGGATCCGACCGGGGCCGGGGACGTGTTCGTCGCCGGTTTCGTCACCGGCACCCTGGCCGGCTGGCCGCTCGCGGACCGGCTCGCCTTCGCGGGGCTCACGGCGGCGCTGTCCGTCCAGGAGTTCGGGGGCTCGCTGTCGGCGCCGGGGTGGGCGGAGATCGCGGGCTGGTGGGAGCGGATCCGCACATACGAGGCCCAGGACCCGTCGGCCTTGCGCCGCTACGCCTTCCTGACCGACCTCCTGCCCGGCGCGGCCCGAACCTGGCCCCTACGCCGAGCGGTCCCGACGATCGGCTTCAGGCGGCCCGCCTGACGCTGCCAGGGGGGCAGCGCGCCCGGGACGCGGCCCGCAGGCGGACTGCGGCGGAGGGGGGCCGGGACGGAGCCCGGCGCTGGGGTCTGTGCCCACCCTTGCCCAAGGTCTCGGCTCCGCTCGACCAGGGGAGACCCCGATCGTCCTGCGGAACGATTGCCCACAGCGAGGGAAGGGGCTCGGGCGTTTGAGGAAGGAGCCGGGCCCCGTACACCAGGGTGGAAAACCCCTCGGCGTGCCACGCGGCAAGTCGTACGCTTGGTTATCCAGAGGTTGTCGAGCAGCGAGAACCCTGCAACGGGAGGTATGTGCAGGCCACAGAGCCGGCCCATGACTCAGACACCCACACACCCGCAGGCGCACGCCCAGATCACCATCCCGGCCAAGCACCCCATGGTGACCATCCTGGGCTCGAGCGACTCCTTGCTGCGCGTGATCGAAACGGCCTTCCCGTCGGCCGACATCCACGTACGGGGCAATCTGATCAGCGCCGTGGGGGACGCGACGGAAGTCGCCCTCATCCAGCGCCTGTTCGACGAGATGATGCTGGTGCTCCGCACCGGGCAGCCGATGACGGAGGACGCAGTGGAACGCTCGATCGCCATGCTCCGGGCGAACGGCAGTGCAAACGGCGGCGACGGGGACGGCCACCGCGAGACGCCCGCCGAGGTGCTCACTCAGAACATCCTCTCCAGCCGCGGCCGCACCATCCGCCCCAAGACCCTCAACCAGAAGCGCTACGTCGACGCGATCGACAAGCACACGATCGTCTTCGGCATCGGCCCCGCCGGTACCGGCAAGACCTATCTCGCCATGGCCAAGGCGGTCCAGGCCCTGCAGTCCAAGCAGGTCACCCGGATCATCCTGACCCGGCCGGCCGTCGAGGCCGGCGAGCGCCTGGGCTTCCTCCCCGGCACGCTCTACGAGAAGATCGACCCATACCTGCGCCCCCTCTACGACGCCCTGCACGACATGCTCGACCCGGATTCGATCCCCCGGCTGATGGCCGCCGGGACGATCGAGGTGGCGCCGCTGGCTTATATGCGGGGTCGCACCCTCAATGACGCGTTCATCATCCTCGACGAGGCGCAGAACACCAGCGCCGAGCAGATGAAGATGTTCCTGACCAGGCTCGGCTTCGACTCGAAGATCGTCGTCACGGGCGACGTCACCCAGGTCGACCTGCCGAACGGGACGAAGAGCGGTCTGCGCCAGGTCCAGGACATCCTGGACGGCGTGGACGACGTGCACTTCTCCCGGCTCACCTCGCAGGATGTCGTACGGCACAAGCTCGTCGGCCGTATCGTCGACGCGTACGAGAAGTACGACAGCCGGCAAGACCAGAACGGTCAGAGCGGCCGAAACGGGAAGTAGAGCAAGCGCACCATGTCGATCGACGTCAACAACGAGTCCGGAACCGAGGTCGACGAGCAGGCGATCCTCGACATCGCCCGCTACGCGCTCACGCGGATGCGGATCCACCCGCTCTCCGAGCTCTCGGTGATCGTCGTGGACGACGAGGCCATGGAGCAGCTGCACATCCAGTGGATGGACCTGCCGGGTCCGACCGATGTCATGTCCTTCCCGATGGACGAGCTGCGCCCGCCGACGAAGGACGACGAGGAGCCCCCGCAGGGGCTCCTCGGTGACATCGTGCTCTGCCCCGAGGTCGCCAAGAAGCAGGGCGAGGACGCCGAGACGGGGCACTCCATGGACGAGGAGCTCCAACTCCTCACCGTCCACGGGGTGTTGCACCTGCTCGGCTATGACCACGAGGAGCCGGACGAGAAGGCCGAGATGTTCGGTCTGCAGGCGGCGATCGTCGACGGCTGGCGTGCGGAGAAGGGCCTGACCGGCCCCTCCCCGGCGCCGACCGTTTCATGACCGGACAGCTGATCGCGGGGGCCGTCGCGCTGGTCGTCGTGGCCTGGCTGGCGGCCTGTGCCGAGGCCGGTATCGCCCGTACCTCCTCCTTCCGCGCGGAGGAGGCGCTGCGGTCCGGCCGGCGCGGCAGTGCCAAGCTCGCCCAGATCGCCGCCGACCCGACCCGCTACCTCAATGTGGCGCTGCTCGTCAGGGTCGCCTGCGAGATGGCGGCGGGTGTCCTGGTCACGTACGTGTGCCTGAACGAGTTCGGCGAGACCTGGACCGCCCTGGTCGTCGCCATCGCGGTGATGGTCCTCGTCTCGTACGTCGCCGTCGGCGTCTCGCCGCGCACCATCGGGCGCCAGCACCCCCTCAACACGGCCACGGCGGCGGCGTACGTCCTGCTGCCGCTGGCCAGGATCATGGGGCCGGTCCCGCAGCTCCTGATCCTGCTCGGCAATGCGCTGACGCCCGGAAAGGGCTTCCGCAAGGGGCCGTTCGCGTCCGAGGCCGAGCTGCGGGCGATGGTCGACCTCGCTGAGCGGGAGTCGCTGATCGAGGACGACGAGCGCCGGATGGTGCACTCGGTCTTCGAGCTGGGTGACACGCTGGTGCGCGAGGTCATGGTGCCGCGCACCGACCTCGTCTGCATCGAGCGGTACAAGACGATCCGCCAGGCGCTCACCCTCGCGCTGCGGTCCGGTTTCTCGCGGATCCCGGTGACCGGGGAGAACGAGGACGACATCGTCGGGATCGTCTACTTGAAGGACCTCGTGCGCAAGACGCACATCAATCGGGACTCCGAGGCCGACCTGGTCTCCACCGCGATGCGGCCCGCGGCCTTCGTGCCCGACACCAAGAACGCCGGTGACCTGCTGCGCGAGATGCAGCAGCAGCGCAGCCACGTCGCCGTCGTCATCGACGAGTACGGCGGCACCGCGGGCATCGTCACCATCGAGGACATCCTGGAGGAGATCGTCGGTGAGATCACCGACGAGTACGACCGCGAGCTGCCGCCGGTGACCGAGCTGGCGGACGGCTGCTTCCGGGTCACCGCCCGGCTCGACATCGGTGACCTGGGCGAGCTGTTCGGATTTGACGAGTACGACGACGAGGACGTGGAGACGGTCGGCGGGCTGCTCGCCAAGTCGCTCGGCCGGGTGCCGATCGCGGGCGCGTCCGCCGTGGTGGAGCTGCCGGACGGGCGCCGGCTGCGGCTGACCGCCGAGTCCCCGGCCGGCCGCCGCAACAAGATCGTCACCGTGCTCGTGGAGCCGTCGAAGGGCGCGCAGAAGGAGGGCACGGAGTGACACCGAAGCAACTGAGGGCGTTCTGCCTGGAGTTCAACGCCGTGACGGAGGAGTTCCCGTTCAACCCGGAGACCTCGGTCTTCAAGGTGCTTGGGAAGATGTTCGCGCTGTGCGCCCTGGACGGGAAGCCGCTCACCGTCAACCTCAAGTGCGACCCGGACGACGCGGTCAGGCTCCGTGAGGAGCACGCCGCGATCGTGCCCGGCTACCACATGAACAAGCGGCACTGGAACACCGTGAGCGTGGCCGGGCTCCCGGACCGGCTGGTCCGGGAGCTCATCGAGGACTCGTACGACCTGGTGGTCGCCGGTCTGCCCAAGGCCGAGCGGCTCCGGCTCGACCGGGCCTGAGCCACTAGGCCTTCTTGCGGCTCAGACCGACCGCCACCAGGCCGGCTGCCGCGATCACGATCAGCGCGTCGATCGCGAGGACCGTGCGCACCCCGTCGAAGAGCGAGGCCTGCGTGGTGGCGAGCACGCCGAGCAGCGGGATGCCGATGGTGATGCCGACCTGCTGGGTGGTGGTGACCAGACCGGTCGCCAGGCCCTGCTCCTCGTTCGGGACACCGCTGGTCACGGTCACGCCGTACGAGATGATCGCGCCGAGGTGGCACATGCTGGCCAGCGAGACGGCGGCGGTGGCGAGCAGCGCGCCCGAGCCACTGCCGATACCGAGCAGCGCCGCGATGAACAGGCCCTGGCCGAGCAGTGAGCCGACGAGTACGCGCCGGGCGCCGAAGCGGCCGATGATCTTCGCGGCGTACGTACCGGCGAAGGCCGAGGCGATGCCCTGGACGCCGAAGACCAGACCGGTCTGGAAGGACGAGAGGTCCAGGGTCTCCTGGAGGTAGAGGGTCAGCACGAAGACGACCGTCGACATCATCGAGAAGGTGACCAGGCCGCCCAGGTTGCCCCAGGCCACCGTGCGGCGCTTCAGCATCGGCAGCGAGACCAGCGGGGCCGAGGCCTTCGACTCGACGGCCACGAAGGCGGCGAGCAGGGCGAGGCCCACGAGCAGGGTGCCCCAGACGTCCACACCGCCGAAGCCCTGCTGGGCCGCCGTCGACAGGGCGTAGATCACCGCGAGCAGACCGCCGGTGACGGTGACGGCGCCCGGCACGTCCAGGCGCGGCCGCTCGGGGGTGCGCGACTCGGGCAGCAGCATCGGCGCCAGGACGAGGACGATCACCGCGGCCGCCGTGAGCAGACCCATCGTGGAGCGCCAGCCCAGGGTGTCGGTCATGACCCCGCCGAGGACCATGCCCACGGTGAAGCCCAGGGACATCAGGGTGCCGGAGATGCCGAGCGCCTTGTCGCGCAGCGGGCCCTCGGGGAACGTCGTGGTCAGCAGGGACATGCCGGTCGGCACGATGACGGCCGCGCCGAGGCCCTGCAGGGCGCGCCCGGTCAGGAAGGACGCCGGGCCCCAGGCGAGGGTGGCGAGCAGCGAGGCCGCGCCGAACAGCGCGAGGCCGGTCAGGAACAGCTTCTTGCGGCCGAAGAGGTCGGCGATGCGGCTGAAGAGCAGCAGGAAACCGCCCGACGGCAGGGCGAACGCGGTGACCGCCCACTGGAGGGCGGACTGGCTCAGACCCAGGTCCTTGCCGAGCGCCGGCAGCGCCACGTTCAGTACGGAGAAGTCGAGCGCCACCATGAACTGGGCTGCGCAGAGCACGAAGAGGACCAGCCGGGCCCGGCCGCTGAGCCGGGTGTCGCCGGGGGAGGGGGCCACCGCGTCGGGTGCGGTGACTGTCGTCTGAGTATCGATCGCCATGGCCACTACCTTCGTGGCCCGGGAATGCCCGTGGAGAGTGGGAACTTATCCTGTTGCTGGCACCACCAGGCAGCCGACAGGGGGAGTTCGTGGCTACACCGATCGACAAGCACCGCCGGAGCGAGCTGCGCGAGTTCCTGATGAGCAGGCGGGCCAGGATCACTCCGGCCCAGGCCGGGCTGCCCGACGGCGGGGCCCGTCGCCGCACCCCGGGGCTGCGCCGCGAGGAGGTCGCCGTGCTCGCCGGGGTCGGGGTCTCCTGGTACCAGTGGCTGGAGCAGGGCCGTGACATCACGGTGTCGCCGCAGGTCCTGGAGGCGGTGGGCCGGGTGCTCCAGCTGACCAGCGCCGAGCGCCGCCACCTGTACGTCCTGGCCGGGCTCAACCCGCCGGCGCCCGAGGTCGACCCGGCCAACACCAATATGTGCCACGGGCTGCAGCGCCTGATCGACGCGTGGATGCCGTTCCCCGCGCACATCATGGACGCGTACTGGAACACGGTGATGTACAACGACGCGGCGTCCCTGGTGTTCGGGATGCGTCCGGAGATCGTGCAGAACTGTCTGATCGCGTTCTTCACCGACCCCATCTACCGGGCCCGCGCCAAGCGCTGGGACGAGGTCGCCTGCAATGTCGTCGCCCAGTTCCGGGCGGCCTGCTCGGAGCGGCCCGACGACGAGGGGTTCCGCGCGGTCGTGGAGGAGGCGAAGGAGCTCAGCCCGGACTTCGTGGAGCTGTGGGAGCGGCGCGACATCCAGCCCGGCGGGCAGCTCCAGAAGGAGATGGAGCACCCGCTCGTCGGCACGCTGTACGTCGAGTCGACCCAGCTGCGCGTCCCGGCCCGGCCGGACCTGGTGATCGCGCTGCACACCCCGCTGCCGAACACCGACACCGCCGAGAAGCTGGAGTGGCTGACCTCGCCGGAGGGCCGGCGCGGTTCCATGTACCCGATCGCGGGCTAGTCCCCCCTGTGGCCGGGCGGTGCGCCGGTCTCCCCCACCCACTCCTTATGCTCGGGGCATGACACAGAGCACCGAACTCGACCCCGAGGACCGCAAGATCATCACGCTCGCGCGCAGCGCCCGGGCCCGCAACGGTGTGGCCGAGGGCGCCGCCGTACGCGACGAGACCGGGCGCACCTACGTCGCGGGCACGGTCGAGCTCGCCTCGCTGAAGCTCTCCGCGCTCCAGACCGCCGTCGCGATGGCCGTGGCCAGCGGCGCGAAGTCCCTGGAGGCGGCGGCCGTGGTGACCGAGGCGGGGCACCCGGCGGACGCGGACCTCGCGGCGGTACGGGACCTGGGCGGCCCGGGCACCCCGGTGCTGCTGGCCGGACCCGACGGAGAGCTGCGGCTGACCACCGGGAAGTGACACGCGCCGAGCGGGACCAGGGCTGACCGGGAGGTCAGCCGCGCCGAGCGGGGGGCTGACCGGGGTCCAGTAACGCCCTTCTTTCCCTGCCACGTCCCGCTTTCCCCCTTTAGAGCCTGTGCTTTACCCCCGCACCCCTTAAGAATCAAGGCGTTGGCCCTTGTAATCCCCGGCTGCCCGCGCATCAATGGACGACAGTCGATCCGACGGTCCGTCAGATTCGCGGGCGGACCGGCGCGGGGTGCAGAGCCGCAGCCCCGGGCCGGAGTCGGATGCGCTCCCTCCGCGCAGTTCCGCAGCCTCTGCATCGCCATGCCCGCACGCCCGCGCACCCGTGCACGTGGGCCGCTGGGGGTCAGCTGCGCGGTCGTGTGTCGATGACGCGGCAGACGATCAACTCCCTGTAACGGGAAGGGGAATCATGCGTAAGAGCACCAGCAGGCCCCTCGCGCGGGCCGCACTCGCCGCGGGGGCGGTGGCCGTGGTGAGCCTCGCCTTCGCGCCGAGCGCCGCCGCCGTCTCACCGGGCTCGGCGACCGCCACGTACGACTGCGGTAGCTGGGGCGGTGGCAGTGCCACGCTCACCGCGACCCAGAGCGGCACGGCCGCCACCATCACGCTGACCTCGGCCGTCACCACGCCGGTCGCGGTCGGCGCCGACCAGATCAACGCGAATCTGACCCTCGCCGGGGGTGCCGGGGGCACCACCGTGTTCAGCGGTCAGGCGAACCCGGCCCTGAACGCGGGCGATCCGGTCACGATCGGCCCGCTGAACGGGACCGTCGCCTCCGGTGACAGCCTCGATTCGTACCTCTCCGGCACCGCCCTGTCGATGACGATCTTCGGGGTCTCGGTGAACTGCGACGCGACGACCTCGCAGGCGCCCGGCCCGTTCGTCTTCGACTGATCCCGCACCGTGCGCAAGGAGCCGGTGCCGTCCCGGGCGGCGCCGGCTTTCGTGCTGCGGTGGCTCTCGCGCCGCCGCGGTTGGGAGTCAGGGCATGAAATGCCGGGATCTTGACAGGATCTGATGGGTCATCAGTTATTGCGGCCGAATTCCGTTGACTTCTTTTCGGCCCCGGCCGTCAATGGCCCCCTGCCGGCGCAGCCGAGCCGCGCTGTGCCACTTCAGGAAGGGGGGCAAGCCCATGTCCGAACGTCGAAGACGGCGTCTGGCCGCCGTATTGGGGGCGGTCGCGCTCGCCGCGGGGACCGGCGCGCTCGCCGCACCCGCGAGCGCCCTGGCCGCGACGCCCGTCGACTTCGCCACGCACTGCATCCCGCCGTCGATCGCCGGAATCCCGCCGATCGACGGCACCACGAACGCGACCGTCACCGTCGACAACGCCGCACCGAAGGTCGGCGACAAGGTCACCGTCACCTACACGGTGAACAAGGCGGCCGCCGGCAACCCGGTCGACATCAACCTCCCCGCCGACATCATGACCCCGACCGGAAAGGTCGTCCTCGCGGGTGCCCAGACCGGCACCGTGGACGTCGCGGGTCCGAAGAAGAACGACCCGGTGCCCGGCAAGGGCGCGTTCCCGGCGTTCTCCATGAGCGGCAGCTTCACCGCCACCAAGGCCGGTGCGATCACCCTGTCGCCCGGCGACTACAACATCCACACCAGCTACGTCATGGAACTGGACACGCCCTGCACGGTCATCAACCCGCCCGCCCCCGCCTCCGGGACGGTCAACGCCACCGACGGCGGCGGACAGGTCAACCAGCGCGCGATCACGGCCAGTCCGGCATCCGGCAACGCCGGTGACCGCACGACCGTCACCGGGTCCAGGTTCACTCCGAACGCGGACGTCACCGTGGCGGGCTGGAACGGCACCGCGACCACCGGCGACAAGATCACCTTCAAGTCGGCCGCCAACGGCGGCTTCACCGCCCGGCCGAAGATCACCGACCCGGCGACCACCGGCATCGTGGCCTACGAGGGAGCGGCCTGGGACCCGGCCAACGGCGCGGGCCCGGTGGCGTACAAGGTTAACAGCGGCCCGCCGCCCACCGGACCGAACCAGAAGCTCAACTCGACTGTCAACACGGGTACGTTGGCGATGTCCCAGGCCGGTGACACCGTCGGACTCACGGCGGTCGACTTCGGCAAGGGCGGCGCCTCCACCGGCGATCTGAAGACGGTGACGGTCCAGGACTTCCGCGGTGGCCCCGCGGGCTGGTCCCTGACCGGCAAGGTCACCAACTTCACCGGCCCCGGCGGCTCCATCGACGCGGGCAAACTCAGCTGGACCCCGGCCTGCGCCACCAAGCCCGGCTCCCCGTCCGTGTGCGCCGCGGGCTCGGCCGGCAGTGTGGGCGGCGCGGGCGCGACCCTCGCCTCGACCCCGAACGCGGCGCTCACCGGCGGTGAGTTCACCGTCAACGCGAAGCTCTCGCTCGACGTCCCGGCGTTCACCGCCCCCGGCGCCTACAGCGGCGTACTGACCCTCACCCTCACCTGAGAGCCCGTGTCCATCGTGGGCCGGGCGCGCACCCGCCCCGCCCACCCGTCCCCGGGGGTCCGCACCGTGCGCAAGCTGTCCGCACTCCTCCTGGCTGCCGTGCTCGCCGTCCTCGCCGAGCCCGCCGCCCACGCCGCCGACAACGGCGACTGGTCCGTCTTCCCCACCGCCTCGGGCGCCGCCCAGCGGCCGTACTTCTACCTCTCCGCCGACCCCGGCACCACCCTCGCCGACAAGGTGACCGTCACCAACAAGACACCGGCACCGCTGAGCTTCCGGCTGTACGGGGCCGACGCGTACAACACCGAGCGTGACGGCGGGTTCGCCGTGCGCACCGAACAGGAGCGGCAGACCGGGGTGGGCGCCTGGGTGAAACCGGCCCGGAACAAGGTCACCGTTCCCGCCCGGTCCTCGGTCACCGTGCCGTTCACGCTCGCCGTGCCGCCGGACGCCGAGCCCGGGGACCACGTGGGCGCGCTGGTCGCGCTCGACGACCGGGTGGCGCCGGGTCCGGCCGCGGACGGCAAGGTCGCCGTCGGCGTCCAGCAGGCCGTGGGCGCCCGGGTCTATCTGCGGGTCAGCGGCCCGACCGTCCCCGCGCTCGCCATCGAGGACGTCTCGCTCTCCCAGCACCGTCCGCTGGTCCCGGGCACGGGAGAGAGCCGCACCGACATCACGTACACCCTGCACAACCGCGGCAACGTCACCCTCGACCCGAAGGTCGATCTGACGGCGGCGGGCCTCTTCGACCGTACGCTGCTCAGCCGCGGGCTGACCCGGATCCCCTCCGAGCTGCTGCCGGGCCAGCAGGTCAAGCTCACCGAGGTCTGGCACGGCGCGCCCCAACTCGACTGGGGCGACGTCACGTTGACGGCCAGCGCGAAGGACGCACGCGGGTCCGCGGCCGCGTCCTTCTTCGCGCTGCCATGGCTGGCGGCGGCGATCCTGCCGGCCGCGGCGCTCGCCCTGATCGCCCGGCGGATCGTGCGGCGTGCGCAGCGCAAATCAAGCCCCTCATGGGGGTCCCTCCCTGGCCCTTAAGGCCTTGGGGGAGATCGAGGAGCGGGGTCTGGGGCGGAGCCCCAGGGCCGCAGGGGCCCGCCTGGGCAGCGAGGGCGCTGGGATCGGGGAGAATGGCTGGCATGAGCGCTCGTACCCTTGCCGCTGACATCGCCGCCGAGACCACCCACCGGGCCGGCTTCGCCTGCTTCGTCGGTCGCCCCAACGCGGGCAAGTCCACCCTCACGAACGCTCTGGTCGGGCAGAAGGTGGCCATCACCTCCAACCGCCCGCAGACCACCCGGCACACCGTGCGCGGCATCGTGCACCGCCCGGACGCCCAGCTGATCCTGGTCGACACCCCCGGCCTGCACAAGCCGCGCACCCTGCTCGGCGAGCGTCTCAACGACGTCGTCCGCACCACCTGGGCCGAGGTCGACGTGATCGGCTTCTGCCTGCCCGCCGACCAGAAGCTCGGCCCCGGCGACAAGTTCATCGCCAAGGAGCTCGCGGGGATCAAGAAGACCCCCAAGATGGCCATCATCACCAAGACCGACCTGGTCGACTCCAAGACCCTGGCCGAGCAGCTCATCGCCGTGGACCAGCTCGGCAAGGAGCTGGGCTTCGAGTGGGCGCAGATCGTGCCGGTCTCGGCGGTCGGCGACACGCAGGTCCAGCTGGTGGCCGACCTGCTCATCCCGATGCTGCCGGAGAGCCCGCCGCTCTACCCGGAGGGCGACCTCACGGACGAGCCCGAGCAGGTGATGGTCGCCGAGCTGATCCGCGAGGCCGCCCTCGAAGGCGTACGGGACGAGCTTCCGCACTCGATCGCGGTCGTCGTGGAGGAGATGATCCCGCGCGAGGACCGCCCGGCGGACAAGCCCCTCCTCGACATCCACGCCAACGTCTACATCGAGCGCCCCAGCCAGAAGGGCATCATCATCGGCCCCAAGGGCAAGCGCCTGAAGGAGGTCGGCATGAAGTCCCGCAAGCACATCGAGGCGCTGCTCGGCACGCCGGTCTTCCTTGACCTGCACGTCAAGGTGGCCAAGGACTGGCAGCGCGACCCGAAGCAGCTGCGCAAGCTCGGCTTCTGAGGCGCCCGGCCGGGGGCCGCTACCCCGGGGTTTTACGCGATCTTCGGCGCGCAGCGCATGCTGATGTAGCAGCAGGCCTTCCCTTGGACACCAGGCTCTCAGTTCTCGGGGAGTTCGGCGATGAGGGCGGTGCCGGCCGGGCGGAAACCCAGGGTGGTGTACATGCGGGCCACGTCCTGGTCGCCCGCGGACAGGAACACCGTCTGCGTGCCCCGGGCGCGGGCGTCGGCGACCAGGGCCGCCGTGACCGCGCGGCCCAGGCCCCTGCGGCGCGCGGAAGGCAGCGTGCCGAGCCCGGCGATCTCGGTGACCGGGGCGACCGGGTTGTGCATGCCCGCGCAGAGCGGCAGGCCGTCCTCGAAGGCCGCCGCCACGGCCGTCCGGCCCGCGCGGATGCGCTCGGCGACCTGCCCGGCCCGGCCGTCACCGGCCCGGGCGGTGATCTCGGCGGCCAGCTCGGCCGGGCCCGCCGGGCCGACGTCCGTGCCGGGTGCGGCGAACGCGAGATGGGGCACGACCAGCGCCGCGTGCAGCAGCGGGTCGGCCGCGTCCAGCACGCGTACCAGGGGATGCGGCTCGGCGGCGGGCGCGTCCGGGTCCAGGACCATCAGCGGGTGCTCGTGCACCGCGAGGCCCGACTCCTCGACCGCCGCGCGGAGCCCCGGGCTCACCTCGGCGACCCACTCGAAGGCCTCGGGCGCCCCGAGCTCGCGCTGGCGGGCCCGCACCGCGTCCACATCGGCGGCCGTCACCGGCCCGGAGCGGCCAAGGGCGGGCCGCGCGTAGAAGGGCCAGCCGGCCCCCTCCCGTACGAAGAGACTGAGCGGACCGAAGTCCTCGACGCGCGCCGAGCTCCTGGGCACGGCATCGTAGTAGCGCTCGATCTCATCGAGCCGGGGGCGGGCAGGCATCGTCATGACGCGCATCAAACCAGGAGGCCACCCGGGACGCACCCGGGTTTCGGCGCCGTTCGGCGTCGCCTACGCCCCCTCCTTCAACACCCGTGAGATCAGCTCGCGTTGGGCCTCCGTCAGGCGCGGGTCGGCGCAGTGGGCCGTCCGGCCGTCCACCGTGATCTCGTAGTGGAAGCCGTCCGGTACGCCGGGTGACGGCTCGGTGCGGCCCCCGGCCAGGGCCGCCTCGGCCAGGGTCTCCCATTCGGCGGCATCGGGCCGGCCCGAGGTGTCGATCCCGGCCCGGCGCTCGATACCGGCGAATCCTCCTGTGCGGCACACCTGGATACGCATGGCCTCTGTCTAGCAGCCCCGGCCCGGTACGTCAGGACCGCACACCCCCTCGGCCTGAGGTATACGTCACCTTTTGTCCGTTTCGGCGACGGTGTCCCGCATACTGATACGGGACCGGCGCTCCCGGTGCCCCTCGGCTAAGCTGCGGCATCATGCGTTTCGGGCTGCTTCTCCTTAGCTGCCGCGGCGAGGGCCTGTAGTCGTAGGCCGACCCCCTCCCCGCGGGATCTGGTGTTGCGCGACAGTCGGCTGTCCCCCCTGCTGGACCCGAGGAGCCCTACGCAATGTCTGAGACGACTTTCGGCCGCCCCACTCCGGTCACCAACGCCACCCAGATGCAGAAGCCGTCCGGGATGCCCATTCACAAGTACGGCCGGTACGAGGCCGTGGACATCCCCGACCGCACCTGGCCCGAGGGCCGCATCACCAAGGCCCCGCGCTGGCTGTCCACCGATCTGCGCGACGGCAACCAGGCCCTGATCGACCCGATGAGCCCCGCCCGTAAGCGCGAGATGTTCGACCTGCTGGTGCGCATGGGCTACAAGGAGATCGAGGTCGGCTTCCCGTCGTCCGGCGAGACCGACTTCAACTTCGTACGCTCCATCATCGAAGAGGGCGCGATCCCCGAGGACGTGACGATCTCCGTCCTGACCCAGGCCCGCGAAGAGCTGATCGAGCGCACCGTGGAGTCCCTGCGCGGCGCCCACCGCGCCACGGTCCACCTGTACAACGCAACCGCCCCCACCTTCCGCCGGGTCGTCTTCCGCGGCACGAAGGACCAGGTCAAGCAGATCGCGGTGGACGGCACGCGGCTGGTCATGGAGTACGCGGACAAGATCCTGGGCGAGGAGACGATCTTCGGCTACCAGTACAGCCCGGAGATCTTCACCGACACCGAGCTGGACTTCGCGCTGGAGGTCTGCGAGGCGGTGTGCGACGTCTGGCAGCCCGAGGAGGGCCGCGAGATCATCCTCAACCTGCCCGCCACGGTGGAGCGTTCGACCCCGAGCACGCACGCGGACCGCTTCGAGTGGATGAGCCGCAACCTGTCGCGCCGCGCGCATGTGTGCCTGTCCGTGCACCCCCACAACGACCGCGGTACGGCGGTGGCGGCGGCCGAGCTGGCGATCATGGCCGGGGCGGACCGCATCGAGGGCTGCCTGTTCGGCCAGGGCGAGCGGACGGGCAATGTGGACCTGGTGACCCTGGGCATGAACCTGTTCAGCCAGGGCGTGGACCCGCAGATCGACTTCTCCCAGATCGACGAGATCCGCCGCACCTCCGAGTACTGCAACCAGATGGAGGTCCACCCGCGCCACCCCTACGCGGGCGACCTGGTCTACACCGCCTTCTCCGGCTCCCACCAGGACGCCATCAAGAAGGGCTTCGACGCGATGGAGGCGGATGCCGCCGCCGCGGGCAGGACGGTGGACGAGATCGAGTGGGCGGTGCCCTACCTGCCCATCGACCCGAAGGACGTGGGCCGCTCCTACGAGGCCGTGATCCGGGTCAACTCGCAGTCCGGCAAGGGCGGAATCGCGTACGTCCTGAAGAACGACCACAAGCTGGACCTGCCGCGCCGGATGCAGATCGAGTTCTCGAAGATCATCCAGCAGAAGACGGACGCCGAGGGCGGCGAGGTCACCCCGACCGCGATCTGGTCGGTCTTCCAGGACGAGTACCTGCCCAACCCCGAGAACCCGTGGGGCCGCATCCAGCTGCGTTCCGGCCAGACGACGACGGACCAGGACGGTCGCGACACCCTGACGGTGGAGGCGATCGTGGACGGCGCCGACACCGTACTGACCGGCACCGGAAACGGTCCGATCTCGGCCTTCTTCGAGGCACTGGCCGCGACCGGGGTGGACGCGCGGCTGCTGGACTACCAGGAGCACACGATGAGCGAGGGCGCGTCCGCGCAGGCCGCCTCGTACATCGAGTGCGCGATCGACGGTGCGGTGCTGTGGGGCATCGGCATCGACGCGAACACGACGCGAGCGTCCCTGAAGGCGGTCATCTCGGCGGTCAACCGCGCCGCCCGCTGACCGCTCCGCCGGTCTTCAAGCGCCGGGCAGGCTGCCCCAGCCGCCCGGCGCCGCCGGAGCCCCCGCAACCAGCGGGGGCTCCGCACTGTCACAATCGCGCCATCCACCCTCCTCTCCCCCTCCCGGGGTGCTGACGCCGCATCGCGGATGTGGCTAACATCACGTCAACGCGGCAATGTTGCCGGAGCGTTACGGAGGTGCGCGGTGCGGCCAGCACGGGGACAGAACGGTACGAACCTGAGCACCGGGCCGCAGTCCGGGCTCTCGTCCCGCATCGGAGCCGGCCTCTGGTCCGTCCGTACCGTGTGGCGCACCGTGGGTGACGGCGAGTTCTTCTGCCCCGACTGCGGCGGCGACCGGAACTACCAGCGCCGCACCGGCCGCAGACGCCTCACCGTCCTCGGCGTCCCGCTCGTCACCCGCGGCAGCGCGGGCCCGGTGGTCGAATGCGCCGCCTGCCAGGGGCACTTCGGTACCGAAACGCTGGACCACCCCACCACGACCCGCTTCTCGGCCATGCTCCGCGACGCCGTGCACACCGTCGCCCTCGCCGTCCTCGCCGCGGGCGGCACCTCGTCCCGTACGGCCACCGGCACCGCCGTGGCCACCGTCCGGGCCGCCGGATTCGAGGACTGCACCGAGGAAGCGCTCGTCGCCCTCATCGAGGCACTGGCCGCCGACACCGGCCGCTTCCTGGCCGCCCCGGCCGACGAGACCGACCCCTGCGGCGCCGCCCTCGCCATCGAACTCCACGAGGCCCTGGAACCGCTCGCCCCGCACCTCGCCCCCGCCGGCCGCGAGTCCATCCTGCTCCAGGGGGCGCGCATCGCCCTCGCGGACGGCCCGTACAGCCCCGCCGAACGCGAGGTGCTCAGCACGGTCGGCGGGGCGCTGTCGCTCTGCGCGGACGACACCGCCCGCCTCCTCGCGGCGGCCCGCACGCCCTCCTAAACTCTCGAACTTCCGGACTCTCGAACTCCCGGAAGGATCAGGAGAGTTGGGACGGAAGCCAGCCGTGCTGCACGGCCCGTGCGCCCGCCTCGAACCGGCTGCGCGCGCCGAGCCGATCCATCAGGTCCGTGGCGATCCGCCGCGCGGTGCGCTGCGACACCCCGAGCCGCTTCGCGATCGCCTCGTCGGTGTGGCCCTGCGCGAGCAGCGTGACGGTGGTGGCCTCCTGCGGGCTCAGCCCGTGCCCGTCCCGCATCGAGGCGCTCCCGAGCGGCTGGGCCCCTTCCCACACGCTGTCGAACAGCGCGCACAGCGCGGTGAGCGTGCCCTGGCCGTTGAGCACGCGCGAAGGTGGCGACCTCGGTACGGGTCTCACGGGCCAGTCCGGCCAGCCGGTCCCGTATCTGGTCGAGCCCGATGAGGTGCTCCACGCCCGGGCTCGCGGCCGCCGGACGCAGATCGGCGTACTCGGCGATCAGCTGCGCGGCGACGGCCCGCGAGGCCTCCAGCTTCTGCTGCTGGGCGGCCAGCTCGGCTTGCTGACGGGCCATCAGGATCTCCATCCCGATGTCTGGCGAGACCGCTCTGAGCCGGCCGCACTGCTCGGCCGACGACCGGATCAGCGCGAGTTCGCTCAGTGTTTCCAGGGCTCTTCGTACGTCCTGTTCGGGCACCCCCAGTGCCGCGACGAGTTCGGCCACTCCACCCTGCGGATCGGCCAGCATGGCCCGGTAGACGGATTCCGCGACTGCATCGAGTCCCAACGCGGTAAGCATTCTCCAACCGTTCCAATTAAGTGACCAGGAGTGAGTCTTGTACCCATTCCTGGTCACTGCGGATATCCCGAACGGTTTTGGATGTCCGGCTGGTCTCCCGCTTTCCGCTGTTCCCCGCTCGGGCACGTGCATCGTGTGCGCGTTCCGTGGCGGGTGGGCGGGTTTCCTCGCGCCCCCGGATGCCTGGTCCGGCCTGGACGGTCCGATGCCCGCGACGATCGCTCTGGTCGTCGTGGGGCGGTGTCGTCCGTCGCCGGATCGGGTGTCCGAGGGCGCGTCTGCCAATCGCCACCGAGGCGGCGTCATGGCGAGTCATCTTGCGTGTACTGCTGGTCAGGGGCTGCGCCAGTGCTGGCCGCCCCACATCGAGGTGTAGGCCGGGTCGACGGCCACGATGGACAGGTCCATCTCGGCGGCCATCGAGATCAGCCGGGCCTTGAGCCTGCCGGTTGGGATGCCGGAAATGATCTGCCGGAACCGCTTCCTGCGGCCGTGTTTCTCGCGGGTCTTCTCGGCGGTGAAGTCCAGGTCTTCGATCGCGATGGCGGCGACGCCGCAGCGTTTGGCCCAGTGCAGCAGTTGGTTGATGGCGTGCCGGATCTGCGCGTCCCGGTGTGGGGCCGGCCCGGACAGGTCGTAGGAGAAGCGCTGGGGGTCGCCGACCGGATTGCCGTGGACGTCCAGTAGGTAGGCGGCGAAGTGGTCGGCGTTGGTATCGACACCGATCATTCCCCGGGCCCGTGCGGTCTCCAGCGGGACCGTCTTGACCACGGGGCGCTGCCAGGAGGCGGTCAGATACCAGCGTCCGCGTGCCACGTCGAGGTGGATGCGGTAGGCCACAGCCCTGTTCGCGCTGATGCGGTCGGCCCATTCCTGGCCCCGATGCTGGAACGCGATGCGGGAGGCGAGGACGTACCGGCCGTGCCTGGCGTTCGCCAGATCGGCGAGCGGCGCGGGGAGCTTGATGCTGACTTCGCCGTCGGGGGTGACGCGGATCGTCTCGTTGCCGTACCGCTTCCCGGATTCGCCGTCGGCGGCCAGGAACCAGCGTTCGGCTTCCCAGCGCTGACGCCACTGGGCCTCGGTGAGCTGTGCGGCTTCGAGGTTGTGCCGATGGTTGAGCACCTTCCGGCCGCCGCGCACGACGTGCACGGCCCCGCTCTCCCGGTCGGCACGGGCCACAGCCAGACGGTGTTCCAGGGTGTGCAGACGACGCGACTTGTGGAACCACTCGCCCTTGCTGCGGTCCGCCCGGAGCACGCTTCGTGCCGCGCTCGCCGACCGGCTGGGACAGACGGTGCATCAGCGTGCGCACACCGGCCTCAAGGCACTGGATATGTGCCAGCTGGCAGCGACGGGAGAGCGCCCACTGATCGTGGGTGGCTTTCGTGATGCTGCCCGCCCAGCGCGAGGACGACTCGGCGGTCAAACCCTGCTTACGAACCGCCCACCGCTCCGCGTCGTGGTCGTTGCCGTCCGCGCAGCGCGCTGCCAGGCGCCCGAGGTGCTCGCTGGCCATGCGCAACACTTCGTCATCCCCGGGCGTCAGGCTCTTGAGCCGGTCGCGGATCGCCACACCGGACGGCCCCAAGGCAACGAACGGCGCTTCGATCAAACGCAGTTGCCGTTTCGCGACCCCCTGCACCGCCCGCCTCCCTCCACGATCAACACCTCGAACCTACCGGCCACCACTGACAATCCGACCCCCACCGCTTACAGCGCCCCCACAGCACAACACAGGACACACTCATGCGCTCTTACACACACCCCTGACCACTCAACCAGCAGCAGTTCCCCACCCCGCCCCGCCTCACAGCCCCCCGCGCTTGACCCCGCTCACGAAGCCCACCCAGGCCTCGCCCTTGATGATGAGGGCGGGGCCGGTGGGGTTCTTGCTGTCCCGGACGGGGACGATGCCGGGGACTCCGTCGGCTACTTCGAGGCATGTCTCGCCGCCGTCGCCGCCGCTGTATGTGCTTTTGCGCCAGCGGGCGGCGCCGGGGAAGTCTTGGGCGACTTCGACGCACTCGCCGCCCTCGCCGTTGCTGTAGCTGCTCTTGCGCCACCGAGCAGTGCTCAGCTCGTACTCGTGCATCGTCTGCAGTCCTCAGCCGCCGACTGGATCAGGGCGAGGGACGCCTCCGGCGACAGCGCGGCGGCCCTGAGCAGATCGTAAGCTCGCTGCGCCCGCTTCACCACCGCCGGTTCGTCCAGCAGATTCCCCGAAAACTGGGTCTCTGTATACGCAGTTGGCGGCGCATCCTCGAAGTCCATGAGCGCCATCATCCCGCCCATGCCTGCGTGTGCTCCGACGGCGTACGGCAGGACCTGGACCATCACCACGCGCTGCTGCGCGAGCTCGGCGATGTGGCCCAACTGCTCGGTCATCGTCGCAGGACCGCCGACTGGCATACGGAGTACGTGCTCGGGATGGCCCAATACACGGGACTTGTAGCGCCCTTGAGGATCCGCGCCCGTTCTATCCGCGCCGCGACCTTCTCCTCCACGTACTCGTCCGTGGCGAACGGGTTCGTGGCGAGGATGACCGCCCGGGCGTACGCAGCGGTCTGCAACAGCCCGGGAACCAGCGTCGAAGCGAAGTGGCAGATTGTCGAAGCCAGCGCTTCAAGCTCGGCCGCTGCCGCGAAGTACTCGGCATAGCGCGAGTCATTGATGAGCTCCCGGCACATCCGCTCGAAAAAGCCATCGGTTTGTAGGGCCGCATCGATCCGCTGGGCCACATCCAACTGCGGTTTGCGAATTGCCTGTTCGAACTGGCCGATGTAGCCGCCGGATACGAAGACCTGGGTCCCCAGGTCCTCCTGGGTGACCACGGCGGCCTCGCGGCGGCGTTTGAGTTCCGCGCCGAAGAACTCCCAGGCCGCCTGGCGCGAGCCGGCCCGTCGTCCACTGCCCGTCTCGGCCATGGTTCAACCCCCTTGCACGGCACGGTGGTTGTAGTCCGCGCCCCCTTGTTGACTCCCCGTCCGACTGGTCAATGTAGAGCCGCGGGGACGGAAAGGGAATGGGAGGCTTTGGCCATGGCTGTTGACGGAAAAATCGCGGAAGCGGAGTCGGTCGTAGGGGAATTAAAGAATGCGCTGGCCCGGTCCGGAATTACCCTTCCCTCGCTCGGGCTCGATCCGATTACGTACACGAACGAAAAACTGGGGCCATTGATCGACTTGGGCCGCTGCACACCGGATACTGCCCGTCGCCTGTGTTCCGTTCTTCCGGAGGGAAAGCCATGACCGCACTCCCGGCCGTGGGTTCGTACGTCGTAGACACCGGGAACGGGAGACTGGGTCAGGTGATGGGGAGGGAGGGGCCGTACCTCCAGTTGCGGCCGTTCGGGGGCGGGCGGGAGTGGGACTGCCTGCCGGAGGCGGCCCGCACCGCGACCACGGCGGAACGGCTGAGCGCGGCCACGGCGTACGCCAACGCGCGGAGCCGGGGCGAGGTGCCCTGAGGGCCGCGGTCCCTCAGGGGCCGTCGGTGGGCTGGATGAAGGCGTCGCCGCCCGGCCCCGTCCCCTGCCCGCTGCGCGGGGTCTTGGACGGGGCGGGGGCGGGCGGCAGCGGGGCCAGCTCGGTGCCGTTCCAGCGCAGGGTGGTGGTCGACTGGCGGTCCCGGCCGCCGGTCGGCTCGGTGATCACCAGGTCCTGGCCGAGGAGGTCGGCGGTGAGTCCGGGGCGGCCCGCGTATTCGAGGACGGCGTGGGCCTGCTCGCCGACGGCGATGTAGACCCAGAGGAGGGTGCGGCCCAAGTCGTCGTAGGCGAGGACGAGTTCGCGCTTTCCGTCACCCGTGAGGTCGGCGTACGCGGGCGTACGCAGCCGGCACGAGGCACCGTCCGGGCACTCTTTGAGGCCGCTCTGCACCGCGCGGTCGGTGGCCGGGTCGGCGGCCAGCAGCCGCACCCCGTCGATCTTGGTGAGGTCCCCGTCGGGCACGGTCACCCCGGGCACCGGTTCGCGGGCGTGGAAGCCCTGACCGGGCCGGGCGGGCACGACGGTCGGGGTGTGGTCGGGCCAGAGCGGCGAGGCGGTCACCGAGGTGGCGGGGGTGGGCGCCGGGCCGTCGTCCCGCAGCCCCTCGCCCGCCGAGCAGCCCGCGAGCGCCAGCAGGGCGACCGCGCAGGCCGTCGCGCGGGCGCGGCGGCCGGTCGTGGGCAGCGGCATGTCCGGTCCGTCCAGGTGGTGGGGGCATCCGTACACAGGGGAAGAGGGCCCTGCTGGCGCAATGGTGCCCCATCCCCCTATGCGAAACCCGTGAACCACCCCGCCCCCGCCTCGCCCGCCACCCCGCGAGCTCTTGAACACCAAGGCCGGAGCGGGCGGGGGGTGATCCGCGCCACTCCGGCACCGGTCCTGCCCGGATCCGGGCCCGCACGCCGTGCTGGGTGGCCCGTGCAGGACAATGGGCGCATGAGTCTGTTCCGTGACGACGGGATCGTGCTGCGCACGCAGAAGCTCGGCGAGGCCGATCGCATCATGCTGTGCTCTCCCGGGGGGCAACCCCCGGACCCCCGGCCGGACACTCGTGGGGGCGTGCGATGAGTCTCTTCCGTGATGACGGGATCGTGCTGCGCACGCAGAAGCTCGGCGAGGCCGATCGCATCATCACGCTGCTCACGCGCGGGCACGGGCGGGTGCGGGCGGTGGCTCGGGGGGTGCGGCGGACCAAGTCCAAGTTCGGGGCGCGGCTCGAACCGTTCTCCCACGTCGACGTGCAGTTCTTCGCGCGCGGCAGCGAACTCGTCGGCCGCGGGCTCCCGTTGTGCACCCAGAGTGAGACCATCGCTCCGTACGGTGGCGGAATCGTCACCGACTACGCCCGCTACACCGCCGGTACGGCCATGCTGGAGACGGCGGAACGGTTCACCGACAACGAGGGCGAACCGGCCGTGCAGCAGTACCTGCTCCTGGTGGGCGGCCTGCGCACCCTCGCCCGCGGCGAGCACGCCCCGCACCTCATCCTGGACGCCTTCCTGCTGCGCTCGCTCGCCGTGAATGGATACGCCCCGAGTTTCGATGATTGCGCGAAATGCGGCATCCACGGGCCCAATCGCTTCTTCTCGGTGGCCGGCGGCGGCGTGGTGTGCGGTGACTGCCGCGTACCCGGCAGCGTCGTACCCTCTGCGGAGGCCATCGGACTGCTCGGCGCGCTGCTCACGGGGGACTGGGACACCGCGGACGCGAGCGAGCCGAGGCATGTGCGGGAGGCGAGCGGGCTCGTATCGGCTTATCTGCACTGGCATTTGGAGCGCGGCCTGCGCTCCCTGCGATACGTAGAGAAAACCTGAGCATCTAGGGAGAGAGCTCCACATGGCAGTACGCGGAATCCTGGGCGGGCGGTCCCGGCGCGAGTACAAGACCCCCGAGCCGCACCCCTCGGGCGCGGTGCCGCCGAAGATCCCGGCCGAGCTGGTGCCGAACCACGTCGCCTGCGTCATGGACGGCAACGGCCGCTGGGCCAAGGAACGCGGCCTGCCCCGCACCGAGGGCCACAAGGTCGGCGAGGGCGTCGTCCTCGACGTGCTCAAGGGCTGTATCGAGATGGGCGTCAAGAACCTCTCCCTGTACGCCTTCTCGACCGAGAACTGGAAGCGCTCGCCCGACGAGGTCCGCTTCCTGATGAACTTCAACCGCGATGTCATCCGCCGTCGGCGGGATGAAATGGACGAACTGGGCATCCGGATCCGCTGGGTGGGCCGCATGCCCAAGATGTGGAAGTCGGTCGTCCAGGAGCTCCAGATCGCCCAGGAGCAGACCGTCGGCAACGACGCCATGACGCTCTACTTCTGCGTGAACTACGGCGGCCGCGCCGAGGTCGCGGACGCGGCGCAGGCCATCGCGCGCGACGTGGCGGCCGGAAGGCTCGACCCGTCGAAGGTCAACGAGAAGACCTTCGCGAAGTACCTGTACTACCCGGACATGCCCGACGTCGACCTGTTCCTGCGCCCCAGCGGCGAGCAGCGCACCTCCAACTACCTGATCTGGCAGAGCAGTTACGCCGAGATGGTGTTCCAGGACGTGCTGTGGCCCGACTTCGACCGGCGCGACCTGTGGCGGGCCTGCCTGGAGTTCGCCTCCCGCGACCGGCGCTTCGGCGGTGCCATCCCGAACGAGGCGCTGGCCGCGCTGGACAAGAGCGGCGACCTGCCCCGACTGTGACACGGGTCACGACGGAACGGTGACATTACGGTGTCGCCGTTCCGCCGGATGGTGGTGCCCATGACGCACCCCGCTTACGTTTCGAACGGTTTCCGCTTCCTCGCCACTACGGGGCTCGACCCCGCCGAACTCGCCGACACGCTCGCCTTCAACGAGCGCCAGGAGCGGGCCAACGACCAGCAGGTCCCGCTGCACCTCCAGGGCCCGGCGGCGGCCCGCGCCGCCCGGGGGACATTCGGGGGCGCCCTGCTGCCCGAGGGCACCTGGCGCATCCTCACCGTCGGCCCCGACCGGCGTGAACTGCGGCTGCGGATCTTCGTGCCGCCCGTCGTCAACGGCGTACACCTGCACATTCACGGCGGGGGAGGGGTGGTCGGGGGCGCCGGCCTCCAGGACGAGCGGCTGTGGCAGCAGGCCCGTGACGCGCGGGTCGCCGTCGTCAGCGTCGAGTACCGGCTCGCGCCCGAGGATCCCTACCCGGCGGGCCAGGACGACTGCGAAGAGGCCGCGCTGTGGCTGATCGCACACGCCGAGCGGGAGTTCGGCACCCGGCGGCTCACCATCGGCGGGGAGTCGGCGGGTGCCCGGCTCGCCGTCGTCACCCTGCTGCGGCTGCGCGACCGGCACGGGCTGGGCGGCGCGTTCCGGGCGGCCCAACTGACCTTCGGCGGCTACGAGTTGGCGGCAGGCATGCCGAGCGCCCGCACCTTCGGCGAACGCAACTGCCTGGTGAACACGCCGATTCTGGAGTGGTTCCAGGAGCAGGTGTTCGGCGGGCTGAGCGAGGAGGCCCGGCGCTCGCCCGACATCTCCCCGGTCTACGCCGACCTGACGGGTCTGCCGTCCGCCCGTTTCGTGGTGGGCACCATGGATCCGCTCCTCGACGACACCCTGCTGATGGCACAGCGCTGGCGGGCCGCCGGCAACCCGGCCGAGCTGACCGTGGTCGCCGAGGCCTGGCACGGCTTCACGCTCTACCCGATCGCCGTCGCCCGGCGCGAACTGGCCGCCCAGGACCGGTTCATCGCGGCGGCGGTCTCTGAGAACATCGCCGGGTGAACCGTACGGAACGGCTGTATGCCCTGGTCGAGGAGCTCCGCGCGACAGCGCCCCGGCCGCGCACGGTGGGCTGGCTCGCGGCCCGCTTCGAGGTGTCTTCGCGCACCGTCCAGCGCGATCTTCAGGCGCTGATGGAGTCGGGGGTGCCGGTGCGCTCCGAGGCGGGGCGGTACGGCGGCTGGTTCGTGGACGCCGCGATGACCCTGCCGCCGGTCAACCTCACCAGCGCCGAGGCCCTGGCCGTCGCCACGGCGCTGGCCGGGGCGGAGGAGGCCACGCCGTTCTCGACGGGGGCGCGGGGGGCGATGCGGAAGCTGGCGGCGGCGCTGTCCGCGGACGCGGCGGAGTCGGTACGAGACCTCACGGCCCGCATCCACCTGCTGCCGGGGCGCACGGAGGATGGGGTGTTGCTCGCAGTTGAACAGGGCGTGCTGGAAAGGAAGTTGCTGCGCATCCGGTATGCCGATGGGGCGGGCCGGGAGTCGGAGCGGTGGGTCGAGCCGGGTGGGCTGCTGCGGGCGGACGGCGGCTGGTACCTGCTGGCGTGGTGCCGCCTGCGCCAGGCGGGCCGGGGCTTCCGGCTGGACCGCATACGGTCGGCGACGGTTTCGGAAGAACGCTGCGAGCCGCGTCCGCTGTCGATGCTGGACGAGGACCTGGCGCGCCGGGTGTCCGGCTCGAAAACGCTGAGCTCATTGGCGAGAGAGCCCTAGCCAGCGGGCTTTCCCCCACCCCGCCCCTTCCCGCTGTGACACTCAGCGGCTCCGCCGCGGGTCTCCGGGGGTGGGGGTGGAAAAGGGAGGGGTTTCCCTCCGGGGCTCCGCCCCCGAACCCCCTCCGGGGGCTGCGCCCCTCGACCCCCAAATCCAGCCCCTCATGGGGGTCCCTCCCTGGCCCTTAAGGCCTTGGGGGAGTTTGAGGAGCGTGGGTCCGGGGGCGGAGCCCCCGGGAGCGGTCCGCGGATGGCGTGGGGGTTCGGGGGCGGAGCCCCTGAGGGGGTGGGAGGAAGCGGCTCCCTACTGCCCCGCAGGGTTCGCGCACTCCGCGCAGGTGCCGAAGATCTCCACCGTGTGGGCCACGTTCACATACCCGTGCTGCGAGGCGATCGACTCCGCCCACTTCTCGACCGCCGGCCCCTCGACCTCCACCGCCTTGCCGCACACCCGGCACACCAGGTGATGGTGGTGGTCGCCCGACGAGCAGCGCCGGTACACGGACTCCCCGTCGCTGGTGCGCAGCACATCCACCTCGCCCGCGTCCGCGAGGGACTGGAGCGTGCGGTAGACGGTGGTCAGGCCCACCGAGTCACCCCGGTGCTTGAGCATGTCGTGCAGTTCCTGCGCGCTGCGGAACTCGTCCACCTCGTCCAGCGCCGCCGCCACCGCGGCACGCTGCCGGGTCGACCGGCCTCGTACGGGGGCGGTATTCGACCCGCCGAGTGGCGCTGTCGTCACAGGTGCCTCCAAGCTTTGACCCGTACAAACTCTCCTGGGGCCATTGTGCCAGCTCTCGCTCAGGCCGTGACCTCGCCGACCGGAGGCTTTGCCGGTGCGGGCACGTCGAGGCCGCACTCGCCCTCGGCCTCCGCGGCCGCCCTGGCCCGCGACCGCCGCTTGGCGAGCGGGGTCGCGAGCGCCGTCAGGACGATGAAGATCGCGATGGTGAAGAGGACGATCACCGCGCCGGGCGGCACGTCTTCGTAGTACGTGACCACCGTGCCGCTCAGCGTCACCGTCACCCCGATCGCCACCGCGATCGCGAAGGTCAGCGCGAAGCTGCGGGACAGCTGCTGGGCGGCCGCGACCGGCACCACCATCAGCGCGCTCACCAGGAGCAGGCCCACCACCCGCATGGCCACGGTCACCGTGACCGCCGCCGTGATGGCCGTCAGGAGGTTCAGGGCGCGCACCGGCAGACCCGTCACCCGCGCGAACTCCTCGTCCTGGCTCACCGCGAAGAGCTGCCGCCGCAGGCCGACGGTCACCAGGAGGACGAAGGCCGCCAGGAATCCGATCGCCCAGACGTCGGACTGCGACACCGTCGACAGCGAGCCGAAGAGGTAGGAGTTCAGGTTGGCCGTCGAGCCGCCCGGGGCGAGGTTGATGAAGAGCACACCGCCCGCCATGCCGCCGTAGAAGAGCATCGCGAGCGCGATGTCGCCGCGCGTCTTGCCGTACCAGCGGATCAGTTCCATCGTGACCGCGCCGAGGACGGAGACGAGTGTCGCCATCCAGACGGGCGAGGTCGAGAGCAGGAAGCCGAGGCCCACGCCCGTCATCGCCACGTGGCCGATGCCGTCGCCCATCAGGGCCTGGCGGCGCTGGACGAGGTAGATGCCGACGGCGGGCGCGGTGATCCCGACGAGGACCGCGGCGATCAACGCCCGTTGCATGAAGGGGGAGTTCAGGAGTTCCATCATGGTCAGCTCAGCAGTCCCGTGCGTACCGGCTCGGCGGCCGTGTGCGGATGTACGTGGTCGTGGCCGGGCAGGGCGTGCTGGCCGACGGCTCTCGGCGGCGGCCCGTCGTGCGCGACGCAGCCGTCGCGCAGCACCACCGCCCGGTCGATCAGCGGCTCAAGCGGTCCCAGCTCGTGCAGGACGAGGAGGACGGACGCGCCCTCGGCGACCTGCTCGCGCAGGGTCGCCGCGAGGATCTCCTGGCTCTCGATGTCGACGCCCGCCATGGGCTCGTCCATGATCAGGAGTTCCGGTTCGGCCGCCAGGGCCCTCGCTATGAGGACCCGCTGGTGCTGGCCGCCGGAGAGGGCGTCCACCGAGTCCTTGGCCCGGTCGGCCAGGCCCACCGCCGCGATCGCCCGGTCGACGGCCTCGCGGTCCGCCTTGCGCAGGATCCCGAAGCGGGTCCGCGAGAGGCGGCCCGAGGAGACGACCTCGCGGATCGTGGCGGGCACCCCGCCCGCCGCGGTGGTGCGCTGCGGTACGTAGCCGACCCGCCCCCAGTCGCGGAAGCGCCGGCGCGGCGTGCCGAAGATCTCGACCGAGCCGCCGCTGAGCGGCACCTGGCCGATGATCGTCCGGATCGCGGTGGACTTGCCCGAGCCGTTCGCGCCGAGCAGTGCGACGACCTCACCGCGGTGCACGGCCAGGTCGATGCCGCGCAGGACCGGGCGCGAACCGAGCTCGGCCGTCACCTTGCTGAGCGATATGACGGGCTCCATGGCCGGTGCCTCCAAAGCGGAAGGAAGAGGGGTCACTTGGCGCCGAGCGCCGTCGTGAGGGCCGTCAGGTTGGACCGCATCACCGAGAAGTAGTCGGTGCCCTTCGACTTGTCGGTGATGCCTTCGATGGGGTCGAGTACATCAGTCTTGAGGGAGGCGTCCGAAGCCAGGGTCTTGGCGGTCTTGTCGCTGACGAGCGTCTCGTAGAAGACCGTCGTCACGCCGTCGGCCTTCGCCATCTTTTGGAGGTCCTTGATCCGGGCCGGGCTCGGCTCGGACTCGGGGTCGAGGCCGTTGATGGCCTCCTCGGTCAGCCCGTAGCGCTCGGCGAGGTACCCGAAGGCGGCGTGGGTGGTGATGAAGACCTTCGTCTTGGTGTTCTTCAGGGCGGCCGCGTACTCCTTGTCGAGGTCGCCGAGCTTCTTCACCAGGTCGTCGGTGTTCTTCT
Organism: Streptomyces sp. NPDC050485; assembly: GCF_044458185.1. NCBI lineage: Bacteria > Bacillati > Actinomycetota > Actinomycetes > Kitasatosporales > Streptomycetaceae > Streptomyces > Streptomyces sp. NPDC050485. Next base: position 161,668 of record NZ_JBITHR010000001.1, on the reverse strand, counting down.
TGTAGTCCGCCGCGTGGGCCGGGTCGGCCTTCTCCAGGGCGGCGCCGATGCCCCGGGCGACCTCGGCGTACTTCACCGGGTCCTGCCAGATGTGCGGGTCGCTGCCGGCCTCGGCGTGGCTCTGCCCGTCGGCGGCGTGGTCGTGCTCGGCGGCGTGCCCGCCCACCTCGTTGCCGTGCTGCTCCAGCTTGGTGAGCGTCGAGGCGTCGACCTTCGTCTTGACGTCGGACTGCTTGACGGCGGCGTCCACGGCGGGCTGCAGGCCCTTGAGGTAGACGACCGCGGCGGCATCGTTGAGCTGTGCGGTCTGCTTGGCGCTGATCTCCAGGTCGTGCGGCTCCACGCCCGGCTTCGTCAGGTTGGAGACCGAGACGTGGCTGCCGCCGATCTGCTCGGTCAGGAACTGCATCGGGTAGAACGACGCCACCACCTTCAGCTTGCCGTCCTTGTTGTCCGCGGTGGCCGGGCCCGAGCCGCAGGCCGTGAGGGCGGTGAGACCGAGGAGGACGGCGGAGGGGAGGGCGGCCGCGGGTATGAGGCGTCGTACGTTCATGACATCCATTTTCAACAAAACTGGAAACGATTGTCAATAATCGGTGCCGACCGCCCCGTGTGACGTGCCCCGCACGAGAACCGATTTGATAGAGGGGGTGCGGCCGCCGCTAATCTGAGGCCTTCGCCGTTACTGGTTAGTCCCCCCTGTTCGTCGTCGTCGTAATGAAGAGAGCACCGTGGCCGCCGACAAGATCGACACCATCGTCAACCTGAGCAAGCGCCGTGGCTTCGTCTACCCGTGCAGCGAGATCTACGGTGGTCAGCGTGCCGCCTGGGACTACGGGCCGCTGGGTGTCGAGCTGAAGGAGAACCTGAAGCGCCAGTGGTGGCGCTACATGGTCACCTCGCGCGAGGACGTCGTCGGCATCGACTCGTCGGTGATCCTGGCCACCGAGGTCTGGGAGGCCTCCGGTCACGTCGCCACTTTCACCGACCCGCTCACCGAGTGCACCTCCTGCCACAAGCGCTTCCGTGCGGACCACCTCATCGAGGCGTACGAGGAGAAGCACGGCAAGGAGCCCGTGAACGGCCTCGCCGACCTCAACTGCCCCAACTGCGGCAACAAGGGCACCTTCACCGAGCCCAAGAACTTCTCGGGTCTGCTCTCCACCCACCTCGGCCCGACCCAGGACAGCGGCTCGGTCGCCTACCTGCGTCCCGAGACCGCGCAGGGCATCTTCACCAACTTCGGCCAGGTCCAGCAGACTTCCCGCAAGAAGCCGCCGTTCGGCATCGCGCAGATGGGCAAGTCCTTCCGCAACGAGATCACGCCGGGCAACTTCATCTTCCGCACCCGCGAGTTCGAGCAGATGGAGATGGAGTTCTTCGTCAAGCCCGGCGAGGACGAGCAGTGGCAGGAATACTGGATGGAGCAGCGCTGGAACTGGTACACGGGCCTGGGTCTCCGTGAGGAGAACATGCGCTGGTACGAGCACCCGGCCGAGAAGCTCTCGCACTACTCCAAGCGCACCGCCGACATCGAGTACCGCTTCCAGTTCGGCGGCAGCGAGTGGGGCGAGCTGGAGGGCGTCGCCAACCGCACCGACTACGACCTCTCCGCGCACGCCAAGGCGTCCGGCCACGACCTGTCGTACTTCGACCAGGAGGCCGGCGAGCGCTGGACGCCGTACGTCATCGAGCCCGCCGCCGGTGTCGGCCGCTCGATGCTGGCCTTCCTGCTCGACGCGTACAACGAGGACGAGGCCCCGAACGCCAAGGGCGTCATGGAGAAGCGCGCCGTGATGCGCCTCGACCCGCGGCTGGCGCCGGTCAAGGTCGCCGTCCTGCCGCTGTCCCGCAACCCGCAGCTCTCGCCGAAAGCGAAGGGGCTGGCCGCCGACCTGCGGCAGAACTGGAACATCGAGTTCGACGACGCCGGTGCGATTGGGCGCCGCTACCGTCGCCAGGACGAGATCGGTACGCCGTTCTGTGTGACCGTGGACTTCGACACGCTGGACGACAACGCGGTGACCGTGCGCGAGCGCGACACGATGGCCCAGGAGCGGGTGTCGCTGGACCAGATCCAGCAGTACCTGGGCAGCAGGCTGCTCGGCTGCTAGGCGCTCCGCTGGAGGTGCGGTGATCAGCTGCGGGCCGTCCGTGGCTGGTCGCGCAGTTCCCCGCGCCCCTGAAGGCGCATGCCAAGAAGCCCCGGGTTCCTTTGTCGGGAAACCGGGGCTTCTGCCTTGTGCGGTAGGGGAGTTACGGTTTGCGCAGTGCGATCACTGCGCATGCCACGGCCATGGGCAGTTCGGCGGCCAGCGCCAGGGTCAGGGCGGTGGCGAGCTCGCCGCCGGGTGCCGCGGTCGTCACGTCGAACCACGCGTCCATCACCAGCAGCGCCCCCGTCGCCGCGGCGAGCTGCGCGACCCGCGGGTCGTTCCGCTTGAGCAGCACACCCGTACCGATCAGGCTCACCGCGAGTATCGCGTCCAGACCGATCCACGCCGTCGACCAGTTGGAGACCTCGGTGGTCTGCGGCAGCGTCTTGGCGAGCACCACCATCCACGGCACCAGCGCCACCCCGGCGCCGGTGAGGACCGTCGCGAGCCGGGGCCGGCGGCGCAGCACTCCCGAAGCGCCCGAGACGGTACGGGACATACGGCTCGTACGGATCTGCGGGGCGACGAGAGTCATGGCGGCGGGTCTCCTTCCGGCCCGGCGGTCCGTCCGTCCGAGCACAGCAACAAGACTCGCCGCACCAGCGGCTCCAGTCAGTAACGCGGCTGTCCGAACCGGGGGTGGTGCTGGCTATACCCCCGAGCGGGCAGCAGGGTGATGGCAGCGCTCCGACCAGGCCAACTACGCTGTGGACATGGCAACTCCCGGCCCGCTGCGGCGCGCGTACGACTGGACCGCCGCGCACGCACCGTGGTCGGCGTGGGCCTGGCGCAACACCGCCCTCGTGGTGGCGGCCGTACCCCTGTCGGTGCCCGCCGCGGTCGCCCTCGCGTACACGTTCTCCAACCCCGGGCACATCTTCAAGACACTGGGCTTCGTGCTGGTCCTGTGCCCGCTGCTCACCGCGCTCCAGCGCAGCCGCTTCTGGTCGCTCGTCGGCCTCGACATCCCGAAGATCAACTGGCCCCACCGCTGGTACCGCTGGGGCGGACTGACCGCCCGACTGAAAGCCGAGTCGACCTGGCGGCAGTACGGCTACCACCTGTTGATCGCCCCGCTCGCCGCGATCGGCGGTGCCCTGGTCGTGCTCGGCTGGGCCTCGGGGGCCGCCTGCACCCTCGTCCTCTCCTGGGTGTGGGCGCTGCCCGTGAGCTACCGGCCCGCGGGCTGGACCGACGCCTACGCCGGATTCACCGTCCTCGGCGTCCTGCTGCTGATCGCCACGCCCTGGTTCGCCGCCCTCGTCGCCCGGCTCGACTCCGGCGCCGCCACCGTACTGCTCGGCCCCAACCGGGCCAAGGAACTGGAACGCCGGGTCGAGGACCTCGCCGAGAGCCGGGCCGACATCCTGGACGCCGCCGACCTCGAACGCCGGCGCATCGAGCGGGACTTGCACGACGGCGCCCAGCAGCGCCTCGTCTCCCTCGCCATGAACCTCGGCATCGCCCGCGCCACCCTCACCGACCTGCCGCCCGAAGCCAGGGCCGTCATCGACGAGGCCCACCGCGAGGCGAAGGAAGCCATCGAGGAACTCAGCAACCTGGTACGCGGACTGCACCCGGCCGTCCTGGAGGACCGCGGCCTGGACGCCGCGATCTCCGGCATCGCGGCCCGCGCCCCCTTCCCCGTCGGACTCACCGTGGACATGGCCGAACGGCCCTCGCCCACCGTCGAGGCCGTCGCCTACTTCGTCGTCTCCGAAGCCCTCGCCAACGTCGCCAAGCACGCCCGTGCGACGCGCTGCTCCGTCCAGGTCCGCCGCCGCGCCGAACTCCTGACGATCACCGTCAGCGACAACGGGGTGGGCGGCGCCGACCCGGCGGGCGGCACCGGCCTGATGGGCCTGCGCAAACGCGTAGGGTCGGTCGACGGAACCATCAGGATCAACAGCCCCCTCGGGGGCCCGACCGTCATCACTGTGGAGCTGCCGTGCGGGCTGTGATCGCCGAGGATTCGGTGCTGTTGCGGATAGGACTCGTCAAGGTCCTGGAAATGGCCGGATTCGAGGTCGCCGCCGAGGCCGGGGACGCCGAGAGCCTGCTCACGGCCGTCGAGGAACACCGGCCGAAACTGGCGCTCGTGGACGTCCGGATGCCGCCCGGCTTCACCGACGAGGGCGTCCGTGCTGCCCTGATGATCCGTCAGCAGTGGCCGGACACCGCCGTGTTGCTGCTCTCGCAGTACGTCGAGGAGCGGTACGCCGCCGACCTGCTCGCCACCCAGACCGGCGGCATCGGCTACCTGCTGAAGCAACGGGTTGCCGACGTCGAGGAGTTCGTGGACGCCCTCAAGCGCGTCGCGGCCGGCGGCACCGCGCTGGACCCGCAGGTCGTCGCCCAGTTGCTGCTCCGGCGCGGCGGCGGACCCGACCCGCTGGAACGCCTCACCCCGCGTGAACGCGATGTCCTCGCGCTCATGGCGGAGGGCCGCTCCAACGCCGGAATCGCCGCCGAACTCGTCGTCAGCGAAAGCGCGGTGGCCAAACACATCAACAACATCTTCGCCAAGCTGGACCTGCCGGTCGCCGACGGCGACCACCGCCGGGTCCTCGCCGTCCTGCGCTTCCTGGACGGCGGCTCGTCGTGACCGCCACCGAGCAGCGCACGGAGCCCCGGGGCACCGAGCGCCCGCGCCATCGCACCGCGTGGATCGTCACCGCGCTCCTGGCCGCGCTGTTCATCGTGGCGCCGTTCGCCTTCCTGACGGTCGCCGACGCGGTCAGCGAGACCGCCGCGTACGCGAGCCCCGGCAACGGGCAGCGCCACCCGGTCTCGGCCGTCGAGGTGGACGCCGGGGCCGCCCAGGTCACCGTCACGCCGGGCGCCGCAGGAGAAGTGCGGATGACCGGCCGCCTCAACTGGTCGATGAAGCGCCCCAAGGTCGAGGAGAAGTGGGTCGGCGACACCCTCAAGGTGCACACCCACTGCGACGGCTTCGTGGACCGGTACCTCCAGAACTGCACGGTCGAACTCAACCTGACGGTGCCCGCCGGCATCCGCCTCAAAGTGCGCGGCGGCTCCGGCGCGATCAGGGTCCGCGATCTGACCGGCCCGGTCGACCTCGCGGGCGGATCCGGCGCCATCAAACTGCGCGGGCTGAAGGGCACGGTCAAGGCCCGGGTCGGCTCCGGCGAACTCAACGCCACGCAGCTCGCCGGCCCCGAGGCCGACCTGTCGGCCGGATCCGGCACCGTGAACGGCGAGTTCACCGCCCCGCCGCGGCGGGTGAGGGCTTCCGCCGGATCGGGCACCGTCACGGTCACCGTGCCGGGGCCCGACCGCTACCAGGTCCTGGGCGGGCGGGGATCGGGTGACCGCAGCATCCAGAAGGACTTGGTCGACGAGAACTCGGACCGGATCCTCGACGTCAGCAGCGGGTCCGGATCGGTCACCGTCCAATATCCGGACGGGGACCCCTGGGCGCCCGGGGGTGCCCAGGCTCCGGCCTCGCCGGGCAACGCGGCCTCCGGGGCGCCCCAGCCTCCCGGGACCCCTTAGCTCTTCAGCCCCTGCAACAGCAGGTCCACCACCGCGCCGAACTCCTCCCCGATGGACGGGCGCGACCACTCCGCCGCGTACACCGGGTCGTGGAAGCGGCCCGTCGCGTCGAACACCGCCCGTGCCGAGACGGCGGGCGACTCGTACGGGATGGTGAACTCGCCCCGGGCGACGCCGAGTTGGACGATCACGCGGAGCTGGTCCACCAGCTCGGCTATGTGCTCCTCCACGACCGTGCTGTTCTCCCGCAGCAGCACCTCGTACGTCTGGAACAGCTCCGGGTCGTCGCCCGCCTTGTGCAGCTTGGCCTGGAACAGCTCGCTCAGCCAGAGCCGCAGCACGGCCTCCGACTCCAGGTCCTGCCGGGTCGCGATGTCCCGCAGCAGGTCCGTCGAGCGGTTCAGCCACCGCTCGGTGACCGCCTCGCGCAGCGCGGCCTTGGTACGGAAGTGGCGGTAGACCGTGCCGTGGCTCACCCCCAGCTGGCGCGCGACGTCGACGACCGTGGCCTTCGCCGGGCCGTGGCGGCGCAGCACCTCCTCGGTCGCGGCGAGGATGCGCTCGGCGGTCAGTGGTTCCGTACTCATGACCATGACGTTACCTGCCACTCAAGACGGCCCGCCGAGCCTGTGGACAACTCCCGGACGGGGGCGGGAGCAGCGGCGAACGGCCCGGGCAGGCTCTCAGTGCTCGCTGTCCAGGTGGGCCATCTGGGCCTGCGGGTAGCGGTCGCCCGCGGCCGCGCCGGGCGGGAACGCGGCCTCGATCGCGGCGAGGTCGTCCGCGCCGAGCTCCACGTCCAGCGCGCCGAGCGCCTCGGTCAGCCGGTCCCGGCGGCGCGCGCCGACCAGCGGCACGATGTCCTCGCCGCGCGAGAGCACCCAGGCGATGGCGATCTGCGCCACCGAGACGCCCTTCTGCTCGGCGATCTTCCGCAGCGCCTCGACCAGATCGAGGTTGTGCTGGAGGTTCTCGCCCTGGAAGCGCGGGCTCATGCCGCGGAAGTCGCCCGCGGCCAGCTGCCGGTCCCGCGAGAAGTGCCCGCTGATCAGACCGCGCGAGAGCACCCCGTACGCGGTGACGCCGATGCCCAGCTCGCGGGCGGCGGGCAGGATCTCGTCCTCGATGCCGCGCGAGATCAGCGAGTACTCGATCTGGAGGTCCGAGATCGGGGTGACGGCGGCGGCCCGGCGCAGGGTGGCCGCACCGACCTCGGAGAGCCCGACGTGCCGTACGTGCCCGGCCTCGACCAGTTCGGCGATGGCGCCGACGGTCTCCTCGATCGGCACGTTCTCGTCGACCCGGGCGATCCGGTAGACGTCGATGTGGTCGACACCGAGGCGCTGGAGGGAGTACGCGGCGAAGTTCTTGACCGCGGCCGGCCGGCCGTCGTACCCGTACCAGCCGCCCTGCGGATCGCGAAGGGCGCCGAACTTCACGCTGGTCAGCGCCTGCTCGCGGGCCGGAGCGGGGGCGGTGCGCAGCGCCTCGCCGATCAGCATCTCGTTGTGCCCCATGGCGTAGAAGTCGCCGGTGTCGAGAAGCGTGATGCCGGCGTCGAGCGCAGCATGGATCGTGGCGATGGACTCGCCCCGGTCCGCCTCGCCGTACAGGGCCGACATGCCCATGCAGCCGAGGCCGAGTGCGGAGGTCTGGGGGCCGGTGGTGCCGAGGGTGCGGGTTCGCATGAGGGCTCCTTGGTGGTGGGGTGTGGCTCATCCACCATGGCATGACAGCTGACAGATTTCAATATTTGTCATCTGTCATGCGTGGGTGCCCCGGGAAAACTGGTACGGCCACCCCCGGATCTCCAGGTACCGTCGCCACATGGCTAAGAGTCGTAACAACCTGCTCGGTGTCGGTGGACAGCGAAAGAAGGTGTCCCGCAACGGAGACCAGGGCTCCGTCCAGGGGAGTGCGGCCGACCGCAAGGCGGCCGTGGACAAGAAGGAGGAGCTGCTGCGCAAGATGCGCGAGCGCGCCAACCCCGCGACGGAGTCGAGCGAGAGCTGATCCGAAGACGCCGAAGGGCCCGGACCGTGCCACCTGGCACCCGGTCCGGGCCCTTCGCCGTACCCCGCCTCACTCCTCCCCGCTCTCACCGCATGACACGCGGCAGCCGCAGGCTCAGCAGTGCCGTCAGGGCGATCATGCCGAGCTGTACGAGAAGCGTGACGACGAGCGCGTCGCGCATGCCCATCGAGGGGGAGAGCGCCAGGAAGAGGCTGCCCAGGGTGGCGACGCCGAGGGCGAGTGCCGACTGCTGGGTGGTGACCACGACTCCGCTGCCCACCCCGGCCCGGTCGGCCGGTACGTCGGAGAGCATCAGCCGGATGAGGACCGGCAGTTGGAGGCCCTGGCCGAGTCCGGCGATCGCGACGCCGGGTGCGAGTTCGGCGATCGTCAGGCCCGACCAGTCGCGCCAGACGGTCAGTGCGATCAGGGCCACGCCCACCGCCTGGAACAGTCCGCCCGCGGTCACGATCCGGGTGCCGAACCGGCCGATGAGCCGGGGCCCGGCGAGCGAGGCGGCGAAGAAGGCGAGCGCCATCGGCACCAGGGCGAGACCGGCGTCCACCGGACCCATCCGCAGGCCCTGCTGCAGCACCACGGCGATCACGAACATGAAGCCGCTGAAGCCGACCGAGAACGGCAGCACCATCACCAGACCGCGCCGCAGCGAGTCCAGTTCGAGCAGGCTCGGCGGCACCAGCGGAGTCTGCCCGAGCCGGTCCGCGCGCCGCTCCACCAGGAAGAACGCGACGGCCGCGAAGGGGAAGACGCCCAGCGAGACCCAGGTCCACAGCGGCCAGCCGGCCGCCCGCCCCTCGGTCAGCGGAAGCAGCAGCGAAAGCAGGGACACCGCGAGCAGCAGCGTGCCGGGTACGTCGATGGTGGCCGGGCGGTCCGAGCGGGTCTCCGGCACCGAGCGGACCGTGAGGATCAGGCCGAGGACGGCGACCGGCACGTTCACCAGGAACACCGAGCGCCATCCGGACCCGGCCACGTCGGCCGCGACCAGGACGCCGCCGAGTATCTGCCCGGCCACCATGGACAGGCCCGCGGTCGCCCCGTACAGGCTCATCGCCCGGGCCCGGCGCGGACCCTGGGTGGTGGCCTGGATGGTGGCAAGCACCTGCGGCATCATCAGCGCGGCCGCGGCACCCTGTGCCACCCGCGCCCCGACCAGGGTCCAGGCGCTGGGCGCGAGGCCGCAGGCGAGCGAGGTGAGGCCGAAGGCCGCCATGCCGATCAGGAAGAGCCTGCGCCGGCCCGCCATGTCGCCGAGGCGCCCGCCGAGCACGAGCAGGACGGCGTAGGCCACGCCGTATCCGGCGACCACCAGTTCCAGCAGGGCCGGGCCCGCGGCGAGGTCGCTGTCCATGGAGGGCAGCGCGACATTGACGATGAAGAAGTCGATCAGCGGCAGTGCCGCGCCGAGCAGCACCGTGAACAGCCCGAGCGGGCCGATCACTGCCCCATGTCGGTTGACCGGGACCGAAGTTGTGGAAGGGTTGGAGATCGTCCGTACCGTTGTTTCGCTCACGGAGAAGACGATCCTCCACTCCTCAGCCTGGTACCAGAGTCTCCTTATCCTGGTAGAAGCACTACCAGGCAACCGGCTGACAACCCCTCGCGCGTGGGGCACCCTGAAGTCATGACCATTGTGGCCCCGGCGAGCGACGTCCGCCGCCATGAGCTGGCGGAATTCCTGCGCAACCGCCGTGAGCGCATCACCCCCGAGCAGGTCGGCCTGCCACGCGGCCGCCGCCGGCGCACCCCGGGGCTGCGCCGCGAGGAGGTCGCGCAGCTCTCCGCGGTCGGTGTGACCTGGTACACCTGGCTGGAGCAGGCCCGCGACATCCAGGTCTCCCCGCAGGTCCTCGACGCGCTGGCGCGGGCCCTGCTGCTCGACCCCAGCGAGCGCAGCCACCTCTTCGCGCTGGCCGGCGCCCTCGACCCGGCGCCGAACACGGCCTGCCCGAGCGTGACCCCGGCGCTGCGCGCGATGCTCGACCAGCTGGGTCCGATCCCGGCCTGCGTCCAGAACAGCCGGTACGACATCCTCGCGTACAACACGACGTACGGACGGCTGCTCTGCGATCTCGACGCGCTGCCGCCCGAGGACCTCAACTGCATGTGGCTGGCCTTCACCAACCCCGAGTGGCGGGGCTCGGTCGTCGATGTCGCCGAGACGAACCGGGTGATGGCCGCCAAGTTCCGCGCCTCGATGGCCGAGCACCTCGCGGAGCCGGCCTGGAAGGCGCTGCTGGCCCGCCTTGAGTCCGCCTCGCCGGAGTTCCGCGAGGTCTGGGCCCGGCACGAGGTGGTCGGCCAGAGCGGCAAGCTGAAGTACCTGCGCAACGCGCACGTCGGCCTGCTGTACGTGGAGCACAGCAATCTGTGGCTCGGCCCGTCGGCGGGCCCGCGGCTGGTGACGTACGTACCGGTGGACGAGGAGAGCCGCCAACGCCTGGAGAAACTCCAGGAGTTGGCTCAATCCCGTCAGGCGTTGGCGTCCGCGGGGGTCTGAGCGACCGGGGCCTCCAGGCGTTCGGCGGTCCGCCGCGCCGACGCGCGCGCCCACCGCCCGCTGGTCGCGAGCCCCACGCACAGCACGCTCAGACCGCAGCCGGTGATGATCCACCAGGCGGGCCGGGCGGCCCCGGTGAAGGCGTCGGCGTACCCGCCGGACGCCGTGCCCGCCATGCCGCCCGCGAGCACCGCGCCGATCACGGCGACACCCAGGGTCTGGCCTATCTGGCGGCTGGTGGAGGCGACCGCGGCGGCCACCCCGGCCTGGGAGCGGGGCATTCCGGAGACCGCGGTGTTGGTGATGGGCGCGTTCACCATGCCGAAGCCGAGGCCGAACAGGACGTACCCGGTGAACAGCAGCGCCGTGGTGTGCTGGGCGTCGAGGGCCGCGAACAGCAGCCCGCTGGCGGCCATCGCGACGCCCGCGATCAGCAGCGACAGGCGCGGGCCCCGGCTGCCCACGAGGCGTCCCGACAGCGGGGCGCAGACGAGGGTCAGGGCGGCCATCGGCAGCATGTAGAGCCCGGCGTTCAGGGCGCTCAGGCCGCGGGCGTTCTGGAGGTACAGCGTGTTGAGGAAGAGGAACCCGCTGAGCGCGGCGAAGGCCGAGACCGCTATGACGGTCGCGCCGCTGAACGGGGCGCTGCGGAAGAAGCGCAGATCGATGAGGGGTTCGGCCCGCCGGGGCTCGTACAGCAGCAGGCCCGCGAGAGCGGCGACCGCGATCGCGGCGAAGGCCAGGATCAGCGGCGAGTCCCATCCGGCGCTGGGCACCTCGATGATCGCGTACGTCAGTGAGCCGAGCAGCGCGATGACCAGGAGCTGGCCGACGGGGTCCGGGCGGCGGGGCTTGGGGGCGCGCGACTCGGGAACGTAGCGCCAGGTCAGGAAGAGGGCGAGCAGGCCGACCGGCAGGTTGAGCCAGAAGATCGAGCGCCAGCCCACCGATTCGACGAGGACGCCGCCGACGATCGGGCCCGCGGCCATCGAGATGCCGACGACACCGCCCCAGACGCCGATGGCACGGGCGCGTTCGCGGGGGTCGGTGAAGGTGTTGGTGATGATCGACATGGCGACCGGGTTGAGCATCGAGCCGCCGACCGCCTGCACCATCCGGAAGGCCACCAGGGACTCCAGGTTGGGGGCCAGCGAGCAGAGCACGGAGCCGATGGTGAACAGGACGAGACCGGCCTGGAACACCTTGCGGCGGCCGATCCGGTCGGCGGTCGAGCCCGCCAGCATGAGCAGCGAGGCGAGGACGAGGGTGTACGCGTCGATCGTCCACTGCATGCCGGAGACGCCGGCGTGCAACTCCTTCTGCATGGAGGGGAGGGCGACATTGAGGACGGTGTTGTCGAGGCTGACGATCAGCAGACTCATGCAGCAGATCGCCAGGATGAGCATCCGTCGGCGATGGGTGGGCTCGGACATGGCTTCGATAGTACGCCTAACTAACGACTCCTGGGGCGGTCCGCGCGCATGGGTGACAATAAACAGATGACCACGCTCTCCATCGGCCCGCACGCCGTGCAGCCGCCCGTGGTGCTCGCACCCATGGCCGGCATCACCAACGCTCCGTTCCGCACCCTGTGCCGCGAGTTCTCCGGCGGCAAGGGCCTGTTCGTCAGCGAGATGATCACGACGCGGGCGCTGGTCGAGCGCAACGAGAAGACCATGCAGCTCATCCACTTCGACCAGACCGAGACCCCGCGCTCGATCCAGCTGTACGGAGTGGACCCGGTCACCGTCGGCAAGGCCGTCCGCATGATCGTGGACGAGGACCTGGCCGACCACATCGACCTCAACTTCGGCTGCCCGGTCCCCAAGGTGACCCGCAAGGGCGGCGGCTCGGCCCTGCCCTACAAGCGGCCGCTGCTGCGCGCCATCCTGAACGAGGCCGTCTCCAACGCCGGGGACCTCCCGGTCACGATGAAGATGCGTAAGGGCATCGACGACGACCACATCACCTACCTCGACGCGGGCCGGATCGCCGTCGAGGAGGGCGTCACCGCGATCGCCCTGCACGGCCGCACCGCCGCCCAGCACTACGGCGGCACCGCCGACTGGGAGGCCATCGCACGCCTCAAGGAGCACGTCCCGGAGATCCCGGTGCTCGGCAACGGCGACATCTGGTCCGCCGAGGACGCCCTGCGCATGGTCAAGGAGACCGGCTGCGACGGTGTCGTGGTCGGGCGCGGCTGCCTCGGGCGGCCCTGGCTCTTCGGCGACCTGGTGGCCGCCTTCGAGGGTACGGATTCGTTCGCGCGGCCCACGCTGCGGACGGTGTCCGAGGTGATGCTGCGGCACGCGACGCTGCTCGGCGAGTGGATCGGCGACGAGAAGCGCGGCGTGATCGACTTCCGCAAGCACGTCGCCTGGTACCTGAAGGGGTTCGCGGTCGGTTCGCAGCTGCGCAAGAGCCTGGCCGTCACCTCGTCCCTGGACGAGCTGGGCGCTCAGTTGAGCGAGCTGGATCTGGACCAGTCGTGGCCGGACGGCGCCGACGGCCCGCGCGGCAGAACGTCCGGAAACAACCGGGTCGTCCTGCCGGACGGCTGGCTGAAGGACCCGTACGACTGCTCCGGGATCAGCATGGAAGCCGAGCTCGACACCTCGGGCGGCTGACATCGGGCTACGCCGATGGCTCCGGATCCCTGGATTTCTGATCGATCAGACGCGTGATTCTCGCCACCCCTGATAGGGGTTGCGCTCAGATGAGCAGATCTTGGGTGGCTGCACCTCTGAAAGGGGTGGCACTGAGTGCCACCCCTTTGATGTTCAGAAGTTGAAATCAGATGGGCTAGGACTCGCTCAGGTGAGCGTGCATTTTAGGGCTTGTCCGACATCAACCCTTCAAGAGTTGAAGTAATCAGCCTAAACCTGGTTACGCGTCAGTCACTTTCGATCTGCTGGCGGACGAGTGGTTAAGCCCCCGTGACGCACAAGTGGACGTACCCAGACACCTTCGATCTGGGTATGTTCCTCGCCGTCAGGGCAGCCACCATGCCGTTCGCGGATTCGAGGAGTCGAGACCCGTGTCGGAAGACAAAGACCTCCAGCACACCCAGAAGTTCGTCTACGACTTCACCGAGGGGAACAGGGACCTCAAGGACCTTCTCGGCGGGAAGGGCGCGAACCTCGCCGAGATGACCAATCTCGGTCTCCCGGTCCCGCCCGGGTTCACGATCACCACCGAGGCGTGCAAGGTCTACCTCGACAGTGGCGACGAGCCCGCCGAGCTGCGCGACGAGGTGAGTGCACACCTCGACGCCCTCCAGCAGGCGATGGGCAAGCAGCTCGGCCAGGCCGACGACCCGCTGCTGGTCTCCGTCCGCTCGGGCGCCAAGTTCTCGATGCCCGGCATGATGGACACCGTCCTCAACATCGGGCTCTCCGACGAGTCGGTGGCCGGCCTCGCCGTCCAGGCGGGCGACGAGCGCTTCGCCTGGGACTCCTACCGCCGCCTGATCCAGATGTTCGGCAAGACCGTGCTCGGCGTGGACGGCGAGCTCTTCGAGGAGGCCCTCGAAGACGCCAAGGCCGCGAAGAAGGTCACCGTCGACACCGACCTCGACGCGGGCGACCTGAAGAAGCTGGTCAAGCAGTTCAAGAAGATCGTCAAGACCGAGGCCGGGCGCGACTTCCCGCAGGACCCGCGCGAGCAGATGGACCTCGCGATCCGCTCGGTCTTCGAGTCGTGGAACACCGACCGGGCCAAGCTGTACCGCCGCCAGGAGCGCATCCCGGGTGACCTGGGGACAGCGGTCAACATCTGCTCGATGGTCTTCGGCAACCTCGGCCCGGACTCCGGCACCGGCGTCGCGTTCACCCGCGACCCGGCCTCCGGCCACCAGGGCGTGTACGGCGACTACCTGCAGAACGCGCAGGGCGAGGACGTCGTCGCGGGCATCCGCAACACCGTGCCGCTCGCCGAGCTGGAGTCGATCGACAAGGCGTCGTACGACCAGCTCATGCAGATCATGGAGACCCTGGAGACCCACTACAAGGATCTCTGCGACATCGAGTTCACCATCGAGCGCGGCCAGCTGTGGATGCTCCAGACCCGGGTCGGCAAGCGCACCGCCGGTGCCGCCTTCCGGATCGCCACGCAGCTCGTGGACCAGGGCCTGATCGACGAGGCCGAGGCGCTCCAGCGTGTCAACGGCGCCCAGCTCGCCCAGCTGATGTTCCCGCGCTTCGACGACAACTCCAAAGTCGAGCAGCTCGGGCGCGGCATCGCCGCCTCGCCGGGCGCGGCCGTCGGCAAGGCCGTCTTCGACTCGTACACCGCGATCAAGTGGTCGCGGTCGGGCGAGAAGGTCATCCTGATCCGCCGCGAGACCAACCCGGACGACCTCGACGGCATGATCGCCGCCGAGGGCATCCTGACCTCGCGCGGCGGCAAGACCTCGCACGCCGCCGTCGTCGCGCGCGGCATGGGCAAGACCTGTGTCTGCGGCGCCGAGGAGCTTGAGGTCGACACCAAGCGGCGCCGGATGACCGCGCCGGGCGGCGTGGTCGTGGAAGAGGGCGACCTCGTCTCCATCGACGGCTCCACCGGCAAGGTCTACCTCGGCGAGGTCCCGGTCGTGCCGTCCCCGGTGGTCGAGTACTTCGAGGGCCGCATGCACGCGGGCGCCGACGACGCCGACGAGCTCGTCGCCGCTGTCCACCGGATCATGGCGTACGCGGACCGGGTACGCCGCCTGCGCGTACGGGCCAACGCCGACAACGCCGAAGACGCCCTGCGCGCACGGCGGTTCGGGGCCCAGGGCATCGGCCTGTGCCGCACCGAGCACATGTTCCTCGGCGAGCGGCGCGAGATGGTCGAGCGGCTCATCCTCGCCGACACCGACGACGAGCGCGAGGTGGCACTCAGTGCCCTGCTCCCGCTCCAGAAGAAGGACTTCGTCGAGCTGTTCGAGGCGATGGACGGACTCCCGGTCACCGTCCGCCTGCTGGACCCGCCGCTGCACGAATTCCTGCCCGACATCACCGAGTTGTCGGTCCGCGTCGCGCTCGCCGAGTCCCGCAGGGACGCCAACGAGAACGACCTGCGCCTGCTCCAGGCCGTGCACAAGCTGCACGAGCAGAACCCGATGCTCGGCCTGCGCGGCGTGCGCCTCGGGCTGGTCATCCCGGGGCTGTTCGCGATGCAGGTGCGGGCGATCGCCGAGGCGGCCGCCGAGCGCAAGAACGCCAAGGGCGACCCGCGCCCCGAGATCATGATCCCGCTGGTCGGCACGGTCCAGGAGCTGGAGATCGTGCGCGAGGAGGCCGACCAGGTCATCGCCGAGGTCGAGGCCGCCACCGGCACCGATCTCAAGCTGACCATCGGCACCATGATCGAGCTGCCCCGGGCCGCCCTGACGGCTGGTCAGATCGCCGAGGCCGCCCAGTTCTTCAGCTTCGGCACCAACGACCTCACCCAGACCGTCTGGGGCTTCTCGCGCGACGACGTGGAGGCCTCGTTCTTCACCGCGTACCTGGAGAAGGGCATCTTCGGGGTCTCGCCGTTCGAGACCATCGACAAGGACGGCGTCGGCTCGCTCGTGCGCTCCGCCGTGCAGGCCGGCCGCGAGACCCGCCCCGACCTGAAGCTCGGCGTCTGCGGCGAGCACGGCGGCGACCCCGAGTCGGTGCACTTCTTCCACGAGGTGGGCCTGGACTACGTGTCCTGCTCGCCGTTCCGCATCCCGGTCGCCCGCCTCGAAGCGGGCCGGGCGGCGGCGGAGGCCAAGGGCAGCGACTCCCGCTGAGACCCCGGAGCCGCCGTCGGGTCCCCGACCCTCAACACCGATCCGGCGGCGGCTCCGGAACACCGAGAAGGGGCGGCACCCTGTGCGGGGGTGCCGCCCCTTTTGCGTTGTCTCTTCCGGGCTGCCCAGTAAGCGTTCGCCGAGTGCGATCGCCGTACACCGTTCGGGTGTGCGGACGCTTAATTCCTGTTGAAGGGCGGACATTTAACAGGGCGGTGGCCGGAAATGCAGAGTGCGGTTCACGGATCCCCACCCATGAACCGCACTCTGTCAACCGCGTCGAGCACGGAGCCGCCACCTACGCCCACCGCCGCCAGAGCCTGTGAAGCCCCCCACGGTCTTCGCAGAGTCTTTCCGGTTGGCTCGGTGTCGTGCCCGACGAGGTACAGCTTTCCTTCCCCAGGGGCCTGTCCGCGAGGCCTTTCAACTGTGGCTGAAAGGCCCGTGGTCACGTGCAGTGACGGGAGGCATACTCAGTCGAGTCGGGCGGGGGATCAATTGCGGCTGCAACACAAGGCAACAAGTTGCAACACACTGGACAGGTGGGGTTTCCGTGCTGCGCATTCATTTCACCGGCGAGGATCTGGCCCGGCTCCGTATGGCACCGGGTCCCGACACGCTGTGGGAAACGATTCTCAGCTTTCATCGCTTAAGGGACCGGCGGGGCGCCACCGTATTCGGTGAATGGCGACAGGAAACGCGCGCCCGGCTGGGCGGAGAAACGCGATTGCTCTCCGCAATCGTTCCGTGTCGGGGATATTTCCCCGACTTTCTCACGCCGCCGCAGGGGCCGCATTCCCTGGAATCCGGTCTGGAGCGAATTCGGGCGACCGGAGCCGAACGGCTGAACGAGGAACTCTCCCGGCTCCCCGGCGGCTGTCCGACGACCGGCTGGGCGGCCGCCCTCGCCGATGGCGCGAGCGGTCAACTCGGCCGTCTCGCCGATATGTTGGGCGGCTATCACCAAGCGGCGGTGTCCCCGTACTGGGCGCACATACAGACCCGCGTCGACGCCGACCGGGCGGCCCGCGGCCGGGCGCTGCTCGACGGCGGCGCCGGGGAGCTCCTCGCCTCGCTGCCGCCGATGCTGCGCTGGCGCGCCCCGGTCCTGGAGGCCGACTATCCGGTGGACCGCGAACTCCATCTGGACGGCCGCGGGTTGCTGCTCCAGCCGTCGTTCTTCTGCCGCCGCACCCCGGTCGCCCTCCAGGACCCGAAGCTGCCGCCGGTGCTCGTCTACCCGGTGACGCACACCCAGGCGCCGTACGAATCCCCGCCGGGCCCCGACCGCGGGTCCTCGCTCGGCCGCCTCGTCGGCCACACCCGCTCCAGCGTGCTCCAGTCCATCGGGAACGGCTGCACCACCAGTGAACTCGCCCGCAGGGCAGGCGTTTCGCTCGCCTCCGCCAGCCAGCACGCCGGCGTCCTGCGCGACGCCGGCCTCCTGGTCACGCTGCGGCACGGCAACTCCGTATTGCATACGCTGACCCCGCTCGGCAACGCCCTGCTGTGCGGCGCGCCGCCGCGCGGGCCCTACCGGCGTCAGTCGTCGATCCCCGAGCGCTCCACGCCGGCCACGATGTAGCGCTGGAGCAGCAGGAAGACCAGGACCAGCGGGACGATCGACACGGCGGCGGCGACGAACAGCTCGTGCAGGTGGACCACTTGGGCGGTGGTGAAGGTGGAGAGCGCCACCTGCACCGTCCAGGAGTCCCGGTCCTGGCCGATGACCAGCGGCCACAGAAAGGAATTCCAGGCGCCGATGAACACAATGGTGCCGACGGCCGCGAAGACCGGGCGCGCATTGGGGACGACGATCCTCCAGTACGTACGCCAATATCCGAGTCCGTCGACACGGGCCGCATCCTCCAACTCCCGTGGAAATCCTGTGAAGTACTGGCGGAAGACGAAGCACGCGAAGCCGGAGAACAGGGTGGGGATGATCAGGCCGCGCAAGCTCGACACCCAGCCGAGGGACGAAACGAGAACGAAACTTGGTACGAACGTGACCGCCGCGGGAACCATCAGCGTGCCGATCACCGCGTAGAAGACCTGGTTGGCGAAGCGGTACGGGATACGGGCCAGACCGTACCCCGCGAGTGAGGCGAACAGCAGGGTGCCGGCCGTCGTGGCGAGGGCGATCAGCGCCGAGTTGACCAGTGAGCGGGCCATCGGGACGGCCGGGTCGGCGAAGACTTCGCTCACATTCGACCAGTGCAGGGTGGACGGGAAGAACGTCCAGCCGGGCGAGGTGATGTCCTGCTCGGTCGCGAGCCCGTTGCGCACGAGCAGGTAGAAGGGGACGAGGAAGAGCAGCGCGAGGGCGACCAGGACCGCCCCGCGCAGGGCGCGGCCGGCCCGGACGAGGGCGTCGTCGGGGCCGGGGCGGGAGCGGGTGCGGCGTGGGGTTGGACGGGGGCCGTGCGGGTCTGTGCGGCGTGCGGTCATGCGTCGGCCTCCTTGCGGCCGAGGCCGAACCAGCGGGCCTGGAACACCGTCACCACCGCGATGATCAGCGCGAGGATCACCGCGCCGGCGCTGCCCATCCCCAGGTTCTGCCCCTGGCCGAGGGCGGTGTAGTAGAGGTAGACCAGCGGCGGGCGGGCGTAGGGCGGATAGCCGCGGGAGTCCGAGAGCAGGTTGTAGAACTCGTCGAACGCCTGGAACGCGTTGATGACAAGCAGCAGCACCACCGCGATCGAGGTGGTGCGCAGCTGGGGGAAGGTGATGTGGCGGAACACCTGCCAGCCGGGCCGCGCCCCGTCGACCGCGGCCGCCTCGTACAGGCGGGGGCTGATCCGCTGGAGCCCGGCCAGGAACAGGATCATGTAGAACCCGGCCTGGAGCCACAGCCGTACGGTCACGATGGCCAGCCAGTACCAGGGCGGATGGGTCGTGGAGAGCCAGGCCGTCTGGTCGGCGCCGAACCAGCCGAGCACGGTGTTGGCGAGCCCGAACCGCACCCCGTTGAAGATCGACAGCTTCCAGATCAGCGCGGCGACCACGTACGAGCAGGCCGCGGGCAGGAAGAACACCGAGCGGAAGAAGGCCTGGAAGCGGCGGGTCCGGTTCACCATCAGCGCGAGGGCGAGCGCCAGCGCGTAGGTCGCGGGCACGATGAACAGGGAGAACACCGCGAACGTGGCCAGGCTGGAGGTGAACGCGTCGTCGCGCAGCATCGCCGTGTAGTTGTCGAAGCCCACGAAGTCGGTCGGCGAGACCGTGTTGTGGGCGTCGAAGAAGCTGAGGTAGACGCTCCACAGCAGCGGGACGTAGGTGAAGAGGGCGAGCCCGGCGGCGAAGGGGCCGACGAAGATCCAGAACCAGAGGGTGTTGTCCGAAATGCGTCGTCGCATCGTTGTCAGCGCTTCTTCACCCGCTGAAGTTCGTCATTGGTCTTCCGGATGACGGATCTCAACTCGCCGTCGGGGCCGGCGCCGTCCTTGATGATCCGGCTCAGCGCGTCCTGGTAGGCGGTCTGAAGCGTCGGCGTCCACAGCAGGGGCTGCGCGTAGCCGTCGTCCGTCGCGTACCTCACCGCGTCGGCCGCCGCGCCCTGCCGCAGCTTGGCCGCCTTCCTGGCGAGCGAGAGCCGGGCCGGGATGTGGAAGCCGTAGGAGAGCGCGAAGTCCTCCTGGAAGTCGGTCCGTTCGACCCACAGCCACTTCAGGTAGGCCTTCGCCTCGGCCTGGCGCTTCGAGCGGGTGGACACGGCCGCCGCGTACGCACCGACCGGGACCGACGGCTTTCCGTTCGGGCCGTCCTTGGGGAAGGGCAGCACCCCGAAGTCGTCGCCGAAGGCCTTCTGCACGGCGGGCAGCGCCCACAGCCCCGACCACTGCATCGCCGTGAGCCCCTGGACGAACGCCGAGGGGTCGGACCAGTCGGTGGGGGCGCCGAGCAGCAGCGACTTGTCGGCGTACAGCCGGTGCAGCTTGCCGAGGGTGCGGGCGGCGGCCGGGTCGTCGAAGCCCGCCCTGCCGTCGGCGGTGACCAGGCTCAGCCCGGCCGCGTACAGCGGCGTACCGCCGAGCACCCCGGCCCCGCCGTCGTTGCCGAGGAAGAGGCCCTTGACCTTGTCGCGCGTCAACGCCTTGGCCGCGTCCACGAGTTCATCCAGCGTGCCCGGCGGCTGGACGCCCGCCTTCGCGAGGAGGCTCTTGCGGTAGTAGAGGAACTGCGTGTCGATGACCTGCGGGATGCCCCAGATCTTCCCGTCGTACGTCTTCGGCGCGAGCACGGCCGGGTTGAAGTCGTCCTTCACCCCGTCGAACAGGGCGGTGAGATCGGCGACCTGGCCGCCCTGGATCTGGTCCAGGGTCGGCCCGTTGACCTCGAAGACGTCCGGACCCGAGGAGGTGAGCAGCGCGGCGGCGGTCTGCTGGTCGTAATTGCCGGGCCGCCACTGGACGGTGACCTTCGCCCGGTCGTACGCCGCCGCGTACCGGCGGACGGCGGCCTCGGTGCCGGGCTCCCCGTACTGGTGGTACCAGTGGTCGAGGGCGACCTTCCCGTCCGCCGAACTGCCCTTGTCACGGCCGGTGTTGGAGCCGCAGGCGGTGAGCAGGCCGAGTGCGGCCCCGGTGCCGAGCAGTGTCCGACGGCTGATCGTCATGGCGTACGCCCCCTGTTCGTCATCCCGCTGTACGGCTCAACGATCAACCATGCAGCGGGATTACGACAGCGATATTGCGGCGTTGTGTCAGCCCGCCCGGCCCGGATGCCGCGGGTGGTCAGGCCTCGCCGCGGGTGACCGGCGCGCCGAGCCGGAAGCGCAGCCGGCAGATCACCGCGTCGGTGTCCTTGCGGACGGCGTGGGCGAGTACCGCGCCGCGCTGGTTCTGGAGCACCCGCTGCCAGATGTGCGCGGGCTCCACCTCCGGTATCAGCACGGTGACGCGGGTGCGCGGGTGGTAGGTGTGGACGCGGCTCACGTAGTCGGCGACGGGGCGGCCGAGCGTACGGTGCGGGGAGGTCAGCTCGACCAGTTCCACCCCCGGGTTCCACAGCTCCCAGTCGCGGCGCAGCGCCTCGGTGGCGCGCCGGTCCTCCTCGTCGGGGTGGCTGACGGTCACGGCCCGCACCTCGTCGCCCAGGGACACGGCGGCGTTCAGGGCCTCGCAGGTCAGCCGGGACAGGTGCGAGACCGGCACGATCACCAACGACCGGTCGCGGCGCGGCGGTTCGGGCACCCGGCCGAGGCCGAGCCGCTCGCCGATCCGTCCGTACGCCCGGTGCACGGCTTCGAAGGCGAGCACGATCAGCGGCAGCGCGATGACGATCAGCCAGGCGCCCTCGGTGAACTTGGTGGCGGTGACCACGATCGCGGAGACGCCGGTGAGGACCGCGCCGAAGCCGTTGAGCAGGGCCTTCCACTGCCAGCCGGGGGAGCGTTCCAGACGCCAGTGGATCACCATGCCGGTCTGGCAGATGGTGAAGCCGACGAAGACGCCGATCGCGAAGAGCGGGACCAGGGTGTTGGTGTCGCCGCCGGAGAAGACCAGGAGCGCGGCGGAGACGGCGGCAAGGGCGAGCACTCCGTGCCGGTGGACCTGCCGGTCGGCCTTGAGGCCGAAGACGTGCGGCAGGTAGTTGTCGCGGGCGAGCAGCGACATGAGGACGGGCAGCCCTCCGAAGGAGGTGTTCGCGGCCAGCGCCAGCAGGACGACGGTGGCGAACTGCACGACGTAGAAGGCCCAGTTGTGGCCGAGGGAGGCGTCCGCGAGCTGGGCGAGCACGGTCACGCCCTCGACCGGCTGGAGGTGGAAGCGGCCGATGAGTACGGAAAGACCGATCAGCATGACGCCGAGCAGCGAGCCGAGCGCCACCTCGGTGCGCTGGGCGCGCTTGGCGGCGGGGGCGCGGAAGGACGGCACGGCGTTGGCGACGGCCTCGACACCGGTCAGCGCGGAACAGCCGGACGCGAAGGCCTTGAGCAGCAGTAGCGCGCCGACACTGGTGGCGTTCCCCGCGAGGACCGAGGCGTGCCCGTCGGCGGTGTACGTGGAGGCGGGGGCCGAGCGGAACAGACCGACGACGACGATCGCGAGGATCGAGGCGATGAAGACGGCGGTCGGAATGATGAAGGCCTTCGCCGAGTCCACGATGCCGCGCAGATTGACGGCGGTGACCAGGACGAGCACACCGAGGCAGATGAGCAGCCGGTCGCCGTACAGGCTGGGGAAGGCGGAGGTCAGCGCGGCCACGCCGGCCGTCACGGACACGGCCACGTTCAGTACGTAGTCGAGGATCAGCGAGGCGGCGGCGACCAGGCCGGTGCGGGCGCCCAGATGGCGGCGGGCCACGGCGTAGGAGCCGCCGCCGTTCGGGAAGGCCGCGATGACCTGGCGGTAGGAGGCGACGAGAACCGCGAGCAGCGCGGCGATGGCGAGCGTCACGGGAAGGGTGAAGCCGAGCCCGTACGCACCGGCCGAGGCCAGGACCAGGACGATGGCCTCCGGTCCGTACGCCACGGAGGCCATCGCGTCGAGGGAGAGGGCGGCCAGGCCCTGGGTGGCGGTGAGCCGGGTGCGGTCGGCCGCTCCGGCTCCGGGAGGTTCTGCGGGGGCCGTATCGCTGACGACGGCCTTCGACGTGGTGAGCATGAGGCTCAGCCTGCGACCGGTTCTGCCGGGTGCCGACCCCCTTTGGCGCTGCCTTGTCGGAAGCCGCCCGCATCTATACGCGATCTTGACGGGCGGCCCTCCCAGGACGGGCGGGTGCTGCTCCCAGGGCGGGCGGGTGCACCCCGGAGTGACCTCTGCGGACGCCGGAAAAAAATAGACCCGGCGCGGCGATGAGTTTCCGTGCGGGGCGTCGTCTACCTCTCGTAAGCAACGCCACCACCCACGAGGGAGCTCCCGATGCCCACCATGATCTTCGTGAATCTGCCGGTGAAGGACCTGGACCGCTCGAAGGAGTTCTTCGGCAAGCTGGGCTACTCCTTCAACCCCCAGTTCACCGACGAGAACGCCGGCTGCCTGGTCATCAGCGACACCATCTACGCGATGCTGCTGACCGAGCCCTTTTTCAAGGGCTTCACGAAGCGGCAGATCGCCGACACCGCGACCACCGTCGAGTCGATCGTCTGCCTCAGCGCGGACAGCCGTCAGGACGTCGACCGTCTGGTCGACACCGCGCTGGCCTCCGGCGGCTCGCCCGCGAACGACACCATGGAGCAGGGGCCCATGTACGGCCGCTCCTTCCTGGACCCCGACGGCCACCACTGGGAGGTCATGTTCATGGACCCCGCCGCGGTCAACGCCTGCTGAGGGTCAGGGAGCCGGGTACGTCACGCCGGTGAGCCGCTCGGAAGCCGACCACAGGCGCTCACCGGCGACGTCGTTCAGCGTCCACCTCGCCCGCCAGGACCTGGCGGGCGCGCCGCGCCACATGAACACGGACGGGCCCGTGAACGAGTCGGGCCGCACCCCGGGCGCGGTCGCCGCGTACAGCGTGGGCAGCGCCCCGGCCTCGGCGGGCTGGGCGATGACGCGGTTGCCGAGCTCGGCGAGCCGCTCGGCGGCCCTGCGGCCCTCCATCCGTACGCCCCGGGTCTGGAGGTTGGTCGCGGCATAGCCGGGGTGCGCGGCCGCCGCGACGATGTCCGAGCCCTGTGCCCGCAGCCGCCGCGCCAGCTCGTGGATGAAGAGCAGATTGGCCGTCTTGGACCGGCCGTAGGCGACCCAACGCCGGTAATTGCGCTCACTGTTGAGGTCGTCCAGGTCGATGTTGGCCAGCGCGTGCAACCCGCTGGACACGCTGACCACCCGCGCCGCCCCGGCCGCCCGCAGCCGGGGGAGCAGCAGCCCGGTCAGCGCGAAGTGCCCGAGGTGGTTGACGCCGAACTGCGTCTCGAACCCGTCGGAGGTCTTCCGGTACGGGAGCGCCATCACGCCCGCGTTGTTGACGAGCAGATCGATCCGCTCGTACGGGAACGCCGCCGCGAACTCCCGTACCGAGCCGAGGTCGGCCAGGTCGAGCCGCCTGAACTCGGCGTCCGCGCCCGGGACTTCGCCTCTGATGCGGTCCTCGGCCTCCTTGCCGCGCGCCTCGCTGCGACAGGCGAGCACCACCCGTGCGCCACGGCGGGCCAGCTCGCGCGCCGTGACCAGACCGATGCCGCTGTTCGCCCCGGTGACGACGGCCGTGCGGCCGCTCTGATCGGGGATGTCCTGAGCACTCCAGCCCTGAGTCATACGCCCACCGTACCGCTCGGTATGGCAGGTGGGCGGGACGGGGAAGCTGTGCCGCCCGGGAGGACGGGCCCGGACAGCTCGGTGAGCAGTTCGGGATCGCGATGCCCGGCGTACCGGTCGAGGGCCGACAGCGGACTCAATGGGAACGATCGGTCGCGTAGACCTCGACGGCCTGAGCGTCGTCGTCCAGGCACCGTCCGGTTTCCAGGTCGAAGCGGTGTTTGAGGAGCGGCGAAGCGACATAGGGGCGGCCGTCCGGTGTCGCGCCGATCAGGCCGCGCGAGAGGACGTAGGCGCCGGTGAACGGGTCGCGGTTGTCGATCGCGTACGTACGGCCGTGGCGGTCGGTGAAGACGGCGGCCTGCCGGCCGTCCGGGAGCAGCGCCGCGACGCCGCGGCCGGGGGTGAGACGAGCGGCCTCGCAGACCGTGAACCAGCCTTCGTCCAGCTTGAGTTGGACCGTGCTCATCGGGTGGCTCCCAGGGTGAGGAGGGGGAGTTCGGGCTTGATCTGGTCGCGCTCGGGGACGAACCGGACCGAGGGGTCGGGGGTGCCGGGCGCGTTGACGAAGGACACGAAGCGGGCGAGCCGCTCGGGATCGTCCAGGGTCTCGGCCCACTCGTCGCGATAGCCCGCCACATGCGCTGCCATCAGGGCCTCCAGCTCGGCGCAGACGCCGAGCGAGTCGTGCACGACCACATCCCTGATGTGGCCGAGGCCGCCCTCGATCCGCTCCAGCCACACCGAGGTGCGCTCCAGGCGGTCGGCGGTGCGGATGTAGAACATCAGGAATCTGTCGATCAGACGGACGAGTTCGTCATCGTTGAGGTCCTGCGCCAGCAGATCGGCGTGGCGCGGGCTCGCGCCGCCGTTGCCGCCGACGTACAAGTTCCAGCCGTTGGCGGTGGCGATCACGCCGAAGTCCTTCGACTGGGCCTCTGCGCACTCGCGGGCGCAGCCGGAGACCGCCGACTTCAGCTTGTGCGGCGAGCGCAGGCCCCGGTAGCGCAGCTCCAGATCGATCGCCATCCGCACCGAATCCTGTACCCCGTAGCGGCACCAGGTCTGCCCCACACACGACTTGACCGTGCGCAGCGCCTTCCCGTACGCGTGCCCCGATTCGAAACCGGCGTCCACCAACCTGGTCCAGATGGACGGGAGTTGGTCGACCCGGGCGCCGAAGAGGTCGATACGCTGACCGCCGGTGATCTTCGTGTAGAGGCCGAAGTCCCGGGCCACCTCGCCGATCACGATGAGCTTCTCGGGGGTGATCTCGCCGCCCGGGACGCGCGGCACGATCGAATAGGAGCCGTTGCGCTGCAAGTTGGCCAGGAAGTGGTCGTTGGTGTCCTGGAGGGCCGCCTGCTCGCCGTCCAGGATGTGGCCGTTTCCGAGGGCGGCCAGGATCGAGGCGACGGCCGGCTTGCAGATCTCGCAGCCCTCACCGCCCCGCGCCCCCTCCCGCCCGTGCCCGTCGAGGAGTTCGGTGAAGGAGGCGAGGCGCAGCGCGAGCGCGATCTCGTACAGCTCCTGGCGGCTCTGCGCGAAGCAGCCGCACAGCCCGCCGTCGCCGGACGCGGGGAGCAGCAGCCCGATGGTCTTGACGCAACTGCCGCAGCCGGTACCGGCCTTGGTGCACCGCTTGACCTCGGGCAGCGTCGAGCAGGCGGTGATAGCGCCCTTGGTGACGTTGTGGCAGGAGCAGATGACCGCGTCGTCGGGCAGCGCGTCGGGGCCGAGCGCGGCCGGTGCGCCGAGCCCCGCCGGAAGGACCAGCTGCTCCGGGGAGACCGGCGGAACGTGCCCGGTCAGCGGGCGCAGCATGCCGTACGCGTCCGCGTCGCCGACCAGGACGCCGCCGAGCAGCGCGCCCTCGGCCGAGATGACCAGCTTCTTGTAGATCCCCGAACGCGAGTCGGAGTAGACCACGTCCAGGCAGCCCTCGGCCGTGCCGTGCGCGTCGCCGAACGACGCGACGTCGACGCCGAGCAGCTTGAGCTTGGTCGACAAGTCGGCTCCGGTGAAGGTGCGTCCGGCGCTCGCGGCGATCGTGTCGGCGGCCGTCTCGGCCATCTCGTAGCCGGGCGCGACAAGGCCGTACACCCGGCCGTCGGCCGCCAGGGCGCACTCGCCGATCGCGAACACCGAGGGGTCCTCGGTCCTGCACTGCTCGTCGACGACGATGCCGCCGCGCTCACCCACCGGGAGCCCGCAGTCGCGGGCCAGCTGGTCGCGGGGGCGGACACCGGCCGAGAAGACCACCAGGTCGGTCGGCAGATGCGAGCTGTCGGAGAGTGTCATTCCCTTGACCCGGCCCTCGTCATCGGCCGTGATCTCCTGGGTGCCGACACCCGTGTGCACGGTGAGGCCCATCTTCTCGATGGTGCGCAGCAGCGCGGCCCCGCCGCCCTCGTCCACCTGTACCGGCATCAGCCGCGGCGCGAACTCCACGATGTGCGTGTCAAGGCCGATCCCGCGCAGCGCACCCGCCGCCTCCAGACCGAGCAGCCCGCCGCCGACCACCGCGCCGGTGGTCGCGGTCTTCGCGTACTCCTCGATGGCGAGCAGGTCCTCGATCGTGCGGTACACGAAACAGCCGTCGGCGTCCTTGCCGGGCACCGGCGGCACGAACGGGTAGGAGCCGGTGGCCAGGACGAGCGTGTCGTACGCGAAGGTCCGGCCGGAGCGCGCGGTGACCGTGCGCGCGGCCCGGTCCACGGACTCCGCCGGATCGTCCACGTACAGCTCTATGCCGTGACTCTGCATGAAGTCGTCGGGTACGAGGCTGAGTTCGTCGGGGGTCGTCCCCTCGAAGTACGAGGTGAGGTGGACCCGGTCGTAGGCGGGGCGGGGCTCCTCGCACAGCACGACCACCCGGGCCCGCCCGGTCGCGCCGCGCTCGGCGAGCGCTTCCAGGAAGCGCTGGCCGACCATGCCGTGGCCGACGACCACGATCGTGGAAAGGTGTTCGGTGGGCACGTCAGGAACCTCCGTCGTGGGTGAGCAGGTGGAGCAGGGGCGCGTCCGGTACGGGCTCGTCGCCCTCCCAGGTCCGGGCGAGTGCCCCGACCGCGCCGAGATCGCCGAGGAGTACGCCCCCGACCAGGCGGCCGCCGCGCACGACGACCTTGCGGTAGGCGCCCCGGGTCGCGTCCGCGAGCTGGGCCACGTCGTCGCCGGGGCGGGGCGTGGGTTCGCCGAACGCGGCGAGGTCGAGCGGGCGCGGGCCGCCCAGGGTGAGCCGGGTCAGACCGCGGCTGCCGGGGTAGCGGCCGCGGCCGGTGGCGAGCAACTCGCCCAGCGCGTCGGCCTGTTCGAGCGCCGGACCCGCGAGCCCGTACACCGAGCCGCGGTGCTCGGCGCAGTCGCCGATGGCATGGATGTACGGGTCGGAGGTGCGCAGTTCGTCGTCCACGACCACGCCTTGGCGGACGTCGAGTCCGGCGGCCAGCGCGAGACCGGTCCGGGGGCGGACCCCGCAGGCAAGGACGGTGAGCTCGGCGGTCAGGACGAACCCGTCGGCGAGCTCGACATCGGTGCCGCCGGGCCCGGTCAGACCGCGTACCCGGCACTCGGTGTGCACCTCCACGCCGAGTGTTTCGAGGTGGCTGCGGACCAGGGCCGAGGCGGCCGCGTCCAGCTGACGCTCCATCAGCCGCTCGCCCTGCTGGGCGAGTACGACCTGGGCGCCGCGCTCGGCGAGCGCCCGCGCGGCCATCACGCCGAGCAGCCCGCCGCCGATGACCACCGCGCGGGTGCCGTCGCCGGCCTTCTCGCGCAGGGCGAGCGCGTCGTCCAGAGTGCGGAAGGGGTGGACGCCGTCGGGCAGCCGGCCCTCGCGCAGGCCTCGAAGCGGTGGCAGCACCGGGTTCGAGCCGGTCGCCAGGACCAGGCGCCCGTAGGGGACGGCGCTGCCGTCGTCGCAGTGCACCACGCGGGCGGCGCGGTCGATCCGCACCGCCCGGACGCCGCGCCGCACCGGCACCGGGGGCAGCGCTATCACCTCGGGCCCGTACCGCCCGGCGAGCACCTCCGCGAGGAGCACCCGGTTGTACGGTGCGTGGGTCTCCTCGCCGATGACGGTCACCGGGACATGCCGGGCCAGGCGGGCACCCGCTGTGCCGCCGCCGATCACCACGATGTCCGTACTCATGTGCCCAGCGTGCGCGGCGGCTGTTACCCGGCCGCATCCCGCCGATTTCCACGGGGGAACCTTGAGCTCAGCGGGGCGGGGGGCGGGGTGTGAGGGTCTGCCGCTCGGGAGTGGTGCCGGGGCGGGGGTGGGGGCAGCTCAGCGCGCTGCCGCCCGCCCCCGACCGGAGGCCCGCGGCCGGAAGCTCTGATCTGGCTCAAGCATCCAGAAAGTAATGGACGCCTCCGCTCACCGCTCCTTAGGGTCGCGATCATGCCTGACATATCGCTGACCATGCTCATTGTGCTCTGCCTCGCCGCGGGCGCGGCCGGCTGGATCGACGCGGTGGTCGGCGGCGGCGGACTGCTCCTGCTGCCCGCCCTGCTCCTCGGCCTGCCGCACGTCCCGGCCGCGCACATCCTCGGCACCAACAAGGCCGTCGCCATCGTCGGCACCTCGGGCGCCGCCGTGACGTACGCGCGCAAGGCGCCGGTGAAGGTGAAGACGGCGGTACGGATCGGGCTCGCGGCGCTGGCAGGTTCCATGACCGGCGCGTTCTTCGCGGCCGGGATCAGCAGCGCGGTGCTGCGCCCGGTGATCCTGGTGGTCCTGGTCGGCGTCGCCGCGTTCGTCATGCTCAAGCCCGCCTTCGGCACGGGGCCCAGCGGGCAGCCCGTCACACGGTCCCGTACCGTCACCGCGATCGTCCTCGTCGGCGGTGGCATCGGCCTCTACGACGGCCTGTTCGGCCCCGGCACCGGCACCTTCCTGGTCCTCGCCCTCACCGCCGTGCTCCACCTCGACCTGGTGACCGCGAGTGCCACCGCCAAGATCGTGAACGTCTGCACCAACGCGGGTGCGCTCGCCATGTTCTCCTACCAGGGCAACGTGATGTGGCAACTGGCCGCGATCATGGCGGTGTTCAACCTCGCGGGCGGCATGCTCGGTGCGCGGATGGCGCTGAAGAAGGGGAGTGAGTTCGTACGCGGAGTGCTGCTCGTCGTCGTCTTCTCCCTGGTCGCGAAGCTGGCCTTCGACCAGTGGAACGCGTAGTCGCTCCGCTGGGGGGCCTGTTTTGGTGCGGGTCGTGCGTGGTTGCTCGCGCAGTTCCCCGCGCCCCTTGAGCGTGCGGTGCCTCGCAGGGTTGTGGGTGGACCGGTCGGCTGCGGGTCGTGTGTGGTTGCTCGCGCAGTTCCCCGCGCCCCTTCAGGGCGTCGGCGGCTGGGTTACTCCGGTCAGGTGGGCGAAGACCACCACGTTGCCGCGGTAGCCGGTCTTCTTCGAGAAGCCGCCGCCGCAGGTGATCAGCCGGAGCTCCGGGCGTGCGGCGGCCCCGTACACCTTGGCGTCCGGGAACGCGTCGCTCTCGTACACCTCGATGGCGTCCACGCCGAACACCGCGGTCCGCCCGTCCTTGCGCACCACCTCCACCCGGTTGCCCTTCTTCAGCGCGCCGAGCGCGTAGAAGACGGCGGGGCCGCGCGAGTCGTCGACGTGGCCCGCCATCACGGAGGTGCCCACGGCACCGGGCGGGGTGCCGTTCTTGTACCAGCCGGCCACATTCGTGTTCCCCGGCGGCGGCACCTCCAGGCTGTGGTCGGGGCCGAGCCCGAGCCCCATCACGGGCGCGTCGACGCGGATCACGGGGATCTTGATGCGTACGGGTTCGGAGGGCGGCAGGCCGTCGGCCGGCGCGGATGCGACCGCTGACCCGCCCGGGGTTTCGGCTGCCGATCCGGTACGGCCCGACGCCGGACCCGCCGGACCCGCCGGGCCCGCCGCGAACGCCTCGGCCGCCGACGGCTGCGGGGGCTCCTCGGACTCGAAACCCCGCTCGACCAGCCAGAGGCCGACGAACGCGGCGATCACCATCAGCCAGCCCGCGTTGCGCCGTGCGGTCCGGGCCGACAAGGGCGGTCAGCCCCGGCCCTGCGCGCCGCTCGCCCGGCGACGCAGCAGCCAGGTGCCGCCCACGGCGGCCGCGGCCAGAACCGCCACGCCCGCCGCGATCTCGGTGGTGTCGGGGCCGATGCTGCCGCCGACCCCGGTCCGCACATGACCCCGGGGGTCGTTCCCCCACCCGCCCTTGTCGTGGTCGCGCTGGTCGTTTCCGGACCCGCCCTTGTCGTGATCGCGCTGGTCGTTCCCGCCCCCACCCTTGTCGTGGTCCCGGGGGTCGTTCCCCCACCCGCCCTTGTCGTGGTCGCGCTGGTCGTTCCCGGACCCGCCCTTGTCGTGGTCCCGCGGGTCGTTCCCGCCCCCGGACTTGTCGTCGCGGCCCCGCGGCTCGCGGTCGCCACCGCCGGTGACCGTCAGCTGCGCCTCGACGGACTTGCCGTTCTCGCAGCTCACGCTGATCCGGAAGCTCCCCGACCGGGCGTGCGACGGCACCTGGAACTGCCCGGCGAGCACCTCCTTGTGCGTGGAGGCCGTCATCGGGAAGTCGCCCGCGCTCACCGCGTTCGCATCGCCCGTGGCCCGCGACCCGGACCCGCAGGCGGTGGTGTTCGCGGTCACCGTCGTGCCCGGCGAGGCACTGGTCGGCCAGAGCTCCAGCGAACCGCCCCGGTCACTGTCGGCGTACGCGAGCGAACCCGCCGGGCCCAGCGCGGCGGCGGTCGCCAGCAGGGCGCTGGTCACGAGTCGGGCAGTACGCATGGGTCCTCCGGGGGCGGCACGGCATGGGCTTCTGCCTTCGACCTAACCGGGGGACCGCCTGCCCCGCCCGTCGGCGGGGGGCGAAAGGGTGATGGAGCGCGGGCCGTACGGGTGATCAGACGACATCCCAAGGCGCCTGCTCATAAGCGCGCCACACCACCTTCATCAGCTCCGCGTCCACCGCGAACCCGCGCTCGTCGATGCGGCCGACCGGGGCGATTCCGCGGGAGTTGGTGACGAAGGCCGCGCTGTAGGTGTCGAGGGCGGACAGGGTCACTTCGCGGTGGGCCGACTTCAGGCCGTACTCCGTGAGGCGGGGTTCGAGTACCGCCATGGTGATGCCGAGCAGTGCGGGGCGGTTCGGCCAGACCACTGAACTGCCGTCCCAGAACGCGATGTTGGTGATCGAGCCCTCCGCGATGACGCCGCCCGGGCCGGTCAGCAGCGCGTCGGTGAAGCCCCGGCGTTCGGCGAGGCGGCCGTAGTAGGCCTGGGCGAAGCCGCCGAGGTGCTTGATGTGGGCGACCGGGCGCTCGTACGGCACGGAGAGAAGGGACTGGGCGGTGGGAGGCATGTCGACGGGCTCGCGCACGACGACCATCGGAGTGGGCGCCTCGGCGGGTCCGTACACGTAGACACGTACCGCCGCGTCGGACCGGCCGCAGGCGGTGAGTGCCTGCCGCACCAGGGAGCGGACGCGTTCGCCGTCGAGGCCCGGGCCGAACAGTTCGCGGGTGGCCCGGTCGAGGCGGGTGAGGTGGTGGGCCAGGCCACGGACCCGCCCGCCGCGTACCTGCATGGCGGTGAAATGTCCGTAGCCGCCGGTCAGCGCGGGGACGAGGAGGTTCTCGGCGTCGGCGGGGCGGCCGTCGATCTCGACGTACGGAAGTGTCATGGGCTTCAAGATAGTTCGCCGTCGGCCGGGCTTGACCTCAATCATGCTTGAGGTTGGAAGCTTCTCGGCATGGACATCACCACAGCCGAGCAGGCTGCTCTCAAGCTCACCGTTGTCGTCGCCTCCAACCGCGAGGGCCGGTTCGCGCCGGTCGTCGCCGGCTGGTTCCTCTCCCGGGCCCGCGAGCACGCCGGTCTCGACATCGAGGTGCTCGACCTCGCCGAGGCCGAGCTGCCGACCACCATCTCGCACCGCCCGTCCCCCGCCGTCGCGGCCCAACTGTCCGTCATCACACCGAAGTTGGCGGCTGCGGACGCCTTTGTCGTGGTCACCCCCGAGTACAACCACTCCTTCCCCGCCTCCCTCAAGAACCTCATCGACTGGCACTACACCCAGTGGCAGGCCAAGCCGGTCGGCTTCGTCTCGTACGGCGGGATCTCCGGCGGCCTGCGGGCGGTCGAGCAACTGCGCCAGGTCTACGCCGAGATGCATGCCGTCACCGTCCGGGACACGGTCAGCTTCCACAACGCGCACGGCCTCTTCGACGAGGACGGTGCGCACCGCGAGCCCTCGCAGGCCGACGCCGCCGTGAAGAAGATGCTGGATCAGGTGGCGTGGTGGGCGCATGCCCTGCGGGACGCCAAGAAGGCCCGCCCGTACGCCGGTTGAGTGACCTGGAAAAGGACTGTCAGGCGGCGGGCAGGGTGACCACGGCGAGCGCGCCGCCGTCCGCCGCGTTGCGCAGCGCGACCCGGGCGCCGATGACCTGCGCCTGGCCCATCGCGATGGTCAGCCCGAGCCCGGTGCCCTGGCCGCGTTCCTGAACACCCGTCACAAAGCGCTGCGGGCCGTCCCTCAGCAGGCGTTCGGGGAACCCGGGGCCGTGGTCCCGGACGCTGACCGAGGTGCCGTCCACGGCCACCTCGACCGGACCGGAACCGTGCCGCCTGGCGTTGGCGATGAGGTTGGCCACGATCCGTTCCAGGCGGCGCGCATCGGTGCGGACGAGGGTGTCCGTGCGGTCGGGGTCGGCGGTCCGGTCCGTCGGGTCGGGGTCGGCGGGCCCGTCCGTGCCGTCGGGACCGGTGGTCGTTTCGCGGGCCTCGGTGTCCTCCGGGTCGTACCCGCCCCGCGCCGGGTACGCCAACTCCACGGCAGCCCCGCACCGTTGGAGTATCCCTTCCAGCGTGGCGTCCAGCGGCAGGACCTCCAGGTGGGGCTGCTCCGCGTTCGCGTCGAGCCGGGCGACCTCAAGCAGGTCCTCGGTCAGGACGCGCAGCGCCGCGACCCGATCGCGCACCAGCTCGGTCGGGCGGCTCGGCGGCAGCAGTTCGGCGGCGGTGTGCAGTCCGGTCAGCGGGGTGCGCAGCTCGTGCGCCACATCCGCGGTGAAGCGCTGCTCGGCCTCCAGGCGTCCTTGCAGCGACGCGGCCATCGTGTCGACCGCGCAAGCCAGCTCGGCCACCTCGTCCTGGCGGCCGGCCGGGGCCGACTGGCCGATCCTGGCGTCGAGTTCACCCCGGCTGATCCGGCGCGCGGTGGCCGCGGCGGTGCGCAGCTCACGGCTCAGCCGACTGGCGAGCCCGGCGCCGCCGAGCGCGGCGAGCCCGACCACGACCGTGCCCCACGCCACCAACTGGCTGTCCAGCTCGTGGAGTTCGTTCCGCTGGGCGTCCAGCGGCTGCCGTACCGAGAGCACCCGGTCGCCCACCGGCCGCGCGGCCCACACGGCCGGATGCGGACCGTCCAGGTCCAGGAAGGTGCTGCGGCGGCCGTCGCGCGCGGACTTCCGCAGCGGCTCGGGCAGCTCCGGATGGTCGATGGCGGCCTCCGTGTCCGCACGGTCGACCTGGCCGGTCAGCTCGTACAGCTGGCGTACGCGGATGAGCTGGGCGGTGGCCGACTCACGGGCGGTCGAGGCGACCTGGGCGGTGCGGGACTGGTGGATGAGGAGGGCGATGGTGACGGCCACCAGGGAGCAGCCGATCGCCAGGAGTGCGGCGATCTTCCAGCGCAGGCTGAGGCCCCGGGTCAGGTCGCGTATGCGGCTGAGCAGGCGGCGGGGGTGCGGGGTGGGGGTCACGAGGCGGTCCTCGGTGGCTTCGTGCCGCTCGTCCTCGGCGGGCCAGGGGTCTTGCGCGGCCCAGGGGTTCCGCCTTCGTCGGCCGCGCCCGGGGTGCCCGGGGCCCTCGGCCCGATCTCCTTGTACGTCTTGATGTCGCTCACCGGCGACAACCGCACCCCGTCCCACCGGTAGCGCACCGCCTGTTCCGCGCCGTCGTCCGCGGCGCCGCGCGTCACCAGGTCGGTGCCGACGGCCTCCACGGCCAGGCGGCTGCCGCCGGTGAGCAGGATCGGGACGACCCTCGCGTCCCGGACCGTGTAGACGATCACGGCCGTGCGCCGGTTCTCCAGATCCGCCGCGATGATCAGCTCGGGCGAGCCGTCGTGGCCCGTCAGGTCGTGCAGGACCGGCGGGCGGATGCCGGGGTGCCCGGGGTGGTCGATCAGGGGCAGCCGGGCGAGGCTGCTGGCGCGGGGGTCGGCCTTGATGATCTCCATCGGGTCCATGCCGCGCAGCCCCTCCTTCGGCACCTTCAGCTCCTTGGTGAGCGGCGTGGGCGGTTCCGCCTGGCCGGACGCCATGACGCCGTTGCGCTTGGCATCGTTCTCGTACCAGTCGGCCCACAACTGCTGGGGCCGCGGCTGGAGGGCGACCGTGGAGGCGCGGCCGCCGTCTTCGAGGCCGGAGCGCGTGCCGCAGCCGGACGCGGCGAGCACCACCGCGGCGATGCCGAACGCGACGACGCCCGCGACGGCGGCCGCGCGGAGAATCCGGAAGGTCTGGATCATGATGGGATGCCGGGGTCGGGAGGACGGCCGGGATGTCGGCCGCGTCCCTCGACACTAGGAACGGATCATCACGGAAACCGGGACAACACGTAACAGCCGTGCGTACGCTCCGCCCCAGCCGGCGGGTTCGGGACGAAGGGCCCGGCCGGAGGACTCTTCACATCCCGGCCGGATACGGCCGTTCGACCGAGGGAGGAAGCCGTGTCATCGGCCGAACCGCTGATTGTGCAGACCACGACCGACAGCGCGGACAAGGCCGCGGCGCTCGCCCGCGGCGCGGTGGAGGCCCGCGTCGCGGCCTGCGCGCAGATCGCGGGCCCCGTCACCTCCGTCTACCACTGGGCGGGCGGCATCGAGACGACGCAGGAGTGGCAGGTGCTCCTCAAGACCACCGCCGCCCGCTATCCGGACCTGGAGCGCCACCTCCTCGCGGCCCACGACTACGAGACGCCCGAGATCATCGCGACCGCGGTGGTGGCGGGCAGCGCCGCCTACCTGTCCTGGATCACGGCCGAGACGGCCGCCGGATGAGCCCCGCCGCCGAGCCCCCGCTGCCCTTCTTCGTGTACGGCACGCTCCGTCCCGGCCAGCGCTACTACCGGCGCTTCCTGCGCGGCCGTACGGTGTCCGAACGCCCGGCGCTGCTGACCGGCGCCCTCCTGTACGACGGCCCCGGCTATCCGTACGCCATAGCCGGCGACGGCACGATCACCGGCAGCCTCATCGAGGTCGAGCCCGCCGATCACGCCGAACTCCTCGCCGCACTGGACGAGTTGGAGGGCTACGTCGGCCCCGGCCACCCCCGCAACACCTACGACCGGCTGGTGCGCGAGGTGCTGGCCGACGGCCGCCGCGTACGGTGCCTGACCTATCTGGCGGCGCCCCGCCTGGCCCGCGAACTGCGCGCGACCGGCACCCCGATCACCGGCGGGGACTGGCTCACCCGGCCCGCTCCACCCGCACCGCGCACACCTTGAACTCGGGCATCTTCGAGACCGGGTCGAGCGCCGGGTTCGTCAGGTTGTTGGCCCGGCCCTCGCCCGCCCAGTGGAACGGCATGAACACCGTGTCCGAGCGGATGGCGGCGGTGACCCTGGCCGGGGCCGTGGCCCGCCCGCGCCGGGAGGTCACCGTCACCGGATCGCCGTCGGCCACCGAGATCCGGGCGGCGAGCAGCGGATGCATCTCGACGTAGGCGCCGGGTGCGGCCGCGTTGAGTTCGGCGACCCGCCTCGTCTGCGCGCCCGACTGGTACTGGGCGAGGACCCGGCCCGTGGTGAGCACCACCGGGTAGTCGGCGTCGGTCTCCTCGGCCGGGCCCCGGTGTACGACCTCCACGAACCTGGCCCGGCCGTCCTCGGTCGCGAACCGGTCGAGGAACAGCCGGGGCGTGCCCGGATGCCCGTCCTCGGGGCACGGCCAGAACACCCCGTCCTCGGCCTCGATCCGGGCATAACTGATGCCCGAGTAGTCCGCCGCCCCGCCCGCCGAGGCCCGCCGCAGCTCCTCGAACACCTCCTCCGGGTCGACCGGGAAGCCCTTCGCCGCCGAGTCCGAACCAAGCGTCTCCGCAAGGGAGTTGAGCACTTCCAGGTCGCTGCGGACGCCCGCCGGCGGGGTGAGGGCCGCCCGCCGGAGCAGCACCCGCCCCTCCAGATTGGTCGTCGTGCCGGTCTCCTCCGCCCACTGCGTCACCGGAAGCACCACGTCCGCGAGCCCGGCGGTCTCCGACAGGACCACGTCCGCGACGGCCAGGAAGTCCAACTCCCGCAGCCTGCCCTCCACATGGGTCGCGCGCGGCGCCGACACGACCGGGTTCGACCCCATGACGAGCAGCGCCTTCACCTCGCCGCCCAGCGCGTCGAGGAGTTCGTACGCGCTCCGTCCCGGACCCGGCAGCGCGTCCGGGTCGACGCCCCACACCCCGGCCACATGGGCCCGCGCCGCCGGGTCGGTCAGCTTGCGGTAGCCGGGCAACTGGTCGGCCTTCTGGCCGTGTTCGCGGCCGCCCTGCCCGTTGCCCTGGCCGGTCAGACAGCCGTACCCGGACAGCGGCCGCCCCGCCCGCCCGGTCGCCAGGCAGAAGTTGATCCACGCGCCGACCGTGTCGGTGCCCTTGGCGTGCTGCTCGGCGCCGCGCGCGGTCAGCACCATCCCGTCCGGGGCGTCACAGAACATGCCCACGGCCTGCCGGAGTTGGGGCACCGGCACCCCCGTTATCCGCTCCACCAGCTCCGGCCAGTGCGCCATCGCCCCCGCCCGCGCCGCCTCCCAGCCCGCCGTCCGCTCCCGTATGAACTCCTCGTCGGTGCGCCCCTCGGCCACCACCAGGTGCAGCAGGCCGAGCGCCAGGGCGAGGTCGGTGCCGGGGCGCGGTGCCAGATGCAGATCGGCCTGCTCGGCGGTCTTCGTCCGGCGCGGGTCGATGACGATCAACTTGCCACCGTTCTCCCGCAGTTCGCGCAGGTACCGCAGCGCGGGCGGCATGGTCTCGGCGAGGTTCGAGCCCGCCAGGATGACACAGCCGGTCCGCGCCACGTCCGCCAGCGGGAACGGCAGCCCCCGGTCCACGCCGAACGCCCGCTGGTGCGCGGCGGCCGCCGACGACATGCAGAACCGCCCGTTGTAGTCGATCTGCGAGGTCCCCAGCACCACCCGGGCGAACTTCCCCAGCGCGTACGCCTTCTCATTGGTCAGCCCGCCGCCGCCGAACACCCCGACCGCGTCGGCCCCGTACTCCTGCCGTACGGAGCCGAGCCGCTCGGCGACCAGGCGCAGGGCCTCCGCCCAGGAGGCCGGTTCGAGCCGGCCGGTGGCGGGGCGGCGGATCAGCGGCCCGGTCAGCCGGGCCCCGGGGGAGAGCAGCGCGGGCGCGGTGCGCCCCTTGCCGCACAGCGCGCCCCGGTTCACCGGGAAGTCGCGCTCGACCACGTCGAGCCCCCCGTCCGCGCCGGGTGCGGCCCGCAGCCCCATGCCGCACTGCAGCGAGCAGTAGGGGCAGTGGGTGGCGGTCACGGCGGGGGAGTCGAGGAGCATGCCCGCCAGTGTGGGACGGCCGTGTTACGCCCGCGCCCACCGGCGGTTACGCGCCGGGTGCGGCGGCCTCATCCCGGCCATGGCGGGCCCGTGAGGCCCGGGCGGGGTTGGGCGCAGGCTCTCAGCCCGCCAGCGCGCGGGCGACCCCGGGCTCCTTGGGGCCGAGGAAGGTCGGGTCGGGCTGGAACACCGCGTCCACCGCTGCCTTCCCCGCGGCGAACACCTCCCGCACCCCGCCGTAGTACCAGGTCGCGTCGTGCGCGGCAGCGACGCCGACGCCGTACGACCGCACCCCCGCGGCCTCGCACAGCGCCACGGCGCGCCGGATGTGGAAGCCCTGGCTCACCAGGACGGCCCGGTCCACGCCGAAGATCCGCTTGACCCGCGCGCAGGAGTCCCAGGTGTCGAACCCGGCGAAATCGCTGACCACGCGCCTGTCCGGCACCCCGTGCTGGACGAGATAGGCGCGCATGGCGTCGGGCTCGCTGTACTCGGCGCGGCCGTTGTCCCCGGTGACGAGGACCGCCTTCACCTTTCCCGTGCGGTACAACTGCACCGCCGCGTCAAGGCGGTTGGCGAGGTACGGCGACGGCTTGCCCTCCCACAGGCCGGCCCCGAACACCACGGCGACCCCGGACGCCGGAGCGTCGGCCACCGTGCCGATCCGGTCACCGGTGGTCGCGTACATCCAGGTGGCGGGCGCGAGCGCGAGCACGCACCCGGCCACGACGGCCTGCACGAGCCGCCGGCGGCCGGCCCGGGTGCGCGGCAGACGCGGTCGCTTCAGTCGGATGCGCGGCACGTGGTTCCCCCTGGTGATCTCCGTCGGTGCACGACGGGACGGACGCGACGAAGGTGTACGACGGGACGGACGCGACGAAGGTGTACGACGGGACGGACGCGACGGCCACCGCGCCGGTTCGGCGCACGGCCCGCATCCGTACAGCTCTGTGACATGACCGCGTCCACTTCACCCGGTCCGGGACCATGGGGATGGGCCCGCACCCCGGGCCCGCCGCCCCTGTGAGGCCATGGAAAACACCCGTCACCGGTACGCAACGGCCCGGCAACGTGCGCCCGGCAGGATCGGTCCATGACGGAGACGGATCGCTCCCATGCGGAGACGGAGACGGGCCAGTCCCTGCCGTTCGACACCACCGCGCAGCTCCTCACCCGCATCACGGCCCAACTGGGCAGTCAGCTCAGCCACGTACGACTGAACGGAACCCGCGCCCCCATGCCCCCCGCCGGCCGCCCCGCCCTCGTCGCCGTCGCGCACGGCAGCCGCGACCCCGGCGCGCTGCGGACGGTCACCGAGCTCCTGGAGCGGGTCCGCGAACTGCGGCCGGGCCTCGACGTCCGCCTCGGCCACATCGAGATCGACCGCCCGCTGCTCACCGACACGCTGGCCGGAATGCGCGGAGCGGCCGTCGTCGTGCCGCTGCTGCTCAGCCGGGGCCACCACGTCAAACACGACATACCCCAGGCCCTCGCCACCGCCGGCAGCCATCTGCGGACGTGGACCGCGGCCCCGCTCGGCCCGCACCCGCTGCTCGTCGAGGCGCTGTACGGGCGGCTCGTGGACGCGGGCTGGCACCTCGACGCCCGGACGGTGCGCGGCGCCGGGGTCGTGCTGGCCGCCGCCGGATCCCGCGACCCCGACGCGGCCGCCGACACCCGGCGCACCGCCCGGCTGCTCAGCGAACGCCTCGGCGGGGTCCCGGTGTTGCCCGCCTACGCCTCGTCCCCCAAACCCTCGACTCCTCCCCCGAGTTCTCGGCCAGGCTCGAACAGAGGGGACCCCCATGCGCAGGCGAGACCCCATTCCTCGCCCACCGTGCCCGAGGCGCTGCGCGCACTCGCCGCGCGCGGCCGGCACCGGGTCGCCATCGCCTCGTATTTCACCGCGCCGGGACGTTTCGCGGCGCAGAGCGCGGCTGAGGCGCCCTGGCTCGCCGCCGCCCCCCTGGGTGCGCATCCGGCCATGGCCAGGCTCGTCCTGCACCGGTACGAGGAAGCGCTGGCGTCGCCGACGCTCCGCGACACCGCTCCCGGCCTGGGAAGTGGCTCGAAGTGGCCCGAAGGGCGAGCCTCGACGGCCGCTTGAGTCCGCTTGTCAGTGACTCCGT
Source organism: Streptomyces sp. NPDC050485 (assembly GCF_044458185.1). Classification (NCBI taxonomy): domain Bacteria; kingdom Bacillati; phylum Actinomycetota; class Actinomycetes; order Kitasatosporales; family Streptomycetaceae; genus Streptomyces; species Streptomyces sp. NPDC050485. Next base: position 121,800 of record NZ_JBITHR010000001.1, on the reverse strand, counting down.
TTACTGTCGGTGCATGGAGTTCTACGCCGAGGCCGACACAGAACGGTGGGCCGCCGAGCCCGACAAGCGGCCCGGCCGCACCGCCTTCCAGCGCGACCGCGCGCGGGTGCTGCACTCGGGGGCGCTGCGCCGCCTGTCCGGCAAGACCCAGGTCGTCACCCCGGGCTCGCGGAGCCAGGTCTGGGACGCGAGCCCGCGCACCCGCCTCACCCACTCCCTGGAATGCGCCCAGGTCGGCCGTGAACTGGGCGCCGCCCTCGGCTGCGACCCGGACCTGGTCGAGGCCGCCTGCCTCGCCCACGACATGGGCCACCCGCCGTTCGGGCACAACGGCGAGCAGGCGCTCAACGACTTCGCCAAGGACATCGGCGGCTTCGAGGGCAACGCCCAGTCGCTGCGCCTGCTCACCCGCCTCGAACCGAAGCGCTTCGTGCGCTCCTCGGTCACCGGAAAACCCGTCAGTGTCGGCCTCAACCTCACCCGCGCCGCCCTGGACGCCGCCACCAAGTACCCCTGGGCGCGCGGTGGCCACCCCACCGACCCGGCCTCGGTGAAGTTCGGGGTGTACGAGGACGACCTGCCGGTCTTCGAATGGGTCCGGGAGGGCGCCACGCCCTACCGCAAGTGCTTCGAGGCCCAGGTCATGGACTGGTCCGACGACGTGGCGTACTCGGTGCACGACGTCGAGGACGGTCTGCACGCCGGCCACATCGACCCCCGCGCGCTGTTCTCCGAGACCGAACGGGACGGCATCTGGCGGGTGGCGATCGGCAGATACGTACCGCAGGACACCGATCCGCAGGAGCTCGCGGAGGCTCTGGAGCGGCTGGTCGACCGGGAGTGGTGGCCGCGCGGCTACGACGGCTCGGCAGTCGCCCAGGCCCGCCTCAAGGACGCCACCAGCCAGCTCATCGGCCGGTTCTGCCTGGCCGCCGAGGGCGCCACCCGCGCCGCCTTCGGCTCCGGACACCTCATGCGGTACGGGGCGGAGCTGGTCGTCCCGCGCGAGACCAGCACCGAATGCGCCGTGCTGAAGGCCGTCGCCGACCGCTACGTGATGCAGCGCGACGAACAGGAAAGGCTCCGCGCCGACCAGCGCGTCGTCCTTGCCGAGCTCGCCGACGCGCTGACCGCCCGGGCCCCCTTCGAAGGCCTGGACCCGCAGTTCCGCGCGCTGTACGACGAGGCCGACGACGACCGTACGAAGAAGCGCGTGATCGTCGACCAGATCGCCTCGCTCACCGACGCGGCGGCCCGCTCCCTGCACTCCAGACTCACCGTGCACCACCGGTAATCCAGGCCGACCCGGCGCCCCAACGGAGCAAGCCCCCTTCCCCCATCACGCTCCGTGCGGGACGCTCGCAGATGGCGGCAGCGCAACAAGGAGGCATCAAGTGGTCGACGCAGATCGGACATTCGTCATCGTCGGAGGCGGTCTCGCGGGGGCGAAAGCCGCCGAGACGCTCCGCTCCGAGGGGTTCAACGGGCGGGTGATCCTCATCGGCGACGAGCGCGAGCACCCCTACGAACGACCGCCCCTCTCCAAGGGGTTCCTGGCCGGCAAGGAGGAGCGCGACAGCGTCTTCGTGCACGAGCCGGCCTGGTACGCGCAGGCCGACATCGAGCTCCACCTGGGCCAGACCGTCACCGCCATCGACCGCGCCGCCAAGACGGTACGGCTGGGCGACGGCACCCTCATCCAGTACGACCGGCTGCTTCTGGCCACCGGCGCCGAGCCGCGCCGCCTGGACATCCCCGGCACGGACCTGGCCGGCGTCCACCACCTGCGCCGCCTGGCCCACGCCGAGCGGCTGAAGCACGTCCTGAAGGCGCTCGGCCGCGACAACGGCCACCTGGTCATCTCGGGCGCCGGCTGGATCGGCCTGGAGGTCGCGGCCGCCGCCCGCGGTTACGGCGCGGAGGTCACCGTCGTCGAACCGGAGCCCACCCCGCTGCACAACGTGCTCGGCCCCGAGCTCGGCCAGCTCTTCGCCGACCTGCACGCCGAGCACGGCGTCCGCTTCCACTTCGGCGCCCGCCTCACCGAGATCACCGGCCAGGACGGCATGGTCCTGGCCGCCCGCACCGACGACGGCGAGGAACACCTGGCGCACGACGTGCTCGCCGCGATCGGCGCCGCCCCGCGCAGCTCGCTGGCCGAGACGGCGGGCCTCGCCATGGTCGACCGCGCGCACGGCGGCGGCATCGCCGTGGACGGCTCGCTGCGCACCTCCGACCCGGACATCTTCGCGGCCGGCGACGTGGCCGCCGTCCACCACCCGCTGCTCGACATCCGGCTGCGCGTCGAGCACTGGGCCAACGCGCTCAACGGCGGACCGGCCGCCGCCCGCGCCATGCTGGATCAGGACGTGTCGTACGACCGCGTCCCCTACTTCTTCTCCGACCAGTACGACCTCGGGCTCGAATACTCGGGGTGGGCGCCGCCCGGCTCGTACGACCAGGTGGTGATCCGCGGGGACGCGGGCAAGCGCGAGTTCATCGCGTTCTGGCTGAAGGAGCGCCGGGTGCTCGCCGGGATGAACGTGAACGTGTGGGATGTCACAGAGCCGATCCAGGCCCTGATCCGGTCCGGGGCCCGGGTGGACACCGAGGCGCTGGCCGATCCGTCGGTCCCGCTCGGGACCTCGCTCAGTGATGTCACACCGTCCCCGTAGACTTCATGCGTGGCAGGCAGGATCAACGATGACGACGTGAAGGCGGTCCGGGACGCGGTCCCGATCGACGCCGTCGTGTCCGAGTACCTCCAGCTGCGCAACGCGGGGGGAGGCAACCTCAAGGGCCTCTGCCCCTTCCACGACGAGAAGTCCCCGTCCTTCCAGGTCAGCCCGAGCAAGGGGCTCTTCCACTGCTTCGGCTGCCAGGAAGGCGGCGACACGATCGCCTTCGTCCGGAAGATCGACCACCTGTCGTTCTCCGAGGCGGTCGAGCGGCTCGCCGCCACCGCGGGTATCACGCTCCGCTACGAAGAGGGCGGGTACAACCCCGCGCACCAGCGCGGCGAGCGCATCCGCCTGGTCGAGGCGCACCAGGCCGCCGCCCAGTTCTACATCGAGCAGCTCGGCAGCCCCGAGGCGGAGATCGGCCGCGCGTTCCTCGCGGAGCGCGGCTTCGACCAGGCCGCCGCCGCACACTTCGGCGTCGGCTACAGCCCCGCGGGCTGGGACCATCTGACGCGCTATCTGCGCGGCAAGGGCTTCAGCGACAAGGAGCTGCTGACCTCGGGCCTCGCCCAGGAGAGCCGCCGCAACCCCATCGACCGCTTCCGCGGCCGCCTGATGTGGCCGATCCGCGACGTCTCCGGCGAGGTGGTGGGCTTCGGCGCGCGCAAGCTGCGCGACGACGACAACGGCCCGAAGTACCTGAACACCCCCGAGACGCCGATCTACAAGAAGTCGCAGGTCCTGTACGGAATCGACCTGGCCAAGAAGGAGATCGCCAAGAGCAGCCGCGCGGTCGTGGTCGAGGGCTACACCGACGTCATGGCCTGCCACCTGGCCGGTGTCACCACCGCCATCGCGACCTGCGGCACGGCCTTCGGCGGTGACCACATCAAGATCCTGCGCCGCCTTCTGATGGACAACGGCTCGGCCCGCGTGATCTTCACCTTCGACGGCGACGCGGCGGGCCAGAAGGCCGCCCTGCGCGCCTTCGAGGACGACCAGAAGTTCGCCGCCGAGACGTACATCGCGATCGCCCCCGACAACATGGACCCCTGCGATCTGCGCCTGGCCAAGGGCGATGAGGCGGTCGCCGACCTGGTCCAACCCCGCACGCCGCTCTTCGAGTTCGCGATCCGCCAGATCGTCCGGCGCTACGACCTGGAGACCCCGGCGGGCCGGGCCGCGGCCCTCGACGAGGCGGCGCCGATCGTGGCCCGCATCAAGAACGTCGCCTCCCAGCACGAGGTCGCCGTCCAACTCGCCGGAATCCTCGGCATCCTGGACACCCAGTTCGTGGTGAAGCGGGTCGCCCAGCTCGCCCGCTGGGCCCGTGACCGCGGCGGCAAGGGCCCCGCGCCCGCGGGCCACCGCCAGCAGCAGTACGAGAGCGCCGCCCCCCGGGCCGCCGCCCCGGGCCCCGCGCTGAACCTGCGCAGCCCCGCCCACCGCACCGAACGCGAGCTGCTCAAGCTGGCGTTGCAGCACCCGCACCTGGTGTCCCCGGCCTTCGACGCGTACGGCACCGACGAGTTCACCGCCCCGCCGTACGCGGCGGTCCGCCAGTGCATCCAGGAAGCGGGCGGCGCCACCGACGCCCCCTCCGACTACCTCCCGGCCGTCATGGACCGCGCCCCCAACGACGTGGTGCGCGCCCTGGTCACCGAGCTCGCCGTGGAAGCGGTCCACGCCCGCACGGTGGACGAGGCGTACGCGGGCGAGCAGTTGGTGGCCGTGCGCCGCCGGGCCGTCGACCGCCGCCTCCTGGACATCCAGGGCACCCTGGCCCGCCTGGGCCAGCACGGCGACCCGGCCCAACTGGCCGCCGTCCAGAACGAGTTGTGGGTCCTCCAGCAGTACGGCCAGGCCCTGCGCAACAAGGGCGCGGCGGCTCTTTAGCCGCCGCCGCACGGGGTACCCGCCCCGCTGTAGGCATTCGGCGCGATTGCGGGGCGCAACCGCTGCGGCATATCCGTCCGGGTAATCACCCGGTCACGCACCGGCTTCAAAAAGTCACCGCACGCCCGTCGCGTCGATCATGTGTCGTACCCCACACTGGGTTGCGGTGCCTGAGTCCCCGGAGCGCGGCCGGCCCACCCCTGTCGGTGGGCACCTCACCCCCGCGGATCCGCTCATCGTGTACGGGACGGAAAGCGGTCCGGCCGCCTCCGTCCCGCTGCCGCACGCCCCCGATCCGGCAGCGATCACCCTGGAGGTCGCCCCCGTGCAGACCCAGACCCTGACCGACAACGACGTCGTCACGGCCGTACCCCCGCAGTCGCGGGCCGTGCACCACCCCGAGGCGGACCCGCCGGGCTCGGCCGCCGGGCCCGAACGGGTCGCCGAGGAAGAGGCCCCCGAACCACCGGACCCGCGGCCCGGCCGCGCCGATACCGGCGGCCCTTCCTCCGACCTCTTCCGCCAGTACCTGCGCGAGATCGGCCGCATCCCGCTGCTCACCGCGGCCGAGGAGGTCGAACTCGCCCGGCGCGTCGAGGCGGGCCTGTTCGCCGAGGAGCGGCTGAGCACGGCCTCCGATCTGGACTCCCAACTCGCCGTCGACCTCGACAAGTTGGTCGTCATGGGCCGGATGGCCAAGCGCCGCCTCATCGAAGCCAACCTGCGCCTGGTGGTCTCCGTCGCCAAGCGGTACGTGGGGCGCGGGCTCACCATGCTCGACCTGGTCCAGGAGGGAAACCTCGGACTGATCAGGGCGGTCGAGAAGTTCGACTACGCGCGCGGCTACAAGTTCTCGACGTACGCGACCTGGTGGATCCGCCAAGCCATGTCGCGCGCGCTTGCCGACCAGGCCCGCACCATCCGCGTCCCCGTCCACGTGGTCGAACTCATCAACCGCGTGGTGCGCGTCCAGCGCCGGATGCTCCAGGAGCGCGGCTACGAGCCGACGCCCGAAGAGGTCGCCGCTCACCTCGACCTGACCCCGGAACGGGTCGGCGAGGTGCTGCGTCTCGCCCAGGAACCGGTCTCGCTGCACGCACCGGTGGGGGAGGAGGACGATGTCGCGCTCGGCGATCTCATCGAGGACGGCGACGCCGCGTCCCCCGTCGAGTCCGCCGCCTTCCTGCTGCTGCGCGAGCACCTGGAGGCCGTGCTCTCCACGCTCGGCGAACGCGAACGCAAGGTCGTCCAACTGCGCTACGGGCTGGCCGACGGCCGCCCGCGCACCCTGGAGGAGATAGGCCGCATCTTCGGCGTGACGCGCGAACGCATCCGCCAGATCGAGTCGAAGACCCTGAACAAGCTGCGCGACCACGCCTTCGCGGACCAGCTCAGGGGTTATCTGGACTGAAACGGCAAGGGGCCGGCGCGAATCCCGCACCGGCCCCAACTGCCCTACCGGTCAGTCGACTTCGGCGACCGCCTGCGCGAACTGGGCCGCGTACAGCCGCGCGTACGCCCCCTGCGCCGCCAACAGCTCGTCATGCGTGCCCTGTTCGACGATCGAGCCGTTCTCCATCACCAGGATGACGTCCGCGTCCCGGATGGTGGAGAGCCGGTGCGCGATGACGAACGACGTACGCCCGTGGGCGAGGCGCGCCATCGCCTTCTGGATCAGTACCTCGGTACGGGTGTCGACCGAGCTCGTCGCCTCGTCCAGGACCAGGATCACCGGGTCGGACAGGAACGCCCGCGCGATGGTGATGAGCTGCTTCTCACCCGCGCTGACCCCGGTGCCCTCGTCGTCGATGACGGTGTCGTAGCCCTCCGGGAGCGTCCGGATGAACCGGTCGGCGTGGGCCGCCTTCGCGGCCTCTTCTATCTCCTCGCGGGTGACTTCCTTGGCGGCGCCGTACGCGATGTTGTCCGCGATCGAGCCGCCGAACAGCCAGGTGTCCTGGAGCACCATGCCGATCCCGGAGCGCAGCTCCTCGCGGGTCATGCGCGCCGCGTCCACCCCGTCCAGGGTGATCCGGCCGCCGGTGACCTCGTAGAACCGCATGAACAGGTTCACCAGCGTCGTCTTGCCGGCGCCCGTCGGGCCGACGATGGCGACCGTGTGACCCGGCTCCACCGTCAGCGACAGGTCCTCGATGAGCGGCTTCTCCGGCTCGTACCGGAAGGACACCTTCTCCAGCGCGACCGCGCCGCGCGGCTGGTCGGGGCGCTCGGGCGAGGACACGTCCGGCGCCTGCTCCTCTGCGTCGAGCAGCTCGAAGATCCGCTCGGCCGACGCGACGCCCGACTGCACCAGGTTCGCCATCGAGGCGACCTGGGTCAGCGGCATCGAGAACTGCCGCGAGTACTGGATGAAGGCCTGGACGTCACCGATGGACAGCGATCCGGTGGCGACCCGCAGACCGCCGACCACCGCCACCAGGACGTAGTTCAGGTTGGACACGAACATCATCAGCGGCTGCATGACCCCGCTGTTGAACTGCGCCTTGAACGAGGCCTCGTACAGCGCGTCGTTCTGCTCGGCGAAGGCGTTCGCCGACTCCTGCTGACGCCCGAAGACCTTCACCAGGGCGTGCCCGGTGTACATCTCCTCGATGTGCGCGTTCAGCTTGCCCGTCGACTTCCACTGCTGGACGAACTGCGGCTGCGAGCGCTTGCCGACCCTCGTCGCCACGACCACCGACAGCGGCACCGTGACCAGTGCCACGAGCGCGAGCAGCGGCGAGATCCAGAACATCATCACCAGGACGCCGACGATGGTCAGCAGCGAGTTGATGAGCTGGCCCATCGTCTGCTGCATCGTCTGCGAGATGTTGTCGATGTCGTTGGTCGCGCGGCTGAGCACCTCGCCGCGCTTGGCCTTGTCGAAGTACGACAGCGGCAGCCGCGACAGCTTCGTCTGGATGTCCTCGCGCATCCGGAACACGGTCTTGTTGATGGCCCGGTTGGAGAGCCGGGTCGCCACCAGCATCATCAGCCCGGCGCCGACGTACACCGCGAGCGCGGCGAGCAGCACCCCGCCGACCGCGTGGAAGTCGATGCCGCTGCCCGGGGTGAAGTCGACCCCGGAGAGCATGTCGGCGAGAGAGCCCTGGCCCTTGGCGCGCAGCGCCTCGATGGCCTGCGCCTTGCTGATCCCGGCCGGCATCAGCGGGTTCTTGCCGATCACGCCCGCGAAGACCAGGTCGGTCGCCTTGCCGAGGATCTTCGGCCCGACCACCGACAGGCCGACGCTGCACACGACCGCGAGCAGCATCACCGACAGCGTGGCCTTCTCCGGCGCCAGCTGTCTGATCAGCCGTTTGCCGGACTCCTTGAAATTCATCGACCGCTGATCCGGGCCGCCGCCCATCATCATGCGTCCACCGGGCCCGCTCATGCCGCCTCAGCCTCCGTCAGCTGGGAGAGCACGATCTCCCGGTACGTCTCGTTGTCGGCCATCAGCTCGTGATGGCGGCCGGTCCCGACGACCCGTCCCTCGTCGAGGACGACGATCCGGTCGGCATCCCGGATGGTGGAGACCCGCTGGGCGACGATCACGACCGTGGCCTCGGCGGTCTCGCGACCGAGCGCGGAGCGCAGGGCCGCGTCCGTGGCGTAGTCGAGCGCCGAGAAGGAGTCGTCGAAGAGGTAGATCTCCGGGCGCTGCACCAGGGTGCGCGCGATGGCGAGCCGCTGGCGCTGACCGCCGGACACGTTCGTGCCGCCCTGCGCGATCGGCGCGTCGAGGCCGCCCTCCAGCTCGGCGACGAACTCCTTGGCCTGCGCGACGTCGAGGGCGTGCCAGAGCTCCTCGTCGCTCGCGTCGGGATTGCCGTACCGCAGATTGGTGGCCACCGTCCCGGAGAACAGGTACGGCTTCTGCGGCACCAGCGACACGGTCTTGGCGAGCAGCACGGGGTCGAGTGTGCGGACGTCCTCGCCGTCGACCAGGACCGCGCCGTCGGTCGCGTCGAACAGCCGCGGCACGAGCCCGAGCAGCGTCGACTTTCCGCTGCCCGTCGACCCGATGATCGCGGTGGTCTCGCCGGGCCGGGCCACGAGCTCCACGCCCCGCAGCACGGAGGCCTCCGCGCCCGGGTACTTGAAGTCGGCGCCCCGCACCTCCAGATGACCGTGCCGGCGCAGTTCGCGCACCGGGTTCTCGGGCGGCACCACGCTGGTGTCGGTCCCGAGGACCTCCTCGATGCGCTCGGCGCAGACCTCGGCGCGCGGCACCATCATGAACATGAAGGTGGCCATCATGACGGCCATCACGATCTGCATCAGGTACGCGAGGAACGCGGTGAGCTGGCCGATCTGCATGTGGCCGCTGCTGATGCGGTGCGCACCGAACCAGACGACCGCGACCGAGGACACGTTCACGACGGTCATGACGGTCGGGAACATCAGCGCCATCAGCCGCCCGGTGGACAGCGAGACCTCGGTCAGCTCGGTGTTGGCGCCCCGGAAGCGCCCCTGCTCGTACTCGTCCCGGACGAAGGCCCGGATCACGCGGTTGCCGGTGATCTGCTCGCGCAGCACCCGGTTCACCGTGTCGAGGCGGGTCTGCATGGTGCGGAACAGCGGCCGCATCTTGCGCACGATCAGCGAGACGGCGATCCCGAGGACCGGGACGACGGCGAGCAGCACCGCCGAGAGCGGCACGTCCTGGCCGAGCGCCATGATGATGCCGCCGACACACATGATCGGCGCGGACACCATCAGCGTGAACGCCATCAGGACCAGCATCTGGACCTGCTGGACGTCATTGGTGGTGCGGGTGATCAGGGACGGCGCCCCGAAGTGGCCGACCTCGCGCGCCGAGAACGACTGGACCCGCGCGAAGACGGCGGCCCGGACGTCGCGCCCGAGGGCTGCCGCGGTCCGGGCGCCGAAGTAGACGGCGCCGATGTTGCAGAACACCTGGACCAGGCTGACGGCGATCATGATGCCGCCGTGTCCCAGGATGTAGCCCGTGTCCCCGTTCACGACACCGTTGTCAATGATGTTCGCGTTGAGGGTGGGCAGATACAGGGTGGCGCTGGTCTGCAGCAGTTGCAGCAGGACCAGCAGGGCAATCGGTTTCTTGTACGGACTCAGGTGGGTCCGCAGAAGTCGTATGAGCACGCGCAGGCTCTCCGGGTCGGCAAGATCGGGGGTTCGACCCCCCATCTTGCGACACTCCACCCCTGGAAGCTCAAGCGATTATCGAGCTGGAGTCAAAAGGAATAGCAAAGAGCCCGCACCGGGTCCGCGTCAAGCACCCTGGCCGAAGGCACCCGGGTGGATCTCGTCACGTGTCGCGATGTACTGCTGACGCACCGCCTGACCCGCCGCCAGTTCCTCCCCCGGCTCGAAGACCTGCGCAGCGGCGCCCTGCCAGGCCGGCGGGGTGTGCGCGGCGAGCGTGCCCTGCGAGACGCCGAGCGCCCAGGCCGCCTGCCGCGCCGCGCCCAGCGCCGCGTACTCGGCGGGCTGGGGCACGACCACCTGCGTACCGAAGAGGGCCGGCGCGGCCGCCTGCACGGCGGGCAGTTCGGCCGCGGCCCCGAGCAGGAACACCCGCCGGACCTCCACGCCGCGCCCCCGCAGCACGTCCAGGGCGTCAGCCAGCGAGCAGAGCATCCCCTCGAAGGCGGCCCTGGCCAGGTGCTCCGGCTTCATCGACTCGCGCCGCAGCCCGGTCAGCGTCCCGGCCGCGTGCGGCAGCCGGGGCGTCCGCTCGCCTTCGAGGTACGGCAGCAGTACGAGACCGCAGGCGCCGGGCGTGGATTTCAGGGCCAGCGCGCTGAGTTCGGCGAGGTTCTCGACGCCGAGCATCTCCGCCGTGCCGCGCAGGGCACGGACCGCATTGCTCGTATGCACGACGGGCAGATGCATCCCGGTGGCGTCGGCGAAGGACGTAATCATTCCGCTCGGATCGGCCAGCGCCTCGTGATGCACGGCCATGACGGAGCCCGAGGCGCCCAGCGAGACCACCGCGTCGCCCGGGCCGACGCCGAGCCCGAACGCCGCCGCCATCGTCTCGCCGGTACCGGCCGAGATCAGCAGCCCCTCGGGGGTGGTGCCGGCCGCGTCCGAGGGCCCGAGCACCTCGGGCAGCGCCACCTGGTGCCCGAGCGCGAGCTCGACCAGATCGGGGCGGTAGAAACCGGTGGCCGCGGACCAGTAGCCGGTGCCGGACGCGGCGCCGCGGTCGGTGGTGCGGCGGGCCGGCCGGCCGAGCAACTGCCACACCAGCCAGTCGTGCGCCTGCAGGACACCCACGGTGCGCTGGGCGGCCTCCGGCTCGTTGCGCGCCAGCCAGCGCAGTTTGGCCACCGCCTGCGCGGCCTGCGGCACGCAGCCGACGGCCTGCGCCCAGGCCTCCCGGCTACCGAGCCCGTCGACCAGGTCGGCCGCGGCGACCTGCGCCCGCTTGTCGTTCCCGGTCAGCGCGGGTCGTACCAGAGCGCCCTGGCCGTCCAGCGCGATCAGGCCGTGCTGTTGGGCGGAGACACCGATGGCCTGGACCCCTTCGAGGAGCCCGCCGGCCGCGGCCTCGCCGAGCGAGAGCAGCCAGGCCTGCGGATCGACCTCGGTCGCCTTCGGCTCGACGGGATGCGGGGCGTACCCCTGCCGCAGCACGGCACCCGTGTCCGTGTCGCAGACGACGATGCGAGTGAAGGCGGAAGAGCTGTCCAGCCCGGCGACTATCCCCATGGTTGACGATTCTGCCGCACGCGAAGGGCTGCTGGGACGCCGGTGGCCGGGACAACGCTGTCAGCGGGTCTCCGGGGTCTCCGGGGTCTCCGGGGTTTCTCCGGGGTGCGCAGGGTTCCCGGCGTTCCCCGGGTCAGGTGTTGCTGGTGCCCCAGTCGTCCTCGGAGCCCTGGCCGCGCTCGCGCAGGGAGCGCATCCGGTCGGCGACGGAGGCGGGCACCCGGTCCCCGACCTTGTCGCTCACCGCGTGGAAGGCCTTGCCCGCGACCTCGCGCGAGGTCTGCGCGGCCGATTCCGCGGTGTTCCGCACAGCGGGGTTCTGCGCCATCTGACGTGCGGACTTCTTCAACTGCTCGTAACGCTCGCGCCCGGCCCGGGTTCCGAGCACGTATCCGAGAGCCAGTCCGACGGCGAACGTGAGCCGGTATCGCATGGCGGTCACCCTTCCCTAGCGTGTGTGCCGCGCCTACCCGCACGGCCCCGTGATCACCCGGGGCGGAACCGATTGGCGGAGCACCCCCCTGCTTGCGCTAATGTATGTGTCGCAGCGAACGCACGCCGCCCGGGATCACCCGAGGTGGGTACGTTCGAAGCAACGAGGCATTCCCCTGTAGCTCAATTGGCAGAGCAGCCGGCTGTTAACCGGCAGGTTACTGGTTCGAGTCCAGTCGGGGGAGCTCGATCTCCTGTAGCTCAATTGGCAGAGCAGCCGGCTGTTAACCGGCAGGTTACTGGTTCGAGTCCAGTCGGGAGAGCAGCGGAATCGGACCCTTCGGGGTCCTTTTTCGTATCCGGCGGAACCGCTGGGATCTCCGCGCAGTCCTCATGGTCGTGCGATGCCGACCATCCGAGGCAGGAGATCGTATGAGCGGCTATGCTGCGGCAGACGGCGCGCACAAATGTGCGCGACGCGCCGTTAGGGGCGGTAGCTCAGCCGGTTAGAGCAGCGGACTCATAATCCGTCGGCCGTGGGTTCGAGTCCCACCCGCCCCACTGCGAGGCGCAGGTGCAGAAACGATCTGGCCTGCGCCTTTGGCGTTTCCGGGGAGCCCGGCAACCTCTGGTGGGGAGGGGCTCAACGGGCCCGCTGGGAACGAGTGGAGGGCCTCCTTCGAGCGATCACCCGCACGGCCCACCGCACCCCCGGACGGGTGCTCCGAAGCCGGCCGAGCGAGGCCTCGGAGCGTGGCGCGGGATCCCCGCGACCGGTCCAGCGGCTGGGTCGAATTGTGCTTGCACACCGGTGGCCCGAAAAACGGGCCCGGCACATTGGCGGTTTCCCGCCGCCGTTCACCCGGCACCCGTACTTCGTCTCACCCCGCACCCGTACTTCGCACCCGTACCTCGTCATGCCCGCTGTCGAGTCGCCCGGCACGCGGGGCGGCCGCGGAACGGAAGAAGCCCCCAGTGGCGCGCACGGTTCGTGCGACTGCCGGGGGCTTCTTCGTCGGGCCCGGGGATTACGGAGTTTTCACAGGGCGGACTGGAACGCCGAGGCGCTCGGGACGTTGGTGGCGGCTGTGGTGACGCGGTCGAGGGTGGCCGGGACGTGACCGGTGTGCTGCGCCGCGGCCCGCGCGGCGAGCGGCACGCGCCGGGTGGTCTGCGGGGTGGCGGCGCTGCGAGTGGCGGCGGAGATCAGGGTGTTCATGGCTGGCCTTCCGGGTGATGCGTCGCCGCCCCCGCCGGATGACGGCGGGGGCGGGTTCTGACGCGTACTGATCGGGGGAAGCGTAGCGGCGGCCGAGGGCTGCGGCGCGCGCATGTAGACGTGGCATAAAGGTGGTCCCCGCCACCGGAACGGGCCGCCACGCCCCCTACCTGAGGCGATGTGCGCGCGGGGGCGTGTTCGCCGGTGCCGTACGGCCGCACATCGGTCGGGAAATCGGGTTCCGGGCCATTGACCCGCCCGGGGCACGGACCCGGTGGTGAGCGGGGCTTGCCGGAGGCGGGCCGGGCGTGGACATTACGGGTCATGGCTGTAGTCGTACTGCTCGGAACGCTGGACACCAAGGGCGAGGAATACGGCTGGATACGCGAGCGGCTGCTGCGTGCCGGGGTCGGCGTCGTGCTGGTGGATGCCGGGGTGATCGGTGAGCCGCGGGTGCCCGCGGATGTGCCGCGGGCGGCGGTGGCCGCGGCGGCCGGGGCCGATCTGGCCGCGTTACGGGCCGTCGGGGACCGGGGCTCCGCCGTCACGGCGATGGCCGACGGAGCCGCCGCGACCGTCCAACGCCTCTACGCGGAAGGCGAGTTGCACGCCCTCATGGCCATCGGCGGCAGCGGCGGCACCTCCATCGCCACCCGGGCGATGCGCGGACTCCCGCTCGGCGTACCGAAGTTGATGGTGTCCTCCATGGCGGGCGGTGATGTCGCCCCGTACGTCGGGTCCTCGGACGTCGCGATGATGTACAGCGTCGTCGACATCGCCGGGATCAACCCCATAACGCGCTCGGTGTTCGCCAACGCGGTGGACGCGGTGGCCGGGATGGCGAAGGGGTTCGCCGCCGCCTCCCGGGCGCTCGGACCCGGGCAACTGGGCTCCGGCGGACGGCCGTTGATAGCGGCCAGCATGGCCGGGGTCACCACCCCGGGCGTGGACGTGGCGCGCGGGCGGCTGACCGAGCTCGGCTACGACGTGCTGGTGTTCCACGTCAGCGGGGCCGGCGGACGCCCCCCTGGAGGCCCTCGCCGAGCAGGGGATGTTCGCGGGCGTACTGGACCTGACGCTCAGCGAGCTCGCGGACGATCTCGTCGGGGGGGGCCTGACCGCCGGGCCCGACCGGCTGCGCGGGGCCGGGCGGCGCGGCGTTCCCCAGGTGGTGAGCCTCGGCGCGCTCAACATGGTGAAGTTCGGGCCGCTCGCCTCGCTGCCCGAGCGGGTGCGCGGCCGCGATGTCAGGGTGCACAACCCGTCGATCACGGTGGTCCGCACCAGCGAGGGGGAGTGCGCGGAACTGGGCCGCAGGGTCGCCGCCAAACTCCGTGCGGCGACCGGGCCGACCTCGGTGTGCCTGCCGCTGCGCGGACTCTCCACGCTGGGCGAGCCGGGCGGGCCGTACCACGATCCGGCCGCGGACCGGGCGCTGTTCCGGGCGTTGCGCGAGGGGTTGCGGGGCAGCGGCACGGAGATCTTCGAGTACGACACCCACATCAACGACCCCGCGTTCGGGCGGGCGGCGGCGGACCGGCTGCATGCGGTGGTCTCGGCCGCGGTCTCGGCCGCCGGGGAGCCCTCGTGAGGTGAGCCCGGGCGGGACTCGGTGACCGGACGCGCACGTCGGGGCGGCCCGCGCTGTGAGGCCGCCCCTATCTGGCCGCTCGGGCCGGGGGTTAGCATCCCGCGTGACCGAACAAGCCGAACAACCCGCCGAGACGAAAGCGCCGCCGGACGCCACCGGGGCCGACACCGGGGCGGTACCGAACACCACCGGCGCCGACACCGGGGCGATACGGACGAGGCGGAGCATATTCGCCGACCTCACCCCCTTCCGTACCTCCCCGGACTACCGCCGCCTCTGGTTCGGCAACATGGTCTCCTGGGTCGGCAGTGCCATGACGGCGCTCGCGATCTCCCTCCAGGTCTACGACCTCACCGGCTCCAGCTTCTCCGTCGGCCTGGTCGGCATCTTCACCCTCGTACCTCTCGTCGTGTTCGGCCTGTACGGCGGTGCCATCGCCGACACCGTCGACCGCCGCAAGCTCGGCCTGCACAGCGCGCTCGGGTCCGCCGTGCTCTCCGCCGCCCTGTCGGCCGGGGCCTTCGCCGGGCTCGCGAACGTCTGGTTCCTGTACGCCGTCATCGCGCTCCAGTCGGTCTGCCAGGCGCTGAACGCCCCCGCCAGGTCAGCGATGATCCCCAAGCTGCTGCCGCCCGAGCAGCTGCCCGCCGCCAACGCGCTCAACTCCATGATCATGACGACCGGCACGCTGGTCGGCCCCATGCTGGGCGGGCTCGTCGTCGGCTTCGCCGGGTACAAGACGGCGTACCTCATCGACGCGATCACCTTCGCCGCCTCCCTGTACGCGATGTGGCGACTGCCCGCGATGCTGCCCGAGCGGACCGGCGCCAAGCGGGCCTCGGTCCTGGACGGGCTGCGGTTCCTGGCCACCCGGCCCAACCTGCGGATGACGTTCTTCAGCGACTTCTGCGCGATGATCCTGGCCCACCCCCGCGCCCTGTTCCCGGCCGTCGCCGTCCTCTGGTACGGGGGCGACGCCCGCACCACCGGACTGCTGGTCGCCGCGCCCGCCATCGGCGCGCTGCTCGGCGGGGTGTTCTCCGGCTGGCAGGGACGCGTCCACCGGCACGGGCTCGCGGTGCTGATCTCGGTCGGCGGGTGGGGCGCCGCCATCGCGGTGTTCGGGCTGACCCGGAACCTGTGGCTCGGCCTGTTCATGCTAGCGCTCGCCGGGTTCTCGGACACCGTCTCGATGGTTTTCCGCAACACGATGATGCAGGTCGCGGCGCCCGACGAGATGCGTGGCCGGCTCCAGGGCGTCTTCATCGTGGTGGTCGCGGGCGGGCCCAGGCTCGGTGACTTCCTCGCCGGTACGGTCGCCGACCTCACCTCGCCCGCCGTGATGATCGTGGGCGGCGGCCTCGCCTGCGTCCTCGCGGTGACGGTGCTCGGCCTCAGCCGCCGCGGCTTCGCCCGCTACGACGCCCGCAACCCGGTTCCGTAGCGGGCTGGTCGGGGCCCGCGCCCCCGCTTCGGGGCTCCGCCCCGGACCATCAGGCGCCCAGTACTCCCCTCGCCACCCCCAGTTCCACCAAGTCCTGGGGGCGCAAGCGGAGTTGGGAGGCTGTGTGCTCGATGTCTGCCGGGGGGCGCTTCAGGATTGCCGCTGCCAGTTCCGGCGCGATCACCGAGAAGTAGCTGTCCGCCGTCACCCAGGTGCGGCCCGGGGACGTCAGGGCGAGGGCGCCGCCCGAGCCGCCCTCGCCGATGACCAGCGTGGTCACCGGCACCCGCGCGGCCGCCAGCGCGGCGAACGCGTCGGCGATCGCCGCGCCCTGCCCGGCCCGCTCGGCCGCCGCGTCGTTCGCCGCGCCCGGGGTGTCGACGAGGGTGAGCACCGGGATGCCGAGCCGGTCGGCCAGCCGGACCAAGCGGGCCGCGGTGCGGTAGCCCGCCGGGCGGGTCGCGGTGCCGGTCTGGGCGGCGTACGCGTAACTCGCGCCCTCGTGCAGGCCGAACCCGCACAGCATCCCGGGGTCGACACCCCCGCAGCGGTCGCCGGCCAGTGCCTGCCGGTGCGGGAAGTACGCGTCCAGGTAGGCCTCGGCGCGCGGGCGGCCCGCCGACCGCGCCCGCCGCACCGCCTCCCACCCGTCGGCGGGCAGCCCCGCCGACCCGAACGCCTCGGGCACCGGGGCCGGTTCGGTCCGCCGGCCGCCGCCGAGCAGGGTGAGCCACCCGGCGAGGACACCCCGCAGGTCCTCGCCGGGCACGATCGCGTCGATCTGGCCGGCGG
Source organism: Streptomyces sp. NPDC050485 (assembly GCF_044458185.1). NCBI lineage: Bacteria > Bacillati > Actinomycetota > Actinomycetes > Kitasatosporales > Streptomycetaceae > Streptomyces > Streptomyces sp. NPDC050485. The sequence continues at coordinate 105,043 of NZ_JBITHR010000001.1, read as the reverse complement.
CCAGCTGGCCCTGCGCCCCGTAGGCGGCCGGGTCCGCGTCCGCCGGGCGCACCCGGGAGCCCGCGAAGCCGATCTGGGCGCCCGGCAGCGCCAGGATCACATCGGCGCCAGCGCCGAGGGTGGCCCAGCCGCCGCCGGTCGTGGGGTCGCGCAGTACCGCGATCTGGGCCAGCCCGGCTTCCCTCAGCAGCGTCGACTGCCGTGCCACGCGCTGGAGTTGGCTGAGGGCGAGCATGCCCTCCTGCATGCGGCTGCCGCCCGTGGCGATCAGCGAGACCAGGGGCAGGCGCCGCTCGCGTGCCGCCCGGTACGCGGATTCGAGACGGTCGCCGGTGCGCTGGCCGAGGGAGCCGCCGAGGAAGCCGAACTCGAAGGAGATCAGCACGCAGGGCCGCCCCTCGACGGAGGCGAGGCCGCAGACGACCGACTCGTCCTCGCCGGTACGCTCCGTCGCCCTGGCGCGTGAACGTCCGTACCCTGTCCAGGAGATGGGGCCGTCCTCGGGGAAGTCCCGTTCGGGCAGGGCGAATTCGGTGAAGTCGGCGGCGACCGTCGCGATCGCCGCGCGGGCGGACATGCGCTCAGGCAGGCGTTCGGACATGCGCTCAGACATGCAGGGCTCGCTTCATGATCTTGCCCATGTCGTTCCGGGGCAGCTCGGTGAGGAAGTGCACGACGCGCGGGCGCTTGTGCGGGGCGAGTTCGGACGCCACGTGGTCGGTCAACTCGCTGATGGATGGCGGGGATTGGGGGTCCGTCGGCACCACCCAGGCCACGATGCGCTCGCCCAGGTCGGGGTCCGGCTCGCCCGTCACCGCGGCCTCGCGGACGCCCGGATGGTCGAGCAGCGCGTTCTCGATCTCGCCCGCGCCGATCTTGTAGCCGCCGCTCTTGATGAGGTCGGTGGCCTTGCGGCCGACGATCCGCACCTGGCCGTCCGCGTCCCGGCTCGCCAGGTCGCCGGTGCGGAACCAGCCGTCCTCGGTGAACGCGGCGGCCGTGGCGTCCGGCCGGTTCAGATAGCCGCTGAACAGGTTCGGGCCGCGTACCTGGATCTCGCCGATGCCGTCGGCCTCGTCGGCGAGGCGCAGTTCGACGCCGGGGAGCGGGGTTCCCACCGTGCCGGGGTGGGCGTCGTCGCTCTCCCGTACCGCGCACAGCATGAGCGTCTCGGTCATGCCGTAGCGCTCGATCACCGCCCGGCCCGTCGCCTCGGCGATACGGCGGTGGTCGGGCGCGGGCAACGCGGCGGACCCGGACACCAGCAGGCGCGCGCCCGTCAGCGCCTTCGCCAACTCCCGGTCCTCGCCCACCGCTTCGGCGATCCGGTGGTACATCGTCGGCACTCCGAACAGCATCGTCGCGCCCGCCGACAGCTCCCGCGTCACGCCCTCCACCGAGAACCGGCCGAGGTGGCGCACCGAGCCGCCGCGGCGCAGCGGGCCGAGAATGCCCAGGATCAGCCCGTGGACGTGGAACAGCGGGAGGCCGTGCACCAGGACGTCGTCCGCCGTCCAGCCCCAGGCGTCCTGGAGCGCATCGAGCGTCGCCGCGATGGCCCGGCGCGGCAGCACCGCGCCCTTCGGCGGGCCCGTGGTCCCGGAGGTGTAGACGATCAGCGCGGCCGCGTCGTCGGCGGGCTCCGGCGGCAGCTGCCCGGCGGGCCCGGAGAGCGGTACGTCGATGCGTACCACATCGGCCAGGGCGGGCGGGAGTTGGTCGCCCTCCGCGGCCAGGACCACCGACGGCGTGCTGTCGCGCATGATGTGGGTCAGCTCCCGCTCGCCCGTCTTCGGGTTCAGCGGCACCGCGGGCACGCCCGCGACGAGGGCGGCCACCACGCCGACCACCGTCTGCGGGGTCGGTGTCGCCCAGACCGCGATCCGCCCGGCGCCCGCGAGGCGGCGGGCCAGCGAGCCCGCCGCGCCCGCCAGTTCGGCATGGGTCAGCGACAACTCGCCGAAGCGGATGGCCTCCCGCGGCTCGGCGGCGTACAGGGAGGGCAAGAGAGGGGACACGTACGGGACTCCTCGCGGTCGACGGCACGGGCGGGCGCCGGACGGTGCCGGGCCCAGGCCATCGACCCTACGCGGCGCCGTCCGGACGCGTGATCCGCATCCCGCCGTCCGCGGTTCGCGGGCGCCTGCCTGCTACGGCGGCACCCGCCCGTTACGGCGGCGCCTGCCTGGTGCAGGGGCACCCGCCCGTTACAGCGGCGCCTGCCAGGTCAGGGTGGTGCCCCGGATGCCGTCGTCGCGCATTCCGTTGTCCACGACGGTCAGCCGCACCCCGGCCCGCCCGTCGGGCAGTTCGGCGCCCGCATCGATGGCCACCCGCACCGACGACACCCCGGCCCTGCGGTGCGCCGCCGCCAGTGCGCCGCGCAGCGCGGCGATGAGCTGGGTGTCCACCGGCTCGGTGACCAGGGTGTCGACCGCGCCCTCGAAGCGCACCGAGGGCCGGAAGCCGAGCAGCGCGCCCGCGCCGGCCGTCTCGCGCAGGACCCGGCCGCGCAGGGTGGTTGGCGCGTCTGCGGGCGGCTGCTGGAGGGCGAAGATCGCGGTGCGCACCTCCTGGATGGTGGAGTCGAGCTCGTCCACGGCCCGGGTGAGCGTCTCGTCCGTGTCGTCGGCCGCGGCCTTCTCGGCCCGGCGCCGGGTCGACTCCAGCATCATCTCGGTGGCGAACAGCCGCTGCACGACCAGGTCGTGCAGATCGCGGGCGATCCGGTCGCGGTCCTCGTACACCGCGAGCTGTTCGCGGTTGTGCTGGGCGTCGGCGAGTACGAGGGCGAGGGCCGCCTGCGAGGCGAACTGGGCGGCGAGCAGCCGGTCCACCTCCGTGTAGGGGGCGCCGCCGCGCCGCCGGGGCAGGGCGAGGGTGCCGATCAGCTTGCCGCCGCTCTGGAGCGGGAGCAGCATGCTGGGCCCGAACCGGCTGCGTACGTGCGTGGTCATCCGCGGGTCGGTCGCCGAGTCCTCCACGAACACCGGCTCCCCGCCGAGGAGTTGGACCAGGACCGGCGAGCCGGGCTCGATCGTGGTGCCCACGATGTCGTCGGGGTCGTCCGGCGCGGAGGCGGCGACGATCTCCATGCCGCCCGCCGCGGTGGGCTGGAGCACCACCCCGGCCGCCGCGTCCGCGAGCAGCCGGGCCCGCTCGGCCACCGTCATCAGCGCGTTGGCCGCGGTGTCGCCGGTGAGCAGCGAGGTGGTGACGGCCGCGGCGCCCTCGATCCAGCGCTCCCGCAGCCGTACGGTCTCGTACAGGCGGGCGTTGCCGATGGCGATCCCGGCCTGCGCGGCCAGCACCCGCAGCAGCGCCAGGTCCTCCTCGGTGAAGGGGCCGCCGCGCTTCTCGGTGAGGTAGAGGTTGCCAAAGACCTGGGTGTGCACCCGGATCGGTACGCCGAGGAACGAGTCCATCGGGGGGTGGCGGGGCGGCACTCCGGCCGAGCGGGGGTCGGTGTGCAGATCGTCGAGCCGCAGCGGCCGCGGGTCGTGGATGAGGGCGCCGAGCAGCCCGGTGCGGCCGTCGGGCAGCCTGCCGATCCGTTCGCGTTCGGCGTCGGTGAGCCCGGCTGTGAACAGTTGCGTGAGCCGGTCGCGCTCGGGGTCGAACACTCCGAGCGCGCCGTAGCGGGCATCGGTCAGCTCGGTCGCCGTGTCCACGATGTGCTGGAGGGTGGTGCGCAGTTCGAGCTCGGTTCCGACGGCGAGCACCGCCGCCAGGAGCACCGGCAGCCGGGGCGGCGCACTGGCCACGCCTGCCGGGCCGGCCGTACTGTCCGGGCCAACTGCGCTGTCCGGGCGGGCCGTACGGTCGGCGTTGTCCGTATTATCCGGACTATCCGGGTTGTCCGCTCCGTGCAGGCTGTCCGTCCGCCCCGGGCTGTCCGAACAGTCTGGATTCTCCGTACGGTCCGGATTCTCCGCTTCAGTCATCCTTCGAGGATCCCTCACCGCGGCCGTCCACCCCGGTCGGGGCTGCTGTCGCGCCCTTCACTCGGCCAGCGGGTCGAGGACCATGGGATGGATGGTGCCGTCCAGCATCGCGCCCAGGCCGAGGATCGCGCACACGTCGGGGCGCTCCGCGATGTGCACCGGCATGCCCGTCGAGGTGCGCAGCATGTGGTCGAGGCCGGGCAGCAGCGCGCTGCCGCCGACCATCATGATGCCCCGCTCGGCGAGGTCGGCGACCAGATCGGGCGGGCACTCCCGGAGCACCTTGCCGATGCCGTCGAGCACGGCGGTCAGCGGGGTGTGGATGGCATCGCGTACGGCGGCCGTGTCGACCAGGACCGAGCGGGCCAGGCCGGTGGCGACGTCGCGGCCGTGGATCTCGGTGGACTCGGGGCCCTGCGGGGTGAGTCCGTTGCCGCTCAGGGCCACTTGCAGGGGGCGCACGGACTGGCTCGGCAGCATCAGTTCATGCTGGTGGCGCAGGTGCTGGATGACGGCGTGGTCGATGGCCTCGCCGCCGACCGGAATGCGTACGGCCGTCACGATCGCGCCCAGCGAGAGCACGGCGATCTGGGTGGTGGCCGCCCCGCACACCATGATCATGGTGGCGGTCGGCTGTTCCACCGGCAGCCCGCAGCCGACGGCCGCCGCGATCAGGGTGTCCACGAGCTCGACCCGGCAGGCACCGAGCCCCAACAGCGTCTCCGTCGCGGCGCGCTGGGCGAGCGGGTCGCTGTCGTGCGGGGTGCAGGCGGCGGCGCGCAGCCGGGGCTTGCGGCGCAACTGGCGGCGCAGCTTCTCGCCGAGCAGATGGCGGAGCATGCGCTGGGCCATCTCGATGTCGACGACCGTGCCGCCGGACACCGGGCGGGCCACCCGGATGTATTGCGGGGTGCGGCCCGTCATCTGTTCGGCGAAGGCGCCGACGGCGATCAGCGCGCCGGTACGGGTGTTGACGGCGGCCACGCTCGGCTCGTCCACCACGAGCCCGGCACCCTTGATGTAGACCCGGGTCCTGGCGGCTCCGAGGTCGACGGCTACATGGCAACGGCGCAACTGCTCAAGACTGACGGTCACGGCGAATCCTCCCGAGAACGGTACGTAATTCGCATCATGTGACCGTTCGGGAGTGGGCGCGCGCTGGGCTGCGCCGGTCGGGGAGCAGCCGACTGACGACCAGCCAGAAAGGGGCGCCCCGCAGGTCGGCCCCTGTCCCGCCGACCCTGGCCGGCGAACCGGCGAACCGGCGAACCGGCGAACCGGCGAACCGGCGAACCGGCGGAGCTCGGCTGCCGGTCCGTCAGCCAGTTCAGTGGTGTCCGTCCGATGACGTACGGGAATGTCAGGGCAGCAGCCGCTGGAGCAGCCCCCAGGTGAACTCCGCCACGCGCTCCCGGCCGCCGGGCAGGGTCAGGGCCAGCTGCCAGCGGGTCGGCGCCGAGCCCTCCATCGGGCGGGCCGGGGCGAAGGCCCGTGCCACCTCGTCCACCGTGCACGACCAGGGCCGCAGATCCTCCTCCCCGCCCAATTCGGGACCCGGTATGCCGGGGGCTCTGACCAGCCACTCGTTCCACACCGCACCACCAGGCCCGGCCAGCACCTCGAACCGCAGCTGTGGCCAGAGCGGCACCGGCCACAGCTGCGCCTCGCAGTGCAGATCCCCGATCGTGCGCGGCACGACCGCCTCGGGTGCCCCCAGCACCGAGCGGTAGCGGGACAGGGCGCCGCGCGAGCGGGAGGACCGGAGCATCGCCTGCCAGTGCTTGTTGGCCTCGCGCATGTCGGCTATTGAGGCGCCCAGCTCCTGGCGGGCGTCCTCGACGAGCCCCGGCTGGTGGTCGGCCATCCGCCGCAGCAGCACGAGTTGGAAGTCCAGCGGGCCGAACGGCCGCGTCACGGTTTCCGTCATGACGTCCATCCTGCCCGGCCCCACTGACAACGCCCCGGTCCATGACGATTCGTCACGCCGCCACGCCACGGAATTGGACCTTCCACACAGGATCCACACACCTCCGGCCCCTTTTCTTGGCCGACCGCCGAATAGCCTCCCGGGGCCATGGATTACTGCCACTCCTGCCAACGGCACCTCAACGGCGCCCTGGCCTGTGCCGGGTGCGGAACCCCCGCGGAGGAGCTCTGGCGCGCGCCCGAGGACGAGCTCCTCGTGTACGCGGGTGCGCCGTCCGGCCCAGGCCGCGCGGAGGTGCTCGCACCCTCCGGCCACCGGCGTGCCCGCAGAGGCCGGCGGGCCCGGCGCGGACGCGGGCGGGTGATCCTCTTCGGCGCGGCCGGTCTTGCGCTGGTGGCCGGGGCGGTGGTGGTCGTACAGATCGCCACGCAGCCGTCGGGCGTCGACCGGGCGTCCGCGGTGCGGCAGGACCAGACGATCTCCGACCCGCAGCCGCTGCCGTCGGGCAGCGCGGCGGCCGTGCCGGTCAAGCCGAGCGGCAAGCCGGTCTCGCGGGAGCGGAAGCGGGGGCGGGAGGCTGGTTCGGCCTCCGGGGAGCCCGGGCGGACCGGCCGCTCCGGGCCCGGCGGGGGCGATCCGCGCGGGAACGGTTCTGCGGCGGGCCGGGCTTCCGACCCGGCCGCGCCCGGCCCCGTGCCCTCCGGGTCCGCGCCGCCTCCCGCGTCGCCGGGGCCGTCCGGGGCGCCCGCGCCGGGTGGGCCCGCGCCGTCCGGGGGGCCCTCGACGCCGGGGGCGCCACCGCCACCGCCGCCCCCTCCGGCGCCCAAGCCGACCAAGACCTGTACGCCGTTCCTGTTCTGGTGCGTCTGACTCACCGCTGCCGGGGGCGCCGCTCCCGGACCCCTGCTCCTCAAACTCCCCCAAGGACTACGTCCAGGGGGGACCCCCAAGGGGCTCGATCACTCCGCCGACAGCATCCGCCGCAGCAGATCCCGCAGCACCGTCCGCTCCTCCGTCGTCAGTTCAGCCAGTGGCTCCCGGGCGAAGTTCAGGGAGTCTCGCAGGCGGGTGGCCGTGGTGAGGCCCTCGGGGGTGGGGGCGGCCAGTTTGACGCGGCGGTCGGCCGGGTCGGGGCGGCGTTCCACCAGGTCCCGGGCTTCGAGGCGGTCCACGATGCCCGTGATGTTCGACGGCTCGCACTTCAGCTTCTGGGCGATCCGCCGCATCGGCATCGGTTCGAGGGAGAGCAGACCGAGGACCCGGGCCTGCGCGCCGGTGAGGGAGTGCTCGGCGGCGGCCCGTTCGTACTCCTCGTGGTAGCGGCCGACGACCGTGCCGATCAGCTCCACGACTTCGAGGCTCAGGGGATCCATTCGTGGGGTCATGCCCCTCAGCGTACCCAGTTACTTGACAATCTCAAATATCGAGGAGCATTGTTCTTTCAGTACCTGAAGCATCGACCCGATGCGCTCTGGTATCCGATCTGAACGTATTTGCTCGCAGGAGGACGCACCCTCATGGCCACCTCGTCCGCACTCCCCGCCACCAGCCGTGAATGGCACCTCGTCGCCCGCCCGAACGGCTGGCCCGTGCCGTCCGACTTCGCGCTGCGGGAGGCCCCCGTCGCCGCGCCCGCCCCGGGCCGGATCCTGGTCCGCAACCTCTTCATGTCGGTCGACCCGTACATGCGCGGCCGGATGAACGACGTGAAGTCGTACATTCCGCCGTTCCAGCTCGACAAGCCGATGCAGGGCGGTGCGGTCGGCGAGGTCGTGGCCTCGAACGACGAGAAGTTCGCCGTCGGCGACCACGTCCTGCACCCGCTGGGCTGGCGCGAGTACGCCGACGTCGAGGCGCAGCACGCCACCAAGGTGGACGCCGGTCTCGCCCCGCTCTCCGCCTACCTCGGCGTGCTGGGCATGCCCGGCCTCACCGCGTACGCGGGCCTCCTGGACGTAGCCTCCTTCAAGGAGGGCGACGCGGTGTTCGTCTCCGGGGCGGCCGGCGCGGTCGGCAGCCAGGTCGGCCAGATCGCCCGGCTCAAGGGCGCCTCGCGGGTCATCGGCTCGGCCGGTTCCGACGAGAAGGTCAAGTGGCTGGTGGAGGAGCTCGGCTTCGACGCCGCGTTCAACTACAAGAAGGGCCCGGTCCTGGAGCAGCTGCGCGCGGCCGCCCCCGACGGCATCGACGTCTACTTCGACAACGTCGGCGGCGAGCACCTGGAAGCCGCCATCTCCACGCTCAACGTGCACGGCCGCGCCACCCTCTGCGGCGCGATCGCGGGCTACAACGACACCGAGCCCACCCCCGGCCCGCGCAACATGATGATGATCATCGGCAAGCGGCTGCAGCTCAAGGGCGTCCTGGTCGGCGACCACTACGGCATGCAGCAGCAGTTCGTCGGCGAGGTCGCGGGCTGGCTGGCCTCGGGCGGGCTCAAGTACAACGAGACCGTTGTCGACGGCATCGACAACGCCGTCGAGGCCTTCCTCGGCATGCTGCGCGGCGAGAACACCGGAAAGATGGTCGTTTCTCTCGGTAAGTAAGGGCGAGCGGCTGGGGTGACCCGGCGCACACTCCGCCTCACGGTTTCCGCGATCCGATAAGGTTTTTCCACATCACGGCGGCCGTGAGGCGCGAGCGGCCGCGAACCCAGGAGGAGCACCCCAGCATGTCCATCCAGAAGTCCGAGGTTCTCTACACCGCCGTCGCCACCGCCGAGAACGGCCGGGACGGCCGCGTCTCCACCGACGACGGCCAGCTGGACGTCGTCGTCAACCCGCCGAAGGCGATGGGCGGCAACGGCGCGGGCACCAACCCGGAGCAGCTGTTCGCCGCCGGTTACAGCGCCTGCTTCCAGGGCGCCCTCGGTGTCGTGGCGCGCAACGAGAAGGCCGACATCTCCGGCTCGACCGTCACCGCGCACGTCGGCATAGGCAAGAACGACGACGGCTTCGGCATCTACGTCGAGATCACCGCGACCATCCCGAACGTGGACCGCGCCACCGCCCAGGACCTGATCGAGAAGGCCCACCAGGTCTGCCCGTACTCCAAGGCGACCCGCGGCAACATCACGGTGAACCTCGCGGTCGCGTAACGGCGTCCCGAGTGTGCAGGGCCGCGCCCCGGCGGGCGCGGCCCTTTGTCATGCTGGTCCGCATGACCTTTCCCGAGAGCGCCCCGTACGACCACGGCCTGCTCGACACCGGTGACGGCAACCGCGTCTACTGGGAAGTCTGCGGAAACCCGGACGGAAAGCCCGCCGTCGCGGTGCACGGCGGGCCGGGCTCCGGCGCGACCCCCTTCTGGCGCCGCCACTTCGACCCGGCCCGCTACCGCGTCGTCCTCTTCGACCAGCGGGGCTGCGGCCGCTCCACGCCGCCCGTCAGCGACCCGGCGACCGGCCTCGCCGCCAACACCACCCACCACCTGATCGCCGACATGGAACGGCTGCGGGCGCACCTCGGCATCGCCAAGTGGCTTGTGTACGGCGGCTCCTGGGGCGCCACGCTCGGCCTGGCGTACGCGCAGGCGCACCCCGAGCGGGTCGGCGAGGCCGTCCTCTTCTCGGTCGTGACGACCACTCGCGCCGAAGTGGAGTGGATCACCGAGGGTGTCCGGGTGCACTTCCCCGACGCGTGGGCCGCCTTCCGCGCCGCCGCCCGGCCGCGGCCGGGTGAGCGCCTGGTCGACGCGTACGCCCGGCTGCTCGCCGACCCCGACCCGGCCGTGCGCGAGGAGGCCGCCCTGAACTGGTGCCGCTGGGAGGACACGCACGTACGGGAGCCGGGGGCCCCGCTCGCCGGGGACTTCGGCGGCTCGCGGTACGCCGACCCCGCCTTCCGGATGACCTTCGCCCGGCTCGTCACCCACTACTGGCGGCACGCCGCCTGGCTGGAAGACGGTCAACTGGTCGACGGCGCAGCCGCGTTGGCCGGTATCCCCGGTGTGCTCATCACCGGCGCACAGGACATCAGCTCGCCGCCCGACCCGGCCCGGGCGCTCGCCGCTCGCTGGCCGGGCTGCGAACTCGCCGTGATCGACGACGCCGGCCACGGCCTGGCCCACTCCGGGATGAGCGGGGCGGCTCAGGGGGCGCTCGACCGGTTCGCGCGCTACTGAGCGATCGCCGCGTCGTGGACCGCGCGCGACAGCTGCTCGTTTCCGCTGTGCCCGAAGGCGTCCGCGCCCAGTGACGGGTACGAGGCGCCGAGCGCCTGGAAGCCGAGGGCGAAGGTGGTCGGGTTGCCGAGCGCGAGGTTTTTGTCCTGCCCGCGACTCCGGCCGGCCGCTGCGGATCCCGCTCGGTATCGGTACCCCGGTCCCGCTCGGCGTCATCCGGCAGTATGAGCCGTCAACTCCTCTGCCGTGAACCGGAGTTGGGCCAGGAAGGCGGCCGTCGCGGGGGAGGGAGACAGACCGCGCGGGGTCGCCGCGTAGACCGCCCGGTGGGGCACGTCGTCCGGGTGGACGGTGGCCAGCGTGATGTCGGCGCGCACCGAATCCGCGGCGAGCGCGGGCAGCAGGGTCACGCCGAGCCCGGCCGCGACGAAGCCCTGCTTGGCGATCCAGTCCCGGACGACGTACGTGGTGTGCGGCCGGAACCCCGCATCCACGACCGGCCGCATCAGGGTGTCCTCCGGCCGCGTGGACCCGGCCACCCACTCCTCGTCCGCCAGCTCGGCGAGCCTCAACTCCCTGCTGCCCGCGAGCCGGTGGCCCTTCGGCAGGGCGACATACATCGGCTCGTCGAGCAGGTGGTGCAGGGTGCAGCCCGCCAGAGCCTGGCCCGCCGTGTCGCTGACCACGGCCACATCGAGGTCCCCGGCGGCCAACAGCCGCAGGTGCTTGCCCGAGGGGCCTTCCGTGCGGGCCACCGTCACCCCGGGGTGCAGGGTGCGGAACGCGGCCAGGGTGCGCGGGAGCAGCGCCGCGTCGGCGGTCGCGAACGCGCCGACGCGCAGCAGTCCGCCGTCCAGCGTGCGCAGCGCGTCGAGTTCCGCGCGGGCCGTCGCGAGCCGGTCCCGTACTGCCTCGGCATGCGGAAGCAGCACCCGCCCGGCCTCGGTCAGCTGAACACCCCGGGGCAGCCGGTCGAACAGGGTTACTCCCAACTCGCTTTCCAGAGACTGCACTTGGCGCGAGACGGCCGACTGGGTGTAGCCGAGCGCGGCGGCGGCCGAGGTGAAGGACCGGTCGGCGGCGACCCGCAGGAAGATCTCGTACAGGCTATGCGTGGTGGGCATGCCAGCCATGCTAGACATTCGCTTGTTTCATGGCTTGGCCGGCTCGTAGCGTCGCACCCATGACAATCAAGGTCGCTTTTCTCGGTCTCGGCAGCATGGGCGCGCCCATGGCAGCCAGGCTGCTCGCCGCCGGTCACCCGCTGACCGTGTGGAACCGTACGGCCGCCAAGGCCGAGCCGCTCGCGGCCCGGGGAGCGGCGGTCGCGGCCACCCCCGCCGACGCCGTCCGCGGGGCGGATGCGGTCATCACCATGCTCGCCGACCCGGCGGCCGTGACGGCGGTCGCCCGCAGCGCCGGGCCCCAACTGCGCCCGGGCGCCCATTGGATCGAGATGTCGACGATCGGCCCGGACGCCGTACGCGACCTCGCGGGCCTGCTCCCCGAAGGCGTGACGCTGGTCGACGCGCCGGTTACGGGCAGCGTCGACAAGGCGACTGCGGGGGAGCTCGGCATTCTCGCGGGGGGCCCGGCCGACGGGGTGGCGGAACTGCTCGGCCACCTCGGCACTGTGACCCGCTGCGGGCCGCTCGGCTCGGCCGCCGCGCTCAAGCTGGTGCTCAACGCCGCGCTCATCGGGGGCGTGGCCGTCGCCGCCGAGGCGCTCGCCCTGGCGGACACCCTCGGCGTACCGGCGGCGACCGCCGAGAACGCGCTTCTGGGCAGTGCGCTGGGCGGCGCCGCCCAGCGGGCCTTCGCGAGGGACTCGTCCTTCCACGCCTCCCTCGCGGCCAAGGACATCGCGCTCGCGACCGCGACGGCCCCGCTGCCGGTCCTGGCGGCCGTCCTCGGCCACCTCCGCGCCCACCCCGACCTCGCCTCGCAGGACCTCGCCCGCACCGCCGACCGCATCCGCGCCGACCGATAGGAGCACTCCCGTGCAGATCACCCTCGACAGCCCGGCCGGCGCGCCCCAGCCGTTCAGCCCGTACTACTCGCAGGTCGCCCGCGTCGAACTCGACGGCGGTGGAGCCCTGTTGTACCTCTCGGGGCAGGTCGCCGAAGGGGCGGACCTCACCGAGCAGAGCCGCGGCGTCTTCGAGGCCATCGGCGCCCTGCTGGCCGCCCACGGCGGGACCCTGGACGACATCCTCAACATCCGTACGTATCTCACCGACATCACCCGGCTCGCCGAGTACGCGGCGGTGCGCGGGCGCTGTCTGACGGCCACCCCGCCCACCAGCACCACGGTCGAGGTACCCCGCCTCTTCGTGCCGTGGGCGCTCATCGAGGTGGAGGTGGTGGCCGCGGTCGGCGGGTGACCACCACACGCCGGGCCCCGGGCCGACCCCGACCCCGCACATCGGGCCTGTGGCCGCGAATGGCATGATCTGGCCGTCATGACGAATGCCCGGTCGCCGCTGCGCACCCTGCGGGCCGCGATGTTCGCGGCGTTGTGCGTGGCATTGGCCGCGGTGGGGCATTCGTCCATGTCCGGCCATGACATTCCGCTGCCGGTCCTGCTCGCCGCGTTCGCCGCGACGGGGGCACTGGCCTGGTGCGCGGCCGGACGTCAGCGCGGGGTCGCCGCCATCGCGGGCGGCCAGGTCGCCGCGCAGGGCGCCCTGCACTTCCTCTTCGCCCAGACCCAGCCGATGGCCGGGATGGCGGCGGTGGCGGGTGCTTCGGGCCCGACCGGCGGCCGTGTGATGCACGAGATGCCCGGCATCGCGGACCCGTCGGCCCCGATGCCCATGCCCATGTCGACGATGACGTGCGGGGCGCGGTACGCACACCTCATGCCGGACCCGCCCGATGCCCATGCCATGACTGATATGCCGGGCATGGCCGGTGACATGGCGGGCGCCGCGAGCCACGCGCACTCCATGGCCATGGACGCCGCCGCGCACACCATGTCCGGCGGCATGCTCGCCGCGCACCTGCTCGCCGCGCTCGTCTGCGGCATCTGGCTGTGGCGCGGCGAGGCCGCCGCCTTCCGGCTCGCGCGGGCCATCGGCGCGCTCGGGGTGCTCGCCGCACAACCGCTGCGCAGGGCCCTCGCTCTCGTACGGACCTGCGCACCCGCGCTGCCACGGCCCGCGCGCCGGCCGCGCCCGCACACCCGCCCGCGCCCGAGGCTGCGCGGTGCGGTGCACAGCCATGCCTTCATCCGGCGAGGGCCGCCGGGCCGGGGAGCCATCCGAGCCACGGCCCCCGGCCGAGTCGCCTTCGCCTGATCCGGCGCCCGGCGTGGCCAGGGGTCCCTTCACCCATGCCCACGCCCAACGTGAGGATCACCATGTCCGCCGACACCCCGGCGCGCGGAGCCGCGCCCACCGCCGCCCCCGCACCACCCACCGCCCAACGGCCCTCGATCTGGGCCGGATTGCGGCCCCTCGTCCTGCGGCTGCACTTCTACGCGGGGGTGCTGATCGCCCCGCTGCTCTTCGTCGCCGCCGCCACCGGACTGCTCTACGCTCTGTCCTTCCAGGCCGAGAACGTCCTGTACCGGCACGAACTGCGGGTCCCCGCGGGCGACACCGTGCAGCCGCTCACCGCCCAGGTCGCCGCCGCGAAGGCCGCGCACCCCGAGGGCCAGGTGACCGCCGTCTGGCCGTCGCCCGAGAAGGGCGCCACCACCCGCGTCCTGATGAACGCCCCGGGCCTCGGCGCGGGCGAGTCCCTCGCCGTGTTCGTGAACCCGTACACCAATGAAGTACGCGGCGCGCTCCCCAGCACCGGAAGTTCCGGCGCCCTGCCGCTGCGCACCTGGCTGTCCTCCTTCCACGCCGACCTCAAGCTCGGCGAATTCGGCCGCAACTACAGCGAGCTGGCTGCCAGTTGGCTGTGGGTCGTCGCCCTGGGCGGAGTCCTGCTCTGGGTCGGCCGCCGCAAGCGGACCCGGCTGCTGCGGCCCGAGCGCGGTGCCACCGGCCGCCGCCGCACCCTGTCCTGGCACGGCTCGGTCGGGCTGTGGGCGGCGGTCGGCCTGGTGCTGCTCTCCGCCACCGGCCTCACCTGGTCGCGGTACGCGGGCGAGAACATCGCCGAGCTGAAGGACCGCATCGGCGGCGTCACCCCCACCGTCGCGGCGGCCACCGCGGGCGGGGCGGGCGGCGGCGGCCACGAGCACCACGAGGGCATGGTGATGCCGCCCGCCGCGCCGCCCGCCACGATCACCCTTGACCAGGTGGCCGCTACCGCCCGCGCCCAGGGCGTGCGGGCGAGCATCCAGATCAGCCTGCCCAGTCAGGGCAAGGGCTTCGTGGTGGCCGAGCGCGACACCGAGTTCCCCGTGCACCTCGACTCGGTCGCCATCGACCCCGCCGACGGCCGGGTCATGGACGTGCTGCGCTTCTCCGACTATCCGCTCCTCGCGAAGCTGACCCGCTTCGGTATCGACGCGCACATGGGCGTCTTCCTCGGCCTCACCAACCAGCTCGCGCTCGCGGCACTCGCCGTGGCACTGATGGCGCTGATCGTGTGGGGCTACCGCATGTGGTGGCAGCGCAGGCCCACCAAGGGACGTGCCTTCGGTGTCGGCCGCCCGCAGCCGCGGGGCGCCTGGCGCAAGGCGCCGCTGCCGGTGCTGCTCGGCCTCGCGGCGCTGACCGCGGTGGTCGGCTGGTTCGTCCCGCTCCTCGGGATCAGCCTGCTCGCGTTCCTGGCCGTGGACGTACTGCTCGGCCTGCGCGGCCGGGTACGCCGGGCCTGAACTCCTGTGGGCCCGCACGCGGTTGACGCGTGCGGGCCGCTGGGGTCCCTGCTCGGCGGTCTTGTGGAAGTCCAGTGCGGTACCCGCGCCCTGAAGGGGCGCGGGGCTGTGACACCATGCGGCTCCGCCGCGTGGGCGCGACCAGCCTCCCCCAAGCTCTCAACTTCGTTCGAGCAGGGGGGACCCCCATCGGCCCGCAGCCGACGAACACATCTTCCCGCGGAGCGCCTACGCGGCCACCCGCACGATCGCCCTCATCTGCGCCACGATGTCCAGCCGGTTGCGGACGAAGACCGGGTCGGTCACCGAGCCCGTCGCCGGGTCGGTGTTGCCCGGACCGAACTCCAGGACCGGCGTGTGCACATGGCCGCCCGGAATGCTCAGGCCCAGGCGGTCGCGGAGCAGGGTGGCCCGGTAGGCGATCTCGTTGGAGAGGTAGTCGCCGCCGCCCCCGGCGCGGGCGGCGGAACCCGGGGTAGGCCCGTCGGGGCGGTCCACCGGCTCCGTCGCACCGGCCGGGATCTCGGTGACCGAGGTGTGGTCGTACACCGGGAATCGACCGGTGCCGGCGGCCACCATCTTCTTGTACGGCAAGGTCGTCGCGGTCCACTGCGGCTGTGTCGCCGGGTCGCTCACCGGGACCTGCCCGGTGTACGACACGTTGTCGTTGTCGGGGAAGCCGCCCCGCCAGGCGCCGTTGAACCGTTCGACGTCTATGCGGCCGACGCGGCCCTGGCTCACCGTCGTGAAGAGGTCCACCTTCGGCAGCACCGGCGCCAGGGCCCGCTCGACCACCCCGTCCGCGAAGTCCTGCCAGCGCACCGGGAACGTCACGGTCTCGATCCGTGCGAGCTGCCCGTCCGCGGTGCGGATCCAGGTGCCGTCCAGGGCGAGCGCGGTCGCCCCCGAGGGGTTGCTGATCCGGATGTCGCGGTCCAGCGTGAACGGGTCGAAGCCGGTCAGCAGGATCCGCTTGAAGCCCTTGCCCTTCGGATAATCGACGCTGGTCTGGCCGCGAGACGTCTGCTCCAGGCGGTCCAGGAGCGCCGCGCGATCGGCGGCGGACAGGCCGAACTCCGGCTGCCAGAGCCGCAGTTCACGCGTCAGGCCGAGCCGGGCCCAGTACAGCGGGCGGTCGTCGTCGCGGCTGAGGTCGCCGCCCGCCGGGCCCCGGCCCTGCACCCGGTCCACCGCCCGCCGCCACAGCCGTGTCCCCTCGCGTGCGACGAGCCGCTGGGCCGCGCCGTAGGACCGTATGCTCTCCAACTGGCGGGTGAACTCCGGTGCCACGCCGTCGAATCCGCTGCGCGCCAGGATCTCCTTCGGCACTGCCTGGTCCAGCCGCCGCTCCTCCACGGTGGGCGCCTGGGGCGGGGCCGCCGCCTGCGCGGGGGTGGGGCCGAGCAGTGTGCAGAACGTCATGGCCGCTAGTGCCCAGCCGAGCCGTGCCACCCGTACAGGTCGTCGCACCGGAGATCCTTCCGTCGGGGTCGGGGTGGCCCAGTATTCGCAATGAACCCGCCTGTGAACAGAGGGACTTATGAGGCGTCCGCGCCGCACAGTAGGGTCGCGAAGTCACGGAAGGCGGCCGCCATGTCCACGGCCTCCGGGTCGAGCAGCCACTGGTACTGGAGGCCGTCCATCACCGCGGCGAGCAGCGCCTCCTTCGTCGGGAAGTAGTGGAGCAGGCCCTGCTGGGTGAGGCCGACCCGCTCGGCGACCGCGCCGAACAGATAGCCGGGCCACCATGGAGCCCACAGCGGACTTCAACGAGGAGGTACGGCCGTGGCAGGCGCACCCGTTCCCACCCCCGACCACAGCGAGGCCGTCGAAACGGCCCTCGGCAAGCTCGATCTGGAGGCGAAGGCTCGGCTGCTCGCCGGGCAGGACATGTGGTCGCTGCCCGCGCTGCCGGAGATCGGGCTGAGGTCGCTGGTGATGTCCGACGGGCCGGTCGGGGTCCGCGGGGTCCGCTGGACCGCCGATGACCCCTCGGTCGCGCTGCCCTCGCCGACCGCGCTCGCCGCGACCTGGGACCCCGAACTCGCCTGCCGGGCAGGCTACTTGCTCGCCCAGGAGGCCCGCCGCAAGGGCGTCCACGTGCTGCTCGCGCCGACCGTCAACCTGCACCGCTCACCGCTCGGCGGCCGGCACTTCGAGTGCTACTCCGAGGACCCCTGCCTCACCGGCGAGATCGGCTCCGGCTATGTGAACGGCGTCCAGAGCGGCGGCGTCGCCACCACCGTCAAGCACTTCGTCGCCAACGACGCCGAGACCGACCGCTTCACCGTCGACAACGTCATCGCCCCGCGCCCGCTGCGCGAGCTCTACCTCGCCCCCTTCGAGGCCATCGTCGAAAACGCCCGCCCCTGGGCCGTCATGGCCGCGTACAACCAGGTCAACGGCGCCACGATGACCGAGCACCAGCACCTCCAGAACGAGGTGCTGCGCGGCGAGTGGGGCTTCGACGGAGCCATCGTCTCCGACTGGATGGCCGCCCGCTCCACCGTCGGCGGCATCCTCGGCGGCCTCGACATCGCGATGCCCGGCCCCAGGACCGTGTACGGCGAGGCGCTGGCCGCCGCCGTCCGCAGGGGTGACGTCGAGGAGTCCGTCGTGGACGACGCGGTGCGCAACGTCCTGCGGCTCGCCGCCCGGGTCGGCGTCCTGGACGGCGTGGCGGGCGCCGTCACCGAACTCCCGGCCCCCGTCGACGGCCGGGCACTGGCCCGCGAGATCGCCCGCCGCGCCTTCGTCCTCGTACGCAACGAAGTACGCGACGAACGCGCCGCCCTGCCCATCGACGCCGCCCGCGTCCGCACGGTGGCCCTCATCGGCGCCGCCGCCCGCGACGCCCGCGTCCTCGGCGGCGGCTCCGCGACCGTCTTCCCGGAACACATCGTCTCCCCGCTCGCCGGCCTCACCGCCGCGCTGCCCGAGGGCGCGCTGACCTACGCGGTCGGCGCCGACCCGAGCGATGAACTCGCCCCCGCCGACCAGGGGTTCGAGCTTCGCGCCGTCTGCCGCGACGCCGAGGGGAACGTCCTCGGTACGGGGTCTCTGCCCAACGGTCAGGTGCAGTGGCTCGGCGACGACCTGCCCGCCGGGGTGACCCACGAGGCGCTGCACTCCATCGAGGTCACCGGCACCTTCACCCCGCGCGAGAGCGGCGAGCACACCTTCGGCACGCGGGGCATCGGCGCGTTCACGCTCTCCGTCGACGGCCGCCTCCGGTGGGACGGCGTCCAGAAGATGAGCGACGCCTCGGACCCGTTCGAGGCGTTCTTCGGCGCCCCCGCCGAACGCGGCCGCGCCCGCCTCACCGAGGGCGTACCGGTCGAGGTGTCCCTGCTGCACCCTGTGCACAAGGAGGCCGATGCCCCGCTCACGGCCGTGATGTTCTCGCTCACCCACCTCGGCCCGCGGCGCGACCCCGACGAACTGATCGCCGAGGCCGTCGAGGCGGCCCGGTCCGCCGAACTCGCCGTGGTGGTGGTCGCCACCACCGACCGCGTCGAGTCCGAGGGCTTCGACCGCCGCGATCTGCGCCTGCCCGGCCGCCAGGACGACCTCGTGCGCGCCGTCGCCGCCGTCAACCCGAACACCGTCGTGGTCGTCAACTCCGGCTCACCGGTGGAACTTCCGTGGCGCGAGGTCGTCGCGGCGGTCCTGCTGAGCTGGTTCCCCGGCCAGGAGGGCGGCGCCGCCCTCGCCGACGTCCTGCTCGGCCACGCCGAACCCGGCGGCCGGCTCCCCACCACCTGGCCGACCGGCCTCGCGACCGCCCCGGTCACCGAGGTCCGCCCGACGCACGGCCAACTCCCGTACACGGAAGGCCTGTTCATCGGCTACCGCGCCTACGACAAGGCCGGAGTGACCCCCGCGTACCCCTTCGGGCACGGGCTCGGCTACACGAGCTGGGAGTACGAGTCCCTGGAGGTGACCCCCGCGCACGCCAGGGTCCGCGTCCGCAACACGGGTGCGCGCACCGGCCGCGAGACCGTCCAGATCTATCTGGCCCCGGTCGCCGACCCGGTGGAGCGGCCGCGGCGCTGGCTGGCCGGGTTCGCCTCCGTCGAGGCCCCGGCCGGAGCGTCGGTGGAGGTCGAAATCCCGCTGCGCAGGCGGGCGTTCGAGATCTGGGACGAGCCCGCCTGCGGGTGGACCTTTGTCCCGGGTCAGTACGAGGTGCGGGCCTGCCACTCCCTGGCGGATGCCCGCCTGACCGCCACGCTGGAAGTGTGAGCGGGGCGCTCCGCGGGGGTGCGGTTGTTCGGCTGCGGGCCGGTCCGGGCGGGTTGCTCCCCCACGTTCTCGGCTTCTCCCCCAAGGCCTTAAGGGCCAGGGGGGACCCCCACGAACAGGGGGGACCCCCATCGCGGCGGAGCCGCACCATGTCACAGCCCCGCGCCCCTTTGGGGCGCCGGTCAGCCGGGCGCCGTCACCTTGCGGTAGGCGATTTCCGCCAGGCGGCCCTGGCCGTCCTTGCTCGGGTGGAACCAGTCCCACGGGCTCAGCTGGTCCCCGCCGAAGTCGTAGTCGAAGACCGCGCCGTCGTCGTAACGGCAGGCGTGGTCCTTCGCGCACACGTCTTTCAGGACCTCGTTGTACGACACCACCCGGTCGTAGACCTCGGTGCGCCGCTCGGTCGCGGCCGCGCCCAGGTCGTCGGCGTCGGCCAGCATCGACTGGCAGATGCCCAGCTTCCAGATCTGCTTGCCCAGCGGGCTGCCCCGCCCGGTCGACCAGAGCCGCTTCAGATCGGGCACGCTCGTCACGTACACCTGCGACTTCGGGGACACGGCGCGCAACTGCCGCAGCGCCGCCGCGAAGTCCGTGCGGAAGGCGGTCACCGGTGTCATGTCCGAGACGTCGCTGCGACAGGCGTCGTTCGCCCCGGCCATCACGGTGACCAGGCCCGGCTGCTGCGCCCCGGCCTGGCCCATCTGGGCCGGCAGATCGGCCATCCTGGCGCCCGTCTTCGCGAAGTTCCAGCTGTGCTCGGGGGCCGCCGGGCCGAGCAGCCGGACCGCGAGCGAGTCGACCCCGGCGTCGCTGCCGGTCGACCAGGAGACCTCCGGGCAGTCGGCGAGCACCGTACAGGCGTCGAAACCGCGGGTGATGGAGTCGCCCACCGCGGCGACCGACTTCGGGCTGCGGTCCCAGGCCGGGGTGGGGCTCGGCGAGGGCTTCGCGGCGGCCGACGCGTGCGCGTCGGGGTGCCCGCCGCCGGACTGGCAGCCCGTGGCGGTGGCGAGGGCCGCCGCCGCGAAGAGGGCTGCGGTGGTGCGGGCGCGACGGCTCCGGCAGCGGTCCGGCATCCCGGGTCCCCCTCCGTGCGGCAGTTGTGCGGCGGTCATGCGGTGTTCCGGCGTCCTCGCGAGTGAAAGCTTGGTGTTCGAAGGCGCTCCGACCGACATTACGACACCCTTGGCACAGCTCCGCGCGGTAGCTTTGGCCCGTCCAGCCAGAGGAACCACGCCAGACGACTCCGGTAAATTACATCACGTCACATACTGTCCCATTTCAGGAGATTAGCTCCCGATGCTGTTTACTGTTGAACCCAGGGGCAGAATGTCAGGTGCTGTCCTGACCGGGAACGGCAGGGGCGCGAGGCCGCTGGGGAAGGCGACCCTCGAACCGCACTGGAGGTCCCGGTGACGACACGTGGAGTTCTGTACGTCCACTCCGCCCCGCGCGCGCTCTGCCCGCACGTCGAATGGGCGGTGGGCGGCGTCCTGGGGGTGCGCGTCCAGCTCGACTGGATCCGCCAGCCCGCCTCGCCCGGCACCTGGAGAGCCGAGTTCTCCTGGCGCGGCGAACCCGGCACCGCCTCCAAGCTGGCCTCCGCGCTGCGCGGCTGGCACCTGCTGCGCTTCGAGGTCACCGCCGAGCCCTGCGCCACCGCGGAGGGCGAGCGCTACAGCGCCACGCCCGACCTCGGCATCTTCCACGCCGTCACCGGAATCCACGGCGACATCCTGATCCCGGAGGACCGGCTGCGCGCCGCCCTCGCCCGGTCCGTCCAGGGCGAGACCGACCTGGCGGCCGAGATCGCCAGGCTGCTCGGCAAGCCCTGGGACGACGAGTTGGAGCCCTTCCGCTACGCGGGCGAGGGCGCCCCGGTCCGCTGGCTGCACCAGGTCGTCTGATCCGGTACGTACGGTCGTCTGCATCCGGGTACGTACGGTCTCTGATCCGGGTACGTACGCGAAAGGGCCCCCACCCGCGGGTGGGAGCCCTTTTCAGCGCCGTACTCAGACCGAGCGGAACGCCAGCACCACGTTGTGGCCGCCGAAGCCGAACGAGTTGTTGATCGCGGAGATCGAACCCTCGGGGAGCTTGCGGGGCTCGCTGCTCACCAGGGCCGGGTCGACCGCTTCGTCGAGGTCGTCGATGTTGATGGTCGGCGGGGCCGTGCGGTGGTACAGGGCCAGCACCGTGGCGACCGTCTCGATGCCGCCGGCGCCGCCGAGGAGGTGGCCGGTCATCGACTTCGTGGCGGAGATCGCCACATGGTCCAGGTCGTTGCCGAGGACCTTGCGCAGCGCCTTGATCTCGGCGATGTCGCCCTGCGGGGTCGACGTCGCGTGCGCGTTGAGGTGGACCACCTCGGACGGCTTCAGGTCCGTCGACTCCAGCAGGTTCTGCACCGCGGCGGCGACGCCCCGGCCGGTCGGCTCGGGCTGCGCGATGTGGTGGCTGTCGGCCGACAGGCCCTGGCCGAGCACCTCGCAGTAGACCCGCGCGCCGCGCGCGGCCGCGTGCTCGGCCGACTCCAGGACGACGACACCGGCGCCCTCGCCGAGGACGAAGCCGTCCCTGGCCTTGTCGTACGGGCGCGAGGCCTGCTCGGGGTGGTCGTTGTTCTTGGACATCGCCATCATGTTGGCGAACGCCGCGATGGGCAGCGGGTGGATGGCCGCCTCGGTACCGCCGGCGACCACGACATCGGCGCGGCCGGTGCGGATCATCTCGACGGCGTACCCGATGGCCTCGGCACCCGAGGCGCACGCGGAGACGGGGGTGTGGACGCCGGCCCGGGCGTTCACCTCAAGACCGACATTGGCCGAGGGGCCGTTCGGCATCAGCATCGGCACGGTGTGCGGGGAGACGCGGCGTACGCCCTTCTCCTTCAGCACGTCGTACTGGTCGAGCAGGGTGGTGACACCGCCGATGCCCGACGCGATGACCGTGCCCAGGCGCTCCGGAGTGACACCGGAGTCATCGCCCGCGGGGGCGGTGAAGCCCGCGTCGGCCCAGGCCTCCTTGGCCGCGATCAGCGCGAACTGCGCCGAGCGGTCCAGCTTGCGGGCCAGCGGGCGGGGCAGCACCTCGCCGGGGTCGACCGCCGCCGGGGCGGCGATCCGTACCGGCAGTTCGGCGAAGCGCTCGCCCTCGAGCGGGCGGACACCGGAGCGTCCCGCCAGCAGACCTTCCCAGGTCGAGGCCGAGTCGCCACCCAGCGGTGTGGTTGCGCCGATACCGGTGACGACCACGGTGCGATTGGTCGAGCTCACAGGAAATTTCTCCACGTGTGTAAGGGGCGTGAATCAGCGGCGCCACCGCTGGGTGGCAGACCGAATTCAGGTCCTGAATCAGTCCTGGTGCTTCAGGATGTAGCTGGCGGCGTCGCCGACCGTCTTGAGGTTCTTGACGTCCTCGTCCGGGATCTTGACGTCGAAGCGCTCTTCGGCGGCGACGACGACCTCGACCATGGACAGCGAGTCGACGTCCAGGTCGTCGGTGAAGGACTTGTCCAGCTGGACGTCCTCGACCGGGATACCAGCGATCTCGTTGACGATCTCGGCGAGACCCTCGACGATCTGCTCCTGCGTGGCGGCCATGTTGGCGCTCCTTCGGTGTTTAATGCTTCGATTTACGGGCTTCCGGAAGATCCGGAGTGCCTAGGGGAGGGTAACGACCGTCGCGGCGTACACGAGACCCGCCCCGAAGCCGATGACGAGCGCGGTGTCGCCGCTCTTCGCCTGTCCGGTCGCCAGGAGCCGCTCCATTGCGAGCGGGATCGAGGCGGCCGAGGTGTTGCCGGTGGTTTCCACGTCACGCGCGACCGTGACGTGCTCCGGCAGTTTGAGAGTCTTCACCATCGAGTCGATGATCCGCATGTTGGCCTGGTGCGGAATGAAGACGTCCAGGTCGTCCGCCGTGATTCCGGCCGCGTCCAGCGCCTGCTGGGCGACCTTCGCCATCTCGAACACGGCCCAGCGGAACACCGCCTGGCCCTCCTGCGTGATCGCGGGGAACTTGCCCGTGGAGCTGTCGTACTCGGTCCACGGCACGGTCTGCTTGATGGTCTCCGACTTGTCGCCCTCCGAACCCCAGATGGTGGGGCCGATGGCCGGCTCCTCGGCAGGGCCGACGACCACGGCACCCGCGCCGTCGCCGAACAGGAAGGCCGTCGCGCGGTCCTCCAGGTCGGTCAGGTCGCTGAGCCGCTCCACGCCGATGACCAGGACGTACTGGGCGGAACCCTCGACGATCATGCCCTTGGCGAGGGTCAGCCCGTAGCCGAAGCCCGCGCAGCCGGCCGAGATGTCGAAGGCCGCGGCGCGGTTCGTGCCCAGCTTGTCGGCGATCTCGGTGGCGACGGCCGGGGTCTGCTTGAAGTGCGAGACGGTGGAGACGATCACGCCGCCGATCTGGTCGGCGGAGATGCCGGCGTCGGCGATCGCCTTGCCGGAGGCCTCGATCGACATCGCGGCCACGGTCTCCTCGGCGGAGGCCCAGTGACGGGTCGCGATGCCCGAGCGCGAGCGGATCCACTCGTCGGAGGAGTCGATCGTCTCGAGGATCACCTCGTTGGGCACCACGCGCACGGGACGGTAGCCGCCCACGCCCATGATGCGCGCATACGGGGCGCCCTTGCTGGGCCTGATCTTCGACATGGGGCTCGGCTCCTTAGGCGGATGCATGCTCGGCGATGAGCGCACGAGCCGCGTCGAGGTCGGCGGGGGTCTTCAGGGCGACGGTCTTGACACCCGGCAGCGCGCGCTTGGCGAGCCCGGTCAGGGTGCCGCCCGGGCACAGCTCGACCAGCGCCGTCGCGCCCAGCTCCTTGAAGGTCTCCATGCACAGGTCCCAACGGACCGGATTCGAGACCTGGTTGACGAGCCGCGCCACGATCTCCTCGCCCGTCGCGACGGTTTGGCCGTCGGCGTTCGAGACGTACGTGAACTTCGGGTCGGCGATGTCGAGGGACTTCGCCGCCTCCTCCAGCTCCGCCACGGCCGGATTCATGTGGCGGGTGTGGAAGGCGCCGGCCACCTTGAGGGCCACCACGCGGCGCACGCCCTCGGGCTTGTCGGCCTCCAGGGCGGCCAGCTGCTCGGCGGTGCCGGCGGCCACGATCTGGCCCGCGCCGTTCACGTTCGCCGGGGTGAGCCCGAGCTTCTCCAGGTGCGGCAGGACGACCTCCGGCTCACCGCCGAGCAGGGCGGCCATGCCGGTCGGCGTGATGGCCGCGGCCTCGGCCATGCCCAGGCCCCGCTTGCGCACGAAACCGAGCGCGGCCTCCTCGGAGAGGACGCCCGCGAAGGCGGTGGCGGTGATCTCGCCGACGCTGTGCCCGGCGACCGCGCCGGGCGCGACGTCACCCAGGGCGGCGGCGGACAGCAGGCCCGCGGCGACCAGCAGGGGCTGGGCCACGGCGGTGTCGCGGATCGCGTCGGCGTCCGCCTGCGTGCCGTAGTGGACGAGATCGAGACCGATGGCGTCGGACCACACGGCGAGCCGGTCGGCGGCGCCGGGGAGGTCGAGCCAGGGGGTCAGGAAGCCGGGCGTCTGGGCGCCTTGGCCGGGAGCGACGAGTACGAGCACTCTCACACTCTCTCTTGTGGACGGCTCCGCACGCCCGTGGGGACAGGGACGAAGAACCGTCGGGGGAATTGTGGGTGTCCGACAAAAGTCTAGGACTGCGAATCCGCGTCGGCCAGGCGCCCCAGGATCAGCGCGATCCTCAGCGTGAACGCGGAGCGTACATCGGACGGTGACCATCCGGTGACGTCTGTCACACGTCGGAGCCGGTAGCGAACGGTGTTGGGGTGGACGAACAACATCCGGGCCGCGCCTTCAAGACTGCTTGCCTGCTCCAGATAGACGCTCAGGGTTTCCAGGAGCGCGGAGCCGGCTTCCTCCAGCGGTCTGTAGATCTCCTCCACCAGTTGCTCGCGCGCGGCAGGATCGGACGCGATCGCCCGCTCCGGCAGCAGATCGTCCGCCAGCACCGGCCGGGGCGCGTCCTGCCAGGCCGAACACGCCTTCAGGCCGGCCGCGGCGGCCTGCGCGGAGCGGGTCGCGGCCAGCAGATCCGCAACGATGGGGCCCGCGACGACGGGGCCCGCCGCATACGGCCCGATCAGGCCCTTCGCCACGTGCAGCGGGTTGTCGCTGCCGCCCGCGATGACGACGAGGCGGTCGCCGAGCACCCCGGTGAGCACCTGGAGCTTCGCGTGCCGGGCGGCCCGCCGGATCGCCTCCACGGTCAGCTCGCTGTCGCCGTCCGGCGCCGTACCGAGCACGACGCACACGTGCTCCGGCGAATTCCAGCCGAGCGCGGCGGCCCGGGACACCGCCCCCTCGTCGGCCTCGCCGGAGAGCACCGCGTTGACCACGAGCGATTCGAGCCGGGCGTCCCAGGCGCCGCGCGCCTCGGCGGCCTGCGCGTACACCTGGGCGGTCGCGAAGGCGATCTCCCGGGCGTACACGAGCAGCGCCTCGCGCAGGATCGACTCGTCGCCCGGCGCCGCGACCTCCTCGATCGCGGTCTCCATGACCTCGATGGTGGTCCGCACCATCTCCACGGTCTGGCGCAAGGTGATGGCTCGGGTCAGCTCGCGCGGGGCGGTGCCGAAGACGTCGGTCGAGATCGCCTGCGGCGTCTCGGGGTGCCGGAACCACTCGGTGAAGGCCGCGATACCGGCCTGGGCGACCAGACCGATCCAGGACCGGTTCTCCGGCGGCATCGCCCGGTACCACGGCAGCGTCTCGTCCATGCGGGCGATGGCGTTCGCGGCGAGCCGCCCCGAGGACTGCTCAAGACGCTTCAGGGTCGCGGCATGCGGATGGGCATTCTTCGCGGGCTGTACGGGATCGGGTGCTGGCACGGGGACAAGACTGCCTTATCGGGAACCTTCCCCGCCGGGCCGGGGTGAGACCTAGCGACAAATGGGGGGCGGCGTCGCGGGGCTGGGGCACGCACCTCGCCGCGTTGTCGTCACTCGCCGACGCTCCGCGTCGACTCGCTCCTCCGCCTTGCGATGCACGCACCCCAGCCCCGCTCCTTCTTCCACCCCCCATCTGCCGCTAGGTCTACGGTGGACGACGTGATTTCAGTCAGGCGCGGCGACGAGCGTTATCCCGGTGGGGAACCGGACGCCGGTATCGAATCCCTGCACGCCTTCTCCTTCGGCCGGTTCTACGAGCCCGACAACCTCCGCTTCGGGGCGGTCCTCGCCTGCAACGAGGAGCGGCTCGCGCCCGGCGCGGGCTTCGACGAGCATCCGCACAGCCATACCGAGATCGTCACCTGGGTCGTCGAGGGCGAGCTCACCCACCGCGACTCGGCGGGCCGCACCACGGTGGTGCGCCCGGGCGACGTGCAGTGCCTCAGCTCGGC
Source organism: Streptomyces sp. NPDC050485 (assembly GCF_044458185.1). Taxonomy (NCBI): domain Bacteria; kingdom Bacillati; phylum Actinomycetota; class Actinomycetes; order Kitasatosporales; family Streptomycetaceae; genus Streptomyces; species Streptomyces sp. NPDC050485. The sequence continues at coordinate 78,638 of NZ_JBITHR010000001.1, read as the reverse complement.
GGCGGGCGTCCGGCACGAGGAACGCAACGAGGGCGCGGCCCCGCTGGTCTTCCTCCAGATGTGGCTGGCGCCCGCGCAGCCCGGCGGCCAGCCCGGGTACGAGATCGTCCGGGGCATCGCGGACTCCACGCCCTACGCGGTACGTTCCGCGGGCGCCCTGCTCCACGCCCGCCGCCTCGCGCCCGGCGAGCGCGCCGAGGTCCCGGACGCGCCCGCGGTGTACGTCCATGTCGTACGCGGCCGGGTGCGCCTGGCCAAGGAGGATCTGGCGGCTGGCGACTCGGCGCGGATCACCGCTGCGCCGCCGGGCCTTGAGCTGACCGCCGACGAGAGCGCCGAAGTACTCCTGTGGGAACTCAGCGCCGGGTGAACTCGGCGAGCACCGCGTCCGTGAACGCGGGCCACGCCTGGGCCGCCCAGGGGCCGAACGCGCGGTCCGTCAGCGCGACGCAGGCCAGGCCCGCGTCCGGGTCGATCCACAGGAACGTACCGGACTGGCCGAAGTGGCCGAAAGTGCGCGGGGAGGACGAACTGCCCGTCCAGTGCGGGGACTTGGCGCTGCGGATCTCGAAGCCGAGGCCCCAGTCGTTGGGGTTCTGGTGACCGTAGCCGGGCAGCACGCCCTTGAGGCCCGGGTACTGCACCTGCATCGCCTCGGCGACCGTGGCCGGATGCAGCAGCTGCGGTGCCTGCACCTCCGCCGCGAACCTCACGAGGTCCTCGACGTTCGACACGCCGTCCTTGGCGGGGGAGCCTTCGAGGCTGCTGTTCACCATGCCGAGCGGCTCGAACACCGCCTGGCGGACGTAGTCGGCGAAGGGGATGCCCGACTGCTTCGCGATGTGGTCGCCGAGCACCTCGAACCCCGCGTTGGAATAGAGGCGGCGCTCGCCGGGCGGCGCCGTCACCCGGTGCTCGTCGAAGGCGAGCCCCGAGGTGTGCGCGAGCAGGTGGCGGACCGTGGCGCCCGCGGGCCCGGCCGGCTCGTCGAGCTCGATCGCCCCCTCCTCGTACGCGACGAGGGCCGCGTAGGCGGTGAGCGGCTTGGTGACGGAGGCCAGCGGGAACCGGTGGGACACCGGCCCGTGCGTGCCGGCAAGTGTTCCGTCGGCCCGTACGACAGCCACCGCGGCGGTCGGCACTGGCCAGTTCTCGATGATCCGCAGGCTCTCCATGCGTACGAGCCTAAAGGGTGCTCCGGGCGGGCCGCGCCGGGTTCGCGGACGGGCACCCGGCCGGGGTGTGCTCGGCCGAGTGCAGCAAGAGGTTCCGGATATCACTTGCTTGGAGTGCACTCCAACGTTCTAGCGTGGTGGTCATGACGGTGATCGCAGACACTCCGGCCACGGCGCTGCAGGCGGCGCACGACTGCTCGACGCAGCCGCGCCACCCGCGCCCCGACGGGCAGGACCGCTACACGATCAGCGAGGTCGTGGCGTGTTCCGGACTCACCGCGCACACTCTTCGCTGGTACGAGCGGATCGGTCTGATGCCGCACGTGGACCGCTCGCACACCGGCCAGCGGCGGTTCAGCAACAAGGACCTGGACTGGCTGGCCTTCGTCGGCAAGCTCCGGCTGACCGGAATGCCGGTCGCCGACATGGTCCGGTACGCCGAACTCGTCCGCGAGGGGCAGCACACCTTCGAGGCCCGCCAGGAGCTCCTGGAGCAGACCCGGCGCGATGTCATAGCGCGCATGGCGGAGCTCCAGGACACGCTCGCCGTACTCGACTACAAGATCGACTTTTACGCGGACGCCCGCAAGGCGTCGGAAGCGGACGCCCGCAAGGCGTCGGAAAGGGCCTGAACACCCATGAGCAACAGCCCCATTGAGAAGATCAGCACGGTACGGCTCGGCACCGAAGGCCCGCGGATCGGCGTTCAGGGCTTCGGCGCCATGGGCATCAGCGAGTTCTACGGCGACACCGACCAGACCGCGGCCCGCGACACCCTGGAGGCCACCCTCGAAGCGGGCGTCAGCCTCATCGACACCGCCGACGTGTACGGCTCGGGAGCCAACGAGGAGTTCCTCGCCCCGTTCCTCGCCGCCCACCGCGACGAGGTGACCCTGGCCACCAAGTTCGCCATCGAGCGCCGCGCCGACGACCCGCAGTACCGGGGCATCAACAACTCGCCCGCCTACATCAAGAAGGCCGTCGAGGCGAGCCTGCGCCGCCTGGGCATCGACGTCATCGACCTCTACTACATGCACCGCCGCGACCCCCAGGTGCCGCTGGCCGAGTCCGTCGGCGCGATGGCCGAGCTGGTCCAGGAGGGCAAGGTCAAGCACCTCGGCCTGAGCGAGGTCACCGGCGCCGAGCTGCGCGAGGCGTACGCCGTGCACCCGATCGCCGCCCTCCAGTCGGAGTGGTCGGTCTTCAGCCGGGACGTCGAGCGCAGCGCCGTACCGGCCGCCGCCGAGCTCGGCGTCACCTTCGTGCCGTACTCGCCGCTCGGCCGCGGCTTCCTCACCGGCGCGTTCGCCGATGCGGGCAAGGAGCTGTCCGGTTCGGACTTCCGCAAGTTCCAGCCCCGCTTCACCGGTGACAACGCGGTGGCCAACGCGGCCCTGCTGGAACCCCTCCACAAGATCGCGGCAGCACACGGCGCGACGACCGCGCAGATCGCGCTCGCCTGGGTGCAGCAGCGTGCCCAGGTGCACGGCTTGACCGTCGTCCCGATCCCGGGCACCCGCAAGCGCAGCCGCCTCCTGGAGAACACCGGGGCGACCCGCATCACGCTGAGTGCCGAGGAGCTGGCGCTCATGGAGCCGATCGCCGGGCAGGTGGCGGGCGACCGCTACCCGGACATGTCGTCCACCTCGGCGGCCCGCGAGCAGTAGGGTCACGCAAGTCCCAGGGCGAACACCGCGAAGCCCGCCGCGAGCAGCCCCGCCGCTGCCCGGCGGGCCTTCGTCGCCTTCGCCCAGGGCGCCTCGAAGCCGCGTGCGTAACGGGCGACGACCGCGAGCAGCACCGCGAACACCGGCATCCACGCGAGCCGTTCACCGATCCAGGCCGGCGTGTCGGGCGCGGTGGTCAGCCCCGGCACCCGGCCGGCGAGGGACGCGGGCACGGCCGCCGCGAGCAGCGCCGTCTGGTGCCAGCACAGGATGGTCATCGCGGACAGGTTGATGACCACGACGGGCGCCCAACGGGCCGGTTTCCGCAGCCAGTCGGCGATCCTGCCGCGCAGCAGGATCGCGGCCCCCGACTGGGCCGCGGCGAGCGCGAGGACCAGCAGCGACGGCGGATGCGAGTTGGTGCGGGCCTCGCCGGGCACGCCGACCATCGACGCCGGGTAGTGGAAGAGGGCGAGCAGCGCGGCGAAGAGCAGCGCCCCGCCCGCGAACAGCAGCCACCCGCCGCGGCGGCCGATCCTCTTCTCCCCCCAGGAGAGACCGAGTTGGTACGCGAACAGCCAGCCCGGCAGGATGTTGAGGAGCGAGAGCCAGGACGCCATGGCGTCGGCGTACGGTCCGTAGCGCAGGAAGTCGACGGCGGCGACCACACCGAGCAGCGGGGCCGCCGCCCACCCGCCGAGCTTGTGGGCGGCGCGTACGCAGTACGGGGTGAGGACGGTGACGGCCGCGTACACCCCGACGAACCACAGCGGCTGGATCACCAGGGTCGATCCGGTGCGCAGGGTGTCGCCGGGCACGCCGAGGGCGTGGAGCACCGGGATCATGGCGGCCCAGACGGCGGTGACGCCGACCACGGGCCGCCCGAGCCGCGCGATCCGCCCCCGCAGCCACTGGCCGGTGGATCCCTTCCTCCGGTGGAAGGAGAGCACCGAGGCATATCCGCCGACCAGGAAGAAGATCCCGAGCATCTGCAGGATCCAGCTGGCCGGCGCGAAGCCCGCGAACGCGGAGAGCGGGCTCGCGTTGTGCAGCGCGCCCGCGCTGTCGCGGGTGAACCCGCCGAGCAGCCAGTGCCCGGTCGGCACGGCGAGCAGCGCGAGGGCGCGCAGCCCGTCGATGGCGCGGTCGCGGTGGGCGGGCGTCTGCCGCTCGATCTCCGCCACGGCCTTGGTCAGCGCACTCATCGGACATCTCCGGTCGCGATGGCGGCGAAGGCCTTGAGGGATTCGGTGCCGGGGGCGAAGTAGCCGGTGTGGCCCTGGGCGTCGGCGGCGGGCACCCGGCGGGCGCCGAACGCCGGGTCGGTGGGGTCGGCGCCGTGGCCGAGCCCCGCGAACTCGACGTGCGGTACGTCGCCGATCCAGTCCGAGGGGTCCCGGGCGGCCCACACCCGGGCGTCGGTGTGCAGGTCGGCGGCGGTGTCGGCACGCATGCCGGGGGAGCCGAGCGCCACGATGTCCGAGGCGTCGGTGTCCTTGGCCGCGAGGCCGCACACCACGGATCCGTAGCTGTGGCAGAACAGCACCGGGTCGGGCGTGCCGACGGCGTCGAGCCCCTCGGTGAACCGGGTCAGCCGCTCGGCCCCCGCCTCGGCGAGCTTCCCGGTGGCCGCGTCGATGCCGACCCCGACCGGGGTGGTGTATCCGGCCCAGGCGATCACGGCGGTCGCGCCGTGGGTCGCGGCCCGCAGCGAGGCGGCCATTCCGGCGGGGGTGCCGTAGCGGTCGTTCGTACGGTCGAAGGTGCCGGCGTCGATATCGGATCCGGGCACGACGACGGAGAGGTGCCCGGATCGGTCCAACTCCCCATAAACCTCGGCCACTTGACCCCTACCCCGTGGATCGAACGCGAGGATCTGCCGCTCGGGGGCGGCGAGCCGGGCGTACCGCGGGTCGTGCGTGGCGGAGATGGCGAGCCGGTTCGCCTGGTACCGCAGATGTACGGGGGCGCCGTCCAGGTTCCCCACGATCTGGGGGTGGCGGCGGGCCAGCGTCTGCTGCTCGGTGGTGCTCAACCCGGCGAAGAACAGGGCGACTTCGCGGGGTGTCGCGGTCGCCGGGTCGGGCAGGGGGTGCCCGAACGCGGTGTCGGCCCGCCAGGCGGCGGCGCCGGGCGGCGGCCCGGTGACGGCCTGCTGCGCGTCGGCCGCCGCCCACCCGGCCGTCCCCGCGACGACCGCCCCCACCAGCGCGGCAGCAACAACCGCCCTCCCGAACCGACGCATGCCCCGACTCCCTTCCTTCTCCTTCGCCATTCCTTGACGAGGAGGAAGGTAGGAAGCGGGCGACGGCCGGGGCGTCGGACTGGGGGGTTGGGCGGGGGGTGGTACCTGGGTAGGGGGTGGGGGAAGTCAGCCCCCGTCCCCCGGCCGCACCACACCCGCCTCGTACGCGAAGATCACTGCCTGTGCGCGGTCCCGCAGGTCCAGCTTGGCCAAGACGCGGCCGATATGCGTCTTGACGGTCTGCTCCGCCAGCACCAAGTGCCCGGCGATCTCCTGGTTCGACAGCCCCCGGGCAATCAGCTCCAGGACCTCCGTCTCCCGCGGCGTCAGCCCGTTCAGCCGCAGCGTCGCCGCCCCCTTGCGCGGCGCGGGCCGCTGCTGGGCGAAGTCGGCGATGAGGCGGCGCGTCACGGAGGGGGCGAGCAGCGCATCGCCCGAGGCGACGATCCGTACCGCCGCGATGAGGTCGGCCGGCGGCGCGTCCTTGAGCAGGAACCCGGACGCCCCGGCGCGCAGCGCCTCGTACACGTAGTCGTCCACGTCGAAGGTCGTCAGCATCAGGACCTTCGGGCGGTGGACGACGCCCACCGGCGGGTCCAGGATCTCGCGGGCCGCGGCGAGCCCGTCCATCTCGGGCATCCGGACGTCCATGAGGACCACGTCCGGGTGGGCGGAGCGGGCCACCCGCACCCCCTGGCGGCCGTCGGGCGCCTCGCCCACCACGTCGATGTCGGCCTGCGCCGAGAGCAGTGCGGCGAACCCCGCGCGCACCATGGCCTGGTCGTCAACGATGATCACGCGGATGGTCAACTGGCGTCCTCGGGAAGGGAGTCCGGTACGGAAGGAGGGTCGAGCGGGAGGCGGGCCGCGACCCGGAAGCCGCCGTCGGGCAGCGGCCCGGTGTCGAGATACCCGCCGGTCAACCGTACGCGCTCGCGCATCCCGACGAGCCCGTGCCCGGTGCCGGAGCCCTCCAGCGGCGAAGTGCGGCCCGCCGCCGGGCCGTTGACGACGAGCACCGTCAGATACCGGTCGTCGCACGTGACGGAGACGCGGGTGCCGGCGCCCGGCGCATGCCGTACGACGTTGGCGAGCGCCTCCTGCACGATCCGGTACGCCGACAGGTCCACTGCGGGCGGCAGCGCGGGCAGCTCGGCCGCCAGCGAGAGCCGCGCGGGCAGTCCGGCCCGTACCGTCGCCTCCACCAGCTGCTGGAGCCGGTCGACGCCTGGCTGGGGCGCGCGCTCGCCGCCCTCCTCGCCGCTGCCCTCGCTGCGCAGCACCGCGAGCAGGCGCCGCATCTCGCTAAGCGACTCGCGGGCGCTCGACGCGATGGACTCGAACTCCCCGCGGGCCGCGTCGTCGAGCCCGGTCAGCCGGTACGGGGCCGAGTCGGCCTGCACGGTGATCACCGACATGTGGTGGGCCACCACGTCGTGCAACTCCCGGGCGATCCGGGCGCGTTCCTCCAGGAGGGTGCGCTGGGCGCGTTCGGCCTCGCTGATGGTCTCCTGCTCGGCGAGCAGCCGCTCGGCCTCGCCGCGGCTGCGCAGCGCGCCCGTGAGGGCCAGCACCACACCCGCCAGGACGAACAGCACGACCTGGGTGCTGGTGGCGCCGGCGGGCGCGTCGGCGCCGAGCACGACACCCGCGGCGCCCGTCACCAGCCACACCGCGACCAGGGTGCGGGTCTTCTCGCGCAGCCCCAGGCAGGCCATGAGGACCAGATAGCCGACGATCACCGCCGCGGTCCACGGCCAGGGGCGCCGGGCGGTGTCGGCGTGGATCAGCAGGATCGCGCCCAGGACGTCGGCGCTGAAGATGATGAGCCAGGCCCGCACGGGCCGGGTCACGGCGAGCAGCAGGGGCACCGTCTGGGCCACCCCCAGCGCCCCGGCCCAGCCGCCCGCCTTGTAGTCGTTGGTCAGGACGGCGATGCTGGTCGGCATCAGGATCACCACGAAGATCCCGGTGACGACGTACGGACTCCACCGCTGCCAGCGCTTGGGCGCCCGGGCGAACAGGGGCCGCGCGGATTCGGCAGTGGGCCGCAGCAGGGCGAGCGCGCGGGGGGACGGAAGTGCGATCTTCATGGCCTGGCCAGCCTAGAGAGGATCGGGCGGGCCGCGCGTCATACCGGGGTGCCACGCCGCTCTCGGTCCCCGGTACGGGGTCCGCGGAATGGTCCCGCCCTACAGCTCGGCCAGCAGCTCCGCCTTCTTGGCGCTGAACTCGTCGTCGGTGACGAGGCCGGCCCGGTGCAGCTCCCCGAGGTGGCGGATCCTTTCCGCGATGTCGGCGGGATCGCGCCGCCCCGCCGGGACCGGGACCGTCTGGTGGGGGATCGAGGGGCCGCCCCCGCCGCGTACCGCCGCGAGGACCGCCGCCGCGAACGGCAGCGACTCGTGCACCGGGCCGTAGCCGAGGCCGAAGACCACGGCCGCCGGGTCGCGGTCGGCCTGCCCGGGGAACCCGCCGGGCTCGCGGCGCAGCAGCCGCAGATGGCCGTCGAAGACATCGGGGGAGCGCCACTCGACCCCGCTCAGCGCCGCCACCGGGAAGGTCTGGTCGCCGGCCTTCCACTTCTCGGAGGACGCGCCCGTCCAGAACCAGCGGAAGGTGACCTGGCGGCCGTCGAAGGCCGCCTTGCCGTCGTACGCCTTGAAGTTCAGGGGCGCATCGGGCGCCGCCACCAGATACCGGTCGGCGGGTCGGGAGGCGTGCGGCACCAGAGCGCCGCGCAGCTCGTCCGCGTAGTACTCGGCGAGCGTCCCGCGCTCGGCCGGCAGCACCAGGCGGTAGGGGTCGCAGACCTCCTTCAACTGGCCCGACGCGGCCTCCATCAGCGGATCGGCGCCCGGTCTCGGCACCGCGTGCAGCACCACCGTGCCGCGTTTGCCCGGGGTCAGCGTGACCGACTCCAACGCCTCGTGGGGGATGCGCCGTTCGCGCAGCGCCTGGAAGAGCTTCGGCGCGCGGATCCCCCGTTCGAAGCGGATGAGTACGGAGTCGGACGCGAACTCCCAGGTGGCATGAATTCCGGCCAGCACATCACCCATGCGCCTCATCGTAGGGGGCGCGCGCCCGCGCGTCCCCCCTCGGCGAAAACCCCGTCGCCGCGCCGCCGCTCCGGCGATCGCGCGGCGTGTACGCGTGTCAGCCCGTCGGCTTGCCCGTCAAGCCGCCGACCGGTCGAAAATTCCGCTGCCGCAGCTGTTGTCGTCGGAGGCGCAGACGACCGACTGGTATGCGCCAACTCCGATCGCGGCGAAGTTGGCGAGGCTCTGGGTTCCCGGCTCGAAATAGCCGGGGTGGCCGATGGCTCCGGCCGCCGAGAGGACCCGGGCGCCGAAGGCCGGGGAGACCGGGTCGGCGCCGTGGCCGAGGCCCGCGACGTCCAGGTAGGGCACGTCCTGGATCCAGTCGTCCTTGTCCCGCATCGACCAGACCCGCGCCGGAGTGTCCAGCTGGGCGGCGCTGCCGACCCGCATGCCGGGGCTGCCGGCCACCGCGATGTCGGTGACCCGGGGCGGCAGTTCACGCGTCGAGACCCCGCACACCACGGAGCCGTAGCTGTGGCAGAAGAGCTCGACGGGGGCGCTGCCGGGCAGCGCGCGCACCAGGGCGGCGAGCCGCACCGCACCGTCCTCGGCCATTTTGCCGACGGCCGCGTCGATGCCGAGACCGGCCGGCGCGGTGTAGTCGGCCCAGGCGATCACGGCGGTACGGGTGCCGGGCGCGGCCGCGTGCTCGGCGTCGTACAGCGACTGCGCCATGCCGACCGGGGCGCTGTTCTTGCGGCTGCTCTTCTCGAACGTCAAGACGTTCGTGTCGACTCCGGGGACGATCACCGAGACTCGCTGGGCGTGGTCCAGATCGCCGAAGACCTCCGCGACCCGGCCGCTGTCGGAGGGGTCGAAGGCGAGGATCTGGCGGCCGTCGTCGAGCAGCGAGTCGAACCGGTGCATCCGGCGGCTCGCCTCCTGGCGGCCGTCGGCGGAGAGCCTGCTGTCGACCATGCGCTTCTGCTCGACCGCGCGCGCCTCGGCGAGCGCGACCCGGTTGGCCTGGTAGCGCAGGGGCACGGGGGCGCCGTTCAGATTGCCGACGACCAGCGGATAGCGGTCGGCGAGCTCGTTCTGCTCGGCGTTGCCGAGAGAGCCGAAGAACAGGCCGAGCTGGTGCGCGGTGGCGTCCGGCTTCGGCAGTGCGTGGCCGTCTATCGTGCCGCGCGCCCAGGCGGCGAGGGCCGCGGCGCGTGGCGCGGTGACGCCCGAGCCGCGGATCGCCGTCCAGCCGGAGGTCGCGAGCATCACGAACACCACGGCGAGCGCGAGCAGCGCACGCCATGCGTTCAAGGTGGGGGAGGAGTCGAAGGAAGTCACTGCTGACCACAGTAGGAGACCCGGGAGGTCCACTGGGCTGACAGTGACTCAGATCACGTTTGGATCAGGAGCGGTCTCACCAAGAGCGCGCGCGGGCGCACGCTCCGTAGGTCCGCGCGTCCCGGCGTCCGTACGCTCCGCGTACGTCCGCGCGCTCCGTACGTCCTCATGCTCCGGACATCCGCGCGCCCGGACCGTCCTCATGCCCGGCGCGTCCGCGCCCGCGGCTCAGCCGCGCCAGTCGTCGGCCAGGGCGGGGCCGAGGTGGTCGAGATAGCCGGCGGTCAGCTCGCGGATCGCCGCCACGCTGGGGTCCTCGCCCTGCCCCCACAGCCCGCCCACCACCCGCATCACTCCGGTGAAGGCCGCCACGGCGACCCGGGGTCGCGGATCGGCGTCGATGTCGAGGCCCTCGCGCTCGGCGATCAGCCGCGCGACGTGCTCCTCCAGCTCCGCCGAGCGGCGCAGATGGGTCGCGAGCAGCGCCGGGGTCGACTCGATCACCTGGTACGTCCGCATGTAGAGGGCGACCGGCATGACGGGGGACAGGAGTTCCTCGATGGTGTCCCAGGCGGACAGTGCCGCCCGGCGCATCGCGGTGAACGGGCCCTCGGCGGGCGGGCGTTGGCGCAGCGCGTCCACGAAGTGGGACTCCACCGCGTCCTGCGCGGCGAAGACGACGGCCTCCTTGTTCGCGAAGTAGCGGAAGAAGGTGCGCTGGGAGACGTCGACCGCGTCGGCGATCTCGTCCACGGTCGTCCGCTCGTACCCCTTGGTGGTGAAGAGCTCCAGGGCGACGCGCAGCAGCGCGTCCCGGGTGCGCTGCTTCTTCAGCTCGCGCAGGCCGCCGACCGGCGCCGTCGGCCGCTGCTCCACCGTCACGTCAGGGTCCTCTTTCCGTCAATTTGGCTTGATCAGTTTAGCTGTGAGCCACGTGACAGTTACCGACTTGTGAAATCGTTTGTCAACTGTCAGAGGCTGACATTAGCCTCTTCGGCATGACTAGTCAGACCAGCCTCGAAAAGGCGCCACAGGACGAGATCGCGGTGCCGCCCAAGGGCTTGCGCGGTCACCCCTGGCTGACGCTCTTCGCCGTGGCCATCGGCGTGATGATGGTCGCGCTCGACGGCACCATCGTGGCGATCGCCAACCCCGCCATCCAGAAGGACCTCGGGGCCTCGCTCCAGGACGTCCAATGGATCACCAATGGCTACATGCTGGCGCTGGCCGTCTCACTGGTCACCGCGGGCAAGCTCGGTGACCGGTTCGGCCACCGCCAGACCTTCCTCATAGGCGTCGTCGGCTTCGGCGCCGCGTCCGGGGCCATCGGCCTCTCCCACAGCGTCACCCTGGTCATCGCTTTCCGGGTGCTCCAGGGTCTGTTCGGCGCGCTTCTGATGCCGGCCGCGCTCGGCCTGCTGCGCGCCACCTTCCCGGCCGAGAAGCTCAACATGGCGATCGGCATCTGGGGCATGGTCATCGGCGCCTCCACCGCGGGCGGCCCGATCCTCGGCGGTGTGCTCGTCGAGCACGTCAGCTGGCAGTCCGTCTTCTTCATCAACGTGCCGGTCGGTGTGCTGGCGCTGGTGCTCGGCCTGGTCATCCTGCTCGACCACCGCGCCGAGAACGCGCCGAAGTCCTTCGACATCCTCGGCATCGTGCTGCTCTCGGTCGCGATGTTCTGCATGATCTGGGCGCTCATCAAGGGCTCGGAGTACGGCTGGGGCAGCGGGAAGACCCTCGGGTTCATCGCCGCCGCGGTGATCAGCTTCGTACTCTTCGCCCTCTGGGAGACCAAGGTCAGGGAGCCGCTCATCCCGCTCGGCCTGTTCCGGTCCGTACCGCTGTCGGCGGGCACGGTCCTGATGATCCTGATGGCGTTCGCCTTCATGGGCGGCCTCTTCTTCGTGACGTTCTACCTGCAGAACGTGCACGGCATGTCGGCGGTGGACAGCGGACTGCACCTCCTCCCCCTCACCGGCATGATGATCGTCGCCTCGCCGCTCGCGGGAGCCCTGATCACCAAGCTGGGCCCGCGGGTCCCGCTGGTCGGCGGCATGGTCTGCACCGCCGTCGCGATGTTCGGCATGTCCCGCCTGACCATCGGCAGCGGCACCCTGACGATGTCGATCTGGTTCGCCCTGCTCGGCCTGGGCCTCGCCCCGGTCATGGTCGGCGCGACCGAGGTCATCGTCGGCAACGCGCCCATCGAGCTGTCGGGTGTGGCGGGCGGTCTCCAGCAGGCCGGCATGCAGGTCGGCGGCTCGCTCGGCACCGCGGTGCTGGGCGCCGTGATGTCCTCGCAGGTCACCGCCAAGCTCCCGGACAACTGGGCCGCGGCGCAGCTGCCGCCGATGACGCCCGAGCAGTCCTCGGGCATGTCCAAGGCGGTCGAGGTCGGCATGGGCCCGGTACCGCCGGGGACCGGGCCGGAGGTCGCCGCCAAGGTCGCGGCCGTCGCCCACGACACGTTCGTGTCGGGCATGAGCACCGCGTTCACCGTCGCCGGAATCGTCGCGGTCCTGGCCGCCGCGGTAGCCATGTTCACCAAGCGCGGCGACAACACCCCGGCGAGCGCGGGCACGGGCCACATCTGACCCGCCCAACTCCCGTACGCGAAAGCCCCGTTGGCCGACCTCAGGCCGGCCAACGGGGCTCTCTTTAGGGGCGCGGGGAACTGCGCGAGCAGCCCCATGCGGCCCGCAGTGAACGGACTTCCTGCGGGAGCGCCACGCACGGCCCACGGCGAGCCGAATGGGCCGCGGCGAACCGCACCTCCCGCGGAGGGAGCTACGGCCCGCAGCGAACCGAAGCCCGCAGCGACCGGCATCGGCAGCCGCAGCGAGCCGAACCCGCAGCGACCCCGAACCCCCGCGGAGCGCTACGCGTCGCCGCCCGCGGCACCAGGGTCGGCCGCGGTGACATCCAGCAACCGGTACCGGTCAACCGCCTGCTTCAGCGCCGAACGGTCGACCTTGCCCTCGCGGGCCAGCTCGGTGAGGACCGCCAGCACGATCGACTGCGCGTCGATGTGGAAGAAGCGGCGGGCCGCCCCCCGGGTGTCCGCGAAGCCGAAGCCGTCCGCGCCGAGCGACTGGTAGGTGCCCGGCACCCAGCGCGAAATCTGGTCGGGGACGGAGCGCATCCAGTCGGAGACCGCCACGAACGGTCCCTGGCAGCCCTGGAGCTTCTGCGTGACATAGGGGACGCGCTGCTCCTCCTCGGGGTGCAGGAGGTTGTGCTCCTCCACCTCGACGGCCTCGCGGCGCAGCTCGTTCCAGGACGTCGCCGACCACACGTCGGCGCGTACGTTCCACTCCTCGGCGAGGATCCGCTGTGCCTCGACCGCCCACGGCACGGCCACGCCGGACGCCATGATCTGGGCCGGGATGGCACCCGAAGTGCCCGCGCGGTAGCGGTGGATGCCCTTGAGGATGCCGTCCACGTCGACGTCCGCCGGCTCGGCCGGGTGCTGGACCGGCTCGTTGTAGACGGTGAGGTAGTAGAAGACGTCCTCGCTGTCGGGCCCGTACATCCGGCGCAGACCGTCCTTGACGATGTGCGCGATCTCGTAGCCGAACGCCGGGTCGTAGGCCACACAGGCCGGGTTGGTCGAGGCGAGCAACTGCGAGTGGCCGTCCGCGTGTTGCAGACCTTCACCGGTCAGCGTCGTACGTCCGGCGGTCGCGCCCAGAACGAATCCGCGCGCCAACTGGTCGGCCATCTGCCAGAACTGGTCGCCGGTCCGCTGGAAACCGAACATCGAGTAGAAGACGTACACCGGGATCAGTGGCTCGCCGTGCGTCGCGTACGCCGAGCCCGCGGCGATCAGCGAGGCCGTGCAGCCCGCCTCGGAGATGCCGTCGTGCAGCATCTGACCGGTCGGCGACTCCTTGTAGGCGAGCAGCAGTTCGCGGTCGACCGCCTCGTACTGCTGGCCCAGCGGGTTGTAGATCTTGGCGCTCGGGAAGAACGCGTCCATGCCGAAGGTGCGGTACTCGTCGGGCGCGATCAGCACGAACCGCCGGCCGATCTCCTTGTCCCGCATCAGGTCCTTCAGGATGCGGACGAACGCCATCGTCGTGGCGATCGACTGCTGGCCCGAACCCTTCTTGGCGGCCTCGTACGTCTTGTCCTCGGGCAGGTTGAGCGGCTTCGACCGCACGACACGGGTCGGCACGTAGCCGCCGAGCCCGAGCCTGCGGTCGTGCATGTACTGGATCTCCTCGGACCCCCGGCCCGGGTGGTAGTACGGCGGCGCGCCGGACTCCAGCTCCTGGTCCGTGATCGGGATGTGCAGCCGGTCCCGGAAGCCCTTGAGGTCGTCGACCGTCAGCTTCTTCATCTGGTGGGTCGCGTTGCGGCCCTCGAAGTTCGGGCCGAGCGTCCAGCCCTTGACCGTCTGCGCGAGCACCACGGTCGGCTGGCCCTTGTGCGCCTTGGCCGCCGCGAAGGCCGCGTACACCTTCTTGTGGTCGTGGCCGCCGCGCCCCAGGTGCAGGATCTGCTGGTCCGTCATGTTCTCGACCATGGCGCGCAGCCGGTGGTCGTCGCCGAAGAAGTGCTCGCGGATGTACGCGCCGGTCTCGGTGGCGTACGTCTGGAACTGGCCGTCCGGCGTGGTGTTCATCTTGTTGACCAGGATGCCGTCCCGGTCCTGGGCCAGCAGCGGGTCCCAACTGCGGTCCCAGATCAGCTTGATGACGTTCCATCCGGCGCCGCGGAACTGCGACTCCAGCTCCTGGATGATCTTGCCGTTGCCGCGCACCGGGCCGTCGAGGCGCTGGAGGTTGCAGTTGACGACGAAGGTCAGGTTGTCCAGGTTCTCGCGGGCGGCGATGGAGAGCTGGCCGAGCGACTCGGGCTCGTCCATCTCGCCGTCGCCGAGGAACGCCCAGACGTGCGACTTGGAGGTGTCGGCGATGCCGCGCGCCGCCATGTAGCGGTTCATCCGCGCCTGGTAGATCGCGCCGAGCGGGCCGAGGCCCATCGAGACGGTCGGGAACTCCCAGAAGTCCGGCATGAGCCGCGGGTGCGGATACGACGAAAGGCCGTACGGCGCCTTCGACTTCTCCTGCCGGAAGGCGTCGAGCTGCTGCTCGCTCAGCCGGTCCAGGAGGAAGGCGCGGGCGTAGATGCCGGGGGAGGCGTGGCCCTGGAAGAAGATCTGGTCGCCGCCGTCGCCCTCGTCCTTGCCCCGGAAGAAGTGGTTGAAGCCCACGTCGTACAGCGAGGCGGAGGAGGCGAAGGTGGCGATGTGGCCGCCGACGCCGATGCCCGGGCGCTGGGCCCTGGACACCATCACGGCCGCGTTCCAGCGGGTCGCGTTGAGGACCTTGCGCTCGATCTCCTCGTTGCCGGGGAAGAACGGCTCGTCCTTGGTGGCGATCGTGTTGACGTAGTCCGAGCTGCGCATCTCGGGCACGGCGACGCGCTTCTCACGCGCCCGCTCGATCAGCCGGAGCATCAGATAACGGGCCCGTTCCCGGCCGCGCTCGTCGACGGCGGCGTCCAGAGAGTCCAGCCACTCCTGGGTCTCTTCGGGATCGAAGTCCGGGACCTGGCTCGGCAGGCCGCCAATGATGATCGGGTTGCGATCGGATCCGGAAGCCACGCTGTTCCTTCACTGTCGGGGGATGCGGAGAACGCCAATTCTGCGCCGCATCCCATCGTGTACCGCTGGGGTGCAAACGTCATCTCTACCGAGAGGTAACCGTCCCCGGAGCAGGAAGTAGGCTCAGGGCCTGGACGGGTCGGGCCAAATCGCAACCTTACGCTCAACCCGGCCATCCGTTCCCGAAGGGTGTTCGGGCCCGATTGGAGTACCCGAAGGAACAGAACGCCGTAAACCGTCACCAATGGTGTGGGATGAATCACCGGCGGGGATGCGGATGTCCCTGAACACGGCCACACTGACCCCCAAAGGACGGGTTCGGGGGCCGGGTACTTGCGAGATTCGTCCCGCCCGTGTGGACTACGCCCAATGCCACGCGTATGCGCGCGGCTGCAGAAGTTACCGAATCAAGATCAGGAGGCAAGCCGTGAGCGCGACCGCGGACCACGCGGAGGAGCGGACCAACCCGGCCGGAAGGCTGGGGTTCGAGCCCGGACAGGTGGTCCAGGAGATCGGTTACGACGACGACGTCGACCAGGATCTCCGCGAGGGCATCGAGTCCATTATTGGCCAGGATCTCGTCGATGAGGACTATGACGACGTCGCCGACGTCGTCACGCTGTGGTTCCGCGACGAGGACGGCGACCTTACGGACGCCCTGGTGGACGCCATCGGTCTCCTCGAGGACGGCGGCACGATCTGGCTGCTGACCCCGAAGACCGGCCGGGACGGCTACGTCGAGCCCAGCGACATCAACGACGCCGCGCAGACCGCCGGCCTCTCCCCGGCCAAGAGCATCAGCGTCGGCAAGGACTGGTCGGGCACCCGCCTGAAGTCCGGCAAGCGCTGATCCTCCTTCACGCCCCCAGGGCCCCCTCAGGCAACCGCCCGAGGGGGCCCTGTGCGTAGGGTGAGCGGTGTCAGCAGAACGGCCCATTGAAGGGAAGGCGTTTCCATGGCTATCGAGGTCGGCACCAAGGCCCCGGAGTTCGAGCTCAAGGACAACCACGGCAGGACCGTGAAGCTCAGTGACTTCCGCGGCGAGAAGAACGTGGTGCTGCTCTTCTACCCGTTCGCCTTCACCGGCGTCTGCACGGGCGAGCTGTGCGAACTGCGCGACAACCTGCCGAAGTTCGTCAACGACGACACCCAGCTGCTCGCCGTCTCCAACGACTCCATCCACACCCTGCGCGTCTTCGCCGAGCAGGAGGGCCTGGAGTACCCGCTGGTCTCCGACTTCTGGCCGCACGGCGAGGTCTCGCGCGCGTACGGCGTCTTCGACGAGGACAAGGGGTGCGCGGTGCGCGGCACCTTCATCATCGACAAGGCGGGCGTGGTCCGCTGGACCGTCGTGAACGCCCTGCCGGACGCCCGCGACCTGAACGAGTACCTCAAGGCGCTCGACACCATCTGAGCGCCGATCCGGCCGACACCCCCCGGCCGCCCGGCCGAATCGTCTCTTTGACCCGGGAACCGGTCACTAGGATCCATTCGTTGATCCGATGCCAACGCACGACGGGGCGCTGACCAAGCCCGCCCCCTCACACCATTGGGAGGACTCGTGGGAGTCAGCCTCAGCAAGGGCGGAAACGTCTCGCTGACCAAGGCCGCCCCCAACCTGACCGCGGTCATCGTCGGTCTGGGCTGGGACGCACGCACCACCACCGGGGGTGACTTCGACCTGGACGCCAGCGCCCTGCTGACCAACGATCAGGGCAAGGTCGCCAACGACTCGAACTTCGTCTTCTTCAACAACCTCAAGAGCCCCGACGGCTCCGTCGAGCACCAGGGTGACAACCTCACCGGTGAGGGCGAGGGCGACGACGAGGTCATCAAGGTCAACCTGACCGGAGTCCCGACCGACGTCGCCAAGATCGTCTTCCCGGTCTCGATCTACGAGGCCGAGAGCCGCCAGCAGTCCTTCGGCCAGGTGCGCAACGCCTACATCCGCGTGGTGAATCAGTCCGACAACAGCGAGCTGGCCCGTTACGACCTGAGCGAGGACGCCTCGACGGAGACCGCGATGGTCTTCGGCGAGCTGTACCGCAACGGCACGGAGTGGAAGTTCCGCGCCATCGGGCAGGGCTACGCCTCGGGCCTGCGCGGCATCGCGCAGGACTTCGGCGTCAACGTCTGAGCCGACCGCTCTCCCTCGTCCGGCGCCGCACCCCTCCCGGTGCGGCGCCGGACGTGCTCACCACCTGTTCACTTCTCGGGGAGGACACGATCATGGGCGTCACGCTCGCCAAGGGGGGCAATGTCTCCCTCTCCAAGGCCGCACCGAACCTGACCCAGGTGCTGGTCGCGCTCGGCTGGGACGCGCGCTCCACCACCGGAGCCGACTTCGACCTCGACGCCAGCGCCCTGCTGTGCGCGAACGGGCGGGTGCTCGGCGACGAGTACTTCGTCTTCTACAACAACCTGACGAGCCCGGAGGGCTCGGTCCAGCACACCGGCGACAACCTGACCGGTGAGGGCGAGGGCGACGACGAGTCGCTGATCGTCGACCTGACGAAGGTGCCGGCCGGCTGCGACAAGGTCGTCTTCCCGGTCTCGATCCACGAGGCCGACAGCCGGGGCCAGACCTTCGGCCAGGTCGCCAACGCGTACATCCGCGTCGTGAACCAGTCCGACGGCCAGGAGCTGGCCCGTTACGACCTGAGCGAGGACGCCTCGACCGAGACCGCGATGATCTTCGGCGAGCTGTACCGCTACGGCGGCGAATGGAAGTTCCGGGCGGTAGGCCAGGGGTACGCGTCGGGGCTGCGCGGCATCGCTCTAGACTTCGGGGTCAACGTCTCCTAAAGAGATCGCCCGGATCCATTCAAGTCGAGCGCCATCCGGGGTGGTCCCTTGCGGAGGCTCCGGGGGGCTGTCCCCGGGAGACAGCAGCGTAAAGCCGTGCGCGGTGCGGGGGGACCCGCTCTACGTCGGGTCGGCCCGCTCTACACGATGGGGAAGTCAGTGCTTCTGAAAACCTTCGGCTGGTCGTTCGCGATCACCGCGATCGGCCTGGCCCTGGCCGTGCTCTACGGGGGCTGGACCGCGTTCGGAGTCGTCGCGATCCTGGGCGTCCTGGAGATCTCGCTGTCCTTCGACAACGCGGTGGTCAACGCCGGGATCCTGAAGAAGATGAACGCCTTCTGGCAGAAGATCTTCCTCACGGTCGGCGTGCTCATCGCCGTCTTCGGCATGCGGCTGCTCTTCCCCGTCGTCATCGTCGCGATCAGCGCCAAGATCGGCCCCATCGACGCGGTCGATCTGGCGCTGAACGACGCCAACCGCTACCAGCAGCTGGTGACCGACGCGCACCCGTCGATCGCCGCCTTCGGTGGCATGTTCCTGCTGATGATCTTCCTCGACTTCATCTTCGAGGACCGCGACGTCAAGTGGCTCGCCTGGCTGGAGCGCCCGCTGGCCAAGCTCGGCAAGATCGACATGCTGTCCGTCTGCATCGCCCTGCTCGTCCTGCTCGTCTCCTCCATGACGTTCGCGACCCAGGCCCACCAGCACGGCGGAACGCACGCCGACAAGGCGCAGACCGTACTGATCTCCGGCATCGCGGGCCTCATCACCTACCTCGTCGTCGGCGGGCTCTCGGGCTACTTCGAGAACCGGCTCGAAGAGGACGAGGAGCGCGAGCACGAGGCGGAGGAAGCGGCCCAGCGCACCGGCAGCAAGGTTTCTGCTGTCGCCATGGCCGGCAAGGCCGCGTTCTTCATGTTCCTCTACCTGGAGGTCCTGGACGCCTCGTTCTCCTTCGACGGGGTCATCGGCGCCTTCGCCATCACCAACGACATCGTCCTGATGGCGCTCGGCCTCGGCATCGGCGCGATGTACGTCCGGTCGCTCACCGTCTACCTGGTCCGCCAGGGCACCCTCGACGACTACGTCTACCTGGAGCACGGTGCGCACTACGCGATCGGTGCGCTCGCCGTCATCCTGCTCGTCACCATCCAGTACGAGATCAACGAGGTCATCACGGGCCTCGTCGGCGTCATCCTGATCGCCTGGTCCTTCTGGTCCTCCGTCCGCCGCAACCGGCGGATCGAGGCGACGGGCGACGGCGATGTGAGCGAACAGGCGGAAGTGGGCTCCGGGGTGTGACCCCGGTGCTCCCGGAGCCCACGTCCGCGGGCGTGTGATCCGCCGCCGATTGCGGAACGCTCTTGTGCGGGGCGGTCACGAGGCCTCGGCCTCACCGGCCGCCCCGCCGTTTTCTGTGCGGGGAAAGTTCACGGACCTATGGGGTGGGGCGAGATGGCGTTCTGGGACGGCCTGCGGAGCAGGAGCTCACAGTTCGACTCGGGCAGCGCGGCGACCAACACGATCGAGCTGACCCGGCGGCACAACACGGTCTCGCTCGGGAAGCAGGGCGCCAACACCGGCAGCCTGCGGGTCAACCTGTCCTGGCGGATGCGGACCTCGGACTTCGGAGGCAAACCCGACGAGGGCGGGCGGCTGCTGCGCCACCCGTTCAAGTACTTCAAACCGGAGATGGTCCAGGGGCACACCCAGTCGATGGTCAACGTCGACCTCGACCTGGGCTGCCTGTACGAGCTCCAGGACGGCACCAAGGGCGTGGTCCAGCCGCTGGGCAACTTCTTCGGCGCCACCAACAAGCCGCCGTACGTGGAGTGCAGCGGCGACGACCGCTTCGGCTCGGCGTCCGGCGAGACGATCTTCGTCAACCTGGACCACCGCGACGAGATCAAACGGCTGCTGATCTTCGTCTACATCTACGACCAGACCCCGGCCTTCGACCGCACCCACGCCAAGGTGACGCTCTACCCGAGCAACGGCCCGCGCATCGAGATCGAGCTCGACGAGCGCGCCCCCGAGGCCCGCTCCTGCGCGGTCGTCTCCATCGAGAACGTCAAGGGCGACATGGTGGTGCGGCGCGAGGTGAAGTTCGTGTACGGCTTCCAGGCCGAGCTGGACCGCCTGTACGGCTGGGGGCTGCAATGGGGCCGCGGCTACAAGACCAAGGCCTGAGGCCCGGGCCCCCGCGCCCTACTGCCGGACGAACTGCGGCCCCATGGGCGGCAGCACGAACCCGGCGTCGGGCCCGCCCGCCGCCGCGGGCTGCGGATAGCCGTACGAAGGCTGCGGTACGGGCGGCTGGGCCGGCGGGGCCGGCTGCGGGTACCCGTACGCGTGCTGGGCCGCCGGCTGCGGATGCGGCCGGGGCACGGACGGCGCACCGGGCGCATTCCGGCCGCTGTCCGTGCTCTCGCCGTCCTCGTCCACCGAGATGCCGTACTGGGTGGCCAGACCCACCAGACCGGTCGGGTACCCCTGGCCCACCGCGCGGAACTTCCAGCCCTCGCCCCGGCGGTACAGCTCGCCGCAGATGATCGCGGTCTCCTCGCCGGTCTCCGGCCGCACATCGAACAGGGCGACCGGCTCGGCCCCGGACGCCGCCGCGTCGAACAGCAGGATCCGCAGATCGCGTACGGCACGGAAGGTCGCGCCGTCCGACGACGCGGTGATCAGCACCCGGTCCACCGACCGGTCGAGCGCGGCCAGATCGGCCTCGATGGTGTCGGTGAGAGCCTCGGCAACGACCTTCTTGGGGAGCCGGCGCACCAGGCCCGAGGGGTGGCGCGGCTGGTTGTAGAAGACGAAGTCCTCGTCCGAACGCACCCTGCCGTCGCCGCCGAGCAGCAGCGCCGAGGCGTCCACGTCCGGGACGTCGGAGCCGGGCGACCAGCGGAGCACGGCCCGCACGGCCAGGGCCTCCAGCGGGACGTTCGATCCCTTCAGCATCGCGTGCGTCATGCCCGTCATCCTGCCTCCCCACGGCGCCCGCGGACAACGCGGGGGCCTGGTCGGTTACGTCCCGTGATGCACCCGCCGGACCCAGGCCGACCCGGCGACGCAGACGAGTTACCTGGATTTCATGGATTTGGGGAACTCTTGACACGTGTTCCTACGTACTATTACCGGCCATCCAAAGTCTCGGACGCCCTGGCAGTACGGGGGATATGTATGCGGCATTTCGGGCACGTCCCGCCGGCTGCGCGGAAGAACCTCTTCCATCAGGAGCCCTGCGAATTCACCGCGGGCTCTCCCGCCCGCGTGCTGTCGGCGGCCCTCGGGGCCACCCTGTACAGCCCGGCGACCCGGCCGACGCTCGCCGACGACGTGCTGAAGCAGGCCCGCCGCGGCGTCGCCTCCATGGTGCTGTGCCTGGAGGACTCGATAGACGACGCCGAGGTGGTGGCCGCCGAGGCCAATCTGGTCCACCAGTTCGCCGATCTCGACGCCCACGGCGAGGAGGCCCCGCTGCTGTTCGTACGGGTCCGCGAGCCGCTCCAGATACCGGACCTTGTGCACCGCCTCGGCGCCTCGGCACGGCTGCTCTCCGGATTCGTGCTGCCGAAGTTCACCGAGGAGCGCGGGCTGCCCTTCCTGGAGGCGCTCGCCGGGGCCGAGTCCGCGAGCGGCCGCCGGCTCTTCGCGATGCCCGTCCTGGAATCGCCCGAGCTGCTCCATCTGGAGACCCGGGCCGAGACGCTGGCCGGAATCGCGCGCACCGTGGAGAAGTACCGCGAGCGGATCCTCGCCCTGCGGCTCGGCGTCACCGACTTCTGCTCGGCCTACGGACTGCGCCGCTCGCCGGAGATGACGGCGTACGACGTCCAGATCGTGGCCGGTGTCATCGGGGACGTGGTGAACCTGCTGGGACGGGCCGACGGCAGCGGCTTCACCATCACCGGCCCCGTGTGGGAGTACTTCCGGCTCCAGGAGCGGATGTTCAAGCCCCAGCTGCGCCGCAGCCCCTTCCTGGAGGGCCGCGCCGAGGAACTGCGCACCACGCTGATCGAGCACGACCTGGACGGACTGCTCCGCGAGATCGAGCTCGACCGGGCCAACGGGCTGCTCGGCAAGACCTGCATCCACCCCAGCCACGTGGTGCCCGTGCACGCGCTGTCGGTGGTCAGCCACGAGGAGTTCAGCGACGCCCAGGACATCCTGCGGCCCGAGCGGGACGGCGGCGGGGTGCTGCGCTCCGCGTACACGAACAAGATGAACGAGGTGAAGCCGCACCGGGCCTGGGCCGAGCGCACCCTGCTGCGGGCGGAGGTCTTCGGCGTCGCCGCGCAGGACATCGGCTTCGTGGACCTGCTGGCGGCCGGCCTGGCCGGCTGACGAACGAACAGAGAGACACAGCGACGTGGTTGAGTGGTCCGGAACGTGGGTGGCCGAGCGGCTGGGAGTCGAGCTCGTCGGGGACGAGCGGCTGAGCGGACTGCTCGGGCTCGCCCTGCGCCGCAACCCGAAGCGCGCACACCTGCTGGTCTCCAACGTGCTGGGCAAGCACGTGCCGCAGCGGCCCTCGGTGGTGTGGCGTGCCGGGTGCGAACTGGGCGTACGCGTGCGGGAGTTGCTCGGCGACGAGGCGGCGGGGCGGGCGGTGGTGCTCGGGTACGCGGAGACCGCGACCGGTCTCGGCCACTCGGTCGCCGACGGCCTCGCCCTCGCCCCCTGCCTCCACTCCACCCGGCGACCGGTCGCGGGGGTGGCCGCGGCGGGCGGCTTCGAGGAGTCCCACTCCCACGCCACCTCGCACCTGCTGCTGCCCGAGGATCCCCGACTGCTCGCGGGCGACGGCCCGTTGGTCCTGGTGGACGACGAGTTCTCGACCGGCAACACGGTCCTCAACACCATCCGCGACCTCCACGCCCGCCATCCGCGCGACCACTACGTGATCGTCGCCCTGGTCGACATGCGCTCCCCCGAGGACCGCGACCGCCTCGTCGCCTTCGCTGCGGAGACCGGCGCCCGGGTCGACCTGGTGGCGTCGGTGTCCGGCACGGTGCGGCTGCCGGAGGGCGTACTGGAGAAGGGGCGGGCGCTGGTCGCGGAACACGAGGCGGCGCCCGCGCCTTACGGGAGCGGCGCTCAGCGGGAGAGCGGCGTGCCGGGCCCCCGGGTGGCGCCGCCGAGCTGGGGCGGGACGGCTGCGCGCAGGGTCGACCTCCGCTGGCCCGAGGGCCTCCCCGACGCCGCCCGGCACGGCTTCACCCCGGCCCACCGGGCGCGGCTGGAGGCGGCCCTGCCGGGCATGGCGGCCCGCCTGGCGGCGGCGCTGGACGAGTCCGCCCCCGAGTCCACCCCCAAGGCCCCCCGCCGCGTCCTCGTCCTCGGCTTCGAGGAGCTGATGTACGCGCCGCTCCGGCTCGCCCTCGCTCTCGAAGAGCTCGGCGGGGCCGAGGTGCGGTACTCCACCACCACCCGCTCGCCGGTCCTGGCGGTGGACGATCCCGGGTACGCCATCCGGACCCGCCTCGTCTTTCCCGCACACGACGACCCGGCCGACGGGCCCGGCGAACGCTATGCGTACAACGTCGCCGGAAACGGCTTCGACGCGGTCGTCGCCATCGTGGACTCGGTCGCCGACACCCCCGAACTGCACGCCCCCGACGGCCTGTTGGCCCGGCTCGGCGCCCACGTGCCGCACGTCGTGCTCGCCGTGCTGCCCTCGTACGTACCCGAAGGTGCCCCCATGCCCGAGCCGCTGCGCGGTCCCGCCTTCTCCTCCTACGCGCCCGACGAGGTGGGGTGGCTCCTGAAGGACCTCTCCAAGGTGGAGCTCGAAGCCCCGACGGAGGAGCGCGAGGAGGCCATCCAGAGCGGCGGCGCCCACTACGCGGAGTCGCTGCCCGTCGAATACCAGCCGAGCCCGCAGTACCAGGAGCTGTTCCGTGCCGCGCTCGACGCCTCGGCCGGGCGGATCGCGCGGGCGGTCGGTGTGGTGACCGAGACCGTCCTCGCCGAACGGACGCCCCACCCGGTGCTCGTCTCGCTCGCCCGCGCGGGAACCCCCGTCGGCGTCCTGATGCGCCGCTGGGCCGAGCACCGCCACGGCCTCGGCCTGCCGCACTACGCCGTCTCCATCGTGCGCGGCCGGGGCATCGACCCCAACGCGCTGCGCTGGCTCGCCGCCCACCACGACCCCGCCGACGTGGTGTTCGTGGACGGCTGGACGGGCAAGGGCGCCATCACCCGCGAACTCGCCGACGCGATAAGGGAGTTCCCGGAGTTCGAGGGCTTCGATCCGGAGATCGCCGTGCTCGCCGACCCGGGCTCCTGTGTGCGGACGTACGGCACCCGCGAGGACTTCCTGATCCCGTCGGCCTGCCTCAACTCCACTGTCTCCGGGCTGATTTCGCGCACCGTGCTGCGCCAGGACCTCATCGGCCCCGGCGACTTCCACGGCGCCAAGTTCTACCGCGAACTGGCCGGCGCGGACGTCTCGGCCGACTTCCTCGATGCCGTCTCCGCCCGCTTCGGCGAGGTCGCCGACGAGGTGGACCACGAGGCCAAGGCCCTGCGGGACACCGACCGCACCCCGAGCTGGGAGGGCTGGGCCGCCGTCGAGCGGATCAGCGAGGAGTACGGCATCCACGACGTGAACCTGGTCAAGCCCGGCGTCGGCGAGACCACCCGGGTGCTGCTGCGCCGGGTGCCCTGGAAGATCCTCGCCGGGCGGGGCTCCGGGGCCGACCTCGACCACGTCAGGCTGCTCGCCGAACAGCGCGGCGTACCGGTCGAGGAGGTGGACGGGCTGCCGTACAGCTGTGTCGGACTGATCCACCCCCGGTTCACCCGCGGCGCCACCGGCGCCGACGGCCGGGCGGTGGCGGCCCGATGAGCACCCCCCGCACGCTCGTCGCGAGCGACCTCGACCGCACCCTGATCTACTCGGCCGCGGCCCTCGACCTCACCATGCCCGACCCCCTGGCGCCCCGGCTGCTCTGCGTCGAGGTGCACGAGCACAAGCCCCTCTCGTACGTCACCGAGCGCGCCGCCCGGCTGCTCGCCGAGCTGAAGACGGCCGCCGTCTTCGTGCCCGCCACCACCCGGACCCGCAAGCAGTACCAGCGCATCCAACTCCCCGGCCCGCCCTCGGAGTTCGCGATCTGCGCGAACGGCGGCCACCTGCTCGTGGACGGTGTGTCCGATCCGGACTGGGCGCGCCGGGTGGCGGGCCGCATCGCCGCCGAGTGCGTCCCGCTCGGCGAGGTGCGCGCCCATCTGCGGGCCGTCGCCGACCCGGCGTGGCTGCGCAAGGAACGCGTCGCCGAGGACCTCTTCGGGTATCTCGTCGTGGAGCGGGAGCTGCTGCCGGACGGCTGGGTCAAGGAGCTCGCCGCGTGGGCGGAGCCGCGCGGCTGGACGGTCTCGCTCCAGGGCCGCAAGGTCTACGCGGTGCCGAAGCCGCTCACCAAGAGCGCCGCGGTCCGCGAGGTCGCCCGCCGCACCGGCGCCGAACTGACCCTGGCCGCCGGGGACTCGCTCCTCGACGCCGACCTTCTGCTCGCCGCCGACCAGGGCTGGCGGCCGGGCCACGGCGAGCTCGCCGAGGCCGGCTGGCAGGCACCCGGCACCGAAGCCCTCGCGGCGCGCGGAGTGCTGGCCGGCGAGGAGATCCTGCGCCGCTTCCTGGCCCGCGTCGCGCTCTGAGAGCCTGCGCAAAATCCCTCCGGGCCGCCGGGGCCGGGTTACGGTCGCCGCATGAGCAAAGGAAACACCACCAAGATCACTGACGAGTTGTACGCCTACATGCTGGCCCACAACCCTCCGCTGGACGCGGTGCAGCAGGAGCTGGTGGAGACGACGTACACCCGGCTGCCGGACCAGGCGGGCATGCAGTCGGCCGAGGAGCAGGCGCCGCTGCTTGCCTTCCTCGTACGGCTCGTGGGGGCCCGGCACATCGTCGAGGTGGGGACGTTCACCGGCTTCTCGGCCCTGGCGATGGCGCAGGCGCTGCCGGCCGACGGCACGTTGATCGCCTGCGACGTGTCGCAGGAGTGGACGGCGTACGGCCAGGAGGCCTGGGCGAAGGCCGGGGTCGCCGAGCGCATCGAACTGCGGATCGCGCCCGCGCTGGACACCCTGCGGG
Source organism: Streptomyces sp. NPDC050485 (assembly GCF_044458185.1). Taxonomy (NCBI): domain Bacteria; kingdom Bacillati; phylum Actinomycetota; class Actinomycetes; order Kitasatosporales; family Streptomycetaceae; genus Streptomyces; species Streptomyces sp. NPDC050485. The sequence continues at coordinate 52,640 of NZ_JBITHR010000001.1, read as the reverse complement.
CGATGCCCCGCGAGCCGCACATCGACTTCGCCTACCTGGACGCGGACAAGGCCAACTACATCGCGTACTGGGAGGAGTTGGTGCCCCGGATGCGGGCCGGCGGGCTGATCGCCACGGACAACGTGCTCTACCACGGGATGGTTCTCGACCCGGAGGCGGAGGGTGCGCCCGCCGCGATCCAGGCGTTCAACGACCACGTGGCCAAGGACGCCCGGATGGACAGCGTCATGCTGACGGTCGCCGACGGCCTGACACTGTCCCGCAAGCGGTAGCGCTCCGCTGGGGGCGGGGGGTGGGGTGCGGGTCAGCTCCGCTGGGGGGCGCGCTCGGGTTGGCGGTCAGCTCTGCTGGGTGGCGGGGTCGGGTTGGCGGCCAGCTCCGCTGGGAGCGTGGTCGGGTAGCTGCGGGCCGGCTCGCGGGACGGGCGATCTGGTTTCCGCGGGCCGTGCGTGGCTGGGCGCGCAGTTCCCCGCGCCCCTGGGGGGTGCCTGTGGGTGGGTAGCTGCGGGCCGTATGTGGCTGGACCCTCGGCCCCAGATACCCCCTACCCTGGGGCCATGCCTCGCTATGAATACCGCTGCCGCTCTTGCGGCGACACGTTCGAGCTCAGCCGCCCGATGGCCGAGTCCGCCGCGCCCGCGACCTGCCCGGTCGGCCACGACGACACGGTGAAGCTGCTCTCCACCGTGGCCGTGGGCGGCTCCGCCAAACCCTCCCCCGCCCCGCCCGCCGCTGGCGGCGGCTGCTGCGGAGGCGGCCGCTGCGGCTAGGCCCCGCAAGGGGCGCGGGGAACTGCGCGACCGCCACGCACGGCCCGCAGCCGCCAGCGGGCGCGCAGGGGGGAGGCCGAGCGGGGGACGGCGCCTACATCTCGTCGTGGGGCTCGTGGCGCGCCTTCCAGTACGGGTTGTCGTGCGGCAGGAAGCCGGTGACCCGCCCGTACATCCCGAACACCATCAGGAGCAGCCCGACCACGAAGCTGAACAGCACGTTCTGCATCCCGAAGGCCAGGAAGTTGCGCGGGGTGCCGATCAGCGCGAGGTTCACGAACCCGCTGATCAGGAACAGGATGCCGAGCGTGATGTTGAGGGTCGAGGCGAAGTTGCCGCCCTTGGCCATCCCGAACAGGAGCAGCAGGCCGACGACGATGGACAGCACGCTCAGCGTGCCGTTGGTGTTGAGTCCGGCGACCTTGTCGCCACCGGTGTCGAAGAACCCGATCTGGTGGATCAGGCCGAGGATGCCGAAGACGAGCAGAAAGAGCCCCATGATCCCGGCACCGAAGCGGTAGACGCGGCTGAGGCGATGGTCGACCGGCAGATGCTCGTTGAGCGAGACCCGGCTGTGGTGGAGGCGCTGGGAGATCGTGTGGGTGGCGGCCATGGTGGGGCCCTCCTCATCCCGTAGGCACGCATGGCGTACGTACTCCCAGGATCCGCCCCGGTCGGACACGTAACAAATCAACCGGAGTCAGGCCAGTTCAGGACGGGTCCTGACAGGTCCGGGCGGGGCCGGACAGAGCGGAGCGGGTCCAGGTGGGGCGGCCTCGGCGGCGCCGGTACGGCCTCGGCGGTGTGGTGCGGGCTCTCAGGCGCCGTGGCCGCGGTCCTCGCGGATCTGGGCCACCACCCGCGCCACGGCCTGCCGCACCGCCTCGGTCTCCGTGAGGAAGTGCCAGTAGTCCGGGTGCCTGCCGTCGAGCGTGGCGATCGCGCGCTCCACGCGGGCCACCGAATCGTCCAGCGGCCTGGCGTGGCGCGGATCCGGAGTGTTGCGGCCGGACATCGCCAGGCGCTGGGCGTCCCGGATCGCGAACCGGGTCCGCTGGATCTCCTGCTGCGGGTCCTTCGCCACGTCATTGAGCCGGCGCAGCCGGTCACCGGCGGCCGAGACCGCCTCGTCCGTGGAGTTGAGCAACTCGCGCACCGTGGTGAGGCGCGCCGTCGCATCGGCCCAGCGCTGCTCCGCGCGCGCCTTGGCCGCCTCCTTGAGCTTCTCCTCGGCCTGCCGCACGGAGGCGACGGCCTGCTCCGGAACGTTCTGGAGGTCCTGCCAGCAGGCGGCCGAGAACCTGCGGCGCAGCTCGCTCAGCACCGGATCGACGGTGCCGGCCCGGGTGGTGAGCGCCTGGGCGCGGGTTCGCAGCGAGACGAGTCTGCGGTCGATCTCGGTGGCCCGGGCGGGCAGTTGCTCGGCCTCGGCCCGCACAGCCTCCGCGTCGCGCACCACCCGGTCGGCGCGCTGGAGGGTCTCGGGCACACCGTGCCGGCCCGCGCCCTGGTTGAGCTTGGTGAGCTCGGGCCCGAGCTGGGCGAGCCGCGCCGCGAGCTCGTCGGCGCGCAGCCCCGAGGCGCGCACCGCGTCCAGCGCGGTACTGGCGCCGAGCAGTGCGTGCCGGGCCCGCTCGACGGCGGGGGCGAGCCGGGCGAGCTGCGTCTCGGCGGTGTCGAGGAGCGGCCGGAGGTTCTGCTCGAAGCGGTCGAGCTCGGCCTTCGCCCGTACGAGTTCGTCCTTGGCGGCCGTCAGCTCCGCCCGGGCCCGGGCGGCGACGGAGGCGTCGAGGTCGTCGCGGTCCAGGTCATGGGCGTCGACGGCGGTGATGTACTGGTTGCTGACCTCGTCGATGCGGCGCCCGAGCGCGGCGAAGTCGTCGATCGCCCGGCGGGCTCCGGGCGAGCTGTCCACGGCCGTGATCGTCTCGATCGAGATCCGCAGATCGCGCTGGGCGGTGTCGAGTTCGTAGAACGCCGCCGCCGCCGCGTCCTTGGCGGCCTGGGCGTCGGCGCGCACGCTTTCGCCGCGCCCGCCGAACCAGCGGCGCGTACCGCCCCCGGCGAAGGCGCCCGGCAGCACCGCGGCGCCGAGCACCACGGGAAACGCCATCAGCGCCAGCACGTCCCGGACGGTGGCACCCGCTCTGCTGTACGGCCGCGCGTGTGTCGCCGTCACATCCCTCTCCCGTGCTGTGTCGCCCTGCCCGGTCCATTCTCCCACCAGGTAAGGACGAACACACGGCCCGGTCAGTTCACGGCTGCGGGCGAGATCTCAGCTCCCGCCCGGTCAGTCCACGGCCGCACCGAGTGGGATCTCAGCTCCTGCCCGGTCAGTCCGCGGCTGGGCCGGGTGGGACCTCGGCTCCCTGCCGGTCAATTCATGGCCGCACCGGGCGGGACCTCGGCTCCCTGCCGGTCAATTCATGGCCGCACCGGGCGGGACCTCGGCTCCCGCCTGGCCAGTTCACGGCTGCACCGGGTGGGAGCTCAGCTCCCGTTGTCCCGCACGGTGACCCGGCCGTTGTCGCTCCGCGCGGTCAGCACGTGCGTACTGGAATCGGAGCGGTCCACACCGACGCTGACCCTGCCGTTGTCCGACCGGGCGTCGACCTTGTAGGTGTCCTTCGGTACGGATATGTCGATTCTGCCGTCGTTGCTCCTGGCGTCCACGCTGTCCGGAACGACCGTGAACGCGAGCCCCACTCGGCCGTTGTCGGAGCTCGCCCGCACCGTCTTCGACCGGATCCCCTGGCCGCTGATCTGCCCGTCGTTCGAGGTCAGGTCCAGTGGGCCGGAGGAGTCCTTGACGGTCACCCGGCCGTTGTCGGAGGTGATCTTCAGCGGGGTGTCGAAGCCACTGGCCTCGACCCGGCCGTCGTTGTCGGTGACGGTAAGGGCCACCCCGCGCGGAATCTTCACCTCGTGCCGGGCGCCGCAGTTGTTGATCACGCCGTCGCACTTCACCTTGAGGCTCAGCTTGCCGTCCTTCAGCGCCCAGCTGGGGTCCGGCCCGCTGCCGAGCACGACCCACCCGTCGACCTGGCGGGACACCTCGACGTCCTTCACATCGGCCGGCGTCACGACGAGGGTCGAGTCATCGGCCTCGATGGTCAGCGTCTTCCCGGCGAGGGGGAAGTTCTTGTGCTCGACGGGCGCGTCCGCCGCGTCGGCGTTCCCGCACCCGGTGAGAGCGACCGCGAGCAGTCCGGCACCGCCTGCGGCAAGCAGCGCGGTACGCCAGTGAAGTGCCATGGTGGTTGTTCCCCCGATTGTTTCGATGCCCGTCCCCTTCACGGTACGGAGCCCACGTCTCCCGGCGCCCTGACGCCCGCCACCGAATCCGGGGTGGGGCTACCCCCACCCCGGATTCCGTTGTGCGGCCCCACCCCCGCGCTCTGGTGTGCGGCTCCACACCGCGGGCCGTGTAGGCTGTTCCCTCATCCACGGGTGTGTAGCTCAGGGGTAGAGCGCTGCTCTTACAAAGCAGATGTCGGCGGTTCGAAACCGTCCACGCCCACAGTGAGATATGTGCAGGTGAAAGCCTGTTTTGGCCCCTCAGTCGTGATCGGCTGGGGGGCCTTCGTCGTGATCGAAGTCCACCGTGCGGCAGTGAGTCAGCGGCGCGGCGGGAGGAAACCCCGCTGAGCCTCCCGACTCAGTCCCGCCGAGCGAGCGGCAGCCGCTCGTTCCGGCAGATCGCCCGGCCGCGACACAGGGACCGCCCAGTACCCTCCCAACTCTTCGCCAGGGCTGACGATTTCGGCGCGGGCGCCCCCGGGTAGGTGCCGAGCCCCAGGTACTCCGCATGCCGCTGCGAGCCGCAGCAGGGGCGCGTATTGCTCGTTGTGCCGTGGCGGGCCCGGCGGTTGCCCTTCGGGGTGGGGCGCATTCGAGGGGTCGTTGCACCACGTGGTCGGTTGATGAGGCTGCGAGCAGTTCAGGTAGGCTGTCGGCTGGGCTCTCCAGCCGACAGCACTGCCTTGGACCTTCGCCTCGACGGCCACGGGTGACGCTTCCTCTGTCTGGCCGTTAAGCCAGTCATGAACATTCGACGCTCCGCCCCTGCCTTCGGCGCCCTTGCCGCGGTCGCGCTGCTGGCGGTGTCTGCCGCCTCCGCGCAAGCCGACCCTGGACCCGAGTACAGCAAAATTGCCCGAGTCGGGGGCGTCTGGGACACCTCCTCCGGCCGCTGCGTCAAGGGCCCCGACTACCTGACGAAGGCGGAGGCAGAGACATTGGGCAGGGAGATGGTCTACGTCGCCTGGACCTCAGCTGACCTTCCCAACACCCCGGGGGAGGACGGGTGTCTGTTGGGCAGGACCAAGTGACGCCGGTGGCTGGTGGATCCGAGAGACCGTTGCAGCACGTAGGTGTCTGATCAGATCACAAGTAGCTTGAGCAGGCGCTCGGCTGGGGGTTCCCAGCCGAGCGTTTTGCGCGGTGCCACCCCGAGCCCTGGTCCCGGGTCAGCGTGACCGGGGACGGTCCGGTCGGCGGCCTCGGCGGGGCGCTCACTGATCATCACCATGCCGGTGACGGCGCGGACCTTGCGCTTGTTGGAATGCCGGTGCGGCCGGCGCATGGTCCGCCCAGTCCGCAAGGCCCGGTTCGGTTCACGGCGGAGCTCTCCGCGACCTTGGGCGTAGAGGGCCTGATAGATCGTCTCGTGGACCACGTACATCTCCGACTGGTCGGGGAAGGCGGCCCGCAGAGCGTGACAGATCTGTTCCGGGCTCCAGCGCAGTTCGAGACGCTGCTGGATGAACTCGCGCAGCTCACGCCTGAACACAGCAAGGGGCCCAACCTCACCGGGCGGGCCCGGGATCCCTTGCGTGAGAGTGCCCGCACCGCAGACCCCGCTCGCAGAATCGCAGGCCAGACCGGGAATGGTCTCCCGAATCCCCTTCCCCGTAACCTAAGTTGGCGCCATCGCCAACCAACGGGGGTCGTCATGCGCTTCTTCTGGGTCCTGCTCGCCCTGCTCCTCACCCTGGGGACTGTCGGAGCCCTCATAAGCGCCACGAAGAACACCAACGCCGTGGGCATGATCGGTGATCTGGCCATGAGCTGCCTGCTCGGCTGGGGAGCCCTGGGCAGTTGGAGGCGCGCGTAAGGGAAGCCGCTGCCGCCCGAAGGCAGCAGGGGCCACGATGGTGTCCAGAGATCAAAGTCGGCTGCGGTAGGTGGTGCTCTACCAGTTGAGCTACGCCGACCCGAAGTCGACGACGGGACTCGAACCCGCAACAGCCGGAAGTAACCGCTGCCTGCGCACCTGGACAGTGATCACCGTAGCCGGGGTGACGAGTCAGGGCACGCGAAATAAGCGACCTAAAGGGACCTCCGGCTCGTCGTCGCCGACGCGGGGTACGCCAACGTAGCGCCAGTACGGCGATGTGGCCGTCCTGCCACTGCCGGTGTGCGTCGCCGGGCCGGTTGAGGCCGGCGGCGAGCCAGGAGGCAACGGCCTCTTTTTCAGCACTGGTTGCAGGTCGCACAGGACATGCCCCTCGGTCGGTGTCAGCTTCAGACCGACCGTAAAGGCGTGTGCCCCAGGTGATGGGTACAGGACGTACCGCCTTGAGTGCGGGTACAGGTTGTACCTACGCCGCCTGAACTCCCCAGTCCCGCGCCAGAGCACGTGCGGTCGGCCGGATCGCGGCCGCGCCCGATTCGACGAGATCGGCGACCGTGCTTCGGGCGAAGACGTTGTAACGCGCGGTCTCGGGGCTGATCTTGTTGGCCTCGGTGAGGAAGTGCACCGTGGCGATGTCCTCGCCGGCGAGCCCGTACGCACGCGCCTGCTCGATCGCGTGAAAGCCCCGGCGGGTTGCCGACGGCATCCCTTCAACACTCAGGCCGGCCGCGGACCCGACTTGGACCAGGTCCACGTTCATCGTCAGCCGGTACGCGTCGACCATGCCTCGGCCGAAGATGAGCCACGGGTGCGAGTAGGCCGCGCCGAGCTTCACTGCCGCCTCGTCGGCCTTGCCCCAGTGGTACTCCGCGCTACCTGATTCGCCGACCTTGGCGTACGACAGAGCAGCCGCAAGGTGGAGCAGCCCCCAGCGGGCCAGCTCCTCGTCACCTCTGTCCTCGCGGAGCAACTCGGAAGCCTTCATGGCGAGTTCGACACGGGCTTCGTGCGCCTCCCCGGCGTCCCGGTAGACGTGGTTCATGTACCAGGCGGCCCCTGCGACGGCGAGCGGGCTGTCGGCGTCCTGCGCTGCGGCCATGGCCCGGTCGCCGGTCAGCATGACCAGTTCGGGCGCCGGCTGGAACGAGAGGTAGAGCTGGGCAAGGTGGTAGCCCTGGGCGAGTTCGACCTGGACGCGGCGCCGCTGTGTGCCGTCCCAGGTCCGGGCCGCGTACTGAAGGTCGCCGAGCAGCGCGGGCAGTACGTCAGCGACGTGGGTGCGGTGGTCGCCGATGCCGTGCCAGAGCTGCCAGGCGTGCCGGACGCGGGCGGCCAGTGCCTCGGGGGTCTGCGGCTCCTCGTCGGGTACGCCGATGCTGTAGGTGGTGAGCGCGTCCTTGATCCGCTGAAACGACGGGTGGGCCGTGTTGCTGTACGAGGACGCGGTGACACGGCCGTTGCCGGTCAGTTCGGCGAGCGAGGAGACGTCGAGGACGTCGGCCAACCGCATCAGCATGGGCAGCCGCGGCATGCGCAGACGGCCGGTCTCGATCGCCTTCCACCATTCATAGGAGCGGCCGACTCGTGCAGCGGCCAGAGCGCGGGTCATCCCCTTGCGCTCCCGTGCACGGCGTACGCGCTGGGCGAAGGTGGACGTGGTCTCTGCCGTGGTGTCGTTCGCATCGGGCATGCTGAACTCCGTTCTGACCTAGACATTCAGAACGCTACTCCCCTTCAGGGAAGGGGAGATGACGACGGCGCCCCCTGCCCGGTCCGAGGCCGGACAAGGGGCCCCATCGTTGATCGGCGCCCTTCGATCCAGACCCCGGCCCGTCGTCGCGGAGCCCGGCTGCCGATGCCGGCCGAGTCCCGGCGGATCAGCCGATCGGCGCATCAGGGGATCGGCGGGTCGGCGGATCGAGGGACGTCGCGGCGGAGCCCATGACGCGTGGGTTGCCCCGGCGGGTCCGACTGCGCAAGGTAATCGCCAGGAGGTCCACTCATGAGCGCATGCTTCACCGGCTACCCCGGACGTCGTCAATGCTCCGGCTGCGGGGACGACACGGCCAACGGAATCCAGGAGGACGAAGGATGGATCTGCGCCCGCTGCCTGGAAAGGCGACCGGACCCTGAGCCGCCGGATGACCCGTACGAGGACCGCCGCCCCGGTGTCGACCACAGTCTCTGGCTCACCAACTAGCCCGGCCGGCCAGGCTGGTTGGGCTGGCCGAACGCCACGCAGCGGGAAGCCCCGCCGGGGTGGGGACGGGGCTTCTCGGCCGGTGCCGCAGCGCGCTCGGGGAAACGCTCGGCGCCGGGGTCCGGCGGGGGCCAGGAGCGGGGAGGACGCCGCCGGATGGCTGAGATTACGCCTGTGATTGGCTGAAAAGTAACCCCTGTGCGGGATGAGGCTGCACCGGTTCCACGGGGCTGCGGGGGCTTGGGAGTTCGGGTGCGGTGGCGTGCGTTGTGCGCGCGGGATTCTGGTGGGGGATGAAGGGATGGCCCCGTGATGGTGGTCGATATGCGGAGTCTGCGGGCGGCGTACGCGCGTGCCTGTGCGGCGGAGCCGGGCTACCCGGAGGTCGGTGCCACCGATGGGCGGATGCTGCCCGCCGGGTACCGGGTGTTCCGGCGGCGGATCCCGGTCGGGCGCGGGCCGGAGGTGTTCGAGCGGGCCGGGGCGCACGTGCTGGCCTGGGGCACTCAGACCGGCGCCGGGTTCGGGGTGTTTCCCCGTACGCCCGCCGTGCCCGGCGCGACCGTGCTGGTCCTGCTGCGGATCCCGGGGCTGCCGTGGCCCAGGCTGATCATCCCGTGCCGGGTGGTGTGGACCGTACGCGCCGCCGACCGCATCGGATTCGCGTACGGCACCCTGCCCGGCCACCCCGAATGCGGGGAGGAGTCGTTCGTCGTGGGGCGCGATGCCGACGGCCTCGTATGGTTCGAGGTCGCCGCCTTCTCGCGGCCCGCCGCCTGGTACGCGCGGCTCGGCGGGCCCGTCACGCGGCTCCTCCAGGACCTGGCCACCCGGCGGTATCTGCGGGGAGTGGCCGCGGCCGTCCGGCGGGGCACGGTGGAGTGGTGACCGGCCGCGCGGGGACGAGCAGTTGGCCAAGTGGCCCTCGGCGGTGCTGCACGCCGTCGCGGACCACGTCGTCGACGAGTACCCCGCGGCCGGGCTCAGCCCGCAGCCCGGCCCACCTCGCGGCCCGGCTCAGCCCGCGGTGCGGCGGCTCTCCGCGAGGCCCCGCAGGCGCTCCATGTCGCGCCGGTCGCGCTTGGTCGGCCGACCGAGGCCCCGGTCGCGCACACCGGCCGCGAGGACGTCCGCGCGGGCGGGCGGCGGCGGGCTGTTGTCGATGTACGCCTCGACGGCGACGGGGGCGCCGACCCGCTTGCGCAGCAGCTTGCTGACCTTGACGACGCGCTCCCGGCCGTCCATGCGCACCCGCACCTCGTCGCCGACCTTCACCAGGTGGGACGCCTTCACGCGCTCGCCGTTGACCTGGACATGTCCAGCCCGGCAGGCCGTGCCGGCCTGGGAGCGCGTCTTGGTCAGCCGGACCGACCAGATCCAGCTGTCGACGCGTACGGGCCCGGTGCTGGTGCCGTTCGCTGCTTCCGCCATGCTCCGACTCTAGACGCCGCCCGCCCCGGATCCCCCCGGTTTTACGCGCCCTTCGGCCGCGCCCTTCGGCCGTGGCGGGGGCGTTGTCAGTGGTGTCGGTCACACTGGGGTCATGTGCAGAAGCATCAAGACGCTGAGGCCGCCGGCCATGCCGGAGGAGGCCACCGAGGACGACATCAGGGCCGCCGCCCTGCAGTACGTGCGCAAGGTGTCCGGCTTCCGGGCGCCCGCCGCACACAACCGGGAGGTGTTCGAGCGCGCGGTGGACGAGATAGCCGAGGCGACGCGGGAACTGCTGGCCGGGCTAGAGGTGCGGGGCGCTCCGGCGAGCAAGCCCGCGTAGGGCGGAGCCGCCCGACGCTCCGGCGAGGAAGCCGGCGTAGGACCGGGCCGCCTGGAGCCGGAGGCGCCCGGTCTCAGGAAGCCGTCGCCGTTGCCGCGGCCGGGCGCTGCATGACGTACGCCGCCAGGCCCCCCGCCGCGAACAGGGCGAACACCGACACCGCCGTGCCCAGCCAGGTCGCGCCGAGCCACTGGCCGCCGAAGTAGCCGAGTCCCACGCTGTACGTCGCCCAGGCCACGCCCGCCAGCGCCGACCAGGGCAGGAACTCGCGCACCTTGCGCTGGGCCGCACCCGCGCCGAGCGAGACGACGGAGCGCCCGGCCGGGGCGAAGCGCGCGATGACGACGAGGGCGCCGCCGCTCCGGCTGAGCGCGGTGCCGAGTCGTTCCTGCGCCCGCGTCAGGCGGCGGGAGCGGGCGATCGCGCGCTCAAGGCGGGCCCCGCCGCGCAGCGCGAGGCGGTACGCAACCAAGTCGCCCAGGACGGAAGCGGCGGCGGCGCAGGCGGCGAGGGCGAGCAGGTCGGTGTGCCCGGTCGCCGCGGCGGCCCCGGCGCCCGCGGTGTCCGCCGAGCCGGCCGCCGTGGTGGCCGCAGTGATCACCAGCACCCCGCTGGGCAGCACGGGAAGGAAGACGTCGAGCAGGACGGAGAGCGTGACCACGGCGTAGATCCAGGGGCCGGACGTCAGCGCCCCCACACTCTCCAGCACGTTCGCTCCTCTGCGTCTTCTCGGCTCCCCGGGACGGTGAATACCGCGTTGTCGCGGGGCAGCGGCAGGGGCGGCGGTACAGCCGTACAGCGTACGCGCGGGCCTCTCGAGGTTTCTCTCAGGGGTGGCTGGGTTTCCCTCGGGGGTGGCTGGTGTTACAGCACAGAGAAAGCGGAGTGGGGGTGATCGTGAGGAGTGGAGAGCATGGTGTCGAGGATGTCTGCGGTGCAGGCCGGGGTCGCGGCCCTGGCGGTGTTCGCCGGTGGCGCGGTCGGCCAGGGTGCGGACGGGAGCGGGCCGGCTGGCCCCCGCCCCGCCCGGTTGCGGGCCGAGGCGCGGTTCGCCCCGCCCGGTGCGTTCGTCCCGTCCCCGGCGGTGACGTACCGCATGGATCTCGTACCGGCCGGGGCGTGGATCCAGGTCGAGCAGCGGGCGGCGCCGGTCGGACGAGAGGGGACCACCGTGAAGCTGCGGGTGCGCGGGCTGGTGCCCGGGCACGCGTACGGGGTGCATGTGCACCGGGCTCAGTGCGGCAGCAAGCCCGGTGACGCGGGTGACCACTACCGTCACCGGCCCGCCACCGCGGTCACCGCGCCGGACGCGGCGAACGAGGTGTGGCTGGACTTCACGCCCGATGCGCACGGGGACGGCACCGCGGTCGCGCACCACGCCTGGGGGTTCCGGCCGGGTGAGGCCAACTCGGTGGTGATCCATGGCGAGCCCGGCGGCAAGGGCGACCGGCTCGCGTGCTTCACGGTGCCGTTCAAGTCGGCGTGGTAGTCGCGTCCTGCCGGGTGACGGCATGCCGCTGCCCGGAGTTCGGCGGCTGAACTCCAGGCAGCGGAAAGGGAGTTGAGTCTTGGGGGTGTCCGGTGAGTCAGGGCCGGGGGCGACCCTGGCCCACCGGACACCCCCTGGCGCAGGCTCAGGCGGCGACGGTCTCGCGCTGCTCGGCGGCCGGGGCGGTGCGGCGGGCGCCCAGGACCTGGTCGAGGGCGAGCGCGCCGGGACCGGTGAAGACGAGGAGCAGGAAGGCCCAGCAGTACATCACCGAGGCCTCGCCGCCGTTCTGCAGCGGAAGCAGCGCGGCGGACTGGTGGACGCTGAAGTAGGCGTACGCCATCGAGCCCGAGGAGACCAGGGCCGCGGGGCGGGTGAACAGGCCGGACATCACCAGGATGCCGCCGACGAGCTGGATCACGGCGGCGTACCAGCCGGGCCAGGTGCCCGCGGGGATCGAGCCGCCGCCCTGCGCGCCGCCGAAGACGCCGAACAGCGAGGCGGCGCCGTGGCAGGCGAAGAGCAGGCCGATGACGATGCGGAACAGGCCGAGCGCGTAGGGGCGGGCGCGCTCGGTATCGAGGGTGGGGGAGGCCATGGGGGGCTCCTTCGGTTGGGGACGTGACCGACGGGAGCCCCCAGGTTAGGCAGCCCTCACTAGTGCTTGCAAGTTCAACATTCTTAATGTCTTGTTTCGGCCGGGTGAATTGAGTCAGGAGAGCCGTCGGGGGTGAGGAGGCGTTCCATCACGGTCGTGAGCCGGGCCGGGCCCTTGCGGCCGCGCCGCGCCTGATCGAGCCGCAACCGCGCGGAGCGGCCGCGCAGGGTGAGCGTCATGAGCTGGTCGCCGAACCAGGGTCCGCCCGTGCGGCGCCAGCCGAGGACCGGCCGCCCCGCCCGTCCGTGCCGGGCCAGGGCGCGCCCGAGCCGGCGCCCGAGCCGGCTCCAGCCGAAGCGGAATCCGGCCCGCAGCGGGGCCGGAACGGAGTTGTGGATCGGCGAGCAGGTCAACTGGGCGATGCGGGAGGCGGGTTGGGGCGCCGAAAGTGGCCAGAAGGGCTGGGCCACGTATGCGTGGTGCACATCACCGGACAGGACGCTGATGGAGGCGGGGGCGCCGGGACCCGACCCCGCGCGGGCGATCAGCTCGGTGAGGCGGCCGAAGGAGGCCGGGAACGCGGCCCAGTGCTCCAGATCGGCGCGCCGCCGCAGAACCTCGCCGACGCGCGCCCAGCGCCGGCCGCGGGCGCCCGCGCACAGCGCCGCGCTCCAGCGCTCCGCGTCATGGACCAGCGGAGGGAGCAGCCAGGGCAGCGAAGTCCCGATCAGCAGGTGGTCGCAGGCGCCCGCCGGGCCCAGCACCTGCGATTCCAGCCACTTCGCCTCGCCCTCGTCCAGCATCGCCCGCCGCCCCTCCTCCAGGACGCGGGCCGCCCGGGTGTCCACCATCAGCAGCCGGGTGCGGCCGAAGTCGCGCCGGTAGCTCCAGCGCACCCCCGCCGGATCCGCGTCCGCGCGGGCCGCGAAGGAACGCAGCGCCTCCGTGCCGTCCGGCGCGGCCCGCACCGCCGCGTACAGCGGATCGGCGTCGAGCTCGGCGGGGGAGAGGTTGCCCAGGTGCTGGTGGACCCAGTACGTCATCAGGCCGCTGACCACCCGCTCCTGCCACCAAGGGGTGGCGCGCATCCCCGCGAGCCAGGCGGCGCTGGTGTTCCAGTCGTCGATCACGTCGTGGTCGTCGAAGAGGTGGCAGCTGGGGACGGTGGACAGCAGCCAGCGCACCTCCGGATCGAGCCAGGACTCGTAGTAGAGCCGGGTGTACTCCTCGTAGTCCGCGACCTCGGCGCCCGGGGCGTCGCGCGGATCGCGGCGCGCGGCCAGCCAGCGGCGGGTGTCCGCGGAGACCGCGTCGGCGTACACCTGGTCGCCCAGGAGCAGCAGTACGTCGGGCCGCTCGGCCCCGGGGTCGGCCGCCAGGCGCGCGGCGAGGGTGTCCAGCGCGTCCGTGCCGTTCAGGTTCGGCGCGCGGCGGCAGGAGCCGAACGTGATGCGGAGCTCCGCGTCACCGGCCGCCGGGGTTGAGATGGTGCTCGGCGGGAAGCGGGATTCGGGCGGCGGCCAGACCGTCCGGCCGTCGAGCAGCACCTCGTACGCCGTGGTGGCGCCCGGAGTGAGCCCGCTCACCGGCACCAGGGCGTAGTGGTGCCCCTCGATCTGGAACGTGCGGGAGGCGCCGGACGCGCCGTCGGCGCAGCGCACCTGCGCCGTGCCGGGCCGGTCCGTCTCGACCCAGACCGTGGCCGCCCCGTGCGGATCCACGTAGCGCAGCAGCGGCCCCAGGCGAAGCCCGGCCATGTGTGCCCCCTCCGTCGCCGGTTCGTTCGTACGGTACGGAACGACGCGGGGGTACGACAGGTTTCAACTGCCGTGGTGTCAGAAGGCGTTGGGTCCCGCCCGGCGGGCGTACGCGCAGTGCTGGGAGGCCGTCGGCGGGGTTCCCGGGCCCGGCGTCGTACGGTGGGCGCGTGCTGCTGCCGGTGAATGTCACGCTCGGGGTCGTCCTGGTCGCCCTGCTCCTCGTCGCGGCGGGCGTCGCCGCGGCCGCGCATCTCGGGCGGCACCGCGAGATCCTCGTCGCCGGGGTGCGCGCGGCGGTCCAGCTCACCGTGGTCGCCCTGGCGATCCACTGGGTGGTCGGCTCCGTGCCGCTGCTGCTCGGATTCCTGACCCTGATGTTCGCCGTCGCGGTACGCACCGCCGGCCGCCGGATGACCGCCAACCGCACCTGGTGGTGGGCGGCCGCCCCCATCGCGGCCGGCGTCGTGCCCGTCGTCGCGGCGCTCCTGCTCACCGGACTCGTCCCCGTCAAGGGCATCGCCCTGATCCCGGTCACCGGCATCCTCATCGGCGGCGCGCTCACCGCGACCGTGCTCGGCGGGCGCCGGGCCCTGGACGAGCTGACGGTGCGGCGCGGCGAGGTGGAGGCCGCGATGGCGCTCGGTCTGCTCGACCGGGACGCCCGCCTCGAAGTGGCCAGGCCGGCTGCTTCGGACGCCCTGCTGCCCGGCCTCGACCAGACCAGGACGGTGGGCCTGGTCACCCTCCCTGGCGCGTTCGTCGGCATGCTGCTCGGCGGCGCCTCACCCGTGCAGGCGGGCGCGGTCCAGCTGTTCGTGCTTGTCGCGCTCATGGCCGTACAGGCGATCGCGGTGTCGGTGGTCCTTGAGCTCGTCGCACGGGGCAAGATGCATCGGGACGCAAGACTCTGACCGGGTGCACCGGGCATGCCGTACGCTGGACGGCGCAGAAGGGGAGTAGCTCTTCGCCGGAACGTCGACATACTGCTGAGTCCCCCAGGGGTCTCGGCCGGCGCCCGGAGGCGAGTGCCCGCGAGGGACCCGCCAGCGAGACCTTCGGCCGCAGTGACCATGACCATTCATGGCGCTGCCGTGCCGAAGCGACCCCGGACTCAGCTCGGAACTGCTCTCGGTGCGGCCGTGCCCGACCGATTGAGGAATCCTTCCCGTGCTCAGCTTCACGATCATGGCGATCACCTTCGGTGTGATCTTCCTTGCCGAACTCCCCGACAAGACCGCCCTCGCGGGACTGATGCTCGGCACCCGCTACAAGGCCTCGTACGTCTTCGTCGGCGTCGCGGCCGCCTTCGCCGTCCACGTCGTCCTCGCCATCGCGGCGGGCAGCGTGCTGACCCTGCTGCCGCACCGGCTGCTCCAGGCGATCGTCGGGGTGCTCTTCCTCGCGGGCGCGGCGATGCTGCTCTTCAAGAAGGGCGAGGACGACGAGGAAGTGAAGGCGCCCGCCGACCAGTCCTTCTGGAAGGTGTCCGGGGCGGGCTTCATGCTCATCCTGGTCGCCGAGTTCGGCGACCTGACCCAGATCATGACGGCCAACCTGGCCGCGCGTTACAACAGCCCGCTGTCCGTCGGCATCGGCGCGGTGCTCGGGCTGTGGGCGGTCGCCGGGCTCGGCATCCTGGGCGGCCGGAAGCTGATGAAGCACGTGCCGCTGCACCTGATCACCAAGGTGGCGGCCGGTCTGATGCTGGCGCTCGCCGGGTTCAGCCTGTTCGAGGCGATCGCGGGCTGAGGCCGCCGCACCGGCGCCGGACAGGAAAACGGCCCCCGTGGTAGGACGGGGGCCGTTCGTTCGTGGTCGGCCAGGTCAGCCGGTGATCTCCAGGCGCAGGGTGCCGTCGGCCTGCCCGGTGACGGTGAGGTGCGTGAGATCGGGGACGTACGCCGTCGGATTGTGCTCGGCGGCGCGCGGGCCCACGCCGACGACCCGCATCCCGGCCGCCCGGCCCGCCGCGATACCGGCCTCCGAGTCCTCGAAGACGATGCAGTCCGCAGGGTCGAAGCCCAGCTCGGCGGCGCCCTTCAGGAAGCCCTCCGGGTCCGGCTTGCTCGCGCCCACGCTCTCGGCGGTGACCCGCACGGCGGGCATCGGCAGCCCGGCGGCCGTCATACGGGCCCGGGCGAGCGCCGCGTCGGCGGAGGTGACCAGCGCGTGCGGCAGCCCGGTGAGGGCGGCCATGAAGGCGGGGGCGCCGGCGACCGGCACGACACCGTCGGTGTCCGCCGTCTCCTCGGCGAGCATCACCTTGTTGTCGGCGTGGTTCAGCTCCATCGGCCGGTCCGGGAGCAGCACGGCCATGGTGGCGTAGCCCTGGCGGCCGTGGACGACCTTGAGCGCCGCTTCCGGGTCGAGGCCGTGCCGCTCGGCCCAGCGGCGCCAGCAGCGCTCCACCACGGCGTCGGAGTTCACGATCGTCCCGTCCATGTCCAGGAGGAACGCGCGGGCGGTCAGGACGGTGGTGGTCGTGGTGCGGACCGACATCGGCGGACTCCAGGGCGCGGGAGCGGGGTGGCACAGAAAACAAAGGTGATCCCCGCCCGCCGGTCAGGGAGTACAGGCAGGGATCACTTTGTTTCCCCACGATACAAAACGCGGAACGGGTTGTGCCACCCGCCCCCCTGTTACGTGGATTACCCCGGTCACCTGGAATACCCGGGTCGCGCGGAGCTACGGCTGGTCCGTCATCGACTCCAGTGCGCGCCGGGTCTGCGGTCCGTACACCCCGGCCGGGTCGCCGTCGATGCCCATGTACGACTGGAAGCTGCTCACCGCACGCTCCGTCGCGGACCCGAAGCCGCCGTCCATGCTGCCGCCGTAGAGCCCCAACTGGGCCAGCCGCTGCTGGAGTTCGAGCACCGCGGGCCCGCTGTCGCCGCGCCGCAGGGTGGCGCCCCGGGAGGCGAGCGGCTGCCGGCTGGGGCCGTCGGACGGCTGCTCCGACGCGGACGGGGAGGGCGAGGCCTTCGACGGGCTGGGCGAAGCGGCCCTGGCGGCGGACGGCGAGGGCGGGGCCGACGGCTTCGGGGCGGCGGAGTGGGGCGGGGCGGCCTTTCTCGTACGGGACGGAACGGCCGAGGGCGTGTCGGCGGAGGCGCTGCCGGTGCCGCTGTACGGAACGCCGGTGTCCGTTACATCCGGCAGTGCCTGCTTCGGCGCGGCGTCCCCGGCGAACAGGGTGCTCGCGAAGGCGGCGGTCCCGATGACGACAGCGGCGGCCGCGCCGATGGTCAGCGCGGCCAGGCGGCGGTGTTTCCGGTTCCGGGGCGGAGGCCGAAGCGGCGCGGTCTCGTCGGCGGGCATGGCCCGAAGCGGTGCGGTGTCGTCGGCGGGCATGGCCGGAAGTGGCGCGGTCTCGTCGGCGGGCATGGCCCGAAGCGGTGCGGTGTCGTCGGCGGGCATGGCCGGAAGTGGCGCGGTCTCGTCTACGGACACGGCCCGAAGCGGCATGGTCTCGTCGGCCGGCACGGTCCGAAGCGGCATGGTCTCGGCCGCGTCCGGCGGCGGGGGCGGGGTGGCGGCGCCAGGGTCCTCGGCGACCGGCGGCGCCCCGGCGTTCGGCAGGGTCACATACGGCCGGATCCGCAGCGGGTCGAAGTCCTCCGAGGCGGCGGCCTCCGCCGAGCGCTCGGCGTGCAGGGTCTCGGCGGCGCGCTCGGCGCAGGCGCAGCCGGGTCTGCCGTCCACCCCGCGTTCCGCACCGCATGCAGGACAGCCGTGTCCGGTCATCGTCGGGTCCCCTCCCCTTGGACTGCGTGCGATTATGCCGGGCGCCCGACGGGCACCCGGGGTGGGTGGCCGACCCCGGCAGGCCATTTCCGTACATTCCGATCAAGATGGTGAGAGCGAGTCGGAGCACACGACGGACGAGTCGGAGCACACAACGGATGGGGCGTGGCCATGGCTCAGGAAACCGCTCCCGCCACCGTCGCCCCGGGTGAGGGGCAGGAACGGCGGACCGTACTGGTCGCCATCGGCGCGCTGCTGCTCGGCATGCTGCTCGCCGCGCTCGACCAGACCATCGTCTCGACCGCGCTGCCGACCATCGTCAGCGAGCTGGGCGGGATGGAGCACCTGTCGTGGGTCGTCACGGCGTACATGCTGGCGTCCACCGCGGCCACCCCGCTCTGGGGCAAGCTCGGCGACCAGTACGGCCGCAAGAAGCTGTTCCAGGCCGCGATCGTCATCTTCCTCATCGGCTCGGCGCTGTGCGGAGTGGCCCAGAACATGGGCGAGTTGATCGGTTTCCGCGCACTCCAGGGCCTGGGCGGCGGCGGGCTGATGGTGCTGTCCATGGCGATCGTCGGCGACATCGTCTCGCCGCGCGAACGCGGGAAGTACCAGGGCCTGTTCGGCGCGGTGTTCGGCGCGACCAGTGTGCTGGGCCCGCTGCTCGGCGGCTTCTTCACCGAACAGCTCAGCTGGCGCTGGGTGTTCTACATCAACCTTCCCATCGGAGTGGTCGCGCTCCTCGTCATCGCCGCCGTGCTGCACATCCCGGTGCGCGGGATGCGGCACACCATCGACTACCTGGGCACCTTCCTCATCGCGTCGGTCGCGACCTGCCTGGTCCTGGTCGCCTCGCTCGGCGGTACGACCTGGCCCTGGGGCTCGGCGCAGATCGTCGGGCTCGCGGTGCTCGGCGCGGTGCTGCTCGCGGCCTTCATCGCGGTGGAACGCAAGGCGGTCGAGCCGGTCCTGCCGCTGCGGCTCTTCCGCATCCGCACCTTCTCCCTCGTCGCCGTCATCAGCTTCATCGTGGGCTTCGCGATGTTCGGCGCGATGACGTACCTGCCGACGTTCCTCCAGGTCGTGCAGGGCATTTCGCCCACCATGTCCGGGGTGCACATGCTGCCGATGGTCCTCGGCATGCTGGTGACCTCGACGGCGTCCGGCCAGATCGTGTCGCGTACCGGGCGCTGGAAGGTCTTCCCGATCGCCGGCACGGCGGTGACGACGGTGGGCCTGCTGCTCCTGCACCGGCTCACGGAGTCGAGCTCCACCTGGGAGATGAGCGTCTACTTCTTCGTCTTCGGCGCGGGCCTCGGCCTGGTCATGCAGGTCCTGGTCCTGGTCGTGCAGAACGCGGTCGGCTACGCGGACCTGGGCGTCGCCACTTCGGGCGCGACGTTCTTCCGCTCCATCGGCGCCTCGTTCGGCGTCGCCATCTTCGGCACGATCTTCACCAACCGCCTCGGCGGCAAGCTGTCCGCCGCCCTCGCCGGACAGCAGCTGCCGCCCGGCGTCGGCCCCGCCACCATCTCCGCCGACCCGCGCGCGATCGGCCAACTCCCGCCCGCGGCACGGCAACCGGTGCTGCACGCGTACGCGTCCTCCATCACCGACGTCTTCCTGTACGCGGCCCCGGTCGTCCTCATCGCCTTCGTGATCGCATGGCTGCTGAGGGAGGACAAGCTGCGGGGTGCGGTCACCGCGCCCGACGCCAGCCAGACCGTCGCCTCGAACCCCGTCGAGCGGTCCTCGTACGACGAGTGCGCGCGGGCGCTGTCGGTCCTCGGCACGCGGGAGGGCCGCCGCCAGATCTACGAGACGATCACGGCGAAGGCGGACCTGGACCTGCTCCCGGCGGCGAGCTGGCTGCTCCTGCGCATCAACAAGTACGGCTCCGCCGAACCCGGGGTGCTCGCGGAGCGCAGCCCTGTTCCGCTGCACGTCATCACCGAGGCGGCCCGCCAGGTCGAGTCCCGCGGCCTGGCGCGGCGGGAGGGCATGCCGATGGTGCTGACGCCGCAGGGCCGCGAGGTGGCGGTCCGCCTGGCGGCCGCACGGGAGGAGTCCCTGGCGGACCTCCTCGGCGACTGGTGGGGCCCGGACCGCCCCACCGACCTGGTGAAGCTGGTCGCCGAACTGACAGCGGAACTGTCAGGCTCCGACGCGGAGCAGCCCGGCGGACCGCCGGCGCCCCGGGATCACGCGGCGTGAGCGGTGCGGCCGCGGCTACAGCTCCTTCGCGAACCAGCGCTCGCTGTACGGGCCCTCGCTGTACGGGGCCACCTCGCGGTAGCCGTGCTTCGCGTACAGACCCCGCGCCTCGACCAGATCGTGCCGGGTGTCCAGCGCGAGCCGCCGCGCGCCCAGGCGCCGGGCCGCGTCCTCAAGGGCTGAGAGCAGCGCCCCGCCGCCCCCGGTCCCGCGCGCGAAGGGGCGTACGAAGACCCGGGTGAGTTCCGCCGTCGCCGGAGACGTGCCGTCGATCATGGGAGCCTCCGAGCACAGCAGTACGCCGCCGCAGGCCGCGGCCCGGCCCTCGTACCGGCCGACCACGAAGTCCCCCGTGGGCGGGCGCAGTTGATCCGCGCCGTCACCGGTGAGCCCCGCCTCGACCTCCTCGTCGGTGGCGGGCCGGCCGTACCACCGGCTCGCCACCTCGTCGTAGTAGTCGCGCCGCAGCAGGCTCGCGTCGGGGGTGTCGTACCGCTCGGTGGCCATGATCCAACTCATGGGGCACTGCCTATCCCAGCCGCCCCCGCCACGGCCACCGAATTACGCTCACGCCTTGGGCGCGGCCTGCTGCACGACCTCGAAGGACCACAGCGTGGACCCGGAGGCGGCGGGCTTGGGCCGCTCGCCGCCCTCACCCTGGGCGCCGCCGTGCGCGCCGCGCATGGAGGTGGCCATCCAGTTCTGGAAGTCCTCCTCGCTGCGCCAGCGGGTGTAGACGAGGTACTTGTCGGTGCCCTCCGCCGGGCGCAGCAGCTCGAACCACTCGAACCCGTCCGAGTTCTCCACCGAGCCCGCCCGCGAGGCGAAGCGCTTCTCCAGCACCTCGCGCTGGTCGTCCGGCACGGTCAGTACGTTGATCTTTACGACGCTGGGCACGCGACACCTCTCGTCAGAAGGCCGCCGGGGTGGCGCCTTCGCCTCGTCCATGTACGGGCAGTCTGCTACATGGCCAGGTCAAGACGGGGTGAGGGCACCCCTCGTCCGCCGCGTACGACGCACCCGGATGATCAGCCCGCCCCCGACCGCCAACACCAGCAGCACGCCCCCCACCGTCAACAGCCACGCCGGAATTCCGCCCACCGTCATCAACTCGTCGGTGTACCAGGCCCGTTGGAAGGGCGTGTCGTCGGGCGACGGATGCAGTTCGTGGTCGCCGGTGATCAGGGACGGCTGGCCGAAGAACTGGGTCAGGGCGGTCAGATAGACCGCGTCCGGGCGGCCGGTCAGGTCGCCCAGGGCGCCCGACGGGTGCG
The DNA here is from genome assembly GCF_044458185.1 of Streptomyces sp. NPDC050485. Taxonomy (NCBI): domain Bacteria; kingdom Bacillati; phylum Actinomycetota; class Actinomycetes; order Kitasatosporales; family Streptomycetaceae; genus Streptomyces; species Streptomyces sp. NPDC050485. Next base: position 31,680 of record NZ_JBITHR010000001.1, on the reverse strand, counting down.
CGATCCGCCCCGCGAACAGGGTCTCGGGCGGCCCGCCGCCGATCGTGGACGCCGTTTCCATCCGGTGCGCGGCGAGCACGTACAGGTTCAGCGTCTGCGGGGTCTTCGCGAGGCGGGAGAGCCGCATCGGGTAGACCGGGCGGTCGCTCGCGAAGGTCAGGCTCAGCGGGTCGAGCGGACCGCCCAGCGTCTGCCCCGGCTGCTCGGGGGCGAGCCGGATCGCGACGTACTCCCACTTCTGCTCGACGTACGGCCGCAGTTCGGTGGCGAGGGCGGGCGGCAGCTGGAAGCCGTTGCGCGCGAGCCAGTCCCGCAGCGCCGTCGGGTCGGTCGCGGTGAGCCGGGCCACGTCGAACGGGCCGAGCCGCTGTCGGCCGACCACCTCCACGGGCGGCTTCGCCGCGGCGCTCGGGGCGCCCGCGCCGTCCGCGCGACCGCCGTCCAGCGGCCAGTCACCGCCGCGCGGCCAGAAGTACGAACGGGTCCGGTGCACCGGCGCCGACAGCGACTCCAGCTCGTCGAAGAGCCGCCGGTCGCCGAGTTTCACCGTCGCCCGGCTCGGCACCGGCATGATCCAGGCGGCCCGCCGCGCGTTCCCGTCGACCGTGAGTCTCATCACGATCTGCTCGCTGCGGCCGTCCCAACGGACCGCCGACGTCTCCTGCCGCACGCTCAGCTGCCGCCCGCTCTGCGCCACCATCGCCCCGCAGCCGCAGGCATACGCGGGGGCCACCAGCGAGCCCAGCTGAAGCGCCACCAGCGCCAATGCCACCAGCAGCGCCCGGCGCCACAGCCTCTGCGCGTCCCGCATCTCCGCATACCCCCCGTGTGTTCGACCAGGTGATCGACGGGAGCTACGACGGAGTTGCGGCGCGCGCGGTTCCGGTACGTTCCCGTTCTGGGCAAATCCGGGTGACAGTCAGGCGAAGAGGGGGTTGCCTGAGTCCTTACCCCCGGGTGGTGACAAGGTTTGGGAGCACAGGACGATCGGCGGAAGGTTCGGCGGGGCGTGGCGAATGCGGAGCGCGGTGGCGGACGCGGCAGCGCGGTGGACACCGGCACGGTGGACCCGAGAATCGGCACGGCCCGCGTGGTCCTGTGGCTCCTCGCGGCGGTACTCGCGATACGCCAGATCGCGGCCGTGCTGCGGCTGCCACCCGGTGAACGGCTCACCGACCTGGAGACCTGGACCCGCGCCGGCGGCGCCTTCCACGTGAAGGGCTCGCTCTACGGCACCGGCACCGAACACTTCACCGGCACGCCCTTCGCCGGGCTCGTCCTCAGACCGCTCTCGCACGCCGCCGAGCAGGCACTCGGCGTCGGCTGGACGTTCGCCACGCTGCTGCTCGTCGTCGTCCTCGGCCTGGTCGTGGCCCGCGCCCTGCCCGGCCCGGTCCCGCGCCGCAGCTCCCTGCTCGCCGCGCCCGTCGCGATCAGCCTGCTCATGGTGTCGCTGCCGGTGCGCAACGCCTTCCACCTCGGCCAGACCGGCATCATCCCGGTCCTGCTCGTGCTGCTCGGCCTGTTCGTCGTACGCGGTGAACGCGTCTCCGGGGTGCTCATCGGCATCGCCGCGGCCCTCCAGCCGACCGTGCTGCTCTTCGTCCCGCTGCTGTGGCTGACCGGCCGCAGACGCGCGGGCGCCGCCACCCTCACCACCTTCGCCGCCGCCACCGCGCTCGCCTGGGCAGCGCTGCCGCACGACTCGTGGACGTACTGGGTGCACCACCTGGCCGGCGCCGGGCTCGGCGGCCGGGCCGACAGCCTCGCCAACCAGTCCCTGCACGGAGCGCTGCTGCGCGCCGGACTGCACGGCCCGCTGGAGATCGTCCTCTTCACCGCCCTCGCCGCCGCCGTGATCACCCTCGGCCTGCGCCGCGCGGTCCGCTACGCGCGCGACGGCCAGCTCCTGCTCGCCGTCGCCCTCACCGGCTGCGTCGCGGTCGCGGTCTCGCCGACCGCCTGGCAGCACCAGTTGCTGTGGGTGCTGCTCGCCGCCGTCGGCCGGGCCGGACGGCGGGCCGCCGACCGCAAGGTCTGGCCCGCGACGGTGATCCTGATCCTGGTGCTGCCCGGCGACGTGATCCTGCCGAACATCGCCGCCGTCCAGCCGCTGCGCGACAATCTGCTCCTCATCGTGGCGCTCGCCGCCGCCTGCGCGGTGCCGTTCCTGCCGCGCGCCGACGAGAACTTCCGCACCCCGGTCCCGACCACGTATGTCAGGCCCGTCCCGGCCCGCTGGGCGCACGTCCCGCTGCTGCCGTTCTGGCGCCGCGTGGTGACCCGCCCCAACCTGCTCCTGGAACTCCTGGTGATACGGGTCGGCTACTCCGGCTACTCGCACATCAGGGCCGAGGCGACCGGCAGCCGCGAGACGGCACAGGCGCACGGCAGGACGATCGTCGGCATCGAACGCGCCCTGCACATCAACATCGAGCACTGGGCCAACTCCGGTGTGCAGCACGTGAAGTGGCTGGAGCACTTCTTCAACTTCTATTACGAGTCCTTCCACTTCGTCGTGCCGATGGCGATCCTCGCCGTCCTGTACGTCCGCCGCCCCGCCGACTACCGCTGGGCCCGCGCCTCACTCGGCTTCGCCACACTGCTCGGCCTGATCGGCTTCTGGTTCTTCCCGCTCGCCCCGCCGCGCCTGATGCCGGGCCTCGGCTTCATCGACACGGTGCACGGCCCGCAGGACCTGGCCAGGCCCGTCTACGGCGCGATGACCGAGGTCACCAACCAGTACGCGGCGATGCCCTCGCTGCACTTCGGCTGGTCGCTGTGGTGCGGAATCGTCATCGTGCTGTGCGCGCCGAAGCTCTGGATGAAGCTGCTCGGCCTGCTGCACCCGCTGTTCACGGTCTGCGCGATCATCGCCACCGCCAACCACTGGGTGCTCGACGCGATCGGCGGCGCGACGGTCGTCGCGGCCGGCTTCGGGCTCGTGTACGCCCTGGCCGGTCCGCGCCGCGTTCAGCTCCCCGAGCTGCCGCATCCCCGAGCCGAGACATGGCCGGGCACGGTGCTGCCCGCGGACAGCGCGGGATCGGCCCCGGCCACCCCGAAGTAGCTCCGCTTCAGTGGCTTGGCGGGCGATCGGCGGCCAGGACCAGATCGGGCAACCCGGGGACGCGCTACTCGGAGGTGAGCTCGAACAGGCCCTGGAGGTAGGCCTCAAGACGCTCCCTGACGAGGCCCGGCGTGAGATCGGTGCGGCCGAGTTCGCGCCAGGGGACGGCCACCTTCTCGGCGTCCGGGGCGAAGGCGAGGGCGTCGAGGAGGTACCAGTACAGGCGGTCGAGCGGGTCGGGGGAGAGCTGTCCGCCCGCTGCGGCGTACTGCCCGGCGAAGTCGAGTCCTGCCGGGGCGCCGTACAGGAGCGCGAGGTTGGTCGAGCAGTGGGCCACGTCCAGGTCGGCGGGTCCCCAGGAGGTTTCCACCCAGTCGACCACGCCGCTGACGCGGAGCCCGGTGCCGGTGCCGGTGCCGGTGAACAGGACGTTGCCCGGGTGGAAGTCGCGGTGGAGGAACACGGGCCGGTACGCGGGCGGTTGGCGCCGGATGACGTCGATGGCGCGTTGCCAGAGTTCGGGCCTGCGGGTCGTTTCGGGCACCCGGACGCGGTCGGCGGAGGTCCAGGCCTCGTAGTCGCGCGGCCGGTCGGACGCGCCGACCTCGACGCGGTGGATGTCGAGGAGCTGGCGGGCGAGAAGCGGCGTGCGCTGTTCGGCGCCGGGGATGTCGATGCGTACCTCTCCTGGGAGCAGCGACATGAGCAGCGAGGGGTGCGCGCAGTGCTCGCCGCGCGGGTCGACGGCGATGAGTTCGGCGGCGGGTACGCCGGTGCGGCCGAGCAGCGTCAGGACGTCCGCCTCGCGCGTGAGCAGCCCGGCGGCGTGCCGTACGTAGAACTCCTTGACGAAGGACCGCAGGACCACGGAACGCGGGCGGTCGCCGCCGACGTACAGGCGGCGCATCTCGGAGGTCCAGCCGCCGTGCAGCGTCACCACGCGCTCGACCCGCGCGCCCCCGCCCACGCTCTTCTCCACCCACAGCCGGGTGGTGTCCCAGCCCTGCCCCGCGTCCACCCCGTCATCCATGGGGCGAGCGTAGCGAGGTGTCCGGGAGGAGACAGGGGCGGGGCGTAGGGGGGATGGGCCCCTGCCTCCCGGCTTCGGGGGCGGGTCAACTGCGCGTTACCTGGAGCTCCTTGATGCCGTTCAGCCACGCCGAGCGCAGTCGGCGCGGGTCGCCCGCGAGGTGGAGGCCGGGCAGGACGTCGGCGATGGCGTTGAAGATCAGGTTGATTTCGAGGACCGCCAGGGACTTGCCGAGGCAGAAGTGCGGGCCTCCGCCGCCGAAGCCGAGATGGGGGTTGGGGTCCCGGGTGATGTCGAAGCGCTCCGGGTCCTCGAAGACCTCGGGGTCGTTGTTCGCGGAGGAGTAGAAGATGCCGACGCGGTCGCCCGCCTTGATCTTCTGGCCGCCGAGTTCGGTGTCCTGGGTCGCCGTCCGCTGGAAGGAGACCACCGGGGTCGCCCAGCGCACGATCTCCTCGGCCGTGGTGTCGGGGCGCTCGCGTTTGTAGAGTTCCCACTGGTCGGGGTGGGTCAGGAAGGCGTGCATGCCGTGGCTGATCGCGTTCCGGGTGGTCTCGTTGCCAGCGACCGACAGCAGGATGACGAAGAAGCCGAACTCGTCGGAGAGCAGGTTGCCCTCGCCTTCGGCCGCGACCAGCTGCGAGACGATGTCCTTCGCCGGGCACTCCTTGCGCGCCGCCGCGAGGTTCATCGCGTACGACACCAGCTCCATGGCCGCCTCGGCGCCGATCTCCTCGGTGATCGCGTACTCCGGATCGTCGTACGCCGCCATCTTGTTGGACCAGTCGAAGATCTTGGTCCGGTCCTCCTGGGGGACGCCGATCAGTTCGGCGATGGCCTGGAGGGGGAGTTCGACGGCGATGTTGGTGACGAAGTCGAAGGAGCCGTTGTTCTTGTTGGCTTCGGACAGTGCCGCGTCCACGATGCTGCGGGCGCGGTCGCGCAGCGCGCCCTCCAGGGAGCGGATCGCGCGCGGGGTGAAGCCGCGCTGGACGATCTGGCGGACCCGGGTGTGCTCGGGCGGGTCCATGTTCAGCATGATCAGCTTCTGGACCTCGATCTGCTCGCGGCTGATCGACTCGTTGAAGCGGATGACCGCGGTGTTGGTGTTGGAGGAGAACAACTCCGGGTGCGTGGACACGTACTTGACGTCGGCGTGCCGCGTCACCGCCCAGTAGCCCTCGTCCTGGAAGCCGGAGATGCCGGCCGGCTGGGCGCACCACCACACCGGAGCTGTCTGCCGCATCTGGGCGAACTCCGGGTGAGGCACGCGGGATTGGAGCAGATCGGGGTCGGTGAAGTCGAACCCGTCGGGCAGGTGGGGGCAACGCATTGGCCACTCCATGTCTGACGGCCCATCAGATGTGGTCCGAAAGGTAGTAACGGGTTCTACAACTGGCAAGGCTTGCGGCAGCATCTGTTGCGGTTCGAACTCCCCATGTGTGGCGTGCACAACCCTTGCGTACCCGGGGTAGCTCTCATAAGACTGCACTCAGAACTAGAACGCGTATCAGTTCGTGGCCGTGCGGTGCCGGGACACCCAGCGGCTGTGTCAGGAGAGGACGAGCTCATGGCCGCGGAACCCGTCATCGTCGAAGCCGTACGCACGCCCATCGGCAAGCGTGGAGGCGCGCTCGCCAATCTGCACCCGGCCTATCTGCTGGGGGAGACCTACCGCGAACTCCTCGGCCGCACCGGCATCCACGCCGACTGCGTCGAGCAGATCGTCGGCGGTACGGTCACGCACGCCGGCGAGCAGTCCATGAACCCGGCGCGCAACGCCTGGCTCGCGGTGGGACTGCCGTACGAGACCGCCGCCACCACCGTCGACTGCCAGTGCGGCTCCTCGCAGCAGGCCAGTCACATGGTCGCCAACATGATCGCGGCGGGGGTGATCGATGTCGGGATCAGCTGCGGGGTCGAGGCCATGTCGCGGGTGCCGCTGGGGTCCGGGTCGAAGCACGGCCCGGGGAAGCCGTGGCCCGACGAGTGGAACGTCGACCTCCCCAACCAGTTCGAGGCCGCCGAGCGGATAGCCCGCAACCGGGGGCTCACGCGCGAACGCGTCGACTCGCTCGGGCTGCTGTCGCAGGAGCGGGCGGCCGTCGCCTGGGGCGAGGAGCGGTTCAAGCGGGAGACGTTCGCCGTGCAGGTGCCCACCACCGAGGAGGAACAGGCCGCCGGGCAGGGCATGTGGCGGCTGGTCGACCGGGACGAAGGGCTCCGCGACACGTCGATGGAGGCGCTCGGGAGTCTCAAGCCGGTCATGCCGACGGCGGTGCACACGGCGGGCAACTCCTCGCAGATCTCGGACGGTTCTGCGGCGATCATGTGGGCGTCCAAGCGGATGGCGCGGGCGCTGAAGCTGCGGCCCCGGGCGCGGATCGTGGCGCAGGCGCTCGTCGGGGCCGATCCGCACTACCACCTCGACGGGCCCATCGACGCGACGCGGGCGGTGCTTGGGAAGGCGGGGATGTCCCTGCGGGACATCGACCTGGTGGAGATCAACGAGGCGTTCGCGTCCGTGGTGCTGAGCTGGGCGCAGGTCTTCGAGCAGGACCTGGAGAAGGTGAACGTCAACGGGGGTGCGATCGCGCTGGGGCATCCGGTGGGGGCGACGGGGGCGCGGCTGATCGCGACGGCGCTGCATGAGCTGGAGCGCCGGGACAAGGAGTTCGCGCTGATCACGATGTGCGCGGGCGGAGCGCTGGCGACGGGCACCATCATCCAGCGCCTGTAGCTTCCCGGGGCTCCGTCCCAGACCCCGCTCCTCAAACGCCGGAGAGGCTTAACTTCTCTAGCCCGTCCGGCGATTGAGGACTGGGGGTCTGGGGGCAAAGCCCCCAGTTCGGGAAGGGGCGGGGTGGGGAAATGTCTCCTCCGGGTGGGGCTAAGTGCACCTTCGCTTCGGGGGCTGGGCGGATGGTCGGGGCGGGGGCGCCGCGCCTAGGTTCGGGGTATGACGAAATCTCACGTTCGGGCCGGAGCCGCAACTGCCCTGCTGGCGGCGGTAGTTGGGGTCGCGGCAGCCCCCGCTCAAGCACAGGGCGCACACTCGCGAGGCGACCTCCTGAGCGTCACGCGCGTCGCGGACCTCACGCCCGCCCACATCTCCGCCTTCCTCAAGGCACAGGACGTGGACACCGCCGGAGTCCGGTACGGCGTACGCGCGTACCGGATCACGTACCGCACCATCACTCCCCAGGGCCGCCCCACCACCGCCACCGGCCTGCTCGCGCTGCCCGCCGACGGCCGGCGCGGGCCGCTCGACCTGGTCGCGGACACCCACGGCACCATGGTCGACCGGGACTACGCGCCATCCGCCGCCGAGGACTCCGGCCGGATCTCGCCCTATCTGCACGCCTCCGCGGGCCGGGCCGTCGCCGCGCCCGACTACCTGGGCCTGGGCAAGGGGCCCGGCCGCCACCCCTATATGGACACCGCGTCGTCCGTGTCCGCCTCGCTGGACATGCTGCGGGCCACCCGCACCGCGGCCCGCGAGCTGGGCAGGCCGCTGACCGGGGACGTGTACGGCACCGGGTTCTCGCAGGGCGGCCAGGTCGCCATGGCACTCGGCAAGGCGCTGAGCCAGGGCACGGACGCGCACTTCCGGCTGAAGGCACTGGCACCGGTGTCGGGACCGTACGACATCGCGGGCGAGGAGATGCCCGCGCTCTTCGACGGGCGGGTGAACGACACGAGCAGTGTGCTGTACCTCTCCTACTGGCTCACCGCCCAGAACCGGCTGCACCCCATTTACAAGGATGCGGGGGAGGTGTTCCGGCAGCCGTACGCCCAGGTCGTAGACCAGCTTTTCGACGGGCGGCACACCACGGAAGAAGTCCTCGGTGCGCTGCCGGGCACCGCGAAGGAGATGGTGACGCCCGGCTTCTACGAGCGGCTCAGGCATCCGAGCGGCGCGCTGCTCGACGCCATGCGCGACAACGACCGCACCTGCGACTGGAAGCCCGCCGTGCCGGTGCGGCTCTACAGCGCGGCCGGGGACACCGACGTACCGATCGCCAACACGCTCAGCTGTGCCCGGCAGCTCGCCGCGCACGGAAAGAAGGCCCCGGTCGTCGACCAAGGTGCGGTCGACCACAGCGGGGCCTTCAGGAAGTCGGCGCCGCAGATCGTGCGGCTCTTCGACTCCGTTGCCGGTACGGCTTAGTACCAGCTGTTCTGCTGCCAGAAGTTCCAGGCGCCACAGGGGCTGCCGTAGCGGTCCTTCATGTAGTTCAGGCCCCACTTGATCTGGGTGGCCGGGTTGGTCTGCCAGTCGGCGCCGGCGGAGGCCATCTTGTTGCCGGGCAGGGCCTGGACCAGGCCGTAGGCGCCGGAAGAGGAGTTCGTGGCGGACGGGTTCCAGCCGGACTCGTGGTTCACGATGTTGCTGAAGCACTGGAACTGGTCGGACGGCATCATCTGCTGCGCGATCGCCTGGGCGCTCGTCGGTGCGGCCTGGGCCGGGACGGCGGCCATGGCGACACCGGCAGCGGCGAGCAGCGTGGCACCGGCGGCGGCGATGGACTTCTTACGAGCGGTGATGCGGGCGGCGAAAGACAACGAAGGACCTAACTTCGGGGACATGGCCGTCGCGCTCCGTCGGAGGCTCGAAGACCTCCACGACGGGGGAACCCGTAAGGAATCGGCCCGGGTTGCGGACCGGGCGGTTCCGGCGACTCGAACAGTTGTAACTGGCTCGATGGGTGGCCGCAATGACCCCATTTACTAGTGGGGGTCGCATGAGGGGTGAAACGTCCCAAAGGGTGTAAGGGCCGGATAAGTGCAGGTCAGTGCCGCTGTGAGGGGTCGTTTCGATCATGCTGTGGGACCACTATCCAGCCTCGTAGAGGACCAAGGCCCTGTGGGCGGCCTCACCCCCGCAGGGCTCTGTTCAGCCCTCGAATGTGACCTGGGCCTCGAAGTTGGCGCGCCGCGTCGCGCGCCGCAGCGCCTTGAGGACGGTGGCGCCGAGCGTCAGGGTCAGTACGACCGTGAGCGCCGCCCGCCCCAGGTCCCAGCCCAGCGAGGTGGCCGCGCAGTACGCGAAGAAGCGGACCAGGTTGGCGGGCAGCGGATCGCCGGGGTGGAAGGAGATCCCCGAGGACATGCCGCCGATGTACGTCCAGCCCTGGAGGTTCATGACCGTGCCGTACGCGAATGAGGCGAGCGAGCCGTAGAGCGCGAGCATGCCCAGCTCGATCCTGCCGCGCAGCCGGTGCGGGCCCGGCAGCAGGCCGGCGCCCATCGTGAACCAGCCCATCGCGAGCATCTGGAACGGCATCCACGGCCCGACGCCGCCGGTCAGCAGGGCCGAGGCGAACATCGTCACCGAGCCGAGCACGAAGCCGAAGCCCGGGCCGAGCACCCGGCCGCTCAGCACCATCAGGAAGAACATCGGCTCCAGACCGGCGGTGCCCGCGCCCAGCGGGCGCAGCGCGGCGCCCACCGCGGCCAGCACGCCGAGCATCGCGACGGCCTTGGCGTCCATGCCGTCGTCGGCGATGGTGGCGACCACCACACCCACCAAGAGCGGGAGCAGCGCGGCGAAGAGCCAGGGGGCGTCCCGCGAGTGCGCGAGCCCCGCGTTCGCGTCGGCGAGCAGCGGCCAGCCGAACGCGGCGACACCGATCAGGGTGATCAGGGTCAGGGCGACGACCGCGCGCGGGCCGAGGCAGATGGCCCGTACCGCTCGTACGGCATGGGGGGCTCGGGTTGTTTGGGCGGCTTGTGCGTTCTTTGTGTCTCGGGTCACGACAGGGCCTCGCGGACCTGGGGGACGGTGAGCCAGTGCTGCGGGGCGAGGATCTTGGCGACCTGCGGGGCGAAGGCGGGGGAGGAGACGACGACCTCGGCGGTCGGGCCGTCCGCGACGACCTCACCGCCCGCGAGGATGACGACACGGTGCGCGAGCTCGGCGGCCAGCTCCACGTCGTGGGTGGCGAGCACGATGGCGTGCCCCTCGGCGGCGAGCGTGCGCAGCACCGCGACGAGGCGGGCCTTCGCCGCGTAGTCCAGACCCCGGGTCGGCTCGTCCAGGAGGAGCAGGGGCGGGCGGCCGGTCAGGACGATCGCCAGCGCGAGGGCGAGACGCTGGCCCTCGGAGAGGTCGCGGGGGTGTGTGTCGTCCCGTACGCCCGGCAGGAGCTCCGAGACCAGTGCGCGGCAGCTTCCGGGGGTGGCCCCGGCGTCCTCGTCGGCGGTGGCGCACTCGGCCGCCACGGTGTTGGCGTACAGCAGGTCCCGCGGCTCCTGCGGTACGAGGCCGACCTCGCGGATCAGTTCGCGCGGCGGGGTGCGGTGGGGGGTGCGGCCGCCCACGGTGACCGCGCCGGCGGTCGGCTCGATCATGCCGACGAGGGTGGCGAGCAGGGTGGACTTGCCCGCGCCGTTGCGGCCCATCAGGGCGATGGTCTCGCCGGGGGCGACGGTGAGGTCCGCGTTCCGCAGGGCTTCTACGCGGCCGCGTCTTACGCCGAGGGCGGTGGTGGTGGCGACGGGGTCCGCCTCGGCGGCGGGGGTGCGCGGGGTTTTCGGGGGGCGGCGGAGGAGGGTGGCCAGGGTGCGCTTGGCGGCTGCGGGCCGGTGGGGGTGCACCCGGCCTCCGGCCGGGCTGTGTTTCCCACCCGCACCACCCGTACCTGTTAGTCGGCTGGTGCGGGTCTCCCCGTGGGTGGTGCTCGCCGTCGGCGACTGCGGCTGATCGGTTGGGCCCGCCTGCGGCGGCTGGGAGTTGGTGGTGGGGGCCGTCTGCGTCGGGTGGCTGGGAGTGGTGGGGTCCGCCTGCGGCTGGTTCGGGGTGGTTGGGTCCCCCTGTGACGGGTGCGGGGTGTGGGATGCCAGTTGTTCGCGCAGGGTGCCTGCCCTGCGGCGGGCGTCTCGTACCGAGAGAGGGAGCGGGGTCCAGCCCGCCAGGTGGCCCAGGGCCACCACGGGGGGCTGGACCGGGGAGATGGTCATGATGTCGGCGGGGGTGCCCAGCACCGGGGGCTCGCCGGGGGCGGGGAGGAGGATCACCTGGTCCGCGTACTGGATCACCCGCTCCAGGCGGTGCTCGGCCATCAGGACCGTGGTGCCCAGGTCGTGGACCAGGCGCTGGAGGACCGACAGGACCTCCTCGGCCGCCGCCGGGTCGAGCGCCGAGGTCGGCTCGTCCAGGACCAGGACCTTCGGGTGCGGGGTGAGGACCGAGCCGATCGCGACGCGCTGCTGCTGGCCGCCGGAGAGGGTGGCGATGGGGCGGTCGCGCAGCTCCGCGAGGCCGAGCAGGTCGAGGGTCTCCTCGACGCGGCGGCGCATCACGGCCGGGGCGAGGCCCAACGACTCCATTCCGTAGGCGAGTTCGTCCTCGACCGTGTCGGTGACGAAGTGCGCGAGCGGGTCCTGGCCCACCGTGCCGACCAGATCGGCGAGCTCGCGCGGCTTGTGGGTACGGGTGTCCCGGCCATCGACGGTGACCCGGCCGCGCAGGGTGCCGCCGGTGAAGTGCGGGACGAGCCCGGAGACCGTGCCGAGGAGAGTCGACTTTCCCACTCCGGACGGGCCGATGAGCAGCACCAACTCCCCTTCGGGGATGGCGAGTTCGACACCTCGTACGGTCGGCTCCGCGGCGGAGTCGTAGGTGACCGACACGTTCTCGAACCGGATCACGGGGACTCCTTCGGTGGCACGGGTGCGACGAACGCCGGGAGCAGACCGGCGAGCAGTGACAGCGCGGGCCAGAGCGGCAGGCCCGGCGCGGTCAGCGGGACGACCCCCAGGGTCAGGGCCTGTGGAGCGTACGTACCCGCCCAGAGGGTCAGCGCCGCGACCGCCGCGCCGGAACCGGCCACCAGCCAGGACCGGACGCCCCAGCGGTCGGGCCGGTAGCGGGTGCGGATCTGGCGGCGGCCGCCGAGGCGGAGCCCGGCCAGCGCGGCGAGCAGGCCGGCGGCGAGCACGGGCAGCCCGTACCCGGCGCCCTCGGCGGCGAGCAGCCCGTACGTTCCGGCGCACACCCCGAGCAGTCCGCCGAGGGTGAGGACGGTGGTGGTGTGCCGTACGGAGGCGGGGACCTGGGCGGTGCGGCCGTAGCCGCGCGCGTCCATCGACGCGGCCACCGCGATCGAGCGCTCCAGGGCGCCTTCGAGGACCGGCAGGCCGATCTGGGCGATCGCCTTGATGCCGCCGGTGGGGCGGCCGCGCAGCCGTCGTGCGGTACGCAGTCGTACGACGTCGGCGACCATGTTCGGCGCGAACGTCATCGCGACGACCACGGCGACCCCGGCCTCGTACAGCGCGCCCGGCAGGGACTTGAGGAGGCGGGCCGGATTGGCGAGCGCGTTCGCCGCGCCCACGCAGATCAGCAGGGTGGCAAGCCGGGCGCCGTCGTACAGCGCGAAGAGCATGCCCTCGGCGGTGACCCGGCCGCCGACGCGGATGCCCTTCGCCCAGTCGGGGAGCGGGAGTTCGGGCAACGTGAGCAGGGTGTGGCTGCCGGGGATCGGCGAGCCGAGGACCAGGTTGAAGGCGAGGCGGATGCCGACGACGAACAGGCCGATCCTGATGAACGCGGTGTACGAGCGTGCCCAGGGGGCGTCGGTCTTGCGGGCGGCCACGACGTAGCCGGCCACGCCGACGAGCAGGCCGAGCAGGAGGGGGTTGTTCGTGCGCGACGCGGCGGTGGCGAGGCCCAGCGCCCAGAGCCACCAGGCACCGGGGTGCACGGCGTTGCTCCGGGTCGCGGCGGGGGCGGCGAGCGTGCGCTGGGCGGCGGCGGGCCGGTGGGCGCGGTCTTCGGCCCCGGGCCGGTGGGGGTGCGCCCGGCCTCCGGCCGGGCTGTCGATCCCACCCTCCCCCAAGCTCCTAAGGAGCAGGGGGGACCCCCATCCCGTACTACTGAGTGGGTAGGTGCGGGTCTCCCCGTGGGGAGCAATCGCCGTCGGCGGCTGCGGGCCTTCGTGTTCCGGGGAGGGCATGCCTGGGGTCAGTTCCTGCGGCGGCGGGACTGCCACACTGCTGCCGCTCCCAGGGCCAGTACCGCGGCCACCCCGGCGAGCAGGCCGACCGACGGGCCGCCGCTGCTTCCGTCGCCCTTCGCGGCCGGTGCGGGCTTCGGCGCCGTGTCCCCGACCTGTTCGCCGCAGCCCGTGCGCGGATAGCCGCCGATCGCGCACAGCAGGGCAGCGCTGTTGTAGCGCAGCGGCTTGGCGACCGCCGCCAGCGCGTCCGCGCTGGTCGAGTCGGGGGCGACCTGGGCGCAGGCGGTGCGCGGGGCGGGCGGGGTGTCGCCCTGGGCGGCGTCCTGCGGCGTACCGAAGTCGATGACGAGCGCGACCCGCTTCGTGCCGTCCTTGGTCGGCGTCGTACCGCACACCGCCTCGAAGGACGGCGCGGAACGCGGCGTGGCCGCGTTCTTCGAGTCCGCGCTCACCGCGAAGCGGAAGCCCTGGACCGAGCCGTCGCCCGGGTGCGCGGACGCCGGGCCCTGGGTGGCGTACGTCCAGGTGTCGCCCGAACGGTCCCAGAAGGACCAGTAGCGGTACCCGGCCGCCTGCGCCGACCCCGCACCGGCGGCCAGTGCCACCAGTGCGAGGAGCAGCGCCGCGAACGAGGCGAGTCGCGTCCGCATCACGGCTGCTGGTTCTTCTTGCGGCTGCTGATCAGGAAGCCGACGCCGATGCCCGCGACCAGGCCGACGCCGACGATCCACCAGACGGAGATGCCGTCGTTCTTCTTCGTGTCCTTCCGCTCCGCCGAAGGGGCGGCGGAGGGCGCGGCCTGCGCGGCGGGGCCGGTGGCGTTGAGGGACTGGACCAGGTTCACGCCGCCGAAGTTCTTCGGGTCGGCGCCGGTCGCGTCGGCGGCGAAGATCAGCTTGGCGTAGGCGGCCGGGCCGTTCTCCTTGGCCCAGGCCGCGGCGTTCTTCGACAGCCAGTCGGCGGACTTCTTCGCCTGCTCCGGCATGCCGTCGGCGGCCAGCGCGACGACCGCGTCGGCGGTGCTGCCGAAGTCGGGCTGGTCGGCGGCGCCCGGCAGCGAGGACTTCAGGAACCCGGTCGGGGCCAGTGTCTTGGCGAGGTAGGCGGCACCGTTGTGCGCGCCCTGCTCGGGGGTGGCGGCCTTCTCGCAGGCGGTGCCCAAGGCGCCGGCGGTGCCCGCGGTGGCGGTGAGGCCCTTGCCGAGAGCGCCGGTGACGGCGGCGGCGGTCGCGGCGGCGTTGGCGTACAGCTTCTGCGTCTTCGGGTCCGGCTGGAACGCGAAGGCGCCCGCGCCGGTGGGGTCGTCGCAGGGCAGCGCGAAGGTGAGCAGCGCGTCGTACGGTGACTTGCCGCCCTTGGCCGACTTCACCTCGGCGGGCTTGTCGCCCGCGGCGGCGAGCGCGCCGATGACGATGGCGGTGGAGTTGGCGTCGCTGCCGCCCATGCCCGGGGTGTACGGCCAGCCGCCGTCGTCCTGCTGCACCGACTTCAGCCAGCCGACGCCCTTCTTCACGGCGTCGGCGTGACCGCCGACCGCGACGAGCGCCTGTATCGCGGCGGACGTGGCGTTGGTGTCCAGCTTCGTGGCGTCGCACGCCTTGGCGGTGTCCGCGCGGAACGACATGAAGGAGCCGTCGGCGCACTGCTGCCCGGTGAGCCAGGCGACGGCCTGGGCGGCGGGCTGCACGTCCGCCTTCTGCTGGGCGAGGAAGGCGAGGGACTGCCGGAAGACACCGTCGTACTGGGGGTCCTTCGTGCCGTACAGGCCCGGCGGGACCGTCGAGGGCGGCGGCGTGCCGTCGGCGAGGGCCGCCGGGGCGGCGCCGCCCAGGATGGCGGTGGCGGCGGCGAGCGCTGCGGCGCAGCGGCGTACGGTCATGGCGGGCGGTGCCTCTCCTGCGGGGGAGCGCGGGCACGGGCGCACGCGGGCACCCGGCTCCGGCTCCGTGTGCCTCGACGGTGCCGGTCACCTGCGGGGTGCGGGTGACTGTGAGCCGGTCATGCGTGTCCGGGGCATTCCGGCTGGCCGCAGGTGCGGCTTACGGATTGGGGTCTCCCCTGCTCGAGCGGAGCCGAGAGTTTGGGGAAGGGTCAGCGCCGGGTTTGCACCGGCTTCCCCCCGTACGGGCATGATGACGACTTGCCCACCTTACCGGCCGGGGGTTGGGGGCCCTGCGGGGCCTCTTCCCCACCCCGCCTCCTACACCGCCCGGTACCGCACCACCCCGCCCCCGGACCCCGCAACCGGCTCCGCCCGGCCCAGCTTCACCAGGCGCCTCACATGCGCCTCCGCCTCTGAGACCGCGATGTTGCGTGAGCCGTACGGGATCTGGGCCCAGGGGCGGTTCCACTCCATGCGTTCGGCGAGCTGCCACGGGGTGAGCGGGGTGGACAGCAGGGCCAGCAGGCCGGTCAGGCGGTCCTCGTGGTGGGCCAGCAACTCCCGTACCCGTACGCCCGGTTCGGTGAAGGCGTGCTGGTGGGCCGGGAGCACCTCGGCGACCCCGAGGCGGCCGACGCGTTCGAGGGAGTCGAGGTAGTCGCCCAGGGGATCGGTCACAGTGGTGTCGTCGGGGTCCTCGTACAGGCCGATGTGCGGGGTGATGCCGGGCAGCAGGTGGTCGCCGCTGAACAGGCGTCCGTTGCCGGGGAGTTGGGCGGGGTGGCTCTCCTCCAGGTGCAGGCAGACGTGGCCGGGGGTGTGGCCAGGCGTCCAGATCGCGCGGAGCCGGCGGCCGGCCAGCGGCAGCAGGTCGCCGGGGACGATCTCGCGGTCGGGCAGCGCGGCCCGCAGCCCCGGCAGGGTCCGCGTGCGGCCGGAGGTGCGGGCCGCCCGCAGCGGGGCGAGGTGGTCCTCGGGGGCGCCCGCCGCGGCGAGCTTGTCGGCCAAGTAGTCCAGCCAGACGGCCGGTTCGGCCTCGCGGGTGCGGCGTACCACGGCGGCGTCGGCGGCGTGCATCGCGATCCACCCGCCGGACGCCTCCCTGACCTGGCCGGACAGCCCGTGGTGGTCGGGGTGGTGGTGGGTGATGACCACGCCGTGGATGTCGGCGACATCCGTACCGAGGGCGCGCAGGCCGGCGGCCAGGTTGTCCCAGGACGCGGGGTCGTCCCAGCCCGTGTCGACGAGCACCGGGCCCCGGTCGGTGTCGATCAGGTGGACCAGGGTGTGGCCGAGCGGATTGTCCGGGATCGGCACCTTGATGGAGTGGACACCGCCGCCGTGGTCGGTCACCTGAGGCTCGGCTGGCTCCTGCGGCATGGAGTCCTCGTCTCTGTCTGGCCGCGCACCCGTCTTGTGGGACGCACACCCGGCGGCACACTTCCCGCCCACTATAACTAGAACCAGTTTCAGTGGTAGCCCAAGTCATCCACGTTGCTCGGCGCCCAGGGCCGTTCCAGCCGTGGACTCCTGCAAGTAGAACTGGTATCAGTTCTGAAACAGTGTCAGGTAGCTGTGTCAGGTAGCTGTGTCAAGGAAGCCCGCGCCGCAGGAGGCACCAGGCATGACCGAGCTTGTGGAACACGGACAACTGTTCATCGGCGGGGAGTTGACCGACCCCCTCGGCTCCGGCGTCATCGAGGTGATCTCGCCCCACACCGAGCAGGTCATCGGCCGCGTACCGCACGCCTCGCAGGCGGATGTGGACCGGGCCGTCGCCGCCGCGCGCACGGCGTTCGACCGGGGGCCCTGGCCCCGGATGACACTGGACGAGCGCATCGAGGTCGTGTCGCGCATCAAGGACGCGATCCTGGTGCGGCACGAGGAGATCGCCAGGTCGATCAGCTCGCAGAACGGTTCGCCGTACTCGTGGAGCGTGCTCGCGCAGGCGCTCGGCGCGATGATGGTGTGGGATTCGGCGATCAGCGTCGCGCGCCAATTCCCTTACGAGGAGCGGCGGTCCGGGGCGCTCGGCCCGATCCTGGTGCGGCGCGAGCCGGTCGGGGTGGTGGCGGCGGTGGTGCCGTGGAACGTCCCGCAGTTCGTCGCCGCCGCCAAGCTGGCACCCGCGCTGCTGGCCGGCTGCACGGTGGTCCTGAAGCCGTCCCCCGAGTCGCCGCTGGATTCGTACATCCTCGGCGAGATGGCGGCCGAGGCAGGGCTTCCGGAGGGCGTGCTCTCCATCCTGCCCGCGGACCGCGAGGTCAGCGAGTACCTCGTGGGGCATCCCGGCATCGACAAGGTGTCCTTCACCGGATCCGTCGCGGCCGGAAAGCGCGTGATGGAGGTCGCCGCGCGCAACCTCACCCGGGTCACCCTGGAGCTCGGCGGTAAATCGGCGGCGGTGATCCTGCCGGACGCGGACCTCGCGGCGACCGTCGCGGGCGTGGTTCCGGCCGCGTGGATGAACAACGGGCAGGCCTGCGTGGCGCAGACCCGCATCCTGGCGCCGCGCAGCCGCTACGACGAGATCGCGGAGGCGTTCGCGGCGGCCGCGGGCGCGCTGGTCGTCGGCGACCCGCTGGACCCGGCGACCCAGGTCGGCCCGCTGGTCGCCAAACGCCAGCAGCAGCGCTCGCTCGACTACATCCGGATCGGCCAGGAGGAAGGCGCCAAGATCCTCACCGGCGGCGGGCGTCCGGCCGGTGCCGACCGGGGCTGGTACGTCGAGCCCACCCTCTTCGGCGGCGTCGACAACTCGATGCGCATCGCCCGCGAGGAGATCTTCGGGCCGGTCATCTGCCTGCTGCCGTACGGGGACGAGGCCGAGGCGCTGAAGATCGCCAACGACTCCGAGTACGGCCTGAGCGGCAGTGTGTGGACCGGTGACGTGGCGCACGGCATCGACTTCGCGCGCGAGGTCCGCACCGGCACCTTCAACGTCAACACCTTCAGCCTGGACATGCTGGGCCCGTTCGGCGGCTACAAGTCCTCCGGAGTGGGGCGGGAGTTCGGGCCCGAGGGCTTCGGCGAGTACCTGGAGCACAAGATGATCCACCTGCCCGCCGGATACGAGGCGGGCGCCTGATGGGTGACCGCTGGCACGTCGAGGTCGACCGGGGCGTGTGCATCGGCTCCGGCATGTGCGTCAACCACGCCCCGGCCGGCTTCGAGCTCGACTCCGCCCGGCAGTCCCACCCCCGTACCCCCGACACCGACGCCAACGAGCAGATCCTGGCCGCCGCCGAGGGCTGCCCGGTCGAAGCCATCCTGATCACCTTGCTCGACTCCCGCGAAACGGTGTTCCCGCCGGACGAATAGCCCCGGCCGGACCCTTCCGCGCGGTTACCCGGACCCTTCCGCGCGGTTACCCGGACCCTCCTGTCCGGTTACCCGGACCCTTCCGCGCGGTTACCCGGACCCTCCTGTCCGGTTACCCGGACCCTCCTGTCCGGTTACCCGGACCCTCCTGGTCGGCGTACCCGGACCCTCCTGTTCGGTTACTACGAACACAGGTTGACCCATGCGTACCGCACGGTGACCTGATGACAGGCGTGACTGTCCGGCCCCGGCGGTGGCGTGGAAATCTCGTTGCCACGCCGTCGAGGGGGGAGTGCCACTCGATGTCAGGGCATCGAGGGGGAGGCACATATGGACAAGCGGTACGAGGTCTTCTGTCTGGCGGACAGGTATTTCTACGAGACCCCGGACCGCTTGTCCTCCTCGCGCACCGGCGGCCGGACCCCGCTGTTCGAGGCCGCCCAGCGAGCCGCACCCGACGGCTGGACCTCCCAACTTGCCGGAGACTGGCTGCACTTCAGTCCTCAGGAGGCGGCAGGGCGCCCGGTGCGGCCGCAGCAGGGCTGGAAGATCCACGTCTCGGCCTGTCTGGACAACGCCGAGAAGACGGCGGCGCAGGTGTGGGACTACTGCGTACCGCGCGCCGTCCCCTTCAAGTTCGTACCCGGGCGCCAGCCCCTGCACCTGCGCAATTCCAAGTACGCGGGCCGCGGCTCCAGCGGGAAGTTCGCCACCCTCTACCCCGCCGATGAGGCCGAACTCCGGTTAATACTGGAGGAGTTGGGCGCCCTGCTCGCCGGTGAGCCGGGGCCGTACATCCTCACCGATCTGCGCTGGGGCGAGGGCCCGCTCTACGTCCGCTACGGCGGTTTCACCAAGCGCCACTGCGTCGACGCGAACGGCACCCTGGTGACCGCCGTCGAGAACGCCGACGGGGTGCTCGTACCCGACCGTAGGGACCCGGTCTTCCACGTTCCCGACTGGGTCGCCCTGCCGGAGTTCCTCGCGCCCCACCTCGCCGCCCGCAACGCGACCACCACCGGCGACCTGCCCTACCGCATCGAACGCGCCCTGCACTTCTCCAACGGCGGCGGCGTCTACGCCGGGACCGACACCCGCACCGGCGAGCGGGTCGTCCTCAAGGAGGCCAGACCCCATGCCGGGCTGGCGGCGGACGGCGGCGACGCCGTGACCCGCCTGGAGCGCGAGAAGGCCGCCCTGGAACAGGTCGGCGGGCTCGGCATCGCGCCCGCCGTGCGCGACTGGTTCACCCTCGGCGAGCACCGCTTCCTGGTCATGGACTTCCTCGAAGGCCGCACCCTCAACTCCTTCTTCGCGCCCCGGCACCCGCTCATCGGCGTCGAGCCGGATCCCGCCGAGGTCGCCGAGTACACCCAGTGGGCGCTGCGCATGCTGCGGGCCGTCGAGGACGCGGTGGCCGCCGTGCACGAGCGGGGCATCGTCTTCAACGACCTGCACATGTTCAACATCATGGTCGCCCCCGACGAGCAGTCCGTACGGCTCCTCGACTTCGAGGCCGCCATGCCCGTCGACCGGCACCGCGGCCAGTCCATGGCCCACCCCGGCTTCATCGCGCCCCTGGACCGCACGGGCTTCGACGTGGACCGTTACGCGCTGG
The DNA here is from genome assembly GCF_044458185.1 of Streptomyces sp. NPDC050485. Classification (NCBI taxonomy): domain Bacteria; kingdom Bacillati; phylum Actinomycetota; class Actinomycetes; order Kitasatosporales; family Streptomycetaceae; genus Streptomyces; species Streptomyces sp. NPDC050485. Next base: position 11,796 of record NZ_JBITHR010000001.1, on the reverse strand, counting down.
CCTGTCTGCGGATCGCCCTGTTCGTGCCGATGACGAGCCTGCTGGTCATCGACCGCGCCAAGGCCGCGCACCTCGCCGAGATCGCCGCCGCCCAGTTCCCCGGCCTGCCCGAGGGGTACCTGGACGAGGCGGTCCGCGTGATCGAGGGGGAGCCAGCGGCGGTGCGCGCCGGGTACGCGCCCGCCGACCTCGCCGACTGGCCCGCGAGCCGCGACTCCATGGCTCGCGCCATCCTCGCCTCCGCCTGCCCCGAACGCGACGACCGGCTCTTCCCCGGCGACATCGCCCAGTTCACCGAGGGCGGCGGCCTCGGCCTCGCGCACGGCGCCGCCGGAGTGCTGTACGCGCTCGCCGAGACCGGCGCCGGACCGTACCCCGAGGGCGAGCAGTGGCTCCTCGCGCACACCGCGCCGCCGCCGTCCGGCACCCCGCTCGGCCTCTACGACGGGCTCGCCGGAGTCGCGTACGTCCTCGACCGGCTCGGCCACCCCGAGCGGGCCCGCGAGCTGATCGGCCGCGTCCTGGCCGAGAACTGGCAGCGGCTCGCCCCCGACCTGCACGGCGGCCTCGCGGGCCTCGGCCTCGTACTCGACCAACTCGGCTACAAGGAACAGGCGTTGGAGGCGGCCGAGCTGATCGCCGGGCGCGCCTCCGGCGGAGGCGGACGCCGGGCCGGGCTGCTGCGCGGCGCGAGCGGCCCCGCGCTGTTCTTCCTGCGGCTGTACGAGTCCACCGGCGAGGCCGCGCTGCTCGACCGGGCGGCCGGGGAACTGCGGCGCGATCTCGACCGCTGTGTGACCAACCCGGCCGGCACCCTCGTCGTCAACGACACCACCCGCACCCTGCCCTACCTCGGCGGAGGCAGCGTCGGCATCGCCGCGGTCCTCGACGACTTCCTCGCCCACCGGCCCGACGAGGCGTTCCACGCGGCGCGCGAGCAGATCCGGCCCGCCGCCCGCTCCCGGTACTACGCGCAGCCCGGCCTCTTCAACGGGCGCGCCGGCATGGTCCTCCACCTGGCGCGGACCGGTGCGCCGCGCGCCCAGATCGCCGACCAGATCGCCGGACTCTCCTGGTACGCCCTGCCCTACGAAGGCCAACTCGCCTTCCCCGGCGACCAGATGATGCGCCTGTCCATGGACCTCGCGACCGGCACGGCGGGCTGCCTCCTGGCACTCGGCGCAGCCCTCGCCGACCGCCCTGCCGGGCTGCCCTTCCTGGCGCCCACCGCCGCCCCACCGGGCGGCCCCCAAGACGGCCCCACCCGGGGCTGAAGCAACCCCGTCCCCCACGGACGGCAACGCACATCGCCGACAAAGGAGAATGCAATGTCCCTTCTCGACCTGCAGAACCTCGACGTCGAACTCGACAACGACGAGGGCGACGGCGGCGGTCACGGCGGCGGCAGCAGCCTGAGTCTGCTGCTCTGCGACAGCGTCGCGAGCCTGACGCTCTGCCTCTGATCACCGCGTAATCCGGTGCACCAGTGAACGACGCGGCCCCGCCCGGCACCGCTCGCCGGCCGGGGCCGCCGCACGCGGGAGGCCGCCTTGCTGTTGCGTGAGACCGTCCGGCAGAGCGCCGGTCCTCGCACCCTGGTCCTGGCGCTGACCTGCGCGTCGGCCGGCGCCGGGCTCGCGCTGCCCGCGGTCGTCGGCCGCGCGCTCGACCTGGTGCTGGCCGGGCGGCAGTCCGAGGCCGCGCCCTGGATCACCCTGTGCGCCCTGCTCACCACGGCCGCGGTACTGATCGGCGCACTCGAATCGGCCGTCACCGCCACCGCCACCGCCCGCAGCGCGGCCTGGCTGCGCCGCCGGGTGCTCGGTCACGTCCTCGACGCAGGGCCGCAACAAGCCTGCTCCGAAGGAGAGTTGGTGGCGCGCCTCACCGGCAACGCGGCCCAGGCCTCGACCGTACCCGTATCGATCGCGGGCGCCCTTGCCGCCGTCATCACCCCGGTCGGCGGACTCGTCGCGCTGGCCCTCACCGATCCGTGGACCGCCCTGGTGGTGGTCGCCGGAATGCCGCTGTTCGCCCTGCTGCTTCGGGTGTTCGTGCGCGGCTCGGGCGCGAGCAGCGCGGGCTATCTGCGCACCCAGGGCCAGATCGCGGGCCGCCTCCTGGAAGCGGTGCGCGGTGCCCGCACCATCGCGGCGGCCGGACACCCCGAGCGGGACGCCGCCCGCATCCTGGCGCCGCTGCCCGAACTCTCCCGCCAGGGCCACCTCATGTGGCAGGTGCTCGGCCGCTCCACCGCGCAGGCCGCGGTGCTGCTCCCGCTGCTCCAGCTCGCGGTGCTCGCCGTCGCCGGACTGCGCCTGGCCCGGGGCGAGTTGAGCGTCGGCGGACTCCTCGCGGCCTGGCGCTACGCGAGCCTCGCCACCGGCACCGGCGCCCTGGTCGGCATGGTGAACACGCTGACCCGCGGACGCACCGCCACCGCCCGGCTCCAGGAGGTGCTGACCGCACCGGTCGTTGCGTACGGACATGCCGAACTGCCGGACGGCACCGGGGAATTGACCCTGCGAGGTGTCGTGCACGGGCCCCTGCGCGAGGTCGATCTCACGCTGCCGGGCGGGGCGGTGGTCGCCGTGGTCGGCCGGTCGGGCAGCGGCAAGTCGGCGCTCGCGGCCGTCGCGGGCCGGCTCGCCGACCCGGAGTCCGGCACGGTGAACCTCGACGGCGTACCGCTGCCCTCCCTCACCCACACGGAGCTGCGCCGCGCGGTCGGCTACGCCTTCGCCCGCCCCGTGCTGCTCGGCGGCACGGTGGGCGGCACCATCGCGTACGGGGCCCACGACCCGGGCGAGCCGGCCGTGGTGGCGGCGGCCCGCTCCGCCTGCGCCGACGACTTCGTCCGCCGGATGCCCGCCGCCTACGCCACGCCCTGCGCGAGTGCGCCCCTGTCCGGCGGCGAGTCCCAACGCCTGGGCCTGGCCAGGGCGTTCGCCCACCCGGGCCGTCTGCTGATCCTGGACGACGCCACCTCCAGCCTCGACTCGGCCACCGAGCTCAAGGTCTCCCGGGCCCTGCTGCACGGCACCGGCACCCACCTGATCGTCGCCCACCGCGCCTCGACGGCGGCCCGCGCCGACCTGGTGGTGTGGCTGGAGGACGGCCGTCCGCGCGCGGTCGCCCCGCACCGCGAACTGTCCCGACTGGCCGACTACCGCGCGGTGTTCGGCGAGGACGATGCCCCATGCTGAGGAACCTCCTTGGCCGGCGCAAGCGGGTCCTGTTCCGCCTCGCGGGATGGTCGCTGCTCGAAGCCGCCCAGACCTTCCTGCTCGGCTTCGCCCTCGCCCGCGCCCTGGACGACGGCTTCCTCGCGGGCCGCGCCGCCACCGGCACCGGATGGCTCGTGGCGGCCGGACTCGCCGTGCTCGCGGGGGCTTTCGGAACCCGCCGGGTGTACGGAGCCGTCGCCGACCTGGTCGAACCCGTACGGGACGAACTCGTGCGGGCGGTGGTGACGCGCGGCCTGCGCGAGGCGGACGACGCGGCGCTCTCCCGCCTCACCCAGCAGGTGGAGCTGGCCAGGGACACCCTCGCCGGACTCGTGCTCGTCTCGCGTACCTTCGTCTTCACCGCGGCCGGCGCGCTCTTCGGCCTCTTCGCCCTCGCCCCCGTCCTGCTCCCGGTGGTCGCGGGCCCGCTGCTCGTCGGACTCGCGCTCTTCGCCGCGACCCTCCGCCCGCTCGCCCGTCGCCAGGAGGACTTCCTGGCCGCCGACGAACGCCTGGCCGCCGAACTCGGCCTGCTGGCAACCGGGTTGCGGGACATCGCGGCATCGGGCGCCGAGCGGCGGGCCGCCGCGGACGCCGGGGCGCGCGTCGACGGCGAGTACCGCGCGGCCCGCTCGCTCGCCGTCTGGGGCGTGGCCAGGACCTTCGCCGTGGGCATCGGCGGACGGCTGCCGCTGCCGCTGCTCCTGGTCACCGCGCCCTGGCTGCTGCGCCACGGAGTCACCGCGGGCGGCCTCGCGGGCGCGTTCGCCTACCTCACCCAGTCGCTGCTGCCCGCCCTCCAGGCCCTGGTGCAGGGCCTCGGCACCTCGGGCGCCCGCCTGTCGGTCGTCCTGCGCAGGCTCGCCGCCGGGCCGGACGACGTTCCGGCACAGGCCCGGCACCAGGACGGGGCGTGGCCGGTGCGGCTGCGCGGGGTCGTCTTCGCGTACGGGCCGGGCGCCGCCCCCGTGCTCGACCGCCTCGACCTCGCCGTACCGGCCGGGGAGCACCTCGCGGTGGCCGGTCCGAGCGGCATCGGCAAATCCACCCTGCTCGCGCTGATCGCCGGAGTGCTGCGGCCGGACGCGGGTGAGGTGCTGCGGGGCCCCGACCGGGTCCTTGTGCCGCAGGAGGCGTACGTCTTCACCGCCACCGTCCGCGAGAACCTGAGCTACTTCTGCGCCCAACTCCCCGATGACAGTGCCCTGTTGGCGTCGGCGGAGGCGGTCGGGGCGGGGCCGCTGACCGACCGGCTCGGCGGGCTCGACGCGGTGCTCGACCCCGCCGCGCTCTCCGCCGGTGAGCGCCAGCTCGTCGCACTGGCGCGGGCCCACGCCTCGCCCGCGCCGCTGGTCCTCCTCGACGAGGCGACCTGTCATCTCGACCCGGTGGCCGAGGCGAGCGCGGAGCGGGCGTTCACCGCACAGCCCGGACGCACCCTCGTGGTCGTCGCCCACCGCACCGGCTCGGCCCGCCGCGCGGACCGCGTACTGCTGATGGACGGGGCCCGCGCCGAACTCGGCACCCACGAGGAGCTCCTCGCCCGCTCCGCGTTCTACCGCGATCTCACCGGCACCGGCACCGGCGAGGATGTCTCACACCCACCCCTCCCCCTGGGAGATCCGTATGGCGTCGACCCGGTTGCGGGCGCCGGTCTTGCGGGTGATGGCGGCCATGTAGTTGCGCACCGTGCCGTTGGACAGATGCAGCCGGTGCGCGATGTCGGAGATCGAGGCTCCTTCGGCGGCGAGTGAGAGAACGCTCAACTCACGGCGGGTCAGCGGCATTTCGGCCGCTCTGAGGAAACTGAAGCCCAGCGAGTCATCGACGAACCGTTTCCCCTCGGCCACCTGTCTGATGGCCGCGATCAGATGCTCTGGCGTGCCCCCCTTGTCCACATAGCCGCGGGCATTGGCATCGGCCGCCCGCTTCAGCGGTCCCGGACGGTGTGCGTCGGCCAGCACCAGGAGTCGGGACTTCCCGGTGCCCGGGCGGCAGCCGGTGAGTTCGCCGAGCGGTGCGATCCCGTAGGACTCGGAACAGTCCAGGTCGGCCGCGCAGACGTCCGGGCTCAGTAATCGCGCCAGCGCCGGGGCGCCGCGCCAAGGTGTGTGGTGGACCTCCAGGTCGGGCTCGCGTGCGAGGCGTTCGGCCAGGGCCGATCGCAGCAGGCACGAGTCGTGCACGAGAAGTACCCGGACCACGTTTCCAGCTCCTTCCAAGCTCAGAGCCTGTGTCTCAACCTCGCCTGGGTCCGCGGCGGGGTTGAGACACAGGCTCTCACCTACCGGCGCCTTCGTTGGGCACGCAACGATTCTGGGCGGCGGCTGCCCCTGTCATGGCCCCGCCGAACAGATTGACGGGGGGCACTGGGGGCGCGCACCCGCGCACACGGGGTGCGGCACGCGCCGCCGGGGCGCGTTCCCGAGGCCCCGGTGAAGCCCTCAACCACCGTGTCCCACCTGGCAGTTGAGCCCCGGACGGACTCTCGCGGCGGGGGAGCGCGCCAAGGGGTGCCCCGGGATCTCGCTACGCCTTCGGCGCAATGGGTGGCGCGGTCAGATCGATCAGTTTGCAGACCGTCTCGATGTCGATCTTGACCTGGGCGATGGACGCCCGGCCCGACAGCCAGGTGATCAGGGCCGAGTGCCAGGTGTGCTCGATGACCCGGACCGCCGAGAGCTGCTCCGGCGTCGGACGGTCCAGGCCCATCGCGTCCAGGATGATCGCCGTGGTCTGCCGGGAGACCGTGTCCACCTCCGGGCTCACCGAGCGGTCCGCGAAGGTGAGGGCCCGCACCATCGCGTCCGCCAGATGCGGCTCGCGCTGGAGCGCCCGGAAGGCGCGCATCAGCGTCTCGGCCACCCGGTCCGCGGCCCCCTCGCCGGACGGCGGGTGCTTGCGCAGCGCGCTGTGCAGGTGCTGGAGCTGGTCCTGCATGGTCGCGACCAGGAGGTGGATCTTGGACGGGAAGTAGCGGTACAGGGTGCCGAGGGCGACCCCCGCCGCCTCGGCCACCTCGCGCATCTGGACCGCGTCGAAGCCGCCCCGGCTGGCCAGCTGGGCGCTCGCGTGCAGGATGCGGCGGCGGCGCGCCTCCTGCCGCTCCGTCAGAGGAGGGGAGGTCTCGGTGGCCACCCTGGCTTCCGCTGTCATATGTCCCGTTCCGTTGTTGCCGTCGTGACACCCGCGCTCGGCGGCCAGCATGGCAGGGGTCCCGTCGTGGCGCGAATCACCTGATCCAGCCCTTACAGTCGCGCTACCTGCCGGTAGATTCGAAGCTCCTCAAGTGATCGAAGAACGCTTGAGAAGGATCAAGTCTGGAACTTGTTCTAGATTAGCGCGAGCGGTTACGCTCCGGCGAAACGCAGTGATGAAGGGGGCCGCGAGTGACCGCTGAGGCCATTGAGGCAAGCCCCCGCACCGGGGACGCCGGCCGTGAGGGCGAGCGCCCGCTGCGGATCGCGCTCCTCACCTATAAGGGGAACCCGTTCTGCGGCGGCCAGGGCGTCTACGTCCGCCACCTCTCGCGCGAGCTCGCCCGGCTCGGGCACCGCGTCGAGGTCATCGGCGCCCAGCCCTACCCCGTGCTCGACGAGGGCGTCCCGCTCACCGAACTCGCCAGCCTGGACCTCTACCGCTCGCCCGATCCGTTCCGTACGCCCAAGAGGGACGAGTACCGGGACTGGATCGACCGCCTGGAAGTCGCCACGATGTGGACCGGCGGCTTCCCCGAGCCGCTCACCTTCTCGCTGCGCGCCCGGCGTCATCTGGCCGCGCGCAGGGGCGAGTTCGACGTGGTCCACGACAACCAGACGCTCGGGTACGGGCTGCTGGGCGATGTCGGCGCGCCGCTCGTCACCACGATCCACCACCCCATCACCGTCGATCGAAAGCTCGAACTGGACGCCGCCGCCGACTGGAAGCGCCGCGCCTCCGTGCGCCGCTGGTACGGCTTCACCCGCATGCAGAAGCGGGTCGCCCGCCGGCTGCCGTCCGTGCTCACCGTCTCCGGCACCTCCAGGGGCGAGATCGTGGACCACCTCGGGGTGCGCGAGGACCGCATCCGGGTCGTGCACATCGGCGCCGACACCGGCCTGTGGTCGCCGGATGCGGCCGTCGCCGAGGTGCCCGGCCGGATCGTGACGACCTCCAGCGCGGACGTGCCGCTCAAGGGCCTGGTCTTCCTGGTCGAAGCGCTCGCCAAGCTGCGCACCGAGCACCCCGACGCGCACCTCGTCGTCGTCGGCAGGCGAGCCGAGGACGGACCGGTCGCCCAGGCCATCGAGAAGTACGCGCTCGGCGACGCGGTGCGGTTCGTCAAGGGCGTCTCCGACGCCGAACTCGTCGACCTCGTACGGTCCGCGCAGGTCAGCTGCGTACCTTCGCTGTACGAGGGCTTCTCGCTGCCCGCGGCCGAAGCGATGGCCACCGGCACCCCGCTGGTCGCCACCACCGGCGGCGCCATTCCCGAGGTCGCCGGGGCCGACGGGGAGACCTGCCTGGCCGTGCCGCCGGGCGACGCGGGAGCCCTCGCGGTGGCCATCGGCCGCCTCCTCGCCGACGCGGAGCTGCGGGCCCGCCTCGGCGCGGCCGGCCGCGAACGGGTCCTGGAACGCTTCACCTGGGCCCGCGCCGCCCAGGGCACCGCCGAGCTCTACCGCGAGGCGATCGAGGCACAGGGCCGGGTCCCGGCCCGCAAGCCCGCCAGCTGACCGGGCGCCCCGCGCCCACGACTACCGGCCGCTCCGCGGCCACAGGTGTTCTCCATCGGAAAGGGCAGACCCCGTGCTGACCGTCGACTTCTCCCGCTTCCCGCTCGCCCCGGGCGACCGCGTGCTCGACCTGGGCTGCGGCGCGGGCCGGCACGCCTTCGAGTGCTACCGGCGCGGCGCCCAGGTCGTGGCGCTCGACCAGAACGGCGAGGAGATCCGCGAGGTCGCCAAGTGGTTCGCCGCGATGAAGGAGGCCGGGGAGGCGCCCGAGGGAGCCACCGCGACGGCGATGGAAGGGGACGCGCTCAACCTCCCCTTCCCCGACGAGTCCTTCGACGTCGTGATCATCTCGGAAGTCATGGAGCACATCCCCGACGACAAGGGCGTGCTCGCCGAGATGGTCCGCGTCCTCAAGCCGGGCGGCCGCATCGCCGTCACCGTGCCGAGGTACGGGCCGGAGAAGGTGTGTTGGGCGCTGTCGGACGCGTACCACGAGGTCGAGGGCGGCCACATCCGCATCTACAAGGCCGACGAGCTGATCGGCAAGATGAAGCAGGCCGGCCTCAAGCCGTACGGCACCCACCACGCGCACGCGCTGCACTCGCCGTACTGGTGGCTCAAGTGCGCCTTCGGCGTCGACAACGACAAGGCGCTGCCGGTGAAGGCGTACCACCAGCTCCTGGTCTGGGACATCATGAAGACGCCCGGCATCAGCACGGTCACCCGGCTCGCCGAGCGGGCGCTCAACCCGGTCGTCGGCAAGAGCTTCGTGGCGTACGCGACCAAGCCTCACCTCCCTGTGGGCGCCGCCAAGTGACCTCGCCGGAGCGCACCGAACACCTCGTCCTGCCCGGGGTGCTCACCGCCGGACAGGCCTCGAAGACGGTCGCCGGACTCCTCGCCGCCCAGCGCGAGGACGGCGCCATCCCGTGGTTCCGCGGGCACCACCTGGACCCCTGGGACCACACCGAGGCGGCCATGGCGCTCGACGCGGCGGGCGAGCACCAGGCCGCCGAGCGCGCCTACGCATGGCTCGCCCGGCACCAGAACGCGGACGGATCCTGGTACGCCGCCTACCACGACGGCGAGCACGACCACGTCACCGACCACGGCCGGGAGTCCAACTTCGTCGCCTACATAGCCGTCGGCGTCTGGCACCACTACCTCGCCACCGGCGACGACACCTTCCTCGACCGCATGTGGCCCGCCGTCTTCGCGGCCGTCGAATGGGTCCTCGCCCTCCAGCAGCCCGGCGGGCAGATCGGCTGGAAGCGCGAGGAGGACGGAACGGCGGTCAACGACGCGCTGCTCACCGGCAGTTCGTCCGTCCACCACGCGCTGCGCTGCGCGCTCGCCATCGCCGAGCAGCGCGAAGAGCCCCAGCCCGACTGGGAGTTGGCGGCCGGCGCGCTCGCCCACGCCATCCAGCACCACCCCGAACGCTTCCTCGACAAGTCCCGCTACTCCATGGACTGGTACTACCCGGTCCTGGGCGGCGCGCTCACCGGCGCCGAGGCCAAGGAGCGCATCGAGTCGCGCTGGGACGACTTCGTGGTCCCCGGCCTCGGGGTGCGCTGCGTGCTGCCCAACCCCTGGGTCACCGGCGGCGAGAGCTGCGAACTGGCCCTGGCGCTCTGGGCGATGGGGGAGTCCGACCGGGCCCTGGAGATCCTCCAGTCCATCCGGCACCTGCGCGACCCCGCCTCGGGCCTGTACTGGACGGGGTACGTCTTCGAGGGCAACCGCGCGGTGTGGCCGGAGGAGCTCACGACGTGGACGGCGGGCTCGCTGCTCCTCGCGGTGGCCGCGCTGGGCGGCGACGAGCCGACCGTGGCGGTCTTCGGCGGCGACCGCCTGCCCCGGGGGCTGGCTCCGTACTGCTGCGGCTAAGGGGGCACTCGTACGGAGTCGCCCGAGTGGCGGAGTGCGGCCAGGCGGGTGAGGCTGCCGGGGAGGCCCGAAACATCCCCCGGAGGTCATCGTGCCCAGTACGCTCCCCATCCGCCGCATAGTCGTGGCGGTCGTCCTGTCCAGCACCGTCCTGGTGTCGACGGCCGCCTGCGGAGGCGAAACCAAGACCACCCAGAGCAGCCTGACGGCGGCCGAGCACGCGGCGGCGAGCAGCGCCTCGCCGACCAGCTCCGCCGAGCGCCAGAAACTCGCCAAGACCCGCTTCGTCGCGAACGCGGGTCTCGCGGCCGGCGCCGCCTACCAGTGGATCGTGAAGCCGTTCAAGGCCGGCACGTTCAAGAAGGGCGCGAAGGGCCGTACGTTCGCGCTCGTCAAGGCGGGCCTGGCCGGAGCGTTCACGTACAACCGCCTGAAGGCGGCCACGGAGAACGCCAAGGGCGACCCGCTGCTGTCCAAGGCCCTCGCGCCGCTGGGGTCCGGCATCGACTCGTTGAAGGGCCTCGGCGACAAGCTGCGCAAGGGGGACGCGAGTGACGCGGACGTCAACCAGTTCCAGAATGTGATCGGCGGGGTCAAGAACGCGGGCGCGAGTGCGGGGGCGCCGGTGACTGACCAGGTGCCCTCTGCTAGCCAGTTGGGTGGCTGACCACCCTGCGTCCTCAAGCTCCCCCAAGGCCTTAAGGGCCAGGGGGGACCCCCATGACGGGCTTGATTATTCTGCCCAGGGTTTGGATGTGCCGGCGGGACCTGAGGATTTGCGGACCAGCGCTACGAGTTCAAGTCCGCCAAGGTGCGCAGGGTCGTCGGGTCCGGGGACGTGATCAACAGGTCCGTCACCGGGCCCTTGCGCCACAACTCCAGGCGTTCGGCGATGCGTTGGCGCGGGCCCACCAGGGAGATCTCGTCGGCGAAGGTGTCCGGGACGGCCCGCACCGCTTCGTCGCGGCGGCCCGCCAGGAACAGCTCCTGGATCCGGCGGGCCGCCTCCCCGTACCCCATGCGGGCCATCAGGTCGGCGTGGAAGTTGCGGGCGGCGTGGCCCATGCCGCCGATGTAGAAGCCCAGCATCGCCTTCACCGGGAGCAGCCCCTCGGCCACGTCCTCGCAGACGTGCGCGCGGACCATGGGGGCGACCAGGAAGTCGTCCCGCAACCCCGCCAACGAGGCCGCGTACGCGTCCGTCCTGGTCGGTGACCAGTACAGCGGGAGCCAGCCGTCCGCGATGCGGGTGGTCTGGGCGATGTTCTTGGGGCCCTCCGCGCCGAGGAGTACGGGAATGTCCGGGCGCAGCGGGTGGGTGATGGACTTGAGGGGCTTGCCCAGACCCGTACCGTCCGCGCCGCGGTAGGGGTGGGCGTGGAAGCGGCCGTCGAGTTCGACGGGGGCCTCGCGGCGCAGGACCTGACGGATGACGTCGACGTACTCGCGGGTCGCGGTGAGCGGGCTCGACGGGAACGGGCGGCCGTACCACCCCTCGACGACCTGGGGCCCGGAGAGGCCGAGGCCCAGCATCATCCGGCCGCCGGAGAGGTGGTCCAGGGTGAGCGCGTGCATGGCGGTGGCGGTGGGGGTGCGCGCCGCCATCTGCGCGACCGCGGTGCCGAGCCGGATGCGGGAGGTGTGCGCGGCGATCCAGGTGAGCGGGGTGAACGCGTCGGAGCCCCAGGCCTCCGCCGTCCACACCGAGTGGTAGCCGAACTCCTCGGCCGCGCGGGCGAGTTCGAGGTGGCCGGGGTGGGGGCCGCGCCCCCAGTAGCCGAGTGCGAGTCCCAGGCGCATGTGCCGTCCCCCTCCAGTGATCTGACGATCCGTCAGGGGACTGTAGGCCAACGGCCCCCCGCCCGGAAGGATGCTGTTGGTTAATCCGGGGGGGGCTGGTTCTACTTCGCCCCGTCGAGCGTGAGCTCGGCGGGGCGAAGTGCTGCGAAGTGGCTGGTGCGGGT